>JBBQJI010000031.1:0-89424 GCA_038325765.1 Nannocystales bacterium
CGGGCCGGTCCCCCAGAAGGACTGAGCGCCAGCGAAAGGAAGGGGGAAGGTTCCGCCGGGCTTTGCCCGGTGGAAGGGGGACCGGGCCGGTCCCCCAGAAGGACTGAGCGCCGCGGCGCGTCACAGGCCGCGGTTGGCGTCGGTGTTGGACTCGCCCTCGACGGGCGCCAGCGGATCGGGCGGCTTACCGCGCAGTGCCGCGGCTTGACCGACGGTCGCGGCGCAGCGAAAGCCGTAGTGGTGAAACGGCGAGTTGTGCGGCGGCTGGGCGCGCCGCGTCCACCCTGCGGCGAGCTCGGAACTCCAGTACCACGAGCCGCCCTTGACGATCTTCTCGGTGAAGCCGGGGCACTCGTCCGCGCCGTCGCACGGCCCCTTGGGATCGATGCCCGAGCACGACGCGCCGCAGCTGGCGAAGTCGGGCGCGTACCAGTCGGCGACGTACTCCCACGCGTTGCCGGCCATGTCGAACAGCCCATAGGCGCCCGCCGGCCGCGATGCGACCACGAACGTGCGGCCCTTGTAGGGCTCGCTGCTGCGGGCCATCGGCGTGCCGCAGCTGCGACCACGCCCATCGCGGATGATCGCGCGGCGACAGGTCGCGCGTTCGTCTCCCCACGGAAACGCGGCGCCGTCGGGTCCGCGTGCGGCCGCCTCCCACTGGGCTTCGGTGGGCAGCTGCTTGCCGTGGACCTCGCAGTACGTGCGCGCGGAGTTCCACGACATGCCGACCACCGGCTGATGGGGCCGACTGAAGTCGGGATAAAACGGCCCGCCCTTGGGGCACTCGCCCCGCTTCACGCACGCCTTGTACTCGGCGATCGTGACCTCGAAGCGATCCACGTAGTAGGTCTGCAACCAGATCTCGGCGCTGGGCCGCGCGTTCTCGGGGCCGTCGTCGGTGCCGCGGATCGCCTTGCCGCCGGGGATGCACGCCATGTTCGCCGGCGCGTCGTCGCAGGGCACGATCCGCGTGCCGTCGGGCAGCGCGGGGCCTGCGGGCACCGGCGCCGTGGCGGTCGGCGGTGCATCGGGCCTCGCCTGGGGTGCAGGCGTGGCCGCGGGCAGTGCGGGCTCGGCGACGGCGTCTCCGGTCGGAACGCGCGTGGCCTCGGCGACCGGCGGCCGCTCGGCGCCGCGCGAGCACCCGAGCCCCATCGCGTGCACCACCGCGGAGATGAACATGGTGGTGTGCTTCATCGATCGGCCCCGGTCGGCACGGCGCACGAGCCGACCCAGTCGTACAGCGGCGGACCATCGCCGGGCTCGAACAGCGGCACGCAGGCGAGATCGGGCGCGCCGGGGCACATCGACGAGGCCGCCGGGTCGCGCGTGTCGCAAAACGGCGAGCAACACCCGGCGGGCGCGTCGCAATCGAAGAGCTCGCTCGGTGGTACGCAGCGCATGCCGGCGTCGCACTGGTTCGAGAACTGGCACGCATCGCCGGCCTGACCGCCGGGCCCCGAGACGTCGGCGAGGCAGCTGAAGCTGGTGCCGACGCGATAGCAATTCTGATCGCCGGGGCAATCGTCGCCCAGCGGGTTGCACCCCGCCGAGCACAGCCGCGGCATGATGTCCGGGTTGCCGATGCAGCGGGCGTCGGGATCGTCGCACACCAGATCGGGTGCGTCGGGGTCCTCGATACACAGCGCGACGCAGCGGCCGAGCAGCGCCTCGAAGTCGTAGAGCACGCAGTAGAGCCCGCGATCGCAGTCGTCGAGGCCGCTCGCGCTCCACTGCTGGGTCGTGCACGGCGCCTCGAGTGCCGCGGGCGGGTCGGCCAGCGGCACGCAGCGGGTCGAGTTCGAGCTGACGCCGCCGTCGGTGGCATAGGGCGCGCACTTCTGGTCGGGCGGGCAATCATCGGCGTACAGCGAGCACTGCGGCAGGGTGCCGACATCGGGCATCGTGACGAAGCCGGCGTCGCTTTCCGACGAAGCGGTCGTGGGCAACGTGGTGTCGGCAGCCGTCGTCCACGGCGGCTCGCCGGAGTCCGAGGTGCCGGTCAGGCTCGCCGATGCGGCCCCGCCACACGCAGCGAGGGCGAGGGGGACCGTGAGTCTCCACGGGGGCACGGGCGCGAGGATACGCGGAGCGTCGGGGCCGGGGCAAACCCCGCGGGCATGCGTGGGTGCCGTCCGCCGGGGCGCGCGGAACCTCGCCCGCATCGTCGCGCAACGCGTCTATCATGCACGGATGCGCTGGCTCGGCTCAGACCAACATGGGGATCGGCACTCGATGATCGCGACCGCACTTCGCCACGCGCTCGCCTCCGCCCTCGCGTTCATCCTCGCCAGCTGCGCGGGCGATGGGCGTGAGTCGCCC
Source organism: Nannocystales bacterium (assembly GCA_038325765.1). Classification (GTDB taxonomy): domain Bacteria; phylum Myxococcota_A; class Polyangia; order Nannocystales; family Nannocystaceae; genus Xiheibacterium. The sequence continues at coordinate 2,326 of JBBQJI010000031.1, forward strand.
GAATCCGCCACGGGCCCGGCGATCACGTCGCTCACCGTCGCCACCGATGCGGAGCCGGGCGAGGCGGACACCGCGGAGCTCCTCGATCTCGGCGGCGGCGGCGGCAGTGCCGACGAGGGCGCGGGCGAGGGCAGCGACACCTGCGTTCCGCGACCCAGCAACGGCACCCTGACCGGCACGGTCCACGCGCCGAATCTGCAGATCCCGATCAGCGGTGCGCTCGTCTACGTCGCGACCAGCGACCCCGAGCCGATCCCCGACGGCGTCTACTGTGCGCAGTGCGTCGGCATCGCCTGTGACGCGCAGTTCGTGCTCACCAACCCCGACGGCTCGTTCGAGCTGCCGATCGTCGCCGGCGCCGGACAGAAGCTGGTCGTGCAGAAGGGCGAGTTCCTGCGGGTCAGTGACATCGACCTCGACGAGGGCGCGAACACGGCGGCGCCGGTCGCGAGCAGCCTGCCCGGCGAATGGAACCCCGCGCAGGGGATGTGGATCCCGCGGGTCGCGGTGGTCGAAACCTTCAACGACAGCATCTTCAACATCCTCGCGAAGATCGGCATGGCCGAGGTCGACGGCAACGGCGCCCTGCTCCAGGGCACCGAGAGCTTCGATCTGCTCGATCAACCCGAGGGCGCCGCGCTGCTCGACGACCTCGCGGCGATGCGCGCGTACCACATCATCTTCATCCCGTGCATGGCGCAGGTGGGGATGGGGACGCTGACCGAGCTGCGCATGCTCAACATCCGTCAGTGGGTCGCCGAGGGCGGCAAATTCTACGTCACCGACTGGGCCAACGAGTACGTCTACGAGACCTTCCCCAACTACCAGCGGCTCCACGATCAGGATTTCGATCCCGACCTGGGAAACTACGACACGACCGGGCAGGTCGTGGATCCCGAGCTGCTCGCGTGGCTGCAGGCGCTGCCGCCCGCGCTGCAGGACATCGGCGGCGGTTACCCCAACCTGCTCTCGCTGCCCAGCGTGGAGCTCATCGACAACTGGTCGGGGATCGACGAGATCCCGCCCGTCATCACCCAAGACGAGATGGGCAACGACGTCGACGTGGGCCACTACGCGTGGGTGCGCGGACCGTGCGAGGCGTGCAACCCCACCGGTAACGATCGCCCGATGACGATCAGCGCCGACTACGGCTGCGGCCGCCTGATGTTCAGCACCTACCACACCGACGAGGGCGGGCACGTGGGCCTCACGCCACAGGAGCTCGTGCTTCTCTACATCATCCTCGAGATCGGCGTGTGCTTCGACGCGCCCCCGCCCCCGCCCCCTCCGGTGGGCTGACGGGGCCACCCTCGCGTCGCACTCGACGCAACTCCGCACGACGACATCCGGCCCGCACCGGCCTCGTCGACGACTTCGCGCCGGACGGGAGCCTCTATCCCGCGGCACGGGCTCCGCTCCACGGGCGAACTCGACGCGCTCTTGAAGTGCGCCCGCATGCGCCACGTCGAGCGCGCGATGCGGCCCTACCTGGAGACGATGTCATGACCGTCGAGAACCTCGAAGCATCCGTACACGCCCACCGCACGAAAGGAGTCCGCATGACAGTGATCGACGCGCCGACCAAGCAACGGTACTTCCACGGCACGAAGGCAGACCTGAAGCTGGGCGACCTGGTCGAGCCTGGCGGCAGCTCCAACTACGGGAAGCGGAAACAGGCGGCGTCCGTGTACCTGACCGCCACCTCGGACGCTGCTGCCTGGGGTGCCGAGCTCGCGGTCGGCGATGCTCCCGGCAGGATCTACATCGTCGAGGCGACGGGTCCGATCGAAGACGACCCCAATCTCACCGACAAGAACTTCCCGGGCAACCCGACGAAGTCCTGAGCCGGCGCGCGCGTGTGCCCGGGCGGGCTCCGGCGGAGTCGGGACGGAGGCCGCGTAGTGAGGCGTCCAACCCCACCGGCAAGGAGCGCCCGATGACCAACAGCGCCGATCACGGCTGCGCGCGCCTGGTGTTCAGCACCGACCACACCGACGAGGGCGAGCACGTGGGCCTCACGCCGCAGGAGCCGGTGCTTCTCGACATCATCCTCGAGATCGGCGGGGGCCGCGACGCGCCGCCGCCCCCGCCACCGCCGGTGGGCCGACGGGCCGATCCGTCCGGCGGCGCGCAGCGGTAGACTCGCCGGACGATGGACCGAATCGAGCTGCCGCGACCCGACGACTGGCACCTGCACCTGCGTGACGGCGATGCGCTGCGCCACCTCGTGCCGCACTCGGCCCGGCAGTTCGGTCGCGCGATCGTGATGCCGAACCTGCGCCCGCCGGTGGCCACCGTGGCGGCGGCACTGGCGTATCGCGATCGCATCCTGGCGGCCGTGCCACCTGGCGTCGAGTTCGAGCCGCTGATGACGCTGTACCTGACGCCGACCACGACGACGTTCGACATCGCGGCGGCGGCGGCGTGTCCCCACGTCTACGGGGTCAAGCTCTACCCGGCCGGGGCGACCACCAATGCCGATGGCGGCGTGCGGGATCTCGAGGCGATGGACGACGTGCTCGCGGCGATGTCCGCCACAGGTCTGCCGCTGCTCGTGCACGGCGAGAGCATCGACCCCGCGGTCGACGTGTTCGATCGCGAGGCGGTGTTCGTGCGCGAGACGCTGCCGCGCCTGGTCTCGCGGCACCCGCACCTGCGGATCGTCCTCGAGCACGTGAGCACGGCCGAGGCGGTGGACTGGGTCGCGGCGGCGCCCGAACACGTGGCGGCGACGATCACCGCGCACCATCTGCTGTTCGATCGCAACGCGATGTTCGCGGGCGGGATCCGTCCGCACCTGTATTGCCTGCCGGTGCTCAAGCGCGCGCATCACCGCGAGGCCCTGGTGGCGGCGGCGACGTCGGGTAATCCCAAGTTCTTCCTCGGCACCGACAGCGCGCCCCATGCTCGGCCCACGAAGGAGTCCGCGTGTGGCTGTGCGGGCACCTTCACGGCCCACGCGGCGCTCGAGCTGTACGCAACCGCGTTCGAGCGTGCCGGCGCCCTCGCGCGACTGCCCGACTTCGCCAGCCGCTTCGGGCCACGCTTCTACGGGCTGCCCGTCGCGACCACGACCACGGTCCTCGAGCGGCGGCCGTGGACGGTGCCGGCGACGTATCCCATGGCCGATGGCGAGCTGGTGCCGCTTGCGGCGGGCGAGCCGCTCGCGTGGCGGCAGTTGGGGTGATCGCAGCCGCGGCGACGATCGGCGGGGGTAGCATCGCGTCATGATCGCGACGACGAAGCCGCTCGAAGGACGTCGCACCTGGCCGCTGTTGCTGGCGCTCGGTGCCTGCTACGGCGGTGCAGACGGCGAGCGGCTCGCCGGATCTCCCGCCGGCGAACGAGCCGCCCCAGGCCAGCTTCACCGTGACACCGGACCGCGGCAGCGCACCGCTGTCGGCAACCAATGGCGGTCGATCCCCGCGCCCGCGAGGTCACCAGCCCCTGCTCCGTGGGCCTCGATGGCCTTGGCCTCGCAAAGGCCGAGTCCGCGCGCAATGCGATAGAGCGTCGCGCGTCTCGTCGCAGTCGGGTTCTGCCACCGCGGCCCCAGCCTGGTACGCTGGTCAGCGCCATGCCGCGGCGCCCCAACCCGCACGCGCCCTACGTCCGCGAGGCGGCGATCCGGCCAGAGGATGTGCTGCCCGACGCGCGCGACGGCCTCACGCGGATCGAGCGGGTGGTGCTGTTCACGCTGCACGAAGCGCAGCGCGAGCTCGGCGATCGCAACGTGGCGACGGCGATGCTCTACGGCCGCGTCGTCGAGCGCATCGACATCACGGTGGACGAGCTGCAGCGCGTGCTCCAGCGGTTGATCGGCGTGCGGTAGTCTCCGCCGTCGCGACCGGCACGCGACTGTCGCCCGAGTGGACGCCACCGACCGCCTGACGGTCGCGCGGCGCGGGCCGGGCGCTGTTTCCAGGAACCACCCCGCTGCGTCGCGGTCAGCCTGTCGGGCGCACCCACATCACGCGCTCGCCCAGCGTGCGCCATATTCGGTCATCGATGTCGCGGAGTAAATCGGTGTCGTGTGCGTTGCCACGGGCGGCCGCTTCGATGAGCACGAGCAGCGGTGCGGCGTCGCGGCGCGCGGCGTCACCGAGGTCGAGCAGGCGCATGGACCAACCGCTGAAGATGTGTTTCGTGGTCGGCTGGCTGCGGATGACGACGACGTCGCGGTGCCGGGGATCGGCGACGATCCGCCCGAAAAGCGCCTGCACTGTGTCGGTGGGCCCCTCGAGCACCTGCATGAACACCCCGCCGAACGCCAGCAGGATGCCGGTGACGCCGATCGTGGCGTTGTGCCGCTGGGCCGCCTCGACGATGTGCCGCACGTCCGCCGGCGTCATGGGCCGCGCGAAACGGCTGACGTACTTGACCCGCGTGAGCATCGGTCGATCGTATCGACCGCGCGGGGCGATGCTTGAATCGAGCTGCCCGCGGTGCCGCCGGGTGCAGCTGGCGTGGCGTGGTGTGGCGCCGCGTTCGCGCCGAACGGGTGGGGCGCCCACCCGGCGCCCACCCGGGCGTCCGGTGGCCGCCGGGCCAAATCCGTCACCGAATCCGTCGCCCGGGGTGGACTCGTTCGAACCGGTCGCAGGCGGCCGGGGCCCGCGGCGCGGCTGCTATTCCGATGGCTCGAGCACGCGCGGTCGGGGCACCATGGGGGCGTGAACGTGTTCGATCATGTTTCGTTCGGCGTCGTCGATCTCGATCGCGCCATGGCATTTTACGACGCCGTGCTCGCGCCGCTCGGCCTCGTGCGGTTGTTCCGCACCCACCGCGCCATCGGTTACGGCCCCTCGGGCTTCGCCGGCGAAGCGCCGCTCGCGTTCATCCAGCACGGCGCCGATGCAAAGCCCGCCGGCGTGATGACGACGGATCGCAACGACACCATGGCGCCCTCTTGCCACCCACGACGATCGCCCTGTGGCGTTCTATTTTGCCGCGAGCGTCGCGCAGGCCGCTTGCTGCCGCTTGGACGCCGCTTCGGTCCAGCCGCCGTAGTTCCCGTCCTCGCACACCCACTTGGTACCGCCCAGATCCACGATCATCTTGAACTCATGGTTCGGCTCGCTGCCCTCGTTCTGCATGGTCCAGCGCAGCAACGTGGGCGTCTTCTCGAGGATCGCGTTCTTGCTGTACTTGCTCTCGAGCATCATCTTCTCGGTGTCGTCGAGGTTCACGTTGAACTCGTTGCCCGCTTGGACCTGGACGCCGAAGAGCTTGCCCCGGTCGCGGCCCTCGCCGTACTCGACTCGGATCCTGGTGGGGTCGTCGTTGAAAGTCGTGCAACCTTGGGCACGTCGATCGTCGCCGGGATCTTGCTGTCGCCCTGATCGAGCGCCAGCGACTCGGTCTCGGTCGGGAGCGCTGCGTCGTCGGCAGGCTTTGCGTCGGCCTTCGCGTCGGCCTTTGCGTCGGCCTTTGCGTCGGCCTTGGCGGTCTTGGCCTCGGCTGCTTTCTCGTCGTCCTTCTTGCCGGCGTCCTCCGTCTTGGAGTCGCAGGCGAGCGCGGTCAACAGGGCGAGGGAGAGTACGCGGGACGTCATCGGCCGGTAGACGCTTCGCAGACCCCGCAGTTGCACGGGTGAGGTCCAGCGCAAGTTCAGCCGGCTACGGCGGCGCGGGTGCCGGCCCGAGCAGCACCGCGATCGGCTGCAGCGACTCGCTACGCTCGAGCAGGATCTTCACCACCATGGTGAGCGGCACCGACAGGAACATGCCGATCGGGCCCCAGACCCAGCCCCAGAACACCAGGCTGAGGAACACCACCAGCGTCGACATGCCGAGCTTGCGCCCCATCCACGCCGGCTCGAGCATGTTGCCGACCAGGGTGTTGATGACCACGTAGCCGATCAGCACGACCAGCGCCGGTCCCGGCCCCATCTCGGGCTGCACCAGCGTCACGAGCGTGGTGGGCACCGCAGCGATGACGCTGCCGATGTTGGGGATGAAGTTGAGGAGGAACGCGATGAGCCCCCACACCAGCGGGAAGTCGACGCCGACGATGGCGCACAGCATCGCCACCAAGGCGCCGGTCAGCACCGACACCGCGGTCTTGATCGCGAGGTAGCGCTGGACCTCGACCATCACGCCCGCGGCCGCCGCGAGGTCGATCTGCGAGGCGCCCAGGGCGAGCACGAGCTTGCGCGGCAGGCCGGCGACCTCGAGCAACATGAACAACAGTGTGAGCAGGACCAATGCGGTGTTCGACAGTGCCGAGAGCATCGCGTTGGCCAAGGTGCCGACCACGTCGATCATGTCGGCGGGGCCGACGACGTCGCCGATCGCCGGGAGCGTAATCGGCACCCCGAAGCTGGCGAGCAGGGCCATCGAGTCGCCAGCGGTGCGCGCCAGGCCCCGACTGTACCCCGGCGCGGCCTGGACGAACCCGTCGATCGACGCGGTGAGCATCGCCCCGAAGATCGCGAGCAGGCCCAGCAGCACCACGAGTGTCGGCACGACGGCGACCGCCGGCGGGATCCCGCGGCGCTCGAGCCACAGCACCGACGGCGCCGCGAGCACCGCGAGAAACGCCGCGAACAGGAACGGCAGCAGCAAGGGCGCGGCGAACTTGAGACCGGCCACCACGATGACCAGCGCCGCCAGCAGCACGAGCCCACGCTGACCCCGGTCGAGGCTTCGGAGATCCATGGCTGGAGTATCGCGTGCCTGACGGGACGCGGCGCAGTGAGTTGTCCTCGGCGCGCGCGGGCAGAGTGGGGCGCGGCCGGGCGCGCAGTTCCGTCAGCGGCAGCGCGGCAGCGAGGCCGCCGCGAGCTCCGCGACCTCGGCGTTGTCGAGCGCACGATCGTAGAACGAGACCTCGTCGACGCGGCCGTACGTCATCGCATCGGGCACCCTCTCCACGAACTCGGTGGCGCCGACGAACAGCGGCCCGCGATCGGAGTTGACGGCCTGCCCGGGCGCGCCCGGATCCGCCGTCCCCTCGAGGGCGCCATCGACGTACAGGCGCAGCGCCCCTGTCGCGCGCACACCGACGAGATGGGTCCACGTGCCAGCGACGGGGGCCGAGGTCGACACGGCGACGTTGGGTGTGCTCCCGTCGGGATCGCAGCCATTGTCCGTACCCCCCATGCAGAACCACCACCGCGGAGCTGAGCCGCCGCCGAACATCAGCAACCGCCAACCATCGGCGTTGGGCGTCGCGCCAAGGCTGATCATCCGCGTGACGATCGCGTAGTCGTCGAGCGCGGACAGCGAGTCCTTCGGGTGCACGAGCGACTCCAGATAGACCCAGGTCTCGATCGAGAAGTCGCCGTCACCGACGTCCATGACCGCGGCCGCGTTCGCCCTGGCGATCGCGTCGAGGCCGTCGAATCCGAGGGCGCCGCCGAAGCGCCCTTCGTCGACCACCACCGCGTTGGTCAGCATCAGCGCGAGTTCGGTCACTTCGTCGATCGCGTCGCCCTCGAACGACCACCACGCCACGAGCCCGTCGGGCGCCGGCGCGCACATCGTCGGCTCGCCGGTGCTCCCGTCCGTGGTGTCGACGGCGGTGTCGACGGTGGCGTCGGTGACTTCGCTCGAGCCCTCGCCGGTGCCGGGCGCCGATGTGCTGCTCGACTCCGCCGACGCGGACGACGTGGGCGAGGACCCCGGTCCGCCGGTGCTGCCAGTGCTGCCAACGCTCGCGCCGCCCACCGTCGGCGAATCCGCGAAGCAGCCCGAGCCAAGCGGTATCGCGAGCACCATCGATGCGAGCAGGCGTTGCATGCGTGGCGGTGAGCGTGCCACAAAGCCGGCGCGGACGCGCTCCGCGGGGGCGCTGGGTCTGCGCATCTACCGAGCCTCGCGGGGGATCGCGTAGAGAATGCACTCCCAACGCCCGTACGAGTAATGCCGCAGGTGGAAGTCGTAGTCCGGCAGCAACTCCCGGAGCCGCAGCGGGAGCTCCCACATGTGTTCGGGCCAGTGGTAGATCGAGATCGCCAGTTGCGGCCTGTGCTCGCGCAGGGTCGCGAGCATACCGTCGATCACCGCGGGCTCGGCCCCCTCGACGTCGAGCTTGACGAGATCGACGCGCCGCAGTTGGTGCTCGCGCACCAGGGCATCGACGGTCGTACAGGGGAACTCCACCTCGGAGAAGCGGTGCAGGTTGCGGTCCTTGTACTGGCTGAGCACCGTGCCGTCGGCGGTCACCGGCAAGGTGACGTCACCGGCGTGCGACCAGAGCGCGCGACGGACCTCGGCGAACGCATGCGGGAGGGCTTGGATCACCGGCCTCGCGAACGCGCTGAGCTGGTCGTAGCCGCCCGGGTCCACCGAGAGCACCCGCAGATCGCCGCCGGTCAGCGCCGCGAAGTACGGCAGCTCGAAGCCCTCTTGGACCCCGCCGTTGACGATGACCATACCCGGGGTGAAGCGCAGGCACTCGAAGTACTGCACGCAGCACCCGACCGTGCGCACGTAGTGCTCGAACAACGCCCGGGCGTCGCCGTGCAGCAGGCGGTCGTAGACCGCGCGGCTCACCGCGTCGTTCAGCATCGCACGCACCGCCGCGGTCTCGCTCGGGTGCCCCGCGGCTCGCTGCTGCAGGAACTCCAGCGCGTCGCGGTCGCGGGCGACGATGTGGCCGTCTGCGACCGCGAACTTGCCGAACTGCGTGACGTGGGCCTCGGCCTCGGCCGCGCTGATTTCGCCCACGGCCGGCGGATGGGGCCAGCGCGACAGCTTGCGCGCGAACTCGGAGTAGCCCCACACGTTGCCGTCTGGCACGAGCAGCACGCGCGCTCGCGGTGGCAGGCAGCCCTTGCGCGCGCCGAATACCCAAGACGGCCACTCCGGCGTCGCGAGCACGGGCGTCTTCGGCCCGTCGTCGGGGCCAGCGGCGCCGAAGCGTCGCAGCAGCGCCGCCGCGTCGCCCGGGGTACCCGGCGCGTCGAGGATCTCGACCGGACCAGGCAGCGCACAGGCGGCGGGCGCGAGGAGGTATCGCATGCCTCGCGTGTGTACGACGGACCGCGCCGCGCGGTAGTCCGGCGGCCCGCGACGGGACGGCCTCGTCGTCTGCCCGAGCGGATCGCACGGTGGAGTCTGCGACACCGTTGGCCTCGAACGTGCCGAATCGGGCCGCCGCCGCGGGCGGGTCTGGGATCCCCCCGAGTTCGCGGCGCCGAACGTGACCCGTAAAACGGTCGCCTCAGGTCGCGACCAGCAGTCCCGACGATGCGGTAGCGAGCTCGTTCGTCGACACGCTGGCGGAGAACCAGTACTCGGCGGGAAGCTCGGGGATCCAAGAGGCGGTTGCCCGCCCACCGATGATCGTCGCGGTGTCCAGGGTCAGCACGTGCACGTCGTCGCCGGACCAGTCCACGCGCCAGACGTCGAACTCGAGCGTGGTGCCGTCGGCGAAACCCTGCGTCGTCGCGCCGAGCTCGACCGCCACGTCGCTGGTCGAGCTGGGCGCCGACCAGCCCACCGTGACGATCGTCGGCAACTCGAGCATCAGCGGGATGTCGGTCTTGGCCCAGTGGCCGTCGCCATGGCGGACTTCGGCGACGAGCGTGGCGGTGGTGCCGCGCGCCGGATCCTCGGGCAGATGGCTTCGCACGGGGGTCCAGACCGCGACGCCTATGCCGCTGTTCACGGTGATCGTGGTGGTCGTGAGCTCGTCGTCGTCGCGCTCGCGGAACTCCTCGAACACGCGCACCTCGAGGCTACGATGGTCGAGGCCGGTGGCGCGTACGTGCAGCGTGATCGGCTCTCCGAGTCCCGCGTGTCGCGCTCCCCAGCTCACCGCGTCGATGCCGACGAGTTGCAGCGTGTACTCGTCGTCTGTCACGTCGGCGCGGCGCACCGTGGCGTCGTTGCCGAGCACCCCGCGCTCGAGCTCACGACCACGGTGCAGGAGCACGAACGCGAGCTCCGGGAACGGCTCGCCCACGCCATCGAGCACGACGAAGCCGATCCGGTGGGGCTGCGCCAGCGATTGCAGCGGGACCGCGTCGTGCAGCGGATCCGCGTGGCCGCGCGCCGATGTGTGGGTGCCGTACTCGAGATGCGGGGCAAAGCGGCGGTCCTGCGCGCGCCAGCGACGGAGGATCTCGTCGTCGTCCAGCGCGAACGCCTCGGGGTCGGCGCTGCCCCGCGCCCAGCCCCGAAGGAACTGGATCGAGGGCAGCTCGTCGGCATGACGCGGCAGCGCGTCGTCACCGAATCGGTCGTCATTCATGGCAGACCCCCTGCGGCGGCCGCGGGCGGCGCGGCCAGGGCGGCGGCGACCGTGGCGAAGTCCGCCGTTGGCTCGAGGTGATCCGCGCGGAACCGTGCGAGCGCGCGCGCAGAGGCTTTGTCCCGCTTGTCGGTCGCTTCGGCGACGTAGGGTTTGTCGTGGCCGTCGCGGTGCATCGTCAGCCAGCCCTGGACATGCAGCGCGTCGACGCCCGCGCCGTGATCGGTCGCGAACATATCGCGGCTGCCGGGCAGCGCCACCTTGGCGACGACGCTCGAGCCCTGCTGCAGCGCGAGCTCGTGCGCGCCGCCGTCGATCGCCCCGCTGGGACCCACTCGCTTCTTTCGGGCTTGGCCCCGACGCGATCGCGTTCCGTCCTCTTCGACCCGAAATCGGCGAGGGTGCGCAGGGCGGGCCTCGGCCGCATCGGCGTCGAGGGCACCTTTGAGGCCCGGCGCAAGGCCCGTGGCCCGGCGGATGAGCTCGCCGGGGTAGCCCGGGCGCGCGGAGGGATCCGGCGAGTGCCTCGTGCCACCCGGATTCGAGGACGCATGGTCGTAGGCCGCGAAGTCCGCGACCGTCTCCCAGAAGATGCTCGGATCGAGGGGGAATTCCGCGGCGGACATGCTCGGCTCCGTCCGCGTCAATGCGAGGGGATGAACGGCTCGATCGGGACGTACAGTCGCGTGGACCGCCGACACAGCCCATAGCGTGGGATCGTCACGTCGAAGCAGAACTCGTAGGCGTCACCCTCGAGCTCGAGCGCGCTGCCCAGGGCCTCGGCGCTCAGATCGAGGACGTACTCGCCGCACCACTTGCCGCCGCGCACGACGTGCTCGCCCGCGAGCTCGCCGAGCGCGTCGTCGGGGTTGCCCTCGTCGCGGTCGTCCTCGACCAGGGCGATCGACAGCGGAGTGCCGTCGGGGATGTGACGCGCCTCGACGTGGAGGTGGAGCGTGTCGCCGGGCCACGCGCACCGCTTCGACCAGAACGCCCGCGTGACGACGGGTGTGAGGCGGATCGGGCAGATCGCGTCGAGTTCGGCGGCATGGCTCGGCATGGGCGTCCGATGAGTGGGAGCCGCCGCCGGCTTCCGTCACGACCTGGTGCCGCGATCGCTGGTTGCCGCGATTGCGGGGGCAACGCGCGGCCGAAGGATCACGAGCGACCATGGTGCTTCGCCGCAGACCGCCGCGGATGCTTGCGCGCGGGCCACGCCACGGGCCACGAGTCCGCGGGAGGCTTCGCGCACGCCGCCTGCAACTTCGACCGCAACGTATATGCTCGCCCCGCCCATGCCGCGGACGGGACACTTGCTGGTGCGTCGTGCCCTCCGCCACGCCGATCGGGCGCTGCGTGACACGATCTTCGCTGGCCTGCCCTCCGAGGACGAGCTGGCCCACCTCGTGCTGGAGCCCGCCGATGGTCCGATCCCAGTGGCCGGAAGCCGGCCACAGCGCGAGCTGCAGGACCACGAGGGCCGGCGTTACCTGTTCAAGCTCGCGCCACCGGCCCAGATCGCCGCCGAGCTCCTCGCCTCACGCATGCGTCGGCTCGGCGGGCGTCCGAGCGTCCCGGGGGTTCGCCGCGCCCTCGCGATCGGCGGCGGCCCGCAGTCGGTGGGCATGCTGCAGCCGCGGCTGCAGATCGCGGGCGCCCTCGCCAAGCATCCCCGCGATTGGACGCCGCTGCAGCGCGAGTCCATGCTCCGCCAACACCCGTGGGAGTGGTTGCTCGCCAACCTCGACACCCACGTGGACCAGTATGTGCTGCTCGGCGAGCACGGCGTGCCGCTGAACATCGACTGGGATCATTCGCTGGTCGACCTCGCCACGGTCCAGTTGACGCGCTTCAATCGTCGGACGATGACGGTGATGCCGGTGCGCAACCTGCTGTACTCCGAGTATGTCGCCGGTGCTGCCCGCGTCGACTTCTACGGCATGCAGCTGGAGGCCCACCGCATCCGCGGCCTGGAGTTCGATCGAATCGAGCCGCTGCTGCACCTGTGGGCCGACGAGCTGCAGGTGACGCCTCGAAGACGGGCGCGGGTCATCGAGGCCATGCGGCTCCGGCACGCGCGCATCGCCGACGACTTCGACGCGCTGATCGAGTCGCTTCGCGACGAGCGCTATCACGGCCCGGGTCGGCCCGCTCGACGCTGGCGGAGAATGGCCGCGCGCGCCCAGGATGCTTGGCAGCGCTTCGCGGTGCTCGTGCTGCACGATCACGTCGTCCGGCCGATCCTGGCCACCAAGCGGCGCCTGCTCGGTGCGCGCAGCCGCCTCGGCCTGCCGCGCCGTGCCGATGACCCCGGACCGACGCCGTAGCATCGAGTGCGGCACCCGGCGGGGTAGTGACGGGCTGGCTCCCACGATCTCCTCACGCCGATCAGCCTCGGTGCGATCGGCGACCGCTACGCCGGCTGGTATCAGCCGCTGTACGTCCACGCGCGGGGGTCGGCCGGGATCGCGATGCTGTCGATCGGGTGGTCGCCGTTCTTCGATCGTTGAAAAGGCGGCTGTCCCGGGCAACGGCCACCATCGCTGGTCGGGGTCGGATCACTCCCCCGCACGTCGGCTCGGATCGCTGGCCGCCGGCAGCGCGAGGTGATCGCGGCACGCCTCGGTCACGCCGTTCGCGAGCGACTCGAGCTCGGCCTGTCGGCCCGAGAGCGCAGTGCGGTAGATCGCGCGCGAGAAGAGGTACGTGCCGTACACCCACGCTGCGAGCAAGACCGGGATCAGCAGCGGCATCTCGAGCGCCGCGATGCACACCGGCAGGATCCACGCGAGACCGACGAGGAAGGCGCCGCCCATGACGCCGCCGAAGACGCCGCCCGCGAGCGCACCGGTGCGCTCCTCGACGCGCACGAGCGTATGGGTGCGGCGGGGCGTCACGACGACCTGCAGTTCGCGGCCGATGCCGTTGCGCCGCCGGGCCGCCCATGTAAGCTCCTTGCCGAGCTGCTCGACGCCGCCTTCGACCTTCGTGCGGCGCCTGATCTCGGAGACGACGTCCTCCCAGGCGCGCGCGTCGACGCGACCCTCGATACGGCGCTCGTACGCGAGCACCGTGGGGCCGAACACTCCGGCGGCGGGCACCGCGGTCGGGTCGGGTCTGACGCGAACGTCGGCGGCTTCGCGGCGGACCAGCGCGGTGTCGATGCCCGCCTCGGCCGCCGCGCTCTCGAGCTCGGAGAGCGTGAGACTGCCGCCGGCCTGCGCTGCCGCGGCCCGACTCAGGATCAACCCGACCTCTTCTTCGGTGAAGCGCTCGTCCTCGGTCATGAGTGGCGCGAGGGTAACACCGCGGCACACGGGGCCGCCGACGCGTCCGCGGCCCCGTGTCGGAGTGACCGTCACTGCGCAAAGCCGCGGCGAAGGCGAAGTCTGAGCCCGCAGCTACGTCGGTGGCAGTTCGACGTCGACGATTGCAACGCTCCACTGCGGAGTCGTGGTGTCGACGACGAGCGCCTGCAGGAAACCCCCATCGACGCCCCCGTCGGCCTCCTCGGGCAACGGATCGCCGGCCACGATCACCCACTGCCGGGCTCCGCCGACTGCGGGATACGGAATCGTCACGATCGGGTTGTAGGGCGGGGTGATGCTGGCGTCGGCGTCGGCGATGCCCAGCAGAAAGTCTCCGGGCGCGAGCGGGACCTCCGCGCTCTCTACGCTCCAGCCGATCGGCTCGGTGTAGACATTTTCCTCGGCGATGGACCCCCTGGTGACCGAGCCGACGTAGATCTGGGTGAACGAGGCCCCGTGCACGAATCGAAGCCGCGCGCCCTGCGGCACATCGAGGGGGAACGCGTCTGTGAATGTGGCGACTTGGATGCCGGCCTCGCCTGTGTTCTCCGGCACGATCTCTCCGGTCACGAGCAGAAGGTAACGCTCTCCCGCCTCGAGTGGTCCCGTCGAGTTGGTGTTGAACACCGGCATGCCGCATCCGCTCGGATAGTTGTGGATGCTGACGTCGTAGGTCCCGGGGGACACGCGCGTCGACTGAAGCTGACCGTACGTGAAGTTCGCTGCGAGCTCGGTGTCCCCGGTGCAGACCTCGAGGAAATCGGCGTCGCGCGATCCGTGGAGTACGAACAGCTGCGGATCCTGGCGCACTACGCCGAGCGCGCCGTCGCGCCCGACGGCGATGACCGAGAGCGCGTCGGACTCGCGCGCGACCGAGTCCAGGTTGCCGGCGGCGATGAGGAGTACCTCGTCGCCCTCACCGACCGGCGGCGTGGTGAAGCTGGTGAACGTCGACGGATCGGTCGGCGCATCCTCGAGCAGCAGCAGCCTCTGGCCGCCCGCGGCGTCGAGCGCGAAGCCCACGGCCTCGCTGGATCCGAAGCGCGCCAGCGGCTCATCGACCTCGACCCCGTCGACGCCGAAGGTCGGTGCATCGGGGCTCGCGTGCACCACACGGGCCCGCGCACGGCCGGCCAGGGGTGCACCCCAGTCGTCGAGCAACGCGAGCACGCGGAACGCCGATTCCGGATCCTCGGCATCGATCCGGCCCAACGCGATCGCCGTGACACGGTCGTCGTCGTCGACGGAGACCGCAGCGGAGGTGTGGACCGGGACGCTGTCGGCGGCGGCGCCAGCGGAACGGAACTCGAGCACCCACGATCCCACGGGCACCTCGACCCACTCGCTCGCATCCGCGTACCTGAGCGCCTCGAACCGTGGGCTCGTCTCACCGGCCACGTAGATGTCGACCGGACCGACGCCGGCCGCCGCATGGACGGCCCGGATCTCGCCCTTTGGGGCGGCGCCACCCGTCGTTTCCCCGGTCGAACCGGAGGACGCCTCGTCTGTTGTCATCGCCGCGGAGTCACCGAACGAGGGTGCATCATCGGACTCGGAGAAACAGGCACTACCGAGGAGCAAGACCCCACACAGCACCCTTTTGCACAACTCGCCGAGTTCAGAGTCAACCATGGTCCCCCCCGGGTGGTATGCAGGGTTTAGGGGATTTCCCGGCCCTGTCAAACGTTTGTGCTACCGCGGCGAGCCGTGCAGCGCACCGCTCACCCAGCCCCCACCGCGGCCAGCTCAGCCCTCGCCTTCGCGATCGGCTCCGCGCTCCGTGCCGGCTCGGGCAATCCCTCGAGCACCTCGATCGCCGCCGCCCGAGCACCCCGCTCTCCCTCGACATCTCCCCGTGCGCGGTGGACATCCGCCAGCAGCCCGAACGCCTTGGCCTTGCGCGGACCATAGGCGAGGGCCGCGGCCTTCTCGGCCCAGGCGCGGGCCTGCTCGGGCTGATGGGCCTGCAGGTAGATCCACGCCAGTCGATACGGGGGATCGTACTCGTCCGGCAGGTCCTTCGCGGATCGCTCGAGCGCCGGGACGAGCTCGAGGGGCACGCCGAGGTAGGCGTAGACCTCGGCGCGCGGCCAGTTGTAGGTCATCGTGACCCGCGGATCGGCGGCGTCGCGCACGGCGGTGTCGAGCAGCGCACGTTGTCGACCAGCGGCGGCGAGGGCCTCGGGTTTGCGGCCGACGGCGCCCAGGGCCTGGCGCAGATACATGAGGGCGTCGGATCGGTCGTCGATCGACAGCGGCGCGGCCGCGTCGTCGACGAACGCGGTGAAGTGGGCGACCACGGCGTCGCGCAGCGCGGTGGCGATCGCGGCGTCGGTCTGGCCATCGGCGCACACCAAGGCGGCGTGGCCGAAGTCGCTGGCGCTCGCGGAGCGGTCGGTGCTGCCCAGATGCGCCCGCACGATCGCGGGGCATGCCGCCCAGCTGTGGTCGCGGTTGTGGGCGACGAGCAGCGACACCTTGACGTCGGGCGCGCGCGGCCAACCGGCAGGCGCCACCGCCAGGGCCTGGCCATAGGCATCGATGGCCGCGCCCCACTGCTTGCGCGCCGCGGCCCGATCGCCGTCCCGCGCCGCGGACTCGTGGGCAGCGAGCAGGACGCCGGCCGCCGCCTGGTGACCGCGCTCGCCGTCGTCGAGGAACTGGGCGAACTGCGTGACGGTCGCGGCGCCGACGAAGCGCGACTGAATGGTCTCGTCGACCGACGAGATCGCAAAGAACGTGGGCCACGCCGCCGGTGGAAACGCCGCCACGGTCGCCGCGTTGACCTCGCGGTCGGTGTCGAGCGCGACGAACACGTAGCGCCGGTCGTAGTCGGCGAGGCGCTCGTCGGTGAGCACATACGCCTGCATCGACAGGCACGTGTGGCACCACGGCGCCCACATGTCGATCATGAGCGGCAGCGACTTGCTGCGCGCGCACGCCAGCGCAGCGCCGTAGTCGTCGTGGAACCACCGCAGCGCGCCGCCCTCGCGCGTCGCCGCCGCGCACGGATCTGCCGCCTCCGCACCCGGAGCATTCGCGACCGCGGCCGCCGCATCGGCCCCGAGCCCGGGCGTGTCGAGGCCGGGCGCATCCGGACGCGCGTCGAGCCCCGAGCCCTGCGGCGCAGCTTCGGTCGCGCCCGGACTGCATCCGGCCGCAGCGACGCCCGCGAGAGCGAAGGACAGTGCGGACGCGGCCCGGCTGCAGTGGCGCATGCGTGCTCTTAGCACGGGCTGGCCGACCGCCGTCTGCAGGCGTGTACGATGGGCCCCGCGATGGAATCCTGGAAGAACCTGCACCCATCTCTGCGTCGTGTCGCGCTGGCCGTAGCGGCGACGGCGGGCTGCGGCTCGATCGACCTGCCAGCGCCGCCCGCCGAGGCGTCTACGGCGACGGACACCGCCACTGGGACCACCGCCGCCAACGACACCGACACGGGCACCACCGGCGCGTCCGAGGACCGCGCCACGATCGTGCACAGTTTCGGCACGATCGAACTCGGTCCGCTCGAGGAGACCGAGCCGTGCATCCAGTGGACGCTCGACAACGAGGAGGCGCTCTACATCCAGACCGTGCGACTGACCAACGACGGCGGCTCGCACCACTCCAATTGGTTCGTCGTCCCCGAGACCTCGTTCGCCGGCGAGGACGGCTACTTCGATTGTGGGTCGCGTGGCTTCGACGAGCTCGCCGCCGCCGTGGCAGGCACGGTGCTGTTCGCCCAGTCGACGCAGTCGCGCATCGACGAGCAGCGCCTGCCCGAGGGCGTGGTGGTGAAGGTGCCGCCGCGGCACAAGGTGGTCGCCGGCGGCCACTTCCTCAACCTCGCCGACGCGCCCTACACCACCGAGCTGCGGATGGCTTTCGATCTGATCCATCCCCGCGACGTCGAGGTGGTCACCGCGCCGTTCCGGCTCTCGTACACCGATCTGGAGATCGTCGGCGGACGGCAGTCGCGGTTCACGGGCGACTGCAACTTCGCCGCCACCTACGAGGGCCAGTCGGGTGCGCCCTTCGATCTCGAACTCTACTTCGTCACGCCGCACTACCACTATCTCGGCAATTTCTTCGACTTGACGGTGTCGGGCGGCCCCCGAGATGGCGAGAGCGTGTTTCGGTTCGACGGGTTCAACGCCGGCAGCAACGGCGCTGCGTTCGATCCGCCCATCGACCTCACGGGGGCCGAGGGGATGCGCTTCACCTGCGGCTACGACAACTGGCGCGACGTCACGATCGGCTGGGGCATCGGTGACCAAGAGATGTGCGTGATGCTCGGGCTCGCCGACTCGGCGGTGCTGATGGACGGCCGCGTCGGCGCGGGCTCGGTGGTGGGTGAGCAGGACGGCGTCCTGATGAACGAGGGCAACTGCCAGGTCATCGGCCTGCCCAAGAACGCGTCGCAGACCATGCCGGGCGCCGCCGAGATCGCCGCGCCGCTGTACGTGCCCCCGACTTCGCCCGGCGACGCCGAGCTGCCGCCTGTGCCCGAGTGCGTCGACGTCGATCCCGACGCGGAAGCCCATTCGCCGGCGCGCTTGTCGAGCATCTCGTCGACGCTGCTCGAGTCGACGTGCCTGTTCTCGTCGTGTCACGGCGGCCAAGGTGTCCAGGCCGCGGGCCTCGATCTGCGCGCGCCAGGACTCCACGATCGCTTGATGAATCACGTGGTCGCGGGCAACACCGATCTACCGCTCGTCGCCCCCGGCGATCCCGACGGCAGCTGGCTGTACCGCCGCATCGCCGAGTGCGAGCCGACCGATCGCGATGGCAACGCGGTGACCCCCATGCCCTACAACGCGCCGACGCTCTCGCGACCCGAGCTCGTCGCGAAGGTGCGCGATTGGATCGCCGCCGGCGCGCCCGACGACTGAGAGAGCGACAGTCCCCGCCGGTCCCCCAGAAGGACTGAGCACGGATCCTCGCGGCCCGGCGTCAGACGCAGACCATCGTCGCGCCGAAGGGCTGACACACCATGCCTCCGGGGCACCCGCCGCCGCCGACACAGTCGAGGGCGCACACCAGCATGTCCGGGGCGCCGTTGGGGACGCACGCCAGTGTGCTGCTGCCACCAGGGGCGGCCGCACACTCTGCCGCCGTCACACACGCGTTGGTGCAGAAGCCCACGCCCGGCATCACCACGGCGCAGGTGGTGGCGCCGAAGCAATCGACGACCGTCGCGCATTCCGAGTAGGGTCCGTCGGCGGGCTGCTCGCCCATATCGCCGGTGCCGCCCGTCGTGGCGGTGCCGCTCTCGCCGCTGGCCGAGCTCTCGGAGCCGGACTCGGCGGTCGACCCGGCGCTGGTCTCCTCCGATGCGGTGTCTCCGGTACCGCTCGACGCCGTACCCGTCGACTCCGTGGTGCCGACGGTCGTGCTGACGGTCGTTCCGCCGGGCACCGTCGTGCCACCGAGCGAGGTCATGCCCTCCTCGCTGTCGACGGTGCACCCGAAGGGGGCGGCGAGGCAGGCGGTGACGAATGCGGCACGCAAGGGGGCAAGCACGGCGCCAGTATGCGCGAGCCGGGTCGGCCTCGCCAAGCCGCCGCCCGGCCCGTCACCGGCGATCCCGCGCGCGCCGTTCACACGCCGGTGCTGGAGCTGCCCGACGACTCGCCGGAGCTCGACGAACTGTCGCTGGATCCGGAGCTCGAGGACTCGTCGGCGGCCGTGGTGGTGCTGTCCGACGACGACGACGAGCCGGTCTCGGAGGTGCCCCCGGTGCCGGTGGTGGTCGCGCCCTCGTCCACGCAGCTGACGAGGGCGACCTCGTCGAGGAAGAAGTTGGTCAGCTCGATGCCGAGGAAGTCGCCGGTGAAGGTGATGGTGTGTGCGCCGCCGTCGGCGAAGTCGCTGATGTCGACCGAGACCGGGGTGTAGCTCGCGTAGGCGTTGATGTCGGTGTCGACGGCGAGGAACACGGTGGTGCCGTCGACGGTGACCTCGAAGAAGTCGTCGCCAGCGCCCGCCGAGGCGTTGATCTCGAAGCGGAAGCTGAGGAACGCGGTCTCGGGGGGGATCGTGACCGTCTGCGCGACCGATGCGATCTCCGGGCCCTCATCGGTGCCGCCGAACCAGGCGTACCACTGGCCAGCGAAGGCGCCGGCGCCGGGATCGTCGGTGCACTCGGCGTCGCAGATCGGCGTGCTGAAGTTCTGCGACATCTCGGTCCACGCCTTCGAGGGCGATCCGGCCTCGAAGCCGCCGTCGAGGACCAGGCTCTCGGTGCACTCGCCCGTAGGCACCCCGGTGGTCTCGCCCACGGAGTCGCTGCCGGTGCTATCGGGGTCGGTCGTGGGATCGGCGGTCGGGTCGCTGGCGGTGAACGACGTCGCGCTCGGATCCGAGGTGCCGCCGGTGTCGTTGCCGGTGTCGTCGTTACCACCGGAGGTGAGCACACAGCCGGCGCCGAGCAGCGGGGTGCAGAGCAGCGCGGTGCGGAGCAGGAAGGGAAGACCATGGATCGCGAGGTTCGTACGGAGCATGACAAGCCTGTGACTGCAGAGGGTACGCTGACATTTGCAGGGGGTTTGGAGCAAACACCGCTCGGATCGCAGCGGGGTGCGGATCACCATCCCTCGTACACGCAGACCGCGGGACCGCGGGTCACGCTCGGGCGACACACCGATCCATCGCAGCTGGCGCCGATCTCGCAGACGAGCGATCCTGCACATGACGCGCCGATGGCGGGACGATCCGCGCAGAATCCCGCCGGGCAAAAACCGCTGTCGCACTGGCGGTGGCCGGTGCACGGCGACGCCTCCGCGAGGGTCGCAATGCACGTCGGCACATCGACGGAAAAATCGCACCAACCACCGCTGCCGCACTCGCCCGAGGGGCATGGCTGACCGGCCGGCGGCGGCTCGACGCACACGAGGCGGTCGAAGTCGCACAGCAGTCCACCGCGGCAGCCGACGTTGCTGCACGACTCGCCGAGCTCGGCCTCGGCGAGACAGAGGCCGCCTGCACACGCCAGACCCTCGGCGCAGCGCACCTCGTTGCACGACTCACCGGTTTGGGCCTGCGCGCGGCACTCGGCGAGGTAGCCGTTGCGATCCTCGAGGTAGACGCAGTCGAGATTCTCCTGGCACTGCGCCTGCTCGCAGCTCGCACCGACGCCGGCGCGGCCGCGACACCGCGGCTGCTCGCCGAAGTAGTCGCAGTAGCTGTCGGGATCGCACGCGCCGTCCGGGCAAATCTCGCCGGTGGTGGGCGCGCGGGCACAGCGACCGGGGCTGCCCAGGCACGAGAGGCCTTGGGCGCAGCGATCGACCTCGGTGAAGGTGTCGGCGTCGCGACAGATCTCGCCCTCGGCGAGTCCGCTGAGCGACGCGCACGGCAGGGCGCATCGCCCGCGGTCGCACACGAGGCCCTGTTCGCAGTCGCTGACAAAGGCGTCGAAGCCGGCGCAGCTCTGGTCGAGGCGGCGTGTGCCATGGAACACCTGGCAGAAGTCGCGGCATGGGTGGTCGCCGCCGTTCGCTGGCCAGGCGCAACGGGCGGCTTCGATGCCGGCGGCGATCGCATCGAAGCACGCGCCGTCGTAGGTGAGCCCGCGACCCTCGCCGGCCACGATGCGTGCGCGCCACACGTCGGTGAGCGTCGCCTCGCACCCGGCCTGGGCCACGGTGAGCGAGCACGCGCAGTCCTCGGTGCTCACGCAGTGGGCGGCGACGACCTGCTCGACCTGTTCGAGCTGCGCGGCGCGCTCGGGGTCCTCGCCCGGGGGGATGGCGCATGCCCCGGGCACCGTCGCCGACGCGAGTGCACATCCCCATCCAACCGCGATCCGACATCTCATCCATTCCAAGCGCATGCCGTGAATTTGCGCGAAGTCCACGCCCGTGACAAGCACCGACCGGCGACGCCGAGCAGCGGGTCGCGGGTTTTTCGGAGCGACGATGCGGCCGTGGTACTGGACCGGGGTGCGGGCGCGCGCGCAGCTCGGGGCGATGCTCATCGTGCCGGCGCTCGTGCTCGGCCTCGAGCCTCTGGGCTATGGCAGCACGGCGTTCGCCAAGCCCGGGGTGCCGCGTGCGGGCGAGCCGGCGCCGGCGGCGTGTCGACGCTTCGCGGCGATGTGCTGCCAGCCGGGCGACGAGGCGTGCGTGCGTCCGGGGCCGGCGCGGGGGCTGCTGCTCGGCCTCGGTGCGCTCGCGGGTGCGGGCGCCGCGGGGATCCTCTTTGCCCTCGGCGACCGCCTCTCCAACGGTGACCCGGCGGTGCTCCTGGTCGGTGGCGGTGCGGTGGCCGGCGTCGGTGCGGTGCTCGGCATGGTCGCGGCGCGCGTGTCGGGTGATGGCCCGCGGCTCGAGGACCGTGTGCGCCGCGAGACGCTGGGCCTGGGCATGGCGAGCGCGGGCACCCGCGTGCTCGGCGAGCGCAATCCGCCGGGCATGTCGTTGCGCGTGGGTCCGACGTGGTGGTTCGACGACCGCTCGCGCCTGCGTCTGCTCGGCGAGGTCAGCGGGTTGCTCGGCGCCGAGCGCCAGGTGGATCCGCGGCCGCAGCTCGCCGACGCCGGGGCCAGCGGCGCGGGCACGCAGCCCACCGCGCTGTCGCGTCGCCGTCTGGGCTTCGCGTTCGGACTGGATCTCGCGGTTGGGCTGCCCTATCCGGTGCTGCGACGCTCGGCACGGCTCGGTCCCGCGGAGCTGCGCTATCGACCTGAAGTCCAGTACCGCCGCGACTGGATCACGCTGGGCGACGCCGGCGTCCGCATGGTCGAGCACACGATGTTGCTGCCGCTGCTCGTCGGCGCGCGCTGGCACCTGTCACCCCGTCAGCGCTTCACGCTGTATGTGGGGCCGCGTTTCGACATCGTCTCGTACTCGGCACTGGACGGTCGCAGCCTGTCGCGCGGCAAGCCCGAGATCGCGCCGCTGTACGGCGAGGCGTGGTACGACATCGACGTGCCGCTCTCCGAGCACCCGCGTCGCGATGGTGTCGCACGCCGGGCCAAGACCACCGGTATGCTGAGCGTCGGCTACGTGCACTCGCGCTTCGGCGGCCGTGGGCTCAACGTCGGTCCGGTCATCGGGTTCCTCGGGCCCGTCCATGTCGATTGGATCCTGCGCGTGCGGCCCGTGGGTTCGAAGGTCGCGGCGCAGCTCGGCGCCGGGGCGATCATCGGCAACGGATTCGCCGTCACCGGGACCGTGGGCGTGGCCTTGCCCGATGTGCCGCGGAGGCCACGACGATGAATCACCCGAACGAACGCCGCGCTCACCGGTGGATGCTCCTCGCGCTCTTGGCCCTCGCGCCGACGCACGCGTGCATTCAGCCCGAATGCGCTTCGCCCGACTACGGCAACCCCGAGTGTCGTGTGCTCGCCGAGAACGAGCTCGCGCGGCTGCTCACCGCCGCTGGCGTCGAGGTGCGATTCCAGGAGCCGGGGGCCGCCGTCGCGTCGAGCTGGGCGGCGACGGGGTTGGTGCGCGAGCCGGCGGCGGGGACGTTGGCGCTGCGTGTCGCCGCGCCCGGACCCTTCGCGATCTCGCTGCAGCCGGGGCCGATGCCCGCCACGCTGCAGGTCACCCTCGAGAACGTGGATCCTGCGGCGACGATCACCGCGGGTCCGCCCGGCGCCGAGGTCGAGATCCCCGGTGGTGTGCTGGGCGCGACCAGCCGCAGCTTCGCGCTGACCCTCGACGACGATCGCACGGTGTGGATCCGCGGCGCGCGGCCGTGCCCGCCGCGGTTCCGCGTGGCGGTGACGGCCGACATCCAGACCAACCCGTGGCAGTTCGAGCGCATCGTCGACCGCCTGATCGTCGAGTCGCAGGCCGCCGCGCTCGCCGGAGAACCGCTCGTCGGGCTCGTGATCGCCGGTGACCTCGCGGAGTCGGCCCGTGACGACGAGTACGAGGCGCTGGCACCGATCTTCGCCCGCGTGCCGTTCCCCATCGCCGTCACCGCCGGCAACCACGACATCTATCGGCCGCGCAGCCCCCAGTACAACCGCAATTACGGCCCGGGCAACCATGCGTTCACGGTGTGCGACGTGCACGTGGCGATGATCGACACCGGCAGCGGGACCATCGCGCCATCGGTGCAGGCGCGGCTGCCCGAGCTGCTCGACCGCGGCGGCGCCACCCACCTGCTCGCGGCGATGCATCACCCGCCCTACCCCGGTATCACCGGCTCGGGCTGGTCGCGCGAGGACGTCGCGGCCCAGGTGATGGTCGAGTTCGCGGCCGCGGGTGTCGACCTGGTGCTGGCGGGGCACAACCACGCGCTGCGCGACTTCCCCGACATCGACATCGGCGGGGGGTCACTGCGCGAGATCATCGTGGGTACGGGCGGCGCGTATCAGGGCTTGGGAGTGCCGCGCTACGGCTATCTGCGGATCGCGTTCGACGGCGACACGATGACGCCGTGCTTCGTCGAGGTCGAACCCCGCGGCCTCGACGGGCCCGCGGGCGATCCGCTGGGTACGCTCGCGTACTGTGATCCGTGAGCGCGAGGACGCCGTTGCGCCGTCACTCGGCGGTACCGAACAGGCGATCCCAGAGGGGCGTGATCGAGGCGAAGTTGCCGCCGCGCATGCTGGTGTGGTGACGGTCGTGCTTGCGCGCGAGCGCGCCGATGGCCCGCAGCCCGACCACCGGGATGTCGAGGCCGCAGTGCACCAAGATGTTGAGGAACGAGTAGACGGCGAAGATCACCCCGAAGGTCCCGGGCGTGACCGGGCCGACGATCGCCGTGCAGATCATCAGCAAGAACAGGCCCAAGAACGTCTCGATCGGGTGCAGGTAGAGGCTGTCGACCGCATTGGGGTGGCGCACCGTGTGGTGCACGGCGTGGACCTTCTTGAGCCACGCCCACTGGTGGAACGCGAAGCGATGCATCAGGTAGTAGAGGAAGTCGTACAGCCCGAGGACCAACACCAGCTGCATCGCGTCGTGCAGCAACGAAGTCGGTGCCGCGGTGAACAGCCAGTCGTAGGCGCCGTAGGCCATCGCGAAGACCAGCGCGGCCGAGAACGTCATGTTGCCGAAGACGCGGCCATGCAGCCGCGCGCCGAAGACCTTGCGGTGGGGATCGTCGGGTAGGCGACAGCGGGCGAGCGCCGGGGTGCGGTAGGCCAGGGCGGCCACCAGCATCAGCGCGCCGGACAGCGCCAGCACGATGAGGAGCGACGCGAGCAGGGACATCGCGGCGACGGTAACAGCGACCTCCTCGTCCGGGTGGGGCGCGGGCGGCCGTGCGCGCACGCGGCCGTGATCGTCAGCACGTGAGCGCGGTGCTCAACCGGGCGGCGGCGGCGCGTCGCCCTCGATGGCGAGCAGGCCGTCGATCACGCCGGCGAGGACCGCGGGCGGCATGGCGCCGGTCCACTTGTAGCCGTTGATGAGGAAGGTCGGCGTGCCGGTGATGTCGACCGCGACGCCGCGCTCGACGTCGGCGCGGATGCGATCGCCGGTCGCTGGATCGACCATGCAGCGATCGAACGCGGCGACGTCGAGGCCGAACTCGGCAGCGTACCCGCCCAGGTCCTCGCGCCCGAGGTCGCCCTGGTGGGCGAACAGGTGCGCAGCGTACTCCCAGAACTTGCCCTGCACGCCGGCACATTCTGCCGCCGCGGCGGCGCTGCAGGCGAACCGGTGGCGATCGTCGACGTTGGGGTTGCAGGACTGACCCAGGGGATAGTGGGCGAACACGACCTGCACGCGCCGCGATGATTTCGCGGTGTACTGCTCGACGCTGTCGAACAGCCGGGCGCAGTGCGGGCACTCGAAGTCGCCGAACTCGACGATGACGACCTCGGGATCGGTCGCGCCCTTGCGGTGGGCAGCGGTCAGGTCGAGATCGTGCTTGGGCGACTTGCGCAGCTCCTCGACCAGCTCGGGGATGAGCGCGGCGTCGCGCTCGGCCATCAGCGCGTCGCGGTGCGGGTGATACCACTGCATCGTGCCCGCGACTGCGGTACCGAAGACGACGGCGCCGACGAGGACCGGCAGACCGAGGGTGTCGTCGAGCGCGTCGGTCCACCCGACGTGGGCGTCGCGTGCCCGCCACGCCAGCCACGCCATCGCCGCGTTGATGCCGTACCACGCCACGCAGAACGGACACCATGCGCCCTCCATCGTGGAGAGGACCGCCATCGCCACCGAGGCCGCGACGCTGAGGGCGGCGAGCACCAAGACGGCCTGCCGGAACGGATCCTCCCAGCGGGCGCGGCGGACGAAGGCGATGGCGGCGAGCACCGCGGTGGCGAGCGCGCCCGCAGCTCCCACGGTCGCGACGGGCACGCCCAGGATGTCGCCGAAGCGGCCGGCGGTGACGCTGCAGCCGGTGGCCGAGAAGCGGTGACACACGGTCGAGACGCCGGCGCGCCCGGTCTCGTAGTCGAGGTGGACCAGCGTGAGGTAGACGCCGTCGGCGACGCCGAGCAGCGCCACGAGGGCGACCAGCAAGAGCAGTCGTGGACGGTGGGCCTCCGACACGGCAGTCAGGCTGTTCGCGGGGCGCTCGGCTGTCAAGTCTGCTTGTGTCGCGGCGTGTTCGCGACGCACACTCGACGCCATGCTTCGGATCGCCGTCCTCTCCATCCTCTGTGCCACTGCGTGCTCCAAGCAGGGCGACACCGCGAGCGTCGATCCCGACAGCCAGTCGATGTCGACCGCGCGGACGAGCGATCCGAACGCGCCCGGGATGTACGACACCGCTGACGACGAGGCGCCGAAGGACGGGCGCACACTGCAGGCCGAGGCGTGCGATGGCGGTCGCGCCGATGCGTGCGCCGATGCTGCCGACATGTTCGAGCAGGGCAGGAACGGCGCCGCCGATGCGGCGAAGGCCCGCGAGTACTACGAGAAGGGCTGTGCCCTCGGCCACCGGCCATCGTGTGGCTTCTTCGCGACCATGCTGGACGAGGGCAAGGGCGGACCGGCCGACGCGAAGGCCGCCCGCGAGATCTATCTGGGCGCATGCGAGACCGGCAACATGGATCAGTGCCACAAGGCTGCGATCTCGTTCGAAGCCGCCGGCGGCGAGGACGAGCTCACCCAGGCCCGCGAGCTCTACGCCCAGGTGTGCAAGTCGGGCCAGGCGCCCGCATGCGTCGCCGAGGCCGGCATGATGCTCTTCGGCGAGGGCGGCGCGAAGGATCCGAAGAAGGCCCGTCCGATCCTGCAGGCGGCCTGCGATGGCAACGACGCGATGGCCTGTGTCCACCTGGCCGAGGCGATGGAGAACGGACTGGGCGGCAAGAAGGACAAGAAGGGGGCCGAGGCCATGCGCAGCAAGGCGTGCACTGCCGGGCACCGGCCTGCGTGTCCGGCCGCGACCGAGGACGCGCCGAAGTCGGACGCGAAGGCGCCCGCCGCGAAGCCGTGACGCGGGGGGCGCGGGTGATCACCGCTGCGACGTGCGATCGCAGCGATCGTGCAGCCGCGGACTGCGCGACATCCATAGCGTGCGGCGCAGGTGCCCGCGATGCTCGACACATGCCGCTGCGCATGATCGCGGACGCGCTCGACGCCCGCGGCGGCCGCTACTCCGGCGGCGACCAGCCGGACGCCCTCGACGTCTACGCAGCGACGTTCCTGACGCCGGTCGAAGCGCCGCTGGACGACTGCCCGGGCGTCGCGCCGCCTCTCCGTGCGGCGTTCGCCGCGGCCCACGACGCGTTCGCGTCGCTCGTGCGGCCGGCGCTGCTCGAACACCGCACGCAGATGTTTGCAGAGCACCTCGACTGGCCGATCGTGCTCTGATGGCATGGGCGACCCGGTGGCCCACATGCGGGCCACCGGCGGCCCATCTGCGGGCCGCTGGCCGACCTGCGGGCCACTCTCCCGGTGAGACCCGAGCAGATTCGGTGCACACGGCTTGGTACGCGCCTTGAAACCTGGCCGCGCACCGAGTCGCCCATGGCCACATCCCGACCCGACACCGCCGCCCAGCTGGATCTGCTCGGCCTGCACGACGACGCGCTGCGTGAGGCGACCGGCGGCGACGAAGCGGCCGCACAGTTGCGCGCCCGTTGGCAGGGCGATCGACTCCCGTGCGCGGGCGAGGCCCAGCTGCGGTGCGTGCGGTGTGGGCTCGGGGCCACGGTACGGTTTCGCTGCGCAGGTCGCTGCGCGCACGAGTGCGAGCACGGCGAGCGGGCCGCGGCGGCGTTGCTGCGCGTGATCCCGCGGGTGCCGGTACGCCACTGGGTCCTGACGTTGCCGGGGATGCTGCGCGCGGCGTCGGCCGTGGATCAACGCCTGGTCCGCGAACTCGCAGCGGCGTTCATCGCCGAGGTGTTCTCGTTCGTGCGCGCGAGCATGCCCCAGTCGCGCACGCGGGCCGTGCAGTGCGGCGGCGTGAGCCTGGTGCACCGCAGCGCGCGGGCCCTCGTGCTCGACGTCCACGTGCATGCGCTGGTGCTCGACGGCGGCTACGTCACGGTGCCCGGCGGCCGCGAGTTCGTGCCGATGACCGACGAGCCCGCGCCCGATGCCCTCATGGGCCTCGCCGCGGGGCTGCGCGAGCGCTTGCTCGCCCACTGGCGGCGGCGTCGCGCCACCGCCGAGGGCGACAGGCTGTGGCGGCTGGCGATCGAGCAGGCGCTGGTGGCCGGCCCCGTCGCGGCCACGGCGATCCGGCGGGTCGCGGTCCAGGGCGTCGGTCCTGCGCGGCCGCGGCGGGTGGGCACTGGGGCCCGGCGCGATGGGTTCGGCGTGCACGCGATGGAGCGGATCGACGCCGAGCAGCGCGGCTCACTCGCCGCGCTCGCGCGCTATCTGGTGCGGGCGCCGGTCGCCCTCGCCGAGTTGCGGCCTGGCCGTGGCGATCGGGTGGTGCAGCGCTTGGCGCGGCCTTTCGCCGACGGCAGCACCCACGTCGAGTTCTCGACCGCCGAGCTGGCGAAACGGCTCATCGCCCTGTCGCCGCCCGGTCACGTGCATCGGGTCTCGTACCATGGCGCGCTCGCCCCGGGCGCGGCCGCGAAGTGGCGGGCGCGGCCGCTGCAGCTCGCCTTGGTCGAGTCGATGCGCATCGCGAGGCCGCCCACGCGCAAACTGCAGCGGGTGCGCGAACGCGGCCAGGCACCGGCGTGTACACGGTGCGGGGCACCGATGCGGGTGATCGCGATCGACGAGAGTATCGCCGCGGTGCCGTTCGCGGCGCCCGCGTTGGAGAGGCCAGCCTGATCCGCATGGTCCGCACGATCTGTCGGGCGCGGTGGCTGCGGCCACGGAGGATGTCATCATGGACGTGCCATGGAGCCGACCCCCGAATCGTTGCGCGAGATCCTCGGCCGCTGCCGCACCGTCGCGGTGCTCGGCGCCCACTGGGAGCCCGAGCGCCCCGCCTGCTACGTGCCCGAGTACCTGCACGGCGTCGGCTATCGCATCGTGCCGGTGAACCCGGCGGGCGCCGGTCGGACGATGTGGGGCGCTCCGTTCGTCGGCTCGCTGGGCGAGATCG
Source organism: Nannocystales bacterium (assembly GCA_038325765.1). Taxonomy (GTDB): domain Bacteria; phylum Myxococcota_A; class Polyangia; order Nannocystales; family Nannocystaceae; genus Xiheibacterium. The sequence continues at coordinate 31,257 of JBBQJI010000031.1, forward strand.
GGGAGGCCGTGGACATGGTCGACGTCTTCCGCCGCAGCGATCGGCTCGGCGCGCACCAGGCTGAAATCCTCGCGATGGAGCCGCGGCCCCAGGTCGTGTGGCTACAGCTCGGCATCCGCAACGACGGCTTCGCGGAGGCGCTGCGCGAGGCCGGGATCACCGTAGTGCAGGACCGGTGCACGCTCGCCGAGCACCGCCGCCTCGGCGTGCCGCCCCATCGCCCGACCCCCGCGCCATGACGTTGGCCGCCGATGCGCCGCTGGTCGGCATCCGCGTGGTCGACTTCACGCAGAACCTGCCCGGGCCCTACGCGACCTTGGTGCTGGCGTCGCTCGGCGCCGACGTGATCAAGGTCGAGCCGCCGGGGGGTGACACGGCGCGCATGACCCCGCGGCTGTTCGAGATCGTCAATGCCGGCAAGCGCAGCTGCGTGGTCGATCTCAAGGGACCCGCCGCGTCCGAGCACGTGGCCGCGCTGCTGCGCGACGCCGACGTGGTGATCGAGGGGTTTCGCCCCGGCGTCATGGCGCGGCTCGGCTGCGACGCGGCCCGGGCCCTGCGCGAGCACCCGCGCCTCGTGTACTGCTCGATCAGCGGCTACGGCCAGGACGGGCCCCACGCGGCGTATCCCGGCCACGATCTCAATTTCCAAGCGACGACCGGCGTGTGCGACATGGGCCGCGATCGCGCCGGCCACCCGTTTGGCTGCGCGCTGCCCATCGCCGATCTGTCGAGCGCGATGACGGCGGTCACCGCCGTGCTCGCGGCCCTCATCGCAAGGCAGCGCAGCGGTCGCGGGCGAGTGATCGACGTGGCGATGGTCGACACCCTGCGCTCGTGGACGCATGCCTGGGCCGAGGGCCTCACGCCGACCGACGCGCGGGCCTCGAGCCTCACCGCGGCGCTCGGGCGCAGGCTCGCGGGGGCGGCGGGAAGCGGCGCGCCCGGATACGGCGCTTTCGGATCCGGGGCACTCACGGGCGCAGCGTCCACGGTCGCCCGGTGGCTCGGTCGCGACGACGTGGCGCGTACCGCCGACGCCCTTGGCGAGCGCGTGAAGCGGACCGCGGGCTACCGCAACCTCGTGCGCCTGCGCCTGCACGCCCTGCCGCACTACGGCCTGTTCCGCACCCGCGACGATCGTTGGCTGTCGGTCGCGATCGTCGACGAGGACAAGTTCTGGCGCGCCCTGTGTGCGGGACTCGGCCTGCCACGGCTCGCCGGCGTGCCACTGCCGCTGCGCATGCTCGGCGCAGCGGTGCTGCGTCGCAAGGTCGCCTCGGCGCTGGCGCGGCACGACCTCGCGCACTGGCTGGTGCACTTCGATCGCGAACAGGTGCCGGTGGCCCCGGTGATCCCGATCGAACAGGTCGCCGCCGATCCGCAGCTCGCGTGGCGACAGGCGCAGACCGGCGCGGCCCTCGGTGCACCGGTGCCGCTGGTGAGCACCGTGCTCGGGCGGGCGCCGCGCCTGGGTGAGCACACCGGCATTCTACTCGGCGTCGATCCCTGACCGCCGCGGCCTGGCCGACGCCCCCATCTCGCCATCCACGCCTAACGTGGGCGCTCGGCCGCATCGGCGGCGTAGATGCTGACCAGCGGCACGCCGTCGAGGGTGATGACGTCGACGGGCGCGGTCGTCCCCAGCTGCTCCCACAGCGCGTACTCCCAGGTCGCCATGTGCAACTCGTGGAAGACGAGACCGGCCTGGGCGCGGCTGGGCGGTACAGAGGTCACGCCCTCGGGCCACCGCCCCTCGCGACGGTACTGCAGCACGGCGAGTTCGTGGATGTCGTGCACGTACAGCCGCGTCGCACCGCCGATGATGGCGCCGAGCTGGGGCAGCCGCGTCGCGATCGCGTGCCCCCAGAACCCGCGGCCCAACCCGAGATCGGCCGCCCCGCGCGCGCCGCCGACGAGCGGTGCGTACTGCGACATGCCGAAGGGGTGACCGAGCACGGTGGTGATCGCACCGGGCAACAGCACGACCGCGAGCGCCGCGGCCTGCCACGCGTGCGGACGATGGGCGCGTCGCCACAGCTCGGTCCACCCGTGGGCGGCGAGCAGCGCAAAGAATGGATAGGCGGTGATCCAGTGCTTTGTGCCGCCGAAGACCGGCGTCGAGGGCAGGGCGATGAGCACCAGCGGAAACGCGGCCATCATGATGTAAAGGGCGCCGTCGTGTCGGCACCAGCCCTCGGGCAGCGGCACCGTGAAGGATCCGGAGACACCGACAGGTGGGCTGCGACCGGCGTCGCGCACGAGCGCGAACGCAGCACCGATGCCCGTGAGCACGAGCAGCACCGTGGGCACGGTCGCCCACGTCATCACGAAGGGATACGAGATCGGCATCGGCGGCTGGTTGTAGTTCAGCCCGAAGTACTCCGTGTTGTAATACGCGTGCTGGCGGTGGAACGTGAAGTACTCGACGATGCGATCCACCGGATGTGCCCAGAGCCACGGCCACAGGGCGACGGCGACCAGCGGCGCGATCGTGGCCATCGAGACCAGGTGCAGCGGGAAGCACTGGCTGCGCCGCACGGTCTGGCCGCGCACGCGCGCGAACGCGAGGGCGCCGAAGTGGTGCGCGGCGAGCAGCGGCCCGAGGAACAGGGCGTTGTGCTTCACCGCGATCGCCATCCCGAGCACCACACCGACGCCGATGCCCCAGCCGCGGCTGCGTTGCGCCCGGCGATAGGCGAGCACCACCGCGAGGATCGCCGTCGCCACCGGCACGTCGAACGCGTGGAGGCCCGCGTGGAAGGCGACGTGGGGCAGCAGGATGAACGCGCCGGCGGCGAGCAGCCCTGCGCACGTGCCACCGGTCGCTGCGGCGGCGGCGAAGAGCAGCGCGACCGCGACGCCGGCGAGGACCTGGGCGGGCAGGCGCATCGCCGCGCCCTCGTCCATCACCGGGAACGCGCCGCCGGTGTCCACGAAGCCGTCATTGGTCTTGGCTTCGGTCTTGGCTTCGGTCTTGGCTTCGGTCTCGGCTTCGGTCTCGGCTTCGGAGGTGCCCTCGGCGGGAGGGCGGGCGAGCAGCTGCGCCGAGAGGCCCGCGACCGACTTGAGCAGGGCCGGGTGCTCGTGGTTGATGCGGAAGCGACGGTCGCGACCCGCAGCCGCCAGCGCCTCGCCGGGCGCACGGACGACATCCGCGAACCACGCCGCGTACTGCCGACTGGCGGCGAAGTAGATGCCCTCGTCGCGGGCGTAACCGACCTCGCGGTGGCCGAGCGCGAGCAGCAGCGTGGTGAGCAGGCCGAGCAGCGTCGCGATCGCGCTGCGACGCGCAGACATTCGCCGCGCCTCGGTCACGGTGCCCCGCCGATCGTGCGCAGTTCGATGCAGGTCGAGCGCGTATGTGTGCCATCGTAGCCCTTGGCGCCGAAGCTGCCGCCGAGGCCCGCGGTGAGCTCGACCTCGACGGCGGCCACGCCGGGATCGGTTGCGATCTCGAGGGGCGACCAGCCCTGCAGATCGGTGACGGTGCGGCGCAGCACCTCCTGGGTGCCGATCCGCACCACCACGCGCACCGGCGCATCGTTGCGCAGCCGGGCGTTGAAGTCGCCCATGCCCACGTGGCCCCGCAGCCGCTCGCCGAGCTGGACGTTGGGCCAGCGCATGCGCACCGTCGTGCCGTCCGAGACCGCCGTGGCGAGGCACGCACGCGGCCGGTAGTCGACCTCGATGATCCGCGGGCGGACCTCGCCCTCGGCGCAGCGGTGGGTGCCGCGGCCACGGCACGGGCCGCCACTCGTGGTGACCTCCACTGCGCCGCTGGTGAGCGTCTGCAGCACCACGTCGGTGCTCGGGGAGGTCCACGTCGACCACACGAGCGGCCCGTACTCGCGCCGTTGCACGAGGCTCGGCACCGGGCCGCCCTCGAGCGCGCGGGCGATCGCTTTGCTGCCGTCGTCGCCCCAGCCGATCATGTGAAATCGTGGGACGCCGTGCAGATCGGGGTGGGTGACCGCCGTCAGCTCCGCGGCGGCGGCGACGTGCATGCGCGCGGTGGGCCCCAGCCAGTCCTGGGCGACGAACACCGGATCGTCGTCGTCGCGATCCGCGATGGCGTCCGCGAGCGCGGGCCACATCACAGGGCTCGGATCACGGGCCGCCAGTGCGGCAGCGATCGACTCGGCGGCCGCGAGCACGACGATCGCCCCCAGCACGCGCAGCGCCCACGCAGTGGTGCGATCGGTGCCTGTGGTGCTCACGGTGGCGGTGCACCCAGTTCGAGATCGAAGCCCAGCGGCGCCGGTGCGTGCCCTTCGGTGTGGACGGTGACGACCACGTCGGCGCGGGTCCCCGCGAGTGCGCCGGTCGGTACATCGATGAACACGCGCCCCGGCTGGTGACGGACCTGCGCCTCGAAGAGCGAAACCGGCGCGCCGCCTGTGTCGGCCTCGACGACGATGCGGTGTTTGCCTTCGCCACGGAGCTTCGCGTCGTCGTCGTCGATCGCGTACCACCCGGTGAGCCGCTCGCCCAAGAGCACCGACGGCATGCGCACCGTCGCCGGCGGGTGCTGCGGCAGATTCCGCGGATCGGGTGGGCCGCTCGCCTCGATGCGACGGCGCTCGACGACGATGGCCGGCCGGATCGACATGTCGGCTTTGAGCGGGCCGAGCGTCGCGCCCTGTGCGGTCGCATCCCCGGCGTCGAGCCAGCCCACCGCACGCAGGTGCTCGCGCGCTCGACCGGTGCCGATGCGCGCCGCGATGGTGACGAGGCCGACGACGACCAGCGCACCGAGCACGACCGGGCGCACGTACACGGCGGCGCGATCGATCGTCCGCGTCAGCGTGGGCGATCGCGTCCGCGCCTGGCCCAGCGTCAGCCCCAGCGCCGCAGCGGCGAGCACCGACAGCGCCGCGGCCACGAGATCACCCGCACGCCACACCCGATAGCGCAGCCGCCAGACCCCATCGGCTGCCGCCACGGCGACCAGCGTGGGCTCCGTGCCGTCGTCACCCTCGGCCTTGCCGCCCAGCAGGTCCCCGCGGCGGCGCTCGGCCCAGGACGCGCCCGGCCCATCGCCGATGGCGGGCGCCTCGAACCACTCGACCTCGGTGCCGTCGCGCTCGAGCAGCCAACGGGGATAGCCCGCAACGTCGAAGATCAGGCGATCACCCGGAGCCGCTCCGCGCACCACCACCTCGATGCCGTCACCGCCGGGATCATCGGCGACGACCTCGACGGTGCCCGCGCCCTCGATGCGCGCCGCGGATACCGGCTGCCAGCTCCGCCGCTCCCACAGCCGCAGCTGGCCGAACGTCGCGACCACCGCCGCATGACGCACCGTGGTGAGGCGGCGCGTCAGCACGTAGCGCACACCGAGTCGATCGAGCAGCGCCGGCGTGTCGGCCTCGGGCTTGTGCACGAAGTTGTCGCCGGGCGTGAAGCCCTGCTTGTACAGCGGGATGCCGGTGCGCACCGGCAGATCCATGTACCAGTGCTGGTTGCGGGCGGCGGCGACCGTCATCCGCCAGCCGCGGCGCCCGTCGTGTTCCCACAGCGTGCGCAGGTGCTCAGCCATCTGCACGTAGTCGTCCTCGAGCGCGGGATCCTCGGGATCGATCGCGATCTGCGGCGCACCGACGTCGGCCTTGTCCATCGCCGCGAGCTGGCCACGGGACGCCCAGCCGACGGCGACGATCGCCGCCAACGCGGGCAGGGTACCAAGCGTCCGCACGAGCCCGCGACGCGGCCAGCACGCGATCGCGGCGCGACCGAGCAGTACAGGCGCGGCGGCGCCGGCGAGCAGGAGCCCCGGCTTGCTGGCGATCAGGAACCGCTGCCACTGCATCTGTCCGAAGCCCGGATCGAGCAGATCCAACCGCAGCCGCCACAGCGTGTCTTCCGACGTCCACACCCACAGCACCACGCCGCAGGCGACGACCGCCCGCGCGCCGTCGCTGCCGCGGAACGCGACCAGCACGGTGCCCATCGCGATGAGCACGGTCACGCCCGCGGGCATGCCCTGGGTCAGGTGACCACGCATCGCCTGGTCGAACATCCACTGCAGCGGCTGCCACAGCCAGCCGTAGCTCACCATCCAGCCGCGCACGGAGAGCATCGGCAGCACCCACCACGCCGCCAACGCGAAGCCGAGGCCCAAGGTGGCCGCGATCACCACGGCGATCTGGCCCAACTGCGCGCGACGACGCAGACCGAACACCGCGAGCACCAGGGCACAGGCGAGCATCAGCACCGGCAGGCTGATCTGGTGGGCGAGCATCGCGCCCGCCACCGCGAGGGCGCCCCGCACGATCGCGCGGGCCCGCGTCGCGGCCACCGTGGCATCGAGCGCGGCGACCAGCTCGGCCAGCGCGAGATACGTCATCGTGTTGGCCAGAGCCTGCGGCCACACGCCGAAGTCCACCGTGTAGATCCAGCCGCCCTCGCGGTAGGCCCCGGCATCGACCAGGATCGCGACGCCCGCGAGCAGTCCGGCGACAGGGCCGAGGCCGCACACGTGGGCGAGGCGGATCATCACCCAGCCCTGCGAGACGAACACGATCGTGAACGCCACGGCGTAGGCCTGGTGCCAGTCGAGCAGGCCCAGGCCGAGCACGCGCAGCCCGACCACCAGCGCGTCGCCGAGGATCGGATAGACCTCGCCCGCTGGCGTGCCGAAGAACCACACCTCGCTGTAGCCGCGCGGCGCACCGTCGGCGAGGATCTGCGCCCACATCCACGCCCGAGTGAGGTGCACGGTGTGGTCCTTGGACACCGGCGGTTGGCCCAGGGGCACCGGCCACAGCAGCACGAGCCCGATCACCGTCACGATGCCGAGCGCGGCGATGGTCAGCCGCCGCTGCAGGCGGCCGTCGTCGCCGATCATCGCAGGGGCTCGCCGAGGAGGATCGTCCACGGCAGCGGTGTCCGCCGCTCGAGCACGCGGAGGTGGCGCTCGGCGAGTCGCTGTAGCGACCGCCGGGTGAAGTGTTGGATGTGGCCCGGCGTGTTGCCGAGATCCCGCAGGTAGTGGCCGCGCACCATGTTCATCGCCCGCCACACGGGATCCCAAGGTGTGCTGACGAGCACCCGCCGCTCGGCGACACGCGCGAGCTCGGCGAGGCCGCGGCCGGGATCGTCGAGGTGCTCGAGCACCTCGCAGCACACCACGAGGTCAAAGCTACCCGCGGCGAACGGCAGCGCGTAGATCGACGCCTCGACGAACTCGATGCCGGGCTCGAGGCCGCAGGCCACACGATCGAGCTCGAGGTCGCAGGCCACGAAACGCTCGGGCGGGGCCGCGACGTGCCACAGGTGCTGGGCGAGCAGGCCCTCGCCGCAGCCGACCTCGAGCACGCGCCGCGGCCGGCACTCGCGGTAGAGCTCGCCGACCGCCGCCAGGAATCCCCGCATGAGCGCCCGCGCGATCGGATTGCGGGTGCCGTACTTGTCGTAGTGATTGCCGACGATGTTGTCGGCGCCCGTCGGCGCGGCGGTCACGGTGAGATCCCCGTGCGTTGGGGGAGGGTCGCGACGGGGGCTCCGTCACTTGCGCCCATGGGCGCGTCTCGCCACGGCGTGGCGCCGGTGGTCTCGATGCCGTCGTGCCCGTGGGTCCCGGCACCGGAGTGGGCGGACAGAGCGTCGAGCCGGCGCACGCGCACCAGCACCTCCTCGGTCAGCCGACGGTTGGTCGCGAGCAGATCGCCGATGAGCGCCATGAGTGCCACGAGGATCGAGAGGACAACCGCACCGACCCCGACCAGCAGCGACTGGATGTGGCCGCTGTAGTCGGGATCCTGCAGGTAGAAATACACGAAGCGCAGGCCCAGGGCCGAGCCGAACAGGAACAGCGCGATGGCGAGGAAGCCGAAGGTCTGCACCGGCCAGTACAGGTTGTACGCGCGCAGGATCACCGCGCCGTTGCGGCGCACGTACTCGAAGACCGAGCCGAACAGCCGCGACTCGCGGCTCTTCGCGTTGGTCTCGATCCGGACGTTTTCGATCGCCAAGCCGAGCTGCCCGGCGTGGATGATGGTCTCGAGCGTGTACGTGAAGCGGTTGTGCACGAACAGCGCGGTGGCGGCGCGACGCGACAGCGCCCGGAAGCCGCTGGTCGAGTCGGCGACCGCGGTGCCCGAGGCGCGCCGCACCACCCGCGAGCCCCACCGCTGCAGCACCCGCTTGAGGAACGAGAAGTGGGCGATGCGGTCGGTCTGCCGATCCCCGATCACCAAGTCGGCGCGCCCCTCGAGGATCGGCGCGACCAGCCGCGCGATGTCGGACCCGCGGTATTGGTTGTCGGCGTCGGTGTTGACGACGATGTCGGCGCCCAGCCGCACGCACGCGTCGAGCCCGGCCATGTGGGCGGCAGCCAGGCCCCGATTGCGCGGGAACCGGACCAGGTGGTGGACACCGAGGGTTCGGGCGATCTCGGCGGTGCCGTCGGTGCTGCCGTCGTCGATGATCAGGATCTCGATGCTGTCGATGCCGGCGATGGTGCGCGGCAGATCGGCGAACGTCTGGGCGAGCCACTCGTGCTCGTTGAGACACGGGATCTGGATGAACAGCCGCACGCCGCTGCCCACGTTGTACCACGGCGCGCCGCGCAGCCGGCTTGCCGGGGGACCCAGGCCGGTCACACTCGCGACGTGGCTGCCCCTTCGCTGCATGAACCCGGATCGGCCCGCCTGCGCAGCCTCGCCATGGTCGCGGTGCTCGCGGCATCCAGCGGCGCGCAGGCCGGCTGCGGTGCGCGGCACAGCGCCGAGTCTACCGCGCAGCTCACCGGTGGCGACGGTGCCCAGGTGTCGGCGCTCGGGGCTGCGAGCGACGCGGGACAGCCCGGCTCCGCGCAAGACACCGCTACGGTGTCCGCGGATGCGCCCGGGACCTTCGAGGGCCGCCCGATCGCGCCGACGATGAGCCACCTCGGCGCGGACTGGCTCACCCGCGAGGAGCGGACCGCCGAGGAGGATCCCGATGCCCTGCACGCCGCGCTGGCGGTGCAAGCCGGCCAGACCGCGTGCGACGTCGGGGCCGGCAGCGGCTACCACACCGTGCGTCTGGGCCGCGCCGTCGGCCCCCGCGGTCGCGTCGTCGCCAGCGATCTGCAGCCCGAGATGCTGGCGCTGCTGCGGGCGTACGTCGCCGAGCAGGGCCTGCAGAACGTCGTCGCCGTCGCCGCCACCGCCACCGATCCGGGCCTGCCCGAGGGCGGCTGCGATCTCATCGTGCTCGTCGACGTCTATCACGAGCTCGCCGAGCCCGAGGCCATGCTCGTGGCGATGCGGCGCGCCCTCGCTCCCGGCGGACGCCTCGTCCTCGTCGAGTTCCGCGGCGAGGATCCCGACGTTCCGATCAAGCCCGAGCACAAGATGACGCGGGCGCAGGTGCTCCGCGAGCTGCAGCCCCGCGGCTTCCGCCTGACCGACGAGCCTGGCGAGCTGCCGTGGCAACACGTGATGGTGTTCGAGCGCGCGCCATGACGCCCGGCGCAGCGTTGCGCTGGTTTCCGCGCCCGCAGCTGCGCGGTACCATCGTGCCATCGGTGCCCCAGGTGCAGTCGTGTCCGCGCTCGCGCGCCTCCGCGATCCCGCGATCGTGGCCACGCTCGTGCTCGCGGCCGCCGCCATGGTCCACGCAGCGCGCTGGACGTTTCTCTGCGATGACGCGTACATCTCGTTTCGCTACGCGGTGAACCTCGCCGAACATGGCGAGCTGGCGTTCAACGTCGATCCGCTCGAGCGCGTCGAGGGCTACACCAATTTCGCGTGGGTGCTCGCGCTGGCAGCCCTCGCGGTCATCGGCGTCCCACCCGAGCGGGCGGCATTGGGCCTGGGCTTCGTCGCCTTCGCGGCGCTGCTGGCGTGCGTCGTCGCGATCGTGACGCGCGCGGCAGGGGACACACCGCACGCGAAGTGGGCGCCGCTGCCCGCCATCGCGCTGCTCGCCGCGAGCCCCGAAGCGGTGGTGTGGGCGACGGGCGGGCTCGAGACCGCCGCCGCGGTGGCCCTCGTGCTCGGCAGCGCCGTCGCGTGGGAGGCAGGGCGTCCGCGCACCGCCGCGGTGCTCGCCGCCGCCGCGGTGCTCACCCGCCCCGATGGCGCTCTGATCCTCGCAGCGTGGGGATCCGCGTGGATGCTCGTGCACCACCGTTCGTGGTGGCGCAGTCCGCATCGCCACGGTGCGCGTCGCATGCTCGCGGCCGCGGCGTGTCTGGTGGTCCCGCTATGCGTCCACCTGCTGTGGCGGCGGTCCTACTATGGGACGTGGCTGCCCAACACCTGGGCCGTGAAGGCCCACGGCGCGGCCTTGCGCGACACCTGGGGGATCGCCTACGTGCAGCAGTGGAGCACGGCGATGTGGCTGCCCTACCTCGCACCCGCCGTGGTGCTGCTGCGCCGCGCTGCGCTGCCGTGGCTCGCGGTCATCACCGCGACGCTCGCCTATGGCTGGTCGGTCGGTGGCGACTTCATGGCGTACAGCCGCTTCTTCTTGGTGACGACAGTGGCGCTGGCGATCACGCTCGCGCTCGCCGTGCACACCGCGACGGTGTGGGTGGCCACACGGTGGCCGCGGTGGCACGCACTGCCCGTCGCCGTCGCCCTCGTCGCCGCCGCCGCCCTCGCGCGCCAGGCCGATGCGCGCTGGCACGCGGATCGGAGCAAGCCCGAGGGTTGGATCGACGGCAAGTGGGAGGGCGTCACCGCCATGGCGCGCTTCGCCGAGGTGGGCAGGGCCGCTGGCGCATGGCTCGGTGCCCACGTCCCCGCCGACACGCTCATCACCGTCGGCGCCGCCGGTGCCGTGCCGTATGCCTCGCGGCTGCCCACGGTCGATGCGTTCGGTCTCGTCGATCCTGTGATCGCGACCCTCGATCCGCCGCCGCTGCGCACGGGGCCCGGCGTGCGCCCCGGTCACCAGCTCTTCGCGCCGCCGCAGTACATCCGGGACCGCGATCCCGATCTGCTGTGCCACGTCGGATTCCGCGGCGCCACGCCCCCGCGCGAGTCCGACGCGCGTCCGCCGTATCGCCACGGCTACATCTGGGCGTGCGCGACACCGGGGGCGGGCAGCGCCCGCGATGCCGACGGCGCGCCGTTCGATCCGGGAGTCTACTGCTGCCGTCGGCCCCACACCCGCATCATCGGCCCGTTCGGCGCCGGGCCGGAGGTGGGCCGTGGCTGAGCCCAACGCCGACGCCCATGCCGCGATCGTCCGCGGGATTTCACGCGTCGCGCTCGGCCTGTCGCTACTGTGGATCACGGGCCTGCTGGTCGTGTTCGCCCTGCGCTGGGGCTTCGCCCTCGAACTCGAGTGGATGGAGGGCGGCGTGCTCCACCAGGCCCGCCGCTTCATGCACGGCGAGCCGATCTATCCGGCGCCCTCCGAGGCCTTCGTGCCGTTCCTCTACACGCCGCTGTACTCGATCACGCTCGGCGTGCTCGGCCACGTCTTCGGCCTCGACTTCGGTCTGGGGCGCGCGGTCAGCATCTTGGCGTGGTTGGCGATCGGCGCCGCGCTGCGACGCGCCGTGCTGCGCGAGGGCAAGCCGCCTGTACACGCGTGGGTCGCCGTGGGCCTGTGGTGCTCCGGCTACGTGTTCACGTTTCGCTGGGTCGACCTCGCGCGGCCCGACACGATGTTCCTCGCCCTGGCGATGTGGGCGCTCGTGCTGTTGCGCGAGGCCTGGGGTGATTGGCGCAAGGCGGCGCTCGCGGGCGTGCTGATGGCGCTCGCGTTCTGGACCAAGCAGACCGCCGCGGTGCTGATCGTCGCGAGCGGCCTCGCGTGCCTCGTCGCCGCGCCGCGCCAGCTGTGGATCTACGTCGTCGTCATCGCCGTCGTCGATGGGGGCGGCATGCTGCTGTTCGACGCCCAGACCGAGGGTCGGCTGTGGCGCTACGTGTTCGAGCTCCACCAGGGCCACGCGTTCAATCACGAGCGGTTCACGACCAAGACCTGGGGCATGTTCGTGCACGCTGCACCGTGGCTCACGCTGCTGGTGCCGTGGCTGGGATTCCGGTTCGTCGCGCCGTGGGTGCTGCGCCGCCGCAAGCTCGCCCGCCGCGACGACGATCGGTTGCGCGCGCGGTTGGCCGCGAACCGCGGGCTGCTGTTCTGGACGGTGATGGCACTCGCCGGCGCGCTCGTCAGCGCGTTGGGCTACAGCACGCAGTGGGCCGAGCCCAACGCGTTTTTGCCCGGGGTCTGTCTCGCCGCGGTGTGGATCGGCGTGGCGCTGCCGCAAGGCGGCATCGACGAGGCGATCGCGATGGCGCTGTGCTGCGCGCAGCTCTCCTTCGCGCTCGTGGTCGAGCCGCGCTACCAGCCGATCCAGAGCCGCGGCTGGGCCGGCGTCACCGACAGCTATGCGTGGCAGGATCTCTCGCGGACGGTGCCATCGGCAACGGCACGGCAGACCGCCGCGGCGCTCCGCACCTCGCTCGAGGCCGAGCGCGGCGAAGTGTTCGCGCTGCACCGGCCGTGGTGGTCGATCATCGCCGGCGGCGAGGGCCACGTCGGCAGCATGGGTCTCGCTGACGTGCCGCCAGGCGAGCGCCGACCGATCGAGCATGCGCTTGCCGAGCAGATCCGACAGGTGCGTTACGACGCCGTCTGGTTCGAGGGCGAACCGCCGGCATGGTTGCGGCCGGCCCTGCGCGGCCGCTATCGCGTGGTGCAGCGGCGCAGCGGTGAGGGCAGGGTGCGACCGATGTCGGGGTGGATGTCCGAAGCCGGTGTCGTCACGACGTACGACGCGGATCAGATCCGCATGGCGCCGATCGGCCCCACCCCGGTGCCCGAAGGCGCGCGCGTGATCGCGGACTTCGAGGACGGCACCGTGCAGGGCGTACGGGTGCACGGCGGCTTCGGTCGCCGTCCCGTCAGCGGATTCACGGGCGAGCTGCCCCAGCCCGCGGGTTCCGGCGGCGAGTTCTGGTTGAGCAGCGGCGGTGTTGCTGGGCGCATCGAGGAGCGCGGCGAGGCCACCGTCGGGCCCATCGCCGTCGTGCCGGGCGCGGTGGTCACCGCCCACCTCGCGGTCATCGGTCGCCGCGCCCAGCTGACGGCGGCGATCGTCGACGCCCAGGGGGCCGAGCTCGCGGCCCTGGTGCTGCCCAACAGTGACGCCGCGTTCGAGGCGGTGTCCTGGGGAGCGGCGGTGCATGGCGACATCTTCGTGCGCGTCCGCGACGAAGAGTCCGCCGGCACCATCGCCCTCGACGACGTGTGGGTGCAGTGAAGGTCCCGCCCCCTCTTCGCCGCGCCTTCGCGGGGGACTGAAAACGACGAGGGCCGCGGCGATCACTCGCGCGCGGCCCGTGTCCGACCGCGGGACTGACGCCCGCGGTGCCCTTGGAGAGAACGATCAGTAGCGCAGTCGGATCGCCTCGCGCACGATCTCGATGTTCTTCTGGCCGCCGCACGGGTACGCCACCTCGAGCTCTACGGTCGTGCCCGGGGCACCGGTGATCGCCGAGGCCCAGCCCTGGAGATCGCCGGGGACCTCGCCATCGACCGCGACCAGCCGCGCGCCGGCGTGGATGCGACCGTCGGCCGGGGCGCCCGGCATCACGCGCTTCACGAGGACGCCCTCCTCGGCGTCGCGCTCGATGACCACGCCGATACCGCTATAGGTTCGCTCGACCCGCTGACTGTTGTGGCAGCCGGAGAAGGCAGCTTGCCGGATCACGGCGGTCGAGGTGGCGACGGCACCGGCGAGGACGATCGCGCCGAGGACGGCACGACGGGCAACTCGCCAGCGAGAGAGGGTGGTGGAGGTCGGAGCTCGCATGATGGGCCACGGCAGTCTCCCATAGACGTCTGGCTTTGCCACCTGCGCGGTTGACGGCCGCGGCGGGCTCGAGAGCCGGGGGGTGCATGCGCGATGCGGGGGTTGGCGGGCGCGGTTTTCTCGGATATTTCGCCGTCGCCGGCCCGAAGGGCTAGCGTCTCGAGGCTCGCGCCATGGCAACCCACGACCGCCCGCACACTTTGCTCGACATCCACGCATCTGCCACGCCGCGGGCCCGGCGGCGGCGACCCGCGGTGCTCGCGTTCCCGCTCCTGCTCGGCGCGTGCGTGATGGGCCCCGTCCTCTTTGGGGCGTGCCGCGCCGACACGGCCCCGGCGCCGGACACCGCGACGCCGATCTCCGAGCCGACGCCCGCACCCGCCGCGCCAGCGAAGACCGACGATGGCACGCTCGCCAAGGCGATCCCCCCGGAGGCCCAACCGCCCCGCGTCGCCGACGCGCCCGGAGACCTGGGCGCCGCCTCGCCCGAGCCCGCCGTGGCCGTTGCGCCCGAGCCCGAGCCTGCCGCCGCGCCCACCGAGCCCCGCCGGGTGCTGATCCTCGGCGACAGCCTGGCCGCCACCGGCTTCGGCGCCATGCTCGAGAAGCGCCTCGACGCCCGCGAGGACGTCGTCTGCTACCGCAAGGGCAAGAGCGCCTCGGGCCTGGCCCGCCCCGACTTCTTCGACTGGCCAGCCGAAGCCGCCAAGCAGCTCGAGTTCCGCAAGCCCGACCTCGTCATCGTGATCATGGGCGGCAACGACGGTCAGGACATGACGGCGAAGAACGGCAAGCGCGTGCCATGGGGCAAGCCCGACGCCTGGAAGGCCGACTATCGCGCACGGATGGACGACTTCCTCACCGCGCTCACCGCGGATGACCGCAAGGTCCTGTGGCTCGGCCTGCCGACGATGGGCATGCGGTCGCTCGAGACCAAGCTCGAGATGATCCGCGAGATCCAGCGCGAGGCGGTGCTCGACCTGGGTGATCGCGGCCGCTACCTCGACACCGCCCCGTTCGTGACGACCGAAGACGGCGCCCTGCTGACCGAGGCCAAGGTCGGCAAGAAGCTGCAGCCGATCCGCGCCGAGGACCGCATCCACTTCACGATGTCGGGCTCGGAGTACTTCGCGGACAAGGTCCTGCCCGAGGTCCTCGACGTGCTCGGCGTCGATGCGCAGGCGCCCGCCGCCAGCCCCTGAGCGGGCCCCCCAAGGTCGCCTGGCTCGCAGAATCGGCCATATCCGTAGTTCAGCGCACTTATTTCGTTGTCGGTGGCGGGAGTCTTTACGCGCGTTTTGCCCCAGTGTTGGGTTGCCGTGCGCTGTGATCGTGGGCTAGCGTGGCCAGCCGCGAGATCATGAGAGCCCAGCCCCACGTTCGCCCCCTTCCTGGCCCGAGGCGCTGGTCGCTGCGCTGGCTGCTGGTCGGCGGCCTCGCGCTCGCGGCCGTCGGACCCGCCGAGGCCGCGGCCGCCGAAGGTCTGTCGGTCGGTGCTGCCGACAACGCCGCCACGCCCGACCCCGGCGGTTCGACCAAGGGCGAGCGCACCGTGCTCGTCCACCGCGTCGTCCCGTACGAGACGGTCGCCGGCATCGCCGATCGCTACGGCGTCTCGGTCAAGGAGCTCGAGTCCTGGAACAACGTCCTCAAGCGCAGCCCCGGCACCCTCAAGGCGGGCTGGGACCTGAAGGTCCGGGCGCGGATCGCTGCGCCGCCCCGCGTGAAGACCACCTACGCGGTGAAGTTCGGCGACACCTGGCAGGCGATCGCGGGGCGGTACAGCGTCCCCGAGGGCGACCTGCACGGCTGGAACCGCAAGGTCCCCCGCCAGTTCAAGGCCGGCCAGAAGCTCGTCGTCTACACCAATCCGCGGGCGGTCGCGGTCCGCAAGGTCACCCGCACCGAGCCGGTCGACCTCGTCACCGGGATCCCCGCGGTCGCAGGCGGCGTCGTGCCCCGCGGGTTCGACGTGCCCCAAGGCGGCGTGTCGGTCGGCACCCCGAACCGCGGCCGCCTCACCGGCGGCATCCCGCTGCCGGCGAGCGACCTCTACAAGGTGCGCCGTCCCGACGAGGCCTACGGCAGCAGCCACACGATCCACGAGATCCAGGAGGCGATCGCCGCCTTCCGCGACACCTCGGGGTACAGCGGCGAGGTCGTGATCGGCGCGATCAGCCTGCCGCGCGGCGGCCGCTTCCGGCCCCATCGTTCCCATCAGTCCGGGCGCGACGTCGACATCCGCCTGCCCAAGAAGCCCGGCGTCGACCCCAAGAGCAACGATCCCGGTGACATCGACTGGGACGCGGCGTGGAAGCTGGTCGAGGCGTTCATCGACCAGGGCGACGCCGAGTACATCTTCCTCGACTACAGCCGGCAAAAGCGCCTGTTCGACGCCGCCAAGCGGGCCGGCGCCGCCAATGCCGCCCTCGAGGCGGGGATCCAGTATCCGCGGGGGCGCAGCACCAACAACGGTGTGGTGCGGCACGCCGAGGGGCATCTGGTGCACATCCACGTGCGCGTGCGCTGTCCGCGGGACCAGGCGCGCTGCGAGAGCTGACCAGGCGGCGTCGGCGATCGGCGTCGCGCGCTGCGACGCCCCGGCGCGGGACCCGTCTGCTCGAGAGGGAACGGGGGGAACCCACCGCCTCGGACGCGCGTTGGCACCGCGTCGGTTCTTCCGGCACCCTGGAGAGGGCCCCGCGTGCGCGTCGAGCTGAGCAACCTGGGCAAGTCTTACAACCGCGGCGCGTGGGCGCTGCGCGGGCTCGACCTCACGATCGCGTCGGGCACCATCTTGGGTCTGATCGGGCCCAACGGCGCAGGCAAGTCCACGGCGCTACGGATGATGGCGACCTTGCTCGAGCCATCGGAGGGCGACGTGACCTTCGACGGCGGGAGCCCGCGCACCGAGGACGAGCACCGCACGGTCCGCCGGCGCATCGGCTTTCTCGGCGACGGCAACCCGCTCTACAAGGACCTGACGCCGCGGGAGTACCTGCGGTTCTTCGGCCAGTGTCTGGGGCTCGGCGACGCCGCGATCGCGCGGGCGACCGACGACGTGCTGCAGCTGCTCGCGCTCGAGTCCAAGGCCGACACCCGCAGCGGTGATCTCTCCAAGGGCATGCGGCAGCGCCTGCTCATCGGCCGCTGTCTGGTGCACCAGCCCGCGCTGCTGATCCTCGACGAGCCGGCCGACGGCCTCGATCCACGCGGCCGCAGCGATCTGCGGCGGGTGCTCGACGGTCTGCGGGCGCGCGGCACGACGGTGGTGGTCTCGTCGCACATCCTTCGCGAGCTCGACGATCTGTGCGATCAGGTCGCGGTCATCCAGCAAGGGCGGTTGGTGGTGGCGGGCGCCGTCGGCGAGATCATCGATCGCTACGAGGTCGGACGGCTGGTGTACGAGCTGCGCATGTTGCCCGAGGGGGCCGAGGGCGCCGCCGACGTGCTCGCGCGGCACCGCGTGCTCGTGCAGGCGACCGGCGAGGCCGACGGGCTGCCATCGTGCTCGCTGCAGCTGCAGCAGGACGAACGCGCGCTGCCCGAGCTGCTCGCGGACCTGCTGCGCCACGGGGTCAAGGTCGTCACCTGCAGTCGCCTGCGCTCCCGCCTCGAAGATGTCTACGACCGCATCTCCGAGGATCGCGTCAACTAAGCCCCCAAGTGTCTCGATCCCGATCGGCTCCCGCGATTCGCCGTGCACAGGAACCACGACATGCGCCATCACTTCCATCGTCTGCGTCAGGTCGCGCGCCCGTTCGTCGTCCGCCAGCTCCGGGGTCCGCGGGCGCGGCGGATGATCGGGGTGTCGCTGCTGTTCGCGCTCGTCACGGTGCTGATGGGCTCGTGGCTCGCGTTCGGCCGCGGTCCGCTCGAGCGCGACCTCCGGCTCGGCATCGGGCTCGAAGACCGGAATTGGGAGGGGTGGGATCTCCGACTCGACATCGTCTGCTTCGACGAGCCGTGCTCGCAACGGCCGGTACACGAGTTCCGCGAGCGGCTGGTGGCCGACCTCCACGAGGCGCTTCGCATCTACGACCCGGTGGCGCACGCCGAGTTCGCCGCGCTGCACGATCGCGCGCTGGCGGCTGCTCGTCGCGTGCCGCCGGCGGATGCGTATCCCGACATGCAGTCGAACTGGGGTTGGGAGCGCCCCGAGTACCGCCAGCGGCTCGCCCGCGCGATCGACATCGATTTCTCGCCGCGCTTGGTCGTCTACGTCTCGCCGCTGGACTTGCACGATGGCATCGGCGTGATCGGCATGCTCGCGACGGGGCTGTTGGTCGTGCTCGGCACGGTGTTCGCGCCGGTCTTGACGAGCATCGTGGTGGCCCAGGAGTCGCACGAGAACACGCTGGTACCGATCACGGGCACGGGGCTCGGTGGCCGCGACGTCGTCGCCGGGCTCACGCTCGGGGCGTGCGCGCCGGTCGCCATCGTCGCGGCGCCGCAGCTCGCGATCGCGGTCCTCGCCGCGTTGGCTGCTGGCGACCTCGTCGTCGTGCTCGGGGTGCTCGCGCTCGCGTTCGCGTGCGCCGGGTTGCTCGCGATGGTGGGGGTCCTGGTCGGCCTGCACGTGGGACGGCGCCGGGGCCCAGGTCCCGTCGGTATCGGCATGCTCGCGCTGACGTCCCTCTGGCTGCTCACGGGGATCGGCACCGGTCTCGATCGAACCGTGGGTGACGGCGAGCTCGGGCTCGCGATCCTGTGCCCGAGCGTTCCGCTGGTGCTCGGCACCCGCGAGGCGTTCTTCGATGTCGCGGACTATCTCGGCGCGTCGGGCGTCGAGTTCGCCGCGGTGACGTTGCTGCCGTTGCTCGCCGCGATCGTGCTCGGTGTGCTCGCGTCGCGGGCCGCCGGCCGCCGCGTCGACGACCGCGCTGTCCCAGCCCTCGGGCTCGGCGAGGCGACGGTCGGCGCACTCGTGGCGTCGCTCTCGTGCGTATGCAGCATCGTCGTCATGCAGAACGGCCACGGCGATCGCGGTCTGCTGTTCGGCACGCTCGCGATGATCGCCGTGCCACTGATGGTGCTGGTGGTCGCGCGCGTGCCCGCCGCGCAGGGCGATTCGCCACGAGAGGTCGCGCTCGGCGAACGGATGCGCGAGTTCGGCTTGTTCGTCGCGATCCACCTCGCCGTGATGACGGCACTCGCGCCCGAGTTGGTGTTCTCGGCGGTACCCGGGCTCGTCCATGGGACGTGGGCGGTCGCAATCCTGGCCCTCACCGCACTGCGCATGCTGTGCGCGGGAAATCGCTGGCTCGTCGGCACGTGGGGTGGCCTCTGCCTTCTGAGTGCGGGGCTCATGCTCATCAACGCGACCGAGCTCTCCTCCCGCAACGCCGCCTTCGAGGATCTGGCGATCATGTTCGAGTTCGGACCGCTGTTCGGCGTGCTCCAGCTCGTCCTCGTGGTCGCGATCCCGCTCGTGCTCGTGCACGGCATCCGCCGCGGGTCTGCGCAGGGCTTGGCGCCGCGTGCCGCGGCACGCGGCCGCGTCAGGGAGGGCAGCCCTGGTCGATCCACGCCCGGATGAGCTCGATCGGCGGCGCGGGCAGCATGCCGCCGGTCGGCATCGGCAGGCCGCCGTTCGGCGGCGGTGCGAAGTCGAGCTTGTTCATCAGCAGGCTGTCGTCGGAGTTGCCTGCGATCACGCGGACGAGGCTGCCGTCGACGTGCGCTGCCACGCCGACGAGGTTCTCGTAGGCGTTGGTCTCGAGATCCAAGCTGCCGGCGGCCGAGATGCCGTGGCACGACGACGGCACGCTGCAGCTCTCGTCCAAGATCGGTTGGACGTCGGCGGCGAACGACACCGGCGGTCCGGTCGGGTCGCCGCTGTCGCTGGTCGGGTCGTCCGTAGTGGAGCTGGTGTCCATTCCGATGGTGTCGGTTCCGCCGATGTCGCCGCCGTCGAGCATCGCGTAGTACAGCGAGATCTGTCCGTCGTGGCCCCGTACCGTGCCGTCGTTGGCGTCGATGCCCTGCGGATCGAGGGGCAGGCTCCGCCAGTCGCCGGCGCCCTCGGACAGCGCACCCACCCGCGCGAGCGACGTCGGCATCGGGAGGTTGCCGCGCAAGATGATCTCGGCGTCGATGCCCAGCGCGAGGTTCGGCGTCACGCGGTAGGCCGCGCCGAATGACTCGGGGGCCTCGGAGGTCTGGACGACCTCGAAGTCCTCGTAGCCGCCGAGAGCGCCCGGCCACAGCACCATCGTGAAGCCGTCGTCCTCGGAGGCGATGACGCCGCCGGCGGGACCGATCGTCGATCGCGACGGCGTCTGCGTGCAGGCACCCGTGGCGATCGCGATGAGTACCGCCCTCGCGAGCAGCGCCGAACGGGGTGCGCGCGCGGCAACGGGGTGCGGGGTCGACAGTTGTCCGATGAGACGCACGACCAGACGCTAGCATGACGATGCGGCACCGTGGCGCTGCGTCGATTGCAGGCGACGCTGGCTGAATTGGAGGGTGCACGATGACGACGCCACGACAGGGGGCCGATGCGGCGTCGGTGCCGGATCTGATGATCGAGCGGCTCGCCCGTGGCGAGCTCTCTGCGACCGAAGCGGCGGCCGTGCGCGGAGCGCTCGGTGAGAGGCTCGAGGCCCGCATGGCCGCGATCGCCGAGGACGACGCCGCGCTGCTCGCTCGGCTGCCGCCTTCCCGGGTCGCGGCGACGGTGCGTCGGCGGATTGAGGGGACGGTGGCGTCGCGGCCGGCGACATCGTGGTGGATCCCGATGACGACGTTGGCGGCCGCGAGCCTGGCGGTGTGGTGTGCCGTGCGTGCCCCGAAGCCGGCGGCCGAATTCGACGGTGGCGCGGGCATCGTCGCGCCGCCGGCCGACGGGGCCCTCGATCCAGGGAGTGACGAGGTCGTGCGGATCAAGGGCGACGCCGCCTTCACGATCGACCGCATGGCCGCCGCCGGCCCCGAGCGTGTGGGTGATGGCACGGCGGTGCGTGTCGGCGATCGCCTGCAGTTGCAGTACCGCGCCGGCGAGCAGGAGTCCGGCGCGATCGTCTCGATCGACGGTCGCGGCGTCGCCACGCTGCACTTCCCCGCCGATGTCGCCGACTCACCGCGGCTCGAGCCCGGCGGGGTGGTTGCGCTCGATCACTCCTACGAGCTCGACGACGCGCCCGGGTTCGAGCGCTTCTTCTTCGTCACCGTCCCGGCGGGCGTGCGGCTCGATGTCGCGTCGGTGCTCGGTGCGGCGCGCGAGCTCGCGGCGAGTGCCGACGCCGAGCGCGGTGCGCTGCGCGTGCCGCCGGCGTACGAGGTCACGTCGCTGACGCTCGACAAGTCGAACGCGCGACGGTGACGGATGCGCACCGCATCGGTGTTGCACCACCGATGAAGATGCAAGTAGTCCGAGGGTTGATGGTGTGCACGGGGCTCGCCGCCGCAGGCAATGCACGCGCGCAGGCGCCTGACGCCGTGGTTGCGGCACCGCCGGTCGCGGCACCGCCGGTGGTTGCGGCACCCGTCGCAGCCCCACCCGCCGTGGTCGCCGGGCCGAGCGTCGCACCTGTCGCAGCTCCACTCGTGTCGGCCAAGCGCCCCAATCCGACGCCCGGCTACGTGCATGTCCCGTTCGACATCGGCCTGGTCCCGGGGCTCTCGATCAATGGCCGCAAGGGCGACGCACGCGTGCGCAACACCGTCTCGCTGGGCTTCGGTTGGACCCGGGCGGCGCGCGTCGATGGCATCGCCGCGGGCCTCGGCGCCACCGTGGTCGACGAGGAGATGCAGGGCATCGCTGTGTCGCTGGCCGCGAACATCAACCGCGGGATCCATCGCGGCGTGCAATTCACCCACGGCTACAACTTCGCCGCCGATCTTCGCGGTGTGCAGGTCGGTGGCATCAACCGCGCCCAGAAAGTGCGCGGCATGCAGATCGGCCTCATCAACATCGGCGGCCACGTCGACGGCGCCCAGATCGGCCTCATCAACTGGGCCCGCAGCGCCGACGCCTCGTTCGCGTTGCTGCCGGTCACCCGTGAAGGTGGCGTGCGCTTCGAGGCCTCGACGAGCGACACTGCGCTGCTCAACGTCGGCCTGCGGCTGCCGGCGAAGTACACCTACGCGTTCGTCGGCGCCGGTTTGCACCCGTTCGGTACCGAGAGCGGCCAGACCGGCACCAACCTCGAGCGCGGTAAGGCGTGGGAGTTCGGCGGCGGTTTCGGCGGCCACATTCCGGTGACCGACGAGATCTTCATCGACCTCGACCTCTCGGCGTGGGGCGTGACGTCGGGCCTGCGCGCGGGCGCAAAAATGGGCGGGCTCGCGAAGATGAGGGCGATGATCGGGTGGCAAGCGGCGCCGCGCGTGGCCATCTTCGCCGGACCCACGCTCAACGTGTTGGTCGATCGCACAGAGCCCATCGATCGCCCGTTGCACGGCGGTAGCGGCAAGCGCATCGGCGAGGTCGACCGTCCCGGCTACGGCTGGGTGTCGTACGAGCGCACCGAGGACGAGGTGCGCACGCGCATCTGGCCCGGCTTCGTCGCGGGAGTGCGGTTTTGAGGGGCCGGGCCGGGGCGTGACGCGCTACCCCGCGGACACCGGCTACCGCGTGGCGCCCGACTCGCTGCTCATCGCGCAGATCCACTACAACCTCGCCGCGAGTTCCGACGATGCGCCGGGCGTCACGACGACGGTGCACGCGCGCCTCGCCGAGTCGGTCGAGCGCGAGGGGTTCTTCCAGCTCCCCGATCCATTCCTCGACACACTGTTCGAGGGCACACCGGCCTCGCTCGAGCCGGGTCGCGAGGCGGTTGAGTACACATGGGAGCTGTCGATCGACGACATCCGTGGGGAGCTCCCGGGATTCGATCTGTTCGGCGTGCTGCCGCACATGCACGGGTACGGCCGCAGCCTGCGCTTCGACGTGGTGCACGCCGACGACTCCGAGACCTGCGGCATCGACGTGCCGAACTGGGATTTCGACTGGCAGCTCTACTATTTCTATGAGACGCCGCTGCGCCTTGGTGCGGGCGACCGGGTCCGCGTGACCTGCACCTACGACACGCGCGCTGCGAGCGAGCCCGTGCTCCCCGGCTGGGGCAGCGGCGACGAGATGTGCTTGCCGGGCGCGTTCATGGTGCCCGCACTCGAAAAGACCGATGACTTCTCCGGGATCGGGCGCCCGGTCCACGCGAATTCGTCGGTGAGATCCTGGCGTGATTTCGGCGGGCTCGGCCGATCGTTGGATCGGTCGGTGCGTGCGACGGGCCAAAAGTGGGTCTGGCGAGGTCCTGGTCACGCCTGCGCACCCCGCCGGGTGTGCGCGCAGCAGTCCCGCGCCCGTCAGTGGCGCGGGACTGCGCGGCACCGTCTTCGGATAGACTCCCGACCGATGACGGTCCCATCGGACGCGAGCCTCGATCACGCGCTCACGGCACAGATCGTCGTCGCGTGGGCCGGCGAGAGCGGCGAGGACGGTCGGCTGCGCTGGTGGAACAGCGACCTGGTGTCCGAGTACGGCGGCAAGGACCTCTTCATGAGGCTGCTGCCCAACACCTGGGACTGGGCGGTCCTGCAGGCGGCTCGCGAGGCCGCACGGCGCCACGACGAGACGCTCCGCAAGAGCGACCACAACGCCGATCGCCTGCTCTCGCTGTTCGCACTTGGCTTCGCGATCGACGAGCGCCTCGACGAGCGCCTGCAAGATCTCAAGCGCTCGGGCCAGACCACACCCGAGGCGCTCCCCGGCCTGGTCGAGACCGTGGGCGAGGATTGGACGCCGCAGCGGTTCGCCACCTGGGTCGGGTCCCGCGGCAAGGTCGGTTACGAGACCGCGCCGACAGGCAGACGCCTCAGGGGCGCGCAACCGGAATCGCTCGAGGAGACCATCGACCGCTTGGTGGGCGCTTTGGCGCCGCTCGCCGACGCCTACCCGCTGCCGCACTTCCTGAGGACGGTGTGATCGTGCCGGCCGAAGCCACCGAGCTGCACACGCGCCTGCTCAAGTGCGCGCTCGAACTCGAGGAGTCGCGCGCGTACTGGAGTCGTCGCAACGGGACCACGCCCAGCGCACAGACTGCGTTCGAACAGTACTGGTTCGGCGCGCGCAGCATCTCGCGCATCGAAGTGCTGCTGAGCAACCTGCGTGCGCGCTTCGATGTGTTCCCCGATGCGCTGTACGTACTGCATCACTGGAAGCACATGCGGCCGGAGACGCGGGCGATCATCTGCCATTGGCACCTGCAGCTCGCGGATCCGATGTATCGCGCCTTCGCGGGCGAGCTGTTGGTGACGCGACGGGAGAGCTCGCGCCCGGAGATCACCCGCGACGTCGTGATCAACTGGGTGAGTGACCGCAGTCCGGCGCGCTGGACGATGTCGACGAGGATCCAGTTCGCCAGCAAGCTGCTCTCGTCGGCGTATGCTGCCGGGCTGGTGGCTTCCACCCGAGACCCGCGTCCGCTCGTGCTGCCGCGCGTGCCCGATGAAGCGATCGAGTACCTGCTGCACCTGCTGCGCAGGACCGGGTTCGAGGGGACGATCTTGGCAAACCGCTACTTTGCCTCGGTCGGTCTCGTTGGCAGCGCGCTGCTCGACCGGCTCGCCGGGTTGCACAGCTTCCGCTTCCACCGTCAAGCCGATCTGGTCGACTTCGGCTGGCGCTTCGAGGGCCTGCGCGAGTGGGCCGACGCAACCGTGCTGCGCGAAGGAGGTCCGTCGTGAACGAGCCGCTGTTCGAGAGGACCCCACTGGCCGAGGCGTTCGCCGCCCTGCGGCGGGATCTGATCCACGACGACGGGCCGCGCATCAGCACGATGCGCAACTATCGGTTCGCGATCCTGCAGTACGCGCCCGACCAGGAGTTCAAGCTTCGCGAACAGGTCCAGCGGCTCACGTCCGACCTTACCGCCAACGGCTGGATGGTGCTCGCGATCGATCTGCAGAAGCTGCTGTTCGATCGGGTGCGGGCGCAAGGCCAAGAGTGGATCGACCGCGTGATCGAGATGGAACGGCGGATGGCGCAGATCGAACGCCCGCGCGGGCTCAACTATCTCACCTCGAAGATCACACCGCTCGTCGAAGGTCCGGACGGCATCGCCGCGGACGTCAGCCGAACGATCAGTGCGTACGCGGATGCCCATCCCGAGCAAGTCGATCGGACGCTGGTGCTTGTCGGCCGCGCGGGCGCGCTGTATCCGTTCTTTCGATCGTCCGCGCTGCTCAAGCACATCGACGGCCGCACGCGCAACGTGCCGGTGGTGCTGCTCTATCCCGGTGTGCGGACCGGCTCCACCGGACTGTCGTTCATGGGCGAGATCGATCCCGACCATGACTACCGTCCGCGCATCTATCCCTGAACCGGCGTAGGCCCTCGGTGTTCGCATGACCGCAGACAAGATCCGCAGCCTGTTCGTCCAGGACGTCACCCGAGACATCGCGCCGGTGGTGTACTTCCACGAGAAGTCCCCGGCGAAGCTCGCCGACGAGGTCAAGGAGTACATCATCACCGGTGGCTATCCGGAGGGGCATCCCGGTCGCCGTCGAGTGCCCAGCGGCATCCACGAGCAGTACGTCGAGCTGCTGCGAGCGATCACCGCGGAGCTGAGCAAGGACGGCGGACCCGAGCTGCCCAATGCGTGGATCTCCGGGTTCTACGGCTCGGGGAAGTCGAGCTTCGCGAAGCTGTTGGGGTTCGCGCTCGACGGCGTGGCGCTGCCCAATGGCAAGTCGCTCGCCGAGGCGTGGCTTTCGCGTGACAGCTCGCCGCGGAGCAGTGAGCTGCGCGAGGCATGGAATGCGCTGCGGCAGAAGGTGGCGGAGCCAATCGCGGTCGTGTTCGACGTCGGTGGTGTGGCCCGCGACAACGAGCACGTGCACCAGGCCGCGGTGCGCCAGCTCCAGCAACGCCTGGGCTACTGCAGCACCGAGCCGCTGGTAGCAGACTTCGAGCTGAAGCTCGAACGCGACAAGCAATACCCGGCGTTCGAGAAGCAGGCGCTCGAGGTGCTCGGCAAGCCGTGGGCTGACGTGAAGGACAAGCAGCTCGCCGAGGAGGAGTTCTCCTTGGTGATGTCGACGATGTTTCCCGACAAATACACCGACCCGATGAGCTGGTTCACCAGCCGCGGCGGAACCCATGCGCGCGCCGAATCGCCCGAGGAGGCGGTCGCTGCGATCCGCGACATGCTGTTGCACCGCAGCCCGCGGGCGACGCTGTTCTTCGTGGTCGACGAGGTCTCGCAGTACGTGCTGGCGAGCAAGGACCGCGTCGACCGCCTCCGGGCCTTCGCGAGTGCGCTGGGCTCGGGTCTGCGCGGCAAGGCGTGGCTGCTGGCACTGGGCCAGCAGAAGCTCGACGAGGGCGCGGATGACTCGTTCCTGGTCTGGGCGAAGGACCGCTTCCCGGCCAAGCTGCGGGTTCACTTGGCGCCGACGAACATCCGCGACGTCGTGCACAAGCGCCTGCTGCAGAAGACACCCGAGGCCGAGGCGAAACTCGCGGCGCTGTTCGAGAGCCATCGGCCCGACCTCAAGCTGTACGCGTACGGCACCGAGGAGATCAACGCGGGCGAGTTCGCCGAGATCTACCCGATGCTGCCGGGGCACATCGATCTGCTGCTGCAGATCACCACGGCGCTGCGCACCCGCTCGGCCCGCGCCCAGGGCGACGACCAGGCGATCCGTGGATTGCTGCAGCTGCTCGGCGAGCTGTTTCGATCGCAGCATCTCGCGGACATGCCGGTCGGATCGCTGGTGACGCTGGATCAGATCTACGAGGTCCAGCACACCGCGCTCGACTCCGACGCGCAGGCCAGCATGGCCCGCGTGCTCTCGCGGTGCGACGACGAAGCGGACGTCCTGATGGTGAAGGCGGCCAAGGTGGTCGCGCTGCTCGAGCTCGTCCAGGACACGATCCCGACCGACGCGAAGCTGGTCGCGCAGTGCCTGTACGACCGGGTCGACCGGGGCAATCGCGTCGCGGAGGTGACGCTCGCGCTCGAGGAGCTCAAGCGCCGCAACCTGCTCGGCTACTCCGAGAAGCACGGCTACAAGCTGCAGTCCTCGGCGGGCGAGGAGTGGGAACGCGACCGCCGCGACATGTCGGTCGGCCGCGAGAGAATCTCGGAGATCGTCCAGGCGGGGCTCACCAAGCTGATGGCGGCGCCCGACCAGCCGAAGCTCGAGGGCCGCTCGTTCCCGTGGGAGGCGACGTTCTCCGACGGTCGGCTGGTCGTCGATGCGCCGATCAAGACCGTGCGCGACGACGCGTCGGTGCAGGTGGACTTTCGCTACGTGACGCAAGACGAGCGCAGCGAAGGCGTGTGGGTCCGACGTAGCTCGGAGTCCGCGCTGGAGAACCGCCTGGTGTGGGTGGCCGGGGAGAACGAGCACCTCGACCACGAGGTCCGCGAGCTCGCGCAGTCGCTGGCGATGATCCGCAAGTACAAGCCGCGCCGCGAGTCGCTGAACGCCGCGCGCAAGCTGCTGCTGCAGCAAGAAGAGAACGAGGCCGAGGATCGCGAGACGCGGGTGCGGGACGCGATCGCGATGGCGTGGATGGCGGGCAAGCTGTACTTCCGCGGGCGGCCGATCATGCCAGCGGACCACGGGGCGTCGGTGGCGACGGTGCTCTCGGTGGTCGGGACGCAGATCCTACGGCTGCTGTTCCCGCACTTCACGGCGATCACGGTGCTGCCCGCAGAGCTGAGCCAGCTGTTGCTCGCCGACCTGCCGCCCGGACCGTCGCCGAAGTTCATGCCGGACGAGCTGGGCATCCTCGAGCTCGACTCGGGTCGGTACGCACCGACGTGCAACGGTGTGGTGCCCAAGCGCGTGGAGGAGCACGTGCGTGCGGAGGGTGGGCTGAGTGGCAACGCGTTGCTCGCCCACTTCGCCGGGCCGCCGTATGGCTACACCGGTGGGGTGCTGCGCGCGTGCGTGGCGGGACTGCTGCGCGCGGGCAAGCTGCGTATCCAGCCCGAGGCGGGCAACGAGATCACGGCGCTGCGCGACCCAGGTGTGCAGGACCTGTTCACGAAAGATCGCGCGTTCAAGAACGCGAGCTTCTTCCCCGGCGTGGAAGATCCGGGCGGGCCGAGGGTCCGCGCGATGATCTGCAAGTTCTTCGAGGAGCAGCTCGGGACCTCGCTCGATCGCGAGAACCATGCGATCGCAGATGCGGTGGCGCACCTGTTCCCTGGGCAGGCGAGTCGACTGCGCGCGGTGCTGGTGCGGCTGGGCCAGCTGCCCGGGGTGCGCGAGGTCCCTGCGCCGCTGAAGAAGCTCGAGAAGGCGCTCGAGGACTGCGTGCGCAAGTGCAGAGAGACCGAGCCGACGGTGGGACTGGTGAAGTCGCACCTCGATACGCTGCGCCACGGCATCGACGTGCTGGCCGCGTACGACAAGGAGCTGGGCGCCGATGCGATCGGCAAGGTGCGTGAGGCCGACGCGGTGTGTCGGCACCAGGGCCTCCAGCTGCGCACGGGCGGGCTGCTCGACGCCGAGCGCGAGGGGGCGATGACAAGGGTGGAGGAGCACCTGGCGCGCGAGCGGCCGTGGCAGGACATCGCGGCGCTGGGCGGAGACCTCGAGCAGCTCCGCACGGCCTATGTCGCCGAGCGCGAGCGGCTGCTGCAGTGGCAGGAGCAACAGGTCGAGCACGCGCGGGCGCAGCTTCGGGGGCGCACCGGCTACAGCACGCTGACGCAGGATCAATCGCACAAGGTGGGGCGACCGCTGGTTGCTGCGGCGACCGACACGAGTGCGGATGCGATCGCGCCGCCGCTCGACGCACTGAAGGACTCGTTCCTGCTCAAGCTGCGCACGGCCGAGGACGACGCGAATCGCCGCCTCGACGAGCTGCTGAGCGAAGGTGATGCACCGCTGGTGCGGCCGGTCGACCTGGCGCTACGCAATCGCGAGCTGGCGAGCGAGGCCGACGTCGAGGCGCTGCTCGACGAGCTGCGCACGAAGCTGATGGAAGCCATCCACGCGGGCGTGAGGATTCGAATCCAGTGACCGAGACCAAGACGAGCGCGGCGATGACCCCAGGAATGACGGCCGACGCGAAGCGCCTGCTATCGACCACGATTCGGGCTCTGCGCGCGCGGCTGCTCGAGGAGCTGCACGGCGCGACGGAGTCGGCATACCTGCTGTCGATCCGCGCGCGCGATGCCGGGCTCGACGAGCGCGGTGGTGCGCGACGGCGGCGACTCGAAGAGTGGATCCGCGAGCAGACGCGCACACAGCCCGAGAGCAAGACACGACGCACCCAGGACGACTTCCGACGCGAAGCGGAGAAGCAGGCGGCGTACACGTTGCTCAACCGGCTGGTGATCCTGCGGCTGATGGAGACCCCCGCGGGGGATCGGCCGGGGGATCGGCCGGCGATGCGCAAGCCGCCGGTGCTGACGGGCGGGTGGGAGAGCCGCGCGTACAAGGACTTCCGCCAGCTCGCGCCGGCGCTGGTGCGCGGCGACGAGACCGAGGGGTATGGGTTTCTGCTGCAGCTGGTGTTCGAGGAGCTGGCGGGCGATCTGCCGGGGGTGTTCGGGTCGGGGACGGTCGCGGATCTGATTCCGATCCCGGCCGGGACGCTGCGGCATGCGATCGAAGAGCTCGACAAGCCTGAGCTCGCGAGCTGCTGGACCGACGACATGACGCTCGGCTGGGTCTACCAGTACTGGAACGACCCGGAGAGGGAGCGTCTCGACGACAAGATCAATCCGAAGACGTCGTGGGGTAGCGGAAAGATCGAGCCGCACGAGATCGCCAGCAAGACCCAGATGTTCACCGAGCGCTACATGGTGGACTGGCTGCTGCAGAACAGCCTGGCGCCGATGTGGCTGGCGATGTGCAAGCAGCACGGGTGGACGGCCGAGGTCGAAGCGGACGGAACGCTCGCGCGGCTCGAGGCGCGCAGGGTGGAGTGGCGGGCGAAGCGGGATGCGGGCGAGGTGTCGTTGACCGAGCTGATGCCGCTGCACTCGGAGGCGGAGCGGCGGTGGGCCTACTACGTGCCGCAGCCGATCCCGGACGATGCGGTGAGCAAGGCGCCGAAGAGTGTGCGGGAGCTGAAGATCCTGGATCCGGCGGTGGGGTCGGGGCACTTCTTGGTGGTCGCGATGGACCTGCTGGTCGCGCTGTACCGCGAAGAGGCGCGGCATCGCGGGGAGCAGGGGCAAGCTGCGTGGAGCGACGATGCGATCGTCGAGCGGATCCTCGAGGACAACCTGCACGGGATCGATCTCGATCCGCGCGCGGTGCAGATCGCCGCGGCGACGCTGTGGTTGAAGGCGAAGCAGCTCGCGGCGGATCCGAAGCCGCGGCGCATGAACCTGGTCGCGTCGAACCTGCGGCTGGGGAGCTTGTCGGGGAAGGACCCGGCGGTGGTGCAGCTGCGCAAGGAGATCGAGCGCGAGACGGGGATTCCGGGGGAGCTGACGGACACGATCGTGGGTGCGCTGGCGGGGGCGGATTATCTCGGGAGCCTGCTCAAGGTGGATGCGGCGGTGGATGCTGCGATCGCGGAGCACGAGAGTTCGCTCGGGCGCAGGGTTCCGCAGCAGGGGAGCTTGACGGAGGGGTTTCCGGCGGAGCAGCGGCGGATGCCGATGGATGTCGGGGAGGCGAAGAGCACGATCTTGGATCGGCTGGAGCAGTTCCTCGCGCGGCACACGGGGGCGGAGGATCTGGGGCTGCGCAGCTTGGGCGAGCAGCTGCAGGCGGGGGTGCGGTTCGTGCGGATGGTGCGGGAGGGGGGTTATGACTTGGTGGTGGGGAATCCGCCTTACCAGGGGACCTCGAAGCTGGCGGCGGGGAAGTATGTGGAGAAGCAGTATCCGTTGGGGAAGGCGGATCTGTATGCGGCGTTTTTGCTGCGGGGGTTGGAGCTGGTTCGCGACGGGGGCGTGTCAGCGATGGTCACGATGCGGAACTGGATGTTCATCAAGCAGTATGCAGAACTGCGGGTCTCGCTGCTCGAACATCAGAGCCTCTGTGCACTTGGCGACGTGTCCTGGGGTGCGTTCCGCGAGATGCGCGACAACCCGGTCACGCTTTCGATCTTGCGCCGCGGACCGAGTACGGCCAAAGCCGTCGCCGTTGCTCCGACCGATCCTCAGGAGCGCGTTCGAACGCAGGAAGAGTTCGCCAAGAAAGAGGCCGGGCTGCTCTGCCAGGTCGGCCGACACGAGTTCGATCCCTCATCCCTCAAAGTGGTCCCCGAATGGCCATTGGTGTATTGGTGGTCTGAGGAGACTATGCAACAATATATTGAAGCGCCTAAACTGGGGAGCGATGGTAGAATTTCCCAGGGAATCTCGACGACGGACGACGATCGTTTCTTTAGGCGGCCATGGGAAATTGCCTATACGACGTACTCACTGGTCTCTGAGAAGAGTACGAGTTCGATGGCTATGCGCTTATTCGTTCCCCTCATCAAGGGCGCGGCTGGGGATGTGTGGATCGAGCCGCTCAACTACGTCTGTCGGTGGGCACCCGCGGGTTTGATGATCAGGCTTGCAGAGGGCGCGGCTTTCCGCAGTCCGGAAACCCATTTTCTTCCTGGGGTTGCATACGTTGCGATCGGATCGAATTTCTGCGCGAGGAAGCACCGCTACCGGAGTGTCTGTCAGAATATGGGCACTTCTGTGTTCGGACTTGACCTGAATTCGGTACTGCTTTCCCTCAACGGCGCGGCGATCGCGGAGTATGCACAATCCTTGAATCCCGGGTTGCACTTTGAAGTTGGGGACGCGCGGAGGCTTCCCTTGATTCCGTGCGGAAATATCGATGCGGTCGGTGCGATTCTTGACGCGGAATTCTCTGTGCACGAGGCGCACCGCGAGCCGTCTGTGGAGTTTCGCCAGCCAGGCGCTTCTTCGTGGCGTAGCGCGCAAGTCTGGGCACAACGCGTTGCAAATCAGGATCCAGGCGCGCATTTGCTTCGAAGCTATACCGAACGGAGCGAAGGTCCAGAGGCGAGCTCGCAGATCTCGTTCGCGCTCGGCGTTGCTCTGGGCCGATTTGCCGCCGATGGCAGTGGGATTGTCGGCCCGGGCGCTGCGAATCTGCACCTTGCACTTCCAGGGGGTATCCTCTTTCTCGATGCCACTCTTGACGCCACCGATCGCCGCGATAGCTTGGGACATCCGGCCTCTGCGCCGATCCTCATGGCCTGGGAGGCGCTCCTCGCTCCTAACGACGACGGCCCCCCCGCGAGCAGCCTTGTCACGATCGTAACGCTGCACTCAGATTCGGAGAATTCGGGTCAGCCTCACCGAGTGAGGAGCGCGCACGTGAGCGCAGCTATGCATGACTCGCTTCGTGGCTATCTTTCCACCGACTTCTTCTCCTCCGTCCACCGACCGATGTACGAGAACCGCCCGATCCACTGGCCGCTCTCGTCCCCCAACCGCACCTTCGTCGCCTACGTCAACATCCACCGCTTCACCGCCCAAACCCTCCGCATCCTCCTCGCCGATCACCTCTTCCCCACCCTCACCCGCATCGAAGGCGAGCTGACGGACTTGAGATCCGCCCGCGACGGCGCCGACAAGAAAGCGTCCCGCGCCGCCGCCAAGCGCTACGACGTCGTCGTCAAAGCCCGCGACGAGCTCCTCACCTTCATCGCCAACGTCGAGCAGTGCGCCGACCGTGGCCCACCCCCGCCCGACCCCAAAACCCCACCCCGCGACGTCGACGCGCGCTACGACCCCGATCTCGACGACGGCGTCATGATCAACTCCGCCGCGCTCTGGCCCCTGCTCGAGCCGCAGTGGAAGGACCCGAAGAAGTGGTGGAAGGAGCTCGCCTCCGCGAAGGGCAAGCAGGACTACGACTGGTCCCACCTCGCGATGCGCTACTGGCCCGACCGCGTCGACGCCAAGTGCAAGCTCGACCCCTCGCTCGGCGTCGCGCACGGCTGCTTCTGGAAGTACCACCCCGCCCGCGCGTGGGCCTGGGAGCTCCGCCTCCAACAAGAGATCGGCCCCGAGCACCGCATCGAAGAGAAGCCCTACCGCGATGACGGCGGCGACCCCGAGCACCGCACCGCCTACCTCCGCGACCACGCCCTCGAAGCCCTCGCCGCCGTCGAGAAGGAAGCCCTACGTCGTCGCGGCCGCGGCAAGAACACCAAGCCGACCCCCGAGCTGCACATCCTCGAGTCCGGCCTGTGGACCGCCCTCCCGGACGCCTGCTCGGAGCTCGAGCTGCGCGTCTCGGAGAAGCAGGGCGTGGAGTTCCACCTGCGCGCGCCCGACGAGCCCACCGCGCGCCAGGCCTTCGCAGACGCGAACCCCAAGCTCGTCGCCAAGCGCCGCGAAACCATAGCCGCGCTTGCGCCCCCCGAGATGTTCGACGCCGCCGCCGACGACGACGACGCGACCGACGGTAACCACGCCAACGCCGACGACGAGGACGACGAGGCCTCGTGACCACCGACGAGTCCCCGTCCCCGTCCGCCTCCGAACTCGTCCTGTACCAGACCGAGGACGGGCGTACGCGGATTCAATGCCGCTTCGAAGACGAGACCCTCTGGCTCACGCAGCACCAGATCGCCGAGCTCTTCGGGACATCGGTGCCCAACATCAATCTCCACTTGAAGGCCATCTACGCGGAGGGCGAGCTCGGCGAGGCAACGATTAAGTCCCACTTAATTGTTCGCCAAGAGGGCGCCAGGCAGGTCTCTCGCCCAGTCCTGCACTACCGCCTCGAGGTCATCCTCGCCGTCGGCTTCCGTGTTCGCAGCCCCCGGGGCACCCAGTTCCGGCAGTGGGCGGTCGAGCGGCTCGGCGAGTATCTCGTCAAGGGCTTCGCGATGGACGACGAGCGGCTCGCGAACCCGCCCGGGCCCGGACACCGCGACTACTTCGACGAGTTGCTCGCGCGGATCCGGAACATCCGGGTGTCCGAGCGGCGCTTCTACCAGAAGGTTCTCGACATCTACGCGACCAGTGTGGACTACCAGCCCGACGCCGAGGCGTCGCATCGCTTCTTCGCCACCGTGCAGAACAAGATGCACTGGGCCGCGCACGGGCACACGGCGGCGGAGATCATCCACGATCGCGCCGACGCGAGCCAGCCGTTCATGGGGCTGCGGACCACGCGACCCGGTGGCATCGTCCGCAAGGAGGACGCCACGGTCGCGAAGAACTACCTGAACGAGCACGAGCTCGCGGTGCTCGGCCGCATCGTCAGCCTGTACATCGAGTACGCCGAGCTGCAGGCGCTCGAGCGCAAGGCCATGTCGATGCAGGACTGGGTGACCAAGCTCGACGAGTTTCTCGGGGCCTCGGGCCGCGCGCTGCTCGATCATACCGGCAGCGTCTCGGCCGAGGCTGCTCGCGCCAGGGCGGAGCAGCAGTACGCTCGCTATCACTCGCTCGTCGACGCCCAGCCGTGGCCGATCGACGCCGACTTCGAGCAGGTCGCGAAGGCGTTGGGGGCACCGCGGCCGACGCCCAAGCGCCGGCCCGCCAACAGGGCCCAGGGGCCACTGCGCACGAAGAGAGCCGCGAGGCGATGACATCGAATGCCGAGCCCTTCATCGCAGCCGTCGCGCTGCATCCTCGTGCTATGCAGGTCACCGCCACGAGAACACGAGGAAGATGATGCCGAAACGTACCCGCAGTCCTCGACCGAGCGAACGCACCCCCACGACCGCCGACCCACTGGGCCATCTGGCGACGGTGACCGTGAAGGACTTCAAGTCGCTGAAGAACGTCAGCGTCGAGCTCGGTGCGATCAACGTGTTCGTCGGCGCGAACGGTGCGGGCAAGAGCTGCCTGCTCGAGGCGATCGGCATCTTGGGGGCCTGCTGCGCGGGCGCGGTCGACGACCAGGCGCTGCTACGGCGCGGCGTACGTCCCGGGGTCCCCGAGCTGTACAAGAGCAGCTTCGGGAAGGAACCGGTCGCGGCGAAGATCTCTTTGCGTGCTGTCTCGACCGGCGCGGCCGAATACCACGCCTATATCACCAATCCAGCGAAGACCCCGCGGCCGTACTGGGTGTTCGGCAACGAGACGCTCAAGGACGGAAAGACGGTCGTCGCATCGCGCGGCCCCTCGGGAAACGCAAAGGCCCTCGACCTTTCCGTCCCCCTCGAGAACAACCGCAGCGTCACTACACTTGCCCGCGCAAGCCGAACTACGCCCGATCACGTCCGCACCTTCCTCGCGGACCTCGACGCGTTCGCAATCTTCGCCCCGGTCACCCCCGTGCTCCGCGGCATCGCCCCCGACACCGCGCCGCGAAGTCCGGTCGGCCTCTATGGCGGCCAACTGGCGGAGGCCGTTGCGCTCCTGGCTTCGCAAAGGCGGGGGAAGCAAGCGATCACCGCCGCGCTCTCGATGATCGACTGGGCGAAGGCCGTCACCGCCGGCGAGCCCAAGCGGAGCTTCTTGTCGCCGAGTGTGCCGACCAGTCGCATCGTCGTCGAGTTCCAGGACCGCTTCATGGCGAACAAGCGGAACACGCTGTCCGGCTACGATGCGAGCGAGGGCGCGCTCTACGTTCTCTTCATGCTCGTGCTCGCGGCGCACTCCCAGTCCCCGCGGATCTTTGCCGTCGACAACTTCGATCAAGCGCTCAATCCTCGAACCGCCAGGGAGCTGACGCGCACCTTCGTCAGCCATGCGCTCGAGGCAGGGCGTCAGGTTCTGCTGACCACGCACAATCCACTCGTGCTCGACGGCCTGGACTTGGGCGACCCGCGGGTTCGCCTCTTCACAGTTGCGCGCGACAAAGTGGGTCACACGAAGGTCAAGCGAGTCCCCGTCAGGGATTTCGCGGCGCTGAAGCAGAAGCACGGCGAGCATGCGGTGAGTCGGCTCTGGATCGAGGGCCTTCTCGGGGGGATGCCCGATGTCTGAGGCGCGAATTGCCGCGCTGGTGTGCGAAGGGCAGACCGATGTTCCGGTCCTCCGCGGAATCATCCAAGAGCTCTGGCCGGAGATTGAAGAGGTTCGGTGTCTGCAGCCGGAGCTCGACGAGATGGACCGGGCGAAGGGGCCAGCAGGCTGGACTCAGGTGCGGGCGTGGTGTGAATCCCACGCCGGTCGCCTCGCGGAGGTGATCGATCCCGACGTGGGCGATCGAATCGACCTGTTGCTCGTCGCGATGGACGTCGACATCGCGGTTGCTGCGGGCATCGCGAATCCGCCGCATGGCGTCGGTGTCTACGAAACGACCCGGCTGCGGTCCACGATGACGCAGTGGTTGAAGCCCCCGGGCGGATCCAAGCTTCCGGCGGCGCTCATACTGTCGTCGCCGGTCATGGCGGTAGAGGCGTGGGTGATCGCGGCGCTGTTTCCAAGGCAGGCGAAGCCGGAGAACATCAAGGATCCGGCACAGTGGCTTGCAGAGAAGGGCAAGCTCCGCCGTAGTCCGAAGCACCGCAAGCCGTGGAAGGAACTCCACGTCTACCAGGGTTTCGCCGCCACCGTCGTGAGCAAGCTCGGCCGGGTCAGGAAGGCTTGCGTGGAGGCGGAGCGGACCGCGGCGGAAATCGAGAAGCGGCGCGCAGGGGTGGCCAAGCGGTGAATGTTCCGATGTGGACGAAAGAAGAAGGCCGCTCGGACCTCACCCTGTCATTGACGGTGATCGAAAGCGATTCGCCGCCTGGCCACGCGTTCGAGATCGACGACCTCCACGTCCTGTGACCCGGAAGCGGACAAGCGGCACTACCCCGCGTACAACGCACGACCAGGAAGGTCAACCGATGCTCGAGTTCGTTCACGGAGATCTGCTGCTCGCGCCCGCCGAAGCGCTGGTCAACGCAGTGAACACCGTCGGCGTCATGGGCAAAGGCATCGCGTTGCAGTTCAAGCGCGCCTTTCCGACCATCTTCGCGGCGTACGCACGCGCGTGTGAGGCGGGCACGATCGCGATCGGCTCGGTCTTCGCCTTCGACACCGGGCTCATCCAGCCACGGTGGATCCTCAATCTACCGACCAAGCGGCACTGGCGGCAGCCATCGCGTTTGGAGGACGTGCAGTGTGGCATCGCGGCGCTCGCGGCCACCATCCAACGCGAACGCCTCGGTTCGGTTGCCGTTCCAGCACTGGGCTGTGGCGCCGGTGATCTGTCATGGTCCGTCGTCCGACCGCTGATCGAGGAAGGTCTCGGCTCGCTGACGAGCGTGAAGGTGCTCGTGTACGGGCCGGCCGAGGGGCTTCCAGCGGCGAGCCCATGAGCTCGCCGTTCGCCGATCGAACCCTCAGCGAGCCTCACCTTGCCGCGCGCCGCGGCACTGCTCGAACGGCGCGACCTGCTCCGCGCCGCCGCCTGGCGCAGCCGGTCTCGCGTGACCCGCCGCCGCCGCCGGGGTACAACGAAGACGTCATGGCGACCGCAGATCAGGTGAAGGCGCTCATCCGTAGCCACGCAGATGGCGACGAAGCGCGCTTCTACGCGATCGCCATCCAGGTCGCCGCCCAGGCTGCCCGCAGCGGGCACGGCAAGTTCGCTCAGGAGTTGCGCGAGCTCGTCGATCAGATGAAGGTCCGCGCGAAGGCGACGGATCCGGTCCGCGGCCCCAGGCCCGTTCCGCTCGCTCAGCCGCGTGGCGAGCTCGCAGGCCTGCTCGTCGTCGGCTACCCGAAGACGTGCGTGAGCGACCTGTCGATCACCGACACGCTCCGCACCCGGATCGACCGCGTGCTCACCGAGCAGCGCGAGCGCGAGCGTCTGCGCGCGCACGGCTTCGCCCCCATGCGGAAGCTCCTGCTCGTCGGTCCGCCTGGCACTGGCAAGACGACGACCGCAGCGGCGTTGGCGGGTGAGCTGGGGCTGCCGCTGTTCAGCATCCAGCTCGACGCGCTCATCACCAAATACATGGGCGAGACGGCGGCCAAACTGCGGCTCGTGTTCGACGCCATCCAGTCCACGCGCGGCGTATACCTCTTCGACGAGTTCGATGCGCTCGGTGGCGAGCGCGGCGCCAAGAACGACGTCGGCGAGATCCGCCGCGTCCTCAACTCGTTCCTCCAGTTCCTCGAGCAGGACGACTCCGACAGCCTCGTGCTCGGTGCCACGAACCACGCCAGCCTGCTCGATCGCGCGCTGTTCCGCCGCTTCGACGCCGTGCTCGAGTACTCACTGCCGAGCGAAGAACTCGCAACGCGAGTCATGCGCGGGCGGCTGGCGCTGCTCGATACCAGCAGCGTCGAATGGCCCGAAGCGGCGAAGGCGGCCGAAGGGCTCAGCCACGCCGAGATCGCAATGGCGTGTGAGCACGCAGCGAAGAACGCCATTCTCGACCATACGACGGTTGTCCGCGACTCGGAGCTCGCAACGGCTCTCCACGAACGGCGCAGCATCCACGTCTAACGCCACGCGGAGACTCGAAGCGTGTCCGCACCCCGCAACCGAAAGCACATCTTCGTCACCGGTCCACCAACGGCCGAGGCGTACAAGCCGCACGGCCGCAAGATCGATGTCGCGAAGCCCGAGCCGCCGGCGAGCCGCGCGAGGCACGGCAAGGCGCTGGAGCGCGCGCTGACGGCCGCGAGCGTCGAGGCCGGCGAGCGGCGCCGCGAGGCTGGCATCGAGGTGCACGGCGTAGTCCCCGGGCTGTACATTCAGTTCGAGAGCCCGCCCGGCGTGCCGCTGCGGGTCGCATCGCTCGAGGACATACGTCAGGGTATAGAGGTCGTGGCGGTCAGCCACACCAAGACCGACGAGCAGGAACCTCGGCACGTCGAACGCGCGACGGTGTTCGTGCCCGAGGGAAAGGTGAAGCACTTCCTCGACCGCTTCGCGCGCTACGCGAACACGTCGCCCAAGAAGAAGGGCGAGCGCCGCTACGAGGATATGCTCGACCGGATCGCGACGCTGCGCCTCGCGACGTTGCGCGGGCTGTGGACGGACACCACCGAGGCGTACCCCGACGAGGGCGAGACCATCTGGTGGGAAGTCTGGCTCCGTCGTGACGACGGCGAAGAGCTCACGCGGCTGATGGAGTTCGCCGGTGCTCGCCACATCGAGGTCGCGCAGCGACGCCTCCAGTTCGCCGATCGCATCGTCACGCTCGTCCGCGCGACGTCTGCACAGCTCGCTGCGTCGATCGACGTGCTCAATGACGTTGCCGAGGTTCGCAAGGCCAAGGAGGTCGCCAGCGTCTTCGTCGACATGGCTCCCGAGGAGCAGGGCGACTGGGCCACGGAGCTCCGCGATCGCATCACGCCACCGTCCGCCGACGCGCCCGCCGTATGCGTGCTCGACACCGGCGTCACGCAAGGACACCTGCTGCTCGCGCCCGCGCTCGCGCAAGAAGACGTCCACGCCGTCGACCCGACGTGGGGTGGCCACGACGACGGTGGTGGTCCGACGATGAGGGGCCACGGCACGCAGATGGCAGGCCTTGCGCTCTACGGCGACCTCACGTCCGTCCTCGCCAGCACGCACCCCCTCGTGCTCCGGCATCGGCTCGAGTCCGTGAAGATCCTGCCGCCCCATGGCCACGCTCCGAACCCGCCTGAGCTCTACGGGGCGGTCACCGCCGAAGCGGCGAGCCGCGTCGAGATCCAAGCACCAGCGCGTCGCCGGATCTTCTCCATGGCCGTTGCTGCAACCGACGAACGCGATCGCGGTCAGCCCACGTCATGGTCGGCAGCGGTCGACGCGCTCGCCGCGGGGCGGTCGTTCGACCCGACCACGCGCGGCCTCGACTACCTCGACGACGGCGACGACGCTGCGCGCCGCCTCTTCGTGCTCTGCGCCGGCAACGTCCACAAGAACTCGCTCTCGATCGAGCACCTCGACCGCAGCGACACCGACGCGATCCACGACCCCGGCCAGGCGTGGAACGCACTCGGCGGAGTGGTCGGCGCAGATGCAGACGCATCTGGGCGGCGCCAGCGGCAAGCGGGCGCGGGCAAAGCTCGTCCAGCGCTACGGCTTCGGTGTGCCGAGCCGCGACCGCGCACTCCGCAGTGCGAACGATGCGCTGACCCTCGTTGCCCAGAGCAGCATCCACCCGTTTGTGAACGGCAGGATGCGCGAGCTTCACTTCTTCGCGCTGCCGTGGCCCCGCGATGTCCTCTTGGGCCTGGGTGCGACGCCGGTGCGCCTGCGCATCACGCTTTCGTACTTCATCGAACCCAACCCCGGCCGGCGCGGCTGGAAGAAGCGCCATCAGTACGCCTCGCACGGCCTGCGCTTCGACGTGAAGGGGCCAACGGAGTCACTCGGAGAGTTCCGCAAGCGCCTCAAGAAGAAGGCGCTCGATGAGGAGGAGAAGAAGCCCGCGACCGGCGGCGACTCGTCGGAGTGGTACCTCGGCCAGGCCCGGAACCGGGGGTCACTCCACTCGGACATGTTCTCGAACAACGATGCCGACCTCGCCGAGCGCGGCATCATCGCGGTCTATCCCGTGAGCGGCTGGTGGAAGGAGCAGCCCAACCGCGATCGCAGCGAAAAGGGCGCCCGCTACTCGCTCGTCGTCGCCATCGAGACGCCCGGCGTCGACACCGACATCTGGACATCGGTCGCGCAACAGGTCGGCGTGCCCATCGACGTAGAGGACTGAACGCGACCGACCGCAATTACCGGATGCCGAGCGCGAGCTGGCCCTGCGAAGCGGCCCCACGCTCCGCGAAGCGCCCGACCTGCTCTACGCCGCCCGCTTCCAGCAGCCGCGCGCGCGTGACCGCGACCGCCTCCTGCGCCAGATCACACCCCAAGAAGTGTCGCTCACTTCTCATCGCTGCCAGGCCCACGCTCCCCGATCCCATGAACGGGTCGAGCACCAGCTCGCCCGGCTGCGTGCTCTGGGTGATCAGCGTCTCCGAGATCGAGACCGGCTTCTCCGTCGGATACCCGCGGTGGATCCTCGGCGCCTGCAGCACATCTGGAATCCCGAGGTTGTTGAGCTTCCGTTTGCCCTTCTCGAAGAACAGGATCATCTCGTAGCGCGCGCGGTAGTGGTAGCCCATCCCCATCGCGACCTTGTCCCAGATGATGGGCTTCCAGAAGCGGAATCCGGCCGCTTCGCCGACTGGCTTCATTATGAACGCGGTCTCGGGATCGCAGAACACGTAGACGTGCCGGTCGCGACGGAGCACCCGGTAGAGTTCGTCGAACAGCTCTGCGAAGCGGGCGTTCGGAAAGATCGAGAACCAGTCGTTGCTGGACGCTTTGCTGTGCTTGAGCCGCGTCGTTGTGCCGACGGCGCGGTGCTTCTCGAGTGACTCGTACGGTGGGTCGGTCACCACGAGGTCCACCGACTCGTCTGTGAGGAGGCGGAGCGCTTCGACAGCGTCGCCGAGGCGAAGCGCGAACGTCGATGCTGCTTGCGCCGAGCTCATCGACGCCAAGGGTACGCGGTCTCGATCTGCGAGCAAGCGCCGGCGCATACGGGCACCGCGCTGGATCAGGCGCTGCTTCGGCGGGCAGCGATTCTTGGGCGTA
The DNA here is from genome assembly GCA_038325765.1 of Nannocystales bacterium. GTDB lineage: Bacteria > Myxococcota_A > Polyangia > Nannocystales > Nannocystaceae > Xiheibacterium. The sequence goes on from JBBQJI010000031.1 coordinate 72,406, forward strand.
CACGGCCCGCGGGCTCCGCGTGGGAGATCTCTTCGCCACCGGCTCGGCTGCCAACCCGGCTACCTTGCTCGAAGAGCCTGGTGTGCCAGGCCCGCAGGGTCTGCGCCCTGCGCTTGATGGTCTTTACGCTCAAGCCGGTCGCACGCGCGAGCAAGAACGCCTCAGCGGAGTCGGGGTCGACGTTCGCGAGGCTCGTCTTCTTATTCCACGTGATCCATGCGCTCGCGACATCCGTCACAGAGAAGTTGGCGATCACCGAATGCCAACGCGCGGGCCCGGCGAGCCGCGTCAGGATTCCACCGACGGGCGTCAGCTCCCTATCGCGGAGATAGAAGAGAATCTCTGCAGCACGCCTGTAGTAGTTCACCTGGCGCGGGACGACGTCCAGGTCTTCTGGGGTGGGGTACTTGCCCTTCGCCACCAGATCGACGAAGCGGAACACACGCTCGAGGTCGTCGGCCTGCGGCACGTTCTCCGACGGGATCATCGCCGAGGCTTCACGTTGAAGCTCCGCAAGAACCTTTCTCTTCGGTGGGGCGAACTCGATGGTCGCGACGGTCTCCGCTCCAGTGCCAGTCGTCGTCACTTGCAACGACGCACCTGCATCGGCAAGCGCGGTCAGCAGACCAACGAGGCCATGCCAGCGCTTCGCGGCGGGCGCCGACCGGTCGTCGAGCACGACGCCGGGCTCGCTCGACGACGACAGCGCGTGTAGCTCATGCAGCGCCTCCACCACGTCGGAAAAGTCGTTGTCATCCCGCTGCAGCTCGAGCTGAATCACGAACGAGCCCATGCTCACGTCGGTAGGCACGAACGAGAGCCCACCGCCGGTGAACGTGTTCATGAGTTCGACCCAGCTCTGCTGGATGCGCGCCAGACCGGCGAGGTCGAGCGATCGTGCTGGCGATCGCACCGATTGGACACGCACCCGCTGGACCAAGCCCGCCAGCGGGCTCGATGGCCTCGAGATTCGGTCCAGGACGTCGAAGAGCTCTTGCTTGATTTCTAGCGGCGGCGTTCCGCGCAGGCCCTCGGTCGCGAGACGGCGCGCAGCGAGCGTGTCCCCGTTCTCGCGCGCAAGTGTGGCTGCGCTGCGGAAGAGCACCGACCGCGTGGGCTCCACGTCCCGAGGCACCGCCTCGGCGGCGCGGGCTTCGAGCTCCGCGGCCCGGCGCAAGAGGTCGTTCGCTTTCGCGTCCCCGGCCTCGCGCAGCCGGTCGTACTCCTGCGCGGCCGCCATCGCTCGGCGGTGAAGATCTGCGTGACCGCTCATTTCTCGCCCACAGCCGCGCACGGCGCACCGAACTCCACGACGATAGCATACCCCGGCAGGCCCCCCGCATCGCTTGGGGTCATCTGCCTGAGCTTCTCGCGCAACCTGGTCGCAAGCGCGCGCGAGTCGCCGCTGAGGATACCGGACACCTCGAGGCGCGCGTCGAAGGAACAGTCGGCGCGCCCGAGCCAGTAGTCGAAGCCAGTCCCTTTCCGGGAACGCTCGACGATGCGGTAGTCGGTCTCGCTCATCAGCCACGCGACAGCGATCGCGATCGCGCCGGACTCCACGGCATCCTGGAGGTCGGCATTCGCTCGCCTCGCGCGGAGCGTAGGCCTCGCGAACACAACCTCATGATGGGTGAACGTGTGCCGGGCCCGATCGACGCGGAGGATCACGCCCGGCGCGTGCCGGCGGTCGTCGAGGCAAACTGCTGCGGCCTCCACGAGCGCCATGGCGCCCGCCCAGGTGATGCCCGCGTGGCCGTCGGCAATCGACGCGAGCTCGAGCGAAGCGGCTGCGATGCTTGGCACGATCCTGCTGCTTCCTCGCCCAGAGACTAGCGCGCGGCCCCAGCCCTCGACAAGGCAAGAGCGGTGGCATCGCCCCGCCCAGGGCCGTACGATGGCTGCCCAGAGGTCATCAGGGCTGTGCGGGGCCGTCCGCTGCTCGAACCTCCGCACGCGGATCACGAGAGTCGGTCGGAATGACGAATCCCAACACGCCGAACTCTCCTGCAGGGGCCGTCGAACCTTCGACGCAGACTGCCGACGCCGCCGAAGCGGTTGGGTCCACTCAGGCTCCAACTGTGCTCACCGGCGTTGCGGCGTTCTTCGGCACGTGGCCAGGCGACGAGACCGACGAGGAACTCCTCGCCGCGCTCTGGGCCATCCGATGACCACACCGTCCACCACCCTCGGCGGCCCGGTCTCCCAATCCGTCGAGGCCGACCTCCGCACTTGGGTCGGCAAACACGGCATCGTCCTGTGGCTCGACGCCGACGCGCACTACACCGATCTCGCCGCGCGCCTCGCGTCCGCCCGCGAACACGACGCCCTGCCGTACGACGTCGTCGCGTACCGCGGCAGCCAGCTCGAGGTCCTGCTGCGGCTCGAGAAGCTCACCGGTGGCGTCGTCAAGAAGCCGGTCGTCCTCCACCTCCCTGGCTTCGTGGAGGCCGACGTACGCACCACGCCGCTGCTCGAGCTCTACCGCGCGGGCGCCCGCTACCGTCGCGCACTCGACACCGCCGTCACCGAAGCAGCCGCGGGCCGCGTCCGCCCGGACCAGATCGAGGCCTTCAAGGCGCGCGGCTCCCTGTCCCTCGCCGATGCCGACGCCTGGCTCGAGGCGCACCTCGAGGGCGGCGAAGGTGGTCTCGCAACCGAGCTCGAGCACCTCGGTCCGGCGGCCATTCTCGATGGCCTGCTCGCCAATGGTGACCTCGCGAAGCGGCTGGAGCACGAGCCCGCGCGCCAGCTGCTGTGGGAGCACTTCGCGGTCGTCTGCGGCCTCCCCGATCCGTGGCGCACGGAGCTGCTCCCCGAGCACAACGCCAGCGCCAACGACCTCGCTTTCGTCATCTCCGCTTGGGCCCTCGCGGTCGAGTACGTCGACGACCTGCAGCGCGCGCCGATCAACGCCGAGATCGGGGTGGCCACGTCGTTGCCCCGTGCGGTCGTCGAGCACTGCACCAATCTGGCCAAGCACCTGCGAGAGCGGCACGAGGATTTTTACCAACGAACCGCCGACAGCACCGAGGAGCTGCTCGACGACGAACGCGAGGCCGCGCGCGCCGCCGATCTCGGCAAGATCGACACCTTTCGCTTCGAGGAGCAACGGGTACTGCAGGCCGCCCTCGAGGCGCTCGCGGTGGGAGATTGGAATACGGCTGCCGAATGGGCGCGGTTGCGGCTCGACGGTCGGTCGTTCTGGCTGCGGCGCGACGCTGCGCGCGACTCGGCGTGGCAGCTCCTTCGCGACGCGGCCGCTCTCGGGTGCGCCATCGTGGATGCCGGAGCTCGGCTCGTGGCGAAGGACCTCACGGCCGCGGTCACCCGCTACACCAAGCTCGGCGCCCGCGTCGATCGGGCGCATCGCCACCTCGAGCAGCGCCGCATCGCGTTGCTGTACCCGCTGCTCCCCGAGTTCGACGTGCTTCGTGCACGGTTGGACGCGATGCGCGACGTCTGGCGCGCCTGGGCCGACGCGTGGTCGATCGATTTCAACGCGATCTGCCGCGCGAACGGCTTCCTGCCCGATACCGCGATGCAGCAACGTGGATTGTTCGAGCAGGTGGTGATGCCGATGTGCCAGGAGCAGGGCACGACCGCGTACTTCGTCGTCGACGCGTTCCGTTTCGAGATGGGCGAGGAGCTGTTCCAGGCGATCGCGTCGACCCCCGCCGCCCACGCCCAGCTCGACGCCCGCCTGGCGGAGCTACCCACGGTGACCGAGGTCGGCATGAACGTGTTGGCACCGGTCAGCCGTAACCATCGACTCCGTCCGGTGCTGGTCGGCGGCCATATCCAGGGGTTCGCGACCGGTGAGTTCCGCGTCAGCGATCCGAACAGCCGGCAGCGCGCGAAGCGGGAGCGCGTGGGGGGCACCACCTGTCCCTGGCTGTCACTGGACGATGTCGTCGATCGCGACAACACCACGCTCAAGAAGACCATCGCCCAGGCCAAGCTCGTCGTCATCCACAGTATGGAGATCGACAACGCGGGTGAGAAGGGCGTCGGCCCGGCCGTGTTCGATCACGTCATGCAGAAGCTGCGCGCCGCGTGGCGGCTCCTCCGCGACGCCGGCGTGCGACGGTTCGTGTTCACCGCCGATCACGGCTACCTGCTCCTCGACGAGCGCACCAAAGGCGTGCAGGCTCACGGGCGGAAGATCGACCCGAAGCGTCGTCACACGTTCTCTAGCGCCGGCGCCAACCACGATGGTGAGGCCCGCGTCGCTTTGGCCGAGCTCGGCTACGATGGGGTCGAGGGTGAGCACGTGATGTTCCCAGAGACGACCGCCGTGTTCGACACGGGTCGACGAACCATGAGCTTCGTGCATGGCGGCAACAGCCTGCAGGAGCGCGTCATCCCCGTGCTGACGGTGGTGCACCGCGCCGCGAGTGGTGCGTCGTCCCTGCGCTACACCGTGACGGCGAAGGCGGGCGATCCGGTGGCCGGCATGCACGCCTTCACCGGCAAGGTCGACATCGCCGAACAGACGACCCTCGATTTCGCTGGCGCTGCGGAGATCGAGCTCGCGCTGCGGCTCGTGGACGCGGATGACGCGACCGTCGAGGTCTGCCAGGTGCGCAACGGTGCTCGGCTCGAGCGCGGCTCCGTGTTCGCGAAGGTGGGCGCGGATTTCGAGGTGTTCTTCCGCTTGCTCGGGCCGACCGAAGCCCGCGCGCTGGTCGTCGTCTTCCACCCGACCAAGACCGCCGACGTGAAGGAATGCGAGCTCGACCGACGGTATGTCGTCAGCCCCACGCCAGGCGCGCCACCGCGACCCGCAGCTGCAGCGCCTCCCCCGTCGACCTCTCGCGAGTGGCTCGACCGCATCCCCGACGAGGGCGCGAGGCGGTTGTTCGAGCACCTCGCCGAGCATGGCGTCATCACCGAGGGTGACGCTACGAAAATGCTCGGGAGCTCGCGGGCGCTGCGTCGCTTCGCCACCAGCTTCGACCAGTTTGCCGCGATCGCACCGTTCGCCGTGGTGATCCAATCGGTGGGCGGGGTCAAGCGGTACGTCCGAGAAGGAAACCACTCATGAGCGCGCTGAGCAAACGCGATGTCGATCACATCTTCGAGTCGCTGCGCAAGGGCCTGGTGCCCGAGCGAGGTCTCGACGCCTTCGCCGAAGGCATCGAGAAGCAGCGTGGCGAGGTCCATCGCCAGCTCGATCTGGTCGCCGGCAACGAGGGCACCATCAAGTTCCTGCGCGGTGGCTACGGCTGCGGCAAGACCTTCATGGCTCGGCTCGCGCTGCTCGACGCGCTCTCGCAGAACTTCGCGACCAGCTTCGTCGTGGTCTCGGACAACGACCTCCAGTTCCATCGCTTCGACGACGTCTATCGCAAGGTCGTCTCCGAGCTGGGTACCTCGTCGTGCGCCCGTGGAGCGCTCGGCGACATCCTCGACCGGTGGATCGGGAAGGTGGAAGACGGGCTCATCGCCAGTGGAGCCGACGCCGACGCCCCCGACTTCAGCGCGATGGTGAGAAAGCGGATCGACGAGGATCTCGCGGCGATGACGGGAGGTCGCGCCCCGCAGGACTTCGTTCGGGTGGTGCAGACCGTGTTCGACCTCAAGGAGAAGAACGAGGTCGGCGAGGCTGGGGCGCTGCTGTCGTGGTTGAGCGGTAGCGGAAACGTGTCCGCCGCCGCCAAGAAGGCCGCCGGCATCAAGGGCGACATCGGCAGCCGTGATGCGCTCGACTACCTCCGTGGCGTCGTCGAGATCGTTCGCGCCGCCGGCTACAAGGGCCTCGTCATCGTCATCGACGAGGCCGAGACCATCTTGCGCATGCGCAAGGACTCGCGGCACAAGTCGCTGAACGGTATCCGGCAGATCGCCGACGCCGCCGGCTCGTACAAGGGCCTGCTGTGGGTCTTCACCGGGACGCCCGAGTTCTTCGACACGCGACACGGAGTCGCTGGCCTACCTCCGCTGCACGACCGCATTCGATTCATGAAGCAGGGGAAGTTCGCCAGCCTCCGGCAGGCACAGCTCGAGCTCACGACCTTCGACGCAGCGCGCCTGCGCGCGGTGGCGCTGCGCCTGCGCGAGCTCTATCCCGCGGCCGATCGCGTCATGCTCGAGGAGCGGATGAGCATCGCCTTCGTCGAGCGGCTGGTGGCGGAGGTCACCAAGGGGTTCAAGGGCGACGTCGGGGTGGTGCCGCGACAGTTCCTGCGGGAGTTCGTGACCCAGCTCGACCTCGTCGACGAGAACCCGGAGTACGACCCCGCGACCGAGTACGGCTTCCACCTCGACACGTCGACGCTACGGGCCGAGGAGAAGCACGCCGCCACCGGTGAGGTGCCCGCGCTCGACGACGACGACGCACCGGTCCCCGCCCAGGACGTGTGGTGAGTGTCTTCGCTCGATTCGCTCCACGCCTCCAAGAAGCGATCGTCGCGAGGCTAGGGTGGACGAGCCTCCGCCCCGTACAAGAGCACGCTGGCGAAGCGCTGCTCGCCGGCCACAACGCCGTGGTCCTGGCACCCACCGCTGGCGGCAAGACGGAGGCGTCGATGTTCCCCACGCTCTCGGGGCTGGTGACCGAGCCAGCCCAGGGTGTGGGCGCCATCTACGTCGCACCGATCAAGGCGCTGCTCAACAACCAGGCCGATCGGCTCGGGCTCTACACCGAGATGGTCGGTCTCGGGCGCTTCGTCTGGCACGGCGATACGCCGAGCAACGAGCGCGCCGCGTTCCTCCGCGAGCCCACCGAGCTGCTCATGACCACGCCCGAGTCACTCGAGGTCATGCTGGTCTCCCGGCGGGTCAACGACAAGGCGCTCTTCTCGGACCTCCGCACGATCGTGATCGACGAGGTCCACGCCGTCTCCGGCACCGATCGGGGCGCACACCTCATGAGCGTCATCGAGCGCCTCGCGCAGATCTCGAGGCACGACGTGCAGCGGGTCGGGCTCAGCGCGACGGTCGGCAACCCCGCGGCGATCCTCGAGTGGCTCCGCGGGACCTCCAAGCGTCCGGGCCAGGTGGTCGATCCGCCGAAGAACCCCAGCCGCCGGCAGATCGCGGTCGCGAAGCACGAGGACCTCGCCGGCATCGCCACCGCCGCGGCGTCGCTCGCCAAGGGGGCGAAGAGCCTGTTCTTCTGCCAGTCGCGATCGGTGACCGAGGCCGTCGCGGAGCACATGCGGCGTGTGGGCACCGAGGTGTTCGTCCACCACAGCGCCGTCTCGAAGGAGGAGCGCCTGCTCGCTGAGGAACGGTTCCACCACGGCGAGGACGCCTGCATCGTGTGCACGTCGACGCTCGAGCTCGGGATCGACATCGGCGATCTCGACAAGGTGCTGCAGGCCGAGGCGCCTGACACTGTCGGCTCGTTCCTCCAACGCATGGGCCGCACCGGCCGTCGCGGCGACAAGCCGGCGAACACGACGTTCCTCTGCGAGACCTCGGAGGGGGTGATCCAGGCCATCGCGTTGGTCGAGCTCGCCAAGGCGGGATGGGTCGAGGACGTCGAGGTTCTCACGCGGTGCTGGCCGGTGCTGATCCACCAGTTGCTCGCGCTCGCGCTGGCGAACGACGGCATCGCTGCCGGCGACGCATGGGCCCACCTGTCGCGGGTGCCCGACTTCCGCGGCATCCACCGGGCGGAGTTCGACCGCCTCGTCCACTGGATGGTGAAAGACCAGTCGCTGGTGCTGACCTCTGGCGTGCTCGTGCTCGGGCCGAAGGCCGAGCGACGCTTCGGTCGCAGGAACTTCATGGAGCTGTTCGCGGTGTTCAGCAGCCCGCAGAGCTACTCGGTGCAGCTGGCATCGGGCCAGCCGCTGGGCACGTTGAGTCAGGGCTTCGTCGATCGGCTCGTCGACGGCGTGAGCTGTTTTCTGCTGAGCGGCCGCGCGTGGGCGGTGAAGTTCATCCACCACGACGACCGCCGGGTCGTCGTGGAGTCCGCACCGCGTGGACGGAACCCGACGTGGGGCGGCTTCATCCCCCAGTTCCTCGGCCGCGGCGTCTGCCAGAAGATCCTCGATGTCCTGACGGGCGACCAGGCCTACGCCTACCTGCTGACGGAGGCGACCGAGGCGCTCAGGGTGCAGCGGGAGGCCATCGAAGGCTTCGCGTCCCCAGGCGAAGGCGGGATCGAGGTCGTCGCCGACGAGATCCGGTGGTGGACGTTCGCGGGCGGCCGCATCAACTCGACGCTACGGCATGCGATCTCCGCGATCGGGACCGACTGGAAGGTCGTGCCCGACAATTATGCGATCAAGATCCGAGGTGAAGGACTGAGCCGCGTGCGCTTCGGCGAGATCGTCGATCAACTGCGGGACATCGAATTCTGGGAGAACGACCAGCTCTGGCGCGACGTCGCCGACTCGCTGCCGAACTACCGCCTCAGCAAGTTCCAACCGATCATGCCGCCGTGGGTCGAGCGCGAGGTGGTCGCGAGCTACCTGCTCGACGTGGCCGGCGCGTGGGACTGGGTCTCGGGCGGGGCGGGGCGCCGGCTCGAGCGACTGCCGCAGGGGGTTGGTGCGCTGGGCGCCGCCGATCGAAGGCGCATCGCGGAGCTCGAGACGATGCTACCGGGTGCGGTGATCACTCGCGACGCCTCACGATCGACCGTGTGGGTACGGTCGGTCGACGATCTCCGCGAGATGTGCGGTGTGCTGACCGCCGAGTCGGTGATCGGCCTCGACGTCGAGACCACCCTCGCGTCCAGGGCACTGTGCCTCATGCAGCTGGCGGCGCGCGAGACCACGTACTTGGTGGATGCCCTCGAGATCGACGACTTCGAGCCGCTGGCCGGAGTGCTGTCGCACCCCAGCATCACCAAGGTCATCCACAACGCGGCGTTCGAGCGCGAGGTCCTCGGCCGGCACGGCCTCGCGCTCGACGGGGTCGTCGACACGCGCGACCTCTCACGACGGCGCCACCCCGATGCTGGGGTGCGGCATGATCTCGAGTCGGTGTGCGAGCGGGAACTCGGGGCGACGCTGAGCAAGGCGAGCCAAACGAGCGACTGGTCAGTGCGGCCGCTGACCGACGCCCAGGTGGAGTATGCGGCGCTGGACGCGGAAGTGTTGTTGCGATTGGCCGAGGTCCTTGCCCGACCGCCGGAGCGCTCGTGAGAGCGACAAAGAACAGCAGCTGAGTTCGCGAAATCTCAGCGGAGGCGCACAGGGATCGAACCTGCCCGGGATGCTCCTCGCACCCCACACCGGTGTTGAAGACCGGGGACAGCACCAGCACGTCGAGCGCCTCCGTGCGGCCGCACGCTAGCACGGCCGCGCCGCGATCGCCCCGCCACCGAAGGCGGCGCTCCGTTCACCCCGCGTCGGGGACGCAGGGCTCGCAGACGCCGCGTTGTTCGTCGTCGTACACCTCGGCGAAGGTACTGCTCGCGCGGGCTTCGACGATGAAGCTGTTGCTCAGGCCGTCGCCGGCGAAGACGCCGGTGGGCAACGGCCGGAAATCGTAGGTGTCTGCGCGCTCGGGGATCGGCGAGATGCGCACGACGGTGACGTCCGCGGGGGCTTCGCCGCCCGACTCGCCGCCCGACTCGCCGCCCGACTCGCTGCCGGCCTCGCTGCCGGTTTGGCCCGGCATGAGATCCGAGTCGAACTCGACGGGGGGCGGCTCGGTGCCGGCGTCGAATTCGACCATCTGCATGACGTCCTCCTCGAAGGCGTACGAGAAGCAGCGGCACGTCCACGAAGTGGTGCTCGGCGACAAACGACAGCTCGAGTTGGTCGGATCGAAGCCCGACATGTCGTTGCCGCAGGTAGCCGTCGTCATCACGTCTTGCTCGGCATCGAACGAGAGCATGAACGCGTCCTTGCGCGACCCCGCGTTGATGTTCTCGAGGCCGTCGCCGAGGTTGTACTGCACGAGGGACCAGGCGCCATCCTCGTTGAACAGGGTGCGGGGCGGCAGCTCTTCGGAGCAGGCTGAAGCCGCGCTGCCGAAGGCCAGGATCGCGACGAGGTGCAAAGGTGTCGGTCGAGCGTGCATGGCGTTGGTGAGGCGCGGCGCCGGCGCGAGCGGCACGCTAGCACAACCGCGGCGCCTGGGTGGAGGGCGATGGGCGCCACGAACGATGGGCGAGCCGGGCCGGTGCGAGAACGAGGACCACAGCCGAGCGCGAATCGGGGAGGCGCGCCCGCACCACCGCGGAGCGCGCTGGGCGGGGACGCCGGTGCGACGCGTCGCGAGCGGTCGCCTGCCGCCGTGAAGAAGCCGGGCCGGTTCGGTTGACACATACGCCGCCGATGCTTAGCTTCCGCGCGCGGTGCCCGCGAAGCGCGACTACTACGAAGTGCTCGGTGTCGGTCGCGATGCGCCCGGCCCCGACGTCAAGCGGGCCTACCGCAAGTTGGCGATGCTGAACCATCCGGATCGCAATCCGGACGACGCCCAGGCCGAGGAGCGCTTCAAAGAAGCCGCCGAAGCGTTCGAGGTGCTCAACGATCCCGAGAAGCGCAAGCTGTACGACCAGTTCGGCCACGAGGGGCCCTCGCGCGCTGGCTTCTCGGGCTTCTCGGGCACCGACGAGATCTTCAGCCACTTCGGCGACCTGTTCGGCGACCTGTTCGACAACCTCGGCTTCGGCTCGCGCCGCGCCGGTGGTCCGCAGCGCGGCGGCGACGTCAAGGTCGAGCTCCACCTCGGGCTCGGCGACGTGGTCGAAGGTGGCGATCACGACATCGTGGTGCCGCGCCGCGATCGCTGTGGCGACTGCGGCGGCACCGGTGCCGAGGCCGGCACCACCGCCGAGACCTGCCGGCAATGCAACGGCCAGGGCCAGGTCATCCATCGCCAGGGCTTCTTCACGCTGCAGACGACGTGCCCCGTGTGTCGCGGCGAGGGCAAGCTCATCGTCCATCCGTGCCGCGGATGCAGCGGCACCGGCGTCATCGCCCGCGAGTCGACGATCACCATCAATGTGCCCGCAGGTGTCGACGAGGGCCAGACGCTCCGCATCCAAGGTCGCGGCCATCCGGGGGGTCGCGGCGGCCCGGCGGGCAACCTCTACGTCGTCATCCGCGTCGACGCGGACGACCGGTTCGTGCGCGACGGCTTCGACGTTCACAGCCGCGTGAAGGTGTCGATGTTCCAGGCCGCGCTCGGCTGCAAGCTCGTCGCCGACACCCTCGAGGGCACCGAGAGCATCGAGATCGAGGCCGGCGCCCAACCCGGCTACACCGTGCTGCGACGCGCGAAGGGCATCCCAGTGCTCGGCGGCCGCGGCCGCGGTGACCACCACATCCACCTCGAGGTGGTGGTGCCCGAGGATCTCACCGACGAGCACGAGAGCATCCTGCGCGAGATCGCAGAGGAGCGCGGCGAGCCGGTCGAGCCCCCGGCCAAGGGGCTGTTCGGCTTCGGCAAGCGCCGCAAGAAGAAGGGCTGACGCGGCGGCCGTGCGGCTGACTCCATGGCTGGGGCTGGCACCATGGTTGGCCGCACGCTCGGCCCGCGCGATGGCCCTGTGCGTGCTGGGGACCGCCCTCGTCGCGGCGCCGGGCTGCTCGCGCAACCCTGCAACCGGTCAGCTGCAGTTCGGTCTGCCCTCGGATGACGACGAGATCGTCCTCGGTCGCGAGGCCGACGCGCAGGTCCGCGCCGCGATGGCGCCATACGACGAGGTGCCCACGGCGAGCAAGCGCGTCGCCGACATCGGTGCACGCATCGCCGCCGCGAGCGAACGTCCGGAGCTGCCGTGGTCGTTCACCCTCGTCGACGATCCGGCCGTCAACGCGTTCGCGCTGCCCGGTGGCTTCGTGTACGTCACCCGCGGGCTGCTCGCGCACCTCGGCAGCGACGACGAGCTCGCGGCAGTGCTCGCCCACGAGGCCGGGCACGTGACCGCCCGCCACGGCGTGGTCCAGCTGCGCAAGCAGACCACCGCGCGTCGCAGCGTCGGGCTGTTCCGTGTGATCGATCCGCAACTGCGCCACGTCGGTGGCATCGCCGCCCGCACCGCCGGCCTCGCGCTGCTGCGGTACTCGCGGGAGGACGAGCACGAGGCCGACGATCTCGCGGTGCGCTACGTGACCGCCGGTGGTTGGAAGACCGCGGCGCTCGTGCGGGTGTTCGCCGTGCTCGACTCGCTGCCGAGCAAGGGCGACAAGCCGCCACCGTGGCTGTCGACCCACCCCGATGCTGCGCTGCGCCGCGATCGGACGGCGGCGGCGCTCGGAATCCCCCAGCTCCAGTCGCCCGCGGCCGAGCCCAGCTACCTCGCCGCGATCGAGGGCCTCGCGTTCGGCGACGATCCGCGCGACGGCTACCTCGTGGGCAACACCTTCGTGCAGCCGCGTCGCGGGTTCACCCTGCAGGTGCCGCCGGCGTGGAAGGTGCTGCACGATCGCGATCAGGTGCTCGCGCTCAGCGAGGACGAGCGGGCGATCTTCGTGTCGATGCCCACCAAGTACGAGGGGCGCAAGGCCGCGATCGCCGACTTCTTCGCCGACGGCGCGATGACGCCTGGCGCTGAGTACGAGGGTGCAGTCGGTGGCTTCCCGGTGACGTCGCGCGCCTTCGCGATGGCCGACCGCCAGGGCAACACCTTGATGGGCCTCGTCGCGTTCATCGACTACGAGTCGGGCGTCATCTCCATGGTCGCGCTCGGGCCCGAGGACGGCTGGGCCGCGCGATCGGAGGTGCTCGCGCGGAGCTTCGGCAGCTTCGGTCGCATCACGGATCCCCAGTTGAAGACCGTGCAGCCGCTGCGGATCCACACCGTCGTGCCCGACGCGCCGAGCACCCTGGCGGACATCGGGCGGCGCGCCGGCAGCCCCATCGACGCGGCGACGCTCGCGGTGCTCAACGGCGTCGACGCGGCGACCAGCATGCCCGCGGGCTGGCCGGTCAAGGTGCCGGTGCTGGGCCGTGAACTCCCGTGGGCGCCGCGTTCAGAGCCCCGCGAACACGAAGCCGGCGCCGCCCTGGTCGGCGTAGCCGAAGCTGACGATCGCGTTGTCACGCTCCGCGGCGCTCGTCGTATAGAAATGATCGTCACCGTCGGCCGCGTACAGGCGAAACAGTGGCGTCGAGCCGCAGCGGTCGTCGGGTGCGACGAACCCCATGGTGAGCTCCGGCGCCGCGGTGCCCTCGCAATCGATCGACGAGGTCAAGAAGCGCCGGCCGCCGGGCTTCATGCACCGGAACAGCGGGACGAGGCCGTCGACCGACTCGGCGTAGACGTAGAAGAAATCCTGGATCTCCATGGTGAGGCCCAGCGCGCCGACCTCGGCGAGATCGGTGGTGTAGAAGTGGCCCAGCGGCCCGCTGATGGCCCTGTGCACGGGGATGCGGCAGCCGGGGACGGGCCCCTGGTCGCAGAGGCCGTCGCAGTCGTCGTCCAGCGCATTGCACGATTCGACCGGGGCAGTGCACGACGGCGCGCAAGGATCGGCGCAGGTCCTCACGCCGTCACTGCCGCACGCCGTGGTGCACGGGCTGCCCTCGGCGCAGTCGACCGGAAGCTCGCAGCCTGTCGCGAGATCGCCGTCGCAATCGGCCCAACCGACCTCGCACGCGCCCAGGGTGCAGCTGCCCGCGACGCAGGCGGGGACGCCTCGAGCGACGACGCAGCCGACACCGCAGCCGCCGCAGTTGCTCGCATCGCTGTCGATCTCGGCGCAGATCTGGCCGCATGCGATCGTCGGCGGCGCGCACTCGGGCGGTGGCAGCGGTCCGTCGTCATCGTCGGCGGCCGTGGTGTCGCCATCGGCGCTGCCGCCCGAGCCGGCGTCGGTGCTCGAGCCGCCGCCGATCGTCGCGCCCGCACCGAGCGTGCTCCCGACATCGGCACCGACCTGACATCCGGCCGCGAGCCCCAACGCACCCAGGACCCAACGCGCACCGCGGGTCATCGGATCACACCAGGAAGCCCGGCAACGCATCGCTGGTCTCGCCGCCGTTGAAGCCGAAGCTCGGGGTGTCGAGGCCCAGGGCGCGCAGCAAGGTCACGTGCACCTTGCTGAAGTTGCCGCCGGGATCGCGCACGTGCACGCCGCGCTGCAGCGCACCACCACCGCCGCCGACCAGCAGCGCCGGCATCTCGGCGACGCTGTGCTGCCAGCCCTCGCCGTACTCCGAGGTGCCGAACACGACCGCCCGATCCATCAGGCTCGTACCGGTCGGATCGACGCCGGCCGCCAACTCGTCGAGGAGCAGCGCGAACGCCTGCATGTGATAGTGGGTGACGTCGCGGACCTGTTGCCACTCGCCGGCATGGCAAGTCGAGTGCATGTCGTTGGCCACGCCGAGGTTGGAGAACACGTGCGTCGACGCTGGCGATGTCAGCATGAACGAGAACACGCGCGTGAGCCCGCAGCCCAGTGCGACGCCCAGGAGGTTGCCCATGATCTGGGTCTTGACCAGCAGATCGGGGGTGTCGGCGGGTTGCGACGGGCCCAGGCACGGCGCGCTGGTGAGCTCGAGGCGCCGCTGGATCTCGTCGAGGTGGGCGAGGTGCTCGTCGACGCGAATGCGGTCGACCATGCCGAGCCGCTGTTTGAGCCCGTCGGCGTCCTCGATCACGGCGTCGAGCAGCGCTGCCCGGCGGGCGACCGTCGGCAGATCCTGGGGCACTGCGAACAGCAGGTCGTACAGTTGCGCCGGATCGAGGATCGGTTGGTTGAGCGAGTCGGGGCCGTTGTAAGAGATCGCGTTCCAGTGGCCGTAGTCGTGGAACCGCGCCGGCGAAGCCCCCACCACCAGCGAGCGGAATCGCGGCAGGTCGTTGCCGTAGAATTCTGGGTGCTTGGCGACGAACTGATCGAGCGATGGCCGCAGCGCGGTGAGCGTGTGCGATGGATGATCGAAGCCCTCGGGACGGATTCGATCGCCCGTGAGCGCGACCATGAACCCGCGCATGTGGCCGTCCTCCTGCCCGGGCGGCGTCTGCGGGACCTCGGTGTGCGGTGTGAGGCCGGTGGCCACCGTGGGCTGGTGCGCGACCAGGGGCGTGAGCAGCTCGCTGGGCGCATAGCCCGGGCCGGTGGCCGCGGGCGTCCATAGGTCGGGCTGGCCGGTGCTGGCCTGCAGCGCACCGTGACCCGCGTGCCACGGCATGCCGTTGGCCCAGTAGAACAGGCCGAAGATCGGTCCGTCGTGGAGGCCGTCGGCGCGGGCACCGTTGCCATCGAGCATGGCGTCGAGCAGCGGCAGGGCGAGGCCCACGGTCGCGCCACCGGTGACGCCGCGCAGCATCGTGCGCCGGGAGAGGAAGGTGCGTGCCATCAGGGTGCCTCCTGGGCGAGGGCGGTGCGGAAGCCTTCGTGGGTCGCGAGCTCGACCAGCAGATCCAAGAACCGATGATCGGCGGCGACGAAGCGAGCGTCGAGGTCGTCGATCGTCGGGGCCTCATCGGGGGTGTCGAGGCGACCTTGGGCGTGGCGGAACAGCTGGGTGACCATGCAGCGACCCACGCGTGGATCGTCGCGGAGCAGCTCGGCGAGGCCCCGCGCGTCGGCCAGGGGGATGCCGTCGAGATCGCCGCTCGAGTCGACCGGCACGCCGTTCTCGAGCTCGCGGAACACCCCGGCGGCGTCGAAGCTCTCGAACAGCAGTCCCGGCGGATCGATGAACTGGTGGCACCCGGTGCACGCCGGGTTCAGGCGGTGCTCGGCGAGCTTCTCGCGCATCGTCTCGCCCTCACCGCTGGGTGCGTCGAGCTCGGTGTTCACCTCGGGCGGCGGCGGCGGGACCGTCTGGCACAGCACGCGCTCGCGGATGTACTTGCCGCGGGCTGTGGGTGACGTCTGGGTCTGCTTGGCGTTCATCGTCAAGAATGCGCCCAGGGTGAGCAGGCCCATCCGCGGGCCGTCCTCGGGGAGCTCGACCGGCACGAAGGTGATCGGCGACGCACCGGGCGCGTCGATGCCGTACAGCGCGGCGAGCTCGTCGTTCACGAAGGTGCGGCGGGTGCTGAAGATGCTGCGGACATCGCCGTGCTCGCGGAAGACGACGTCATCGACGAGCAGCTCCACCTCGGCGCGCATGGAGTCGGGCATCGTGAGCGTGAACAGAGGATACGCCACCGGATCGCGGGTCGCCCCCTCGATGCGGCCGAGATCGAGGTACTGGGCGAAGAATGACTGGACGGTGGCGCGGGCGCGCTCGTCGGCGAGCATGCGCTCGGCCTCTGTGCGGATGCCCGCCGTGTCGTCGAGATCGCCGCGATCAGCGGCGGCGAACAGCGCATCGTCGGGCATCACGTCCCACAGCAGGAACGACAGCCGCGATGCCATCTCGTAGCCGGTGTAGCGCAACCGCGTCGGATCCTCGGGATCGGGCGTGCCCAGCTCCACGCGGTACAAGAAGTGCGGCGACTGCAGCATGCCGGCCACGGCCAATCGGACGCCCTCCCACGCGTCCGGATCGGCGAGCTGGGCCGAGACTTCGAGCCAGCGTGCGTGCTCGGTGGCGGTCAGCGGGCGGCGATAGGCCCGACGGCCGAAGCTGGCGAGGAACTGGGCCACGCAGGAGTCGCCGGGAAGGCCGGGCTCGCAGCCGACCAGCGCTGCGCGCCGCGTCGGATCGTCGAACACCGCGTGGGTCACCCGATCCGCGGCCTCTTCGTACTGACTGGTGCCGAGCTCCGACAGCGTCGTGGTGCTCGCGCCGATCGTGAAGAACAGATAGGGGTTGGTGTCGGGCTCGACCGGCGTCGGCGGCAGGTCTGGACCGAGCAGGGCGACGAGCGAGTTGCGATACTGCACGGCGGTGAGCCGCGGCAGCACCCTCGCGCCGGGGATCGCGTCGTCGGCCCCGGCCCCGGTGGGATCGTCGTCGGTGTCGGGCCCGCCGTCACCATCGCCCTGAGTCTGCGCCGTGTCGCCACCATCGTCGCCTGCCGACGCGTGCGCGCCGTCTTGCTGGCATGCCGCGAGCGCCACGGCGGCGGCCACCGCGATGAGTACCTCGAGCCCTGATCTGGTCATGGTCCGCACCGTCCCCAGGCGATGCTATCACGGCGGCGCCGAGGGCGGGCAGTCCCTCATGCAATGGGGTTCAGGGGCTCGGGCTGCT
>JBBQJI010000032.1:0-87743 GCA_038325765.1 Nannocystales bacterium
TTCGCCTCGGCGTCGTTCGACGGGTCTTTGTCGGCGAGCATGTCTCTGTACTTCTGATGATTGCCGTCGCCGCCGTTGACGCACGACTGCGTCTGCGGCTGGAAAACGTGGTAGCCGAGCGCGATCGCCGTGCCTTCGAGGCCGCCGCCGCCCGGACCGCCGCAGATGCCCGGCAGCGTGATGACGAGCTTGCCCTGGATGGGCTTGCGCGTGTCGACCGTGGCCTTGCCGCCGGCCACGTTGATGTTGCAGTTGCAGCCGGAGCCTGCCGTGATGTTGATGGCGCGCAGGGGCGGATCGTCGACGCCCGAGCCGCCCGTGGTGCCGGCGGTGCCAGCCGTGCCCGTCGCGCCGCTCGCGCCCGCGGTGCCCGTGCTGCCGCCGACGCTCGAGCCGCCCGCGCCCACCGTGCCCGTGGTGCCACCAGCGCCCGCGGTCGCCATCGTGCCGGCCGCACCCGTGGTGCCCGCCGTCGACATCGAGCCACCGGTGCCCGCGGTGCCCGTCTCCGTGGCGCCGGCCGAGCCGGTCGTGCCCGAAGCGCCCGAGCCCGCCGTGCCCGTCGCTCCAGAGGCGCCTGTGTTTCCCGCGGCGCCGCCGGTCGAAGGAGAGTTGGCGCAGGCAACCAGAGAAAGCGCCGCCGCGACCGCGATCAGATGAAGGGGCGAATCAGAGCGCATCGCGGGAGGATAGGCCTGCCTGGCCGCACCAAGGGGAATTGCGGCCGTGAGAAGTGCACAGGCCGTGCACGAACCATGGGCGCCGCCGCGTCAAGGCGGCGCCCGCGGTTCTCGAGACTACTGCGCGGCGACGGCCGTGGTCGGCGCCGTGCCCTTGTAGAACTGAATCTCGTCGACCGAGAAGTCCCAGTCGGCGTCGGGGCTGAGCCAGCCGAGCTCCTGGATGCGACCCTGAATCTTCGCCGTGCCACCGACGGCCGACGAGAACGGGATCGTGTACTGCTTCCACGCCGTCGTGAGCGTGACGGTCTTCTGCGGGTGCACGTAGCAGCTCGCCTTGCAGTCGCCGCCGTCGGCGACGGCGTTCGTCTCGGGGACGACGAAGTTCACGCCGACCTTCGCGCCATCCTTGCCGGCCTTCGCCCAGAACGTGAGGCCGTCGAACCCCGTGACGTCGATGCAGTAGGTGCCCGCGGTCTTGTCGATCGCGACGTTGTAGATCGCGCCGACGCCGTAGCCGCCCATGACGGGCGTCTTCGCGCCCGTGCCGGTGTAGTGGCCGTAGTGCGCCGTCGCGACGGCGCCGCCCGCGTCCTGCGTCATCTTGATCGAGTTGGGCGCGCCCGTGATGTCGTTGAACGTCGACCAACCGGTCGACAGCGCCTCCGCCTCGAAGTCATCGATGGCGGCGGCCGGTGCCGAGCGCGTGGCTTCGCCCGCGCATACGCCGGTCGCCACCGGCAACCCCGTCGCGCCCGCGGCGCCGATCTCGCCACCGCCGCCCGTCGTGCCGGCCGTGCCCGTCGTGCCGGCCGCGCCCGTTCCGGCCGCGCCCGTCGTGCCGGCCGTGGCGGTGCTGCCCGCGGCGCCCGTCGTGCCGGCCGTGGCCGTCGCGCCCGCGGCGCCCGTCGTGCCGGCCGCGCCGCCCGTGCTCGCGCCCGTGCTACAGCCAGTGCCCGTCGCAGACGCCACGAAGGCGAGCGCGAGGAGCGACGTCAGGGACACACCAATTCCGATCTTGAAATTTTGCATGGGGACTCCGTCGTTGGATTTGCGTGTGTGTGTCCGCGCAACGACGAATCCGTGTCGATGACTTCATTCCGCGCATTGCGCGGCGCGCGTCACGCTCATGAACGTCGTGGGCGGGCTCCACGCGCCCGCGAGGTAGTAGTCGTAGTTGCGCTCGATCCCGGTGCCCTCGCCGAGATCGTTCCAGGTCGCGAACACGGCGATGTCGGCGTCGCTCGAGAAGGCGAGGCGATCGCTCAACAACGAAGGGCCTTTGACGAGGTGATCCGCCGCCGTCGGCGCGACGCCGGGCTTGTCGCGGCCCACGGGATCCCACTTGACCATGTGGTGATCGAGCGTGACGCCGTTCGCCGTCGACCGCGCGCGCGACGTGCCGCCGAGCGTGTTCCACGTGAACTGCGAGTCGGCGACGCTGGGCATCGCGGGGTCCTGGAAGTACGCCGTCTCGACGGCGACGAACGGCGTGACGCCGAAGTCTTGCGCGAACAGTTGCTTGAGCCGCGCGACGACGGCGGCCGAATGGTCGAGCGGCTGTAGCGTGCCCGCGTTGTAGAAATAGATCAGCGGCTTGCCCTTGAACGTGTACCAGTACGCCTTGTCGATGCGCGTGTAGAACGGCTTCCACTTCGCGGTGTAGATCGCCTGCGCGGCGGCCTCGGTGTCGGCGAGGTTGGGGCGCGTGCGAAACGACGTCGGGCTCGACGGCTGGCCCCAGGACCAGGGATCGTCGAAGAGCGCGATTTTTACACCGCCGACGCCGGCTTTCATGAGCGCCTGGCTGAGCATCGCGAGCGAATCGGGCGCGCCCGACAGATCGGGGCCGTACGTATTGAGGAGAAAGAACTGCAGCCCGGCCCAGCGCGCGTCGAGGAGCTGGCGGTACCAATAGCCGGCGTTGTGCGGGTTGTAATAATTCGCGGCCGCCGTACCGAAGGCGAAGAGCGGATGCGCCGTGAGCATTCCGTGGCCGTGCGTGTTGGCCCAATCCATCCCGCAGTTCACGCCGCGTGGGCAGTCGCTGAAGTACATGAAGACGGCGCCGAGATCGCGCGTCGTCTTGCGCGTGCACGTGGGCTCGAGAGGAATGTCGGCCGCCCACGGGTCAGAGTAGGTGAGCGGACATTGCCGGTTCGCGGCCTTGCAGAGCGCGCGCACGACGTCGACGCGGCGGACGTAGTCGACGGTACGGAGCTGATTCGCCCAATTGGCGACGATGTCGGGCGCGGGCTCGGTGCCGGCGATCTGGCACTGCGCGGCGCGCACGAAGTCCTCGGGGCGGTTACCGAGGTTGACGTCGATCGCGCCCGCGGCGCGCGTGCACGGCCCGGCGAACTCGGGCCGCGGTTGAAAGTCGGGCTTCGCCGTCGACGGCGGGAGCCCGTTGGTGCCCGCCACGCCCGCGGACCCGGCGCCCGCGGCGCCCGTCGCACCCGCGACGCCGCTCGCGCCGGACGCGCCTGCCGTCGGTGAGCTCGTGCCCGCGTTGCCGCCCGTCATCGTCGCCGTCGAGCCGCCTGTCGCGGTGCCCGTCGTGCCGGCGGCGCTCGTCGACGCGTCGGGAGGCGGCGCGTGTCCGTACCCACCGAGCGCGCAACCGGCGGTCGTGAAGAGGAGTCCAGCGACGAGCGTGCGACGCGAGCCCATGTCACCACCACATGCTCGCCGACAGCGAGATGACGTCGCGGTCGGGGCGGAGGGTCGGGTCGACGGCGGCGGGATAGCCGCTGCGCACGAAGACGCCCGAGTTGTAGAGGAAGCGCGAGTATTGCAGGACGACCTGATCGTGCGCCTGCCACTTCGAACGGAAGATCAGGCGTGGCGACACGACAGAAAACGATTGCGACGCGTCGTGGTCGTCGGGGACGACGCGATCGACGCGCAGGGACGCCGCGAGCCACGGCAGCAGGCTCGCCGAGGCCTCGCCGCCGAGCTTGCGCTTCGTGACGCCCGCGGCGAGCGTCGGATCGTTGCTCGTGACCTTGGTTTGCATCGCAAACAAGCTCAGCACGACGTCGCGGCTGTCGCCGTTGTAGATGGCCGGGTAGGCGCGAACGCTCTGCAGGCTCACGTCCCACTGGCCCGCGAAGGTCGTCAGGGTGCCCGTGCCGTCGCTGCCGGCGCCGAGGTAGTTTGCCGTGAGCCCGGCGCCGTTACCCGTGTTCATGATCTCGAGGATCCGGCCCAGCGAGCCGACGTGCGTCGCGCTCGTGCGTGACGCCGCGAGGTAGACGTGGCCGAGGTTGCCCGTCGTGAGGCGCAGGTCGGCGCCGAAGACGCGCATCGAGCCGTCGGGGACCGTCGATTGTGACGCGCGATCGTCCTGCGTCCACGCGTCGAGGAAGTGCAGGCCCAACGTCACCGTGCCGAGGTAGCCGAAGCCCGCGTGCACGTGGTTGACGAAGCCGCTGCCCGCGTTCGGGTTCGCGAAGCCGTTCCACCCGGCGGGCAAAACGTCGTTGGGGAAGCGATCGAGCTGGCCTTGGAAGCCCTGCTCGAGCGCGACGACGGCGTCGCCGATGCCGAGCTTCGCGATGACGTGCTCGCCGACGCCGTTGACGCGGCCGATGACGGCCGTGCCGTACTTGCCCTCGTCGTACTCGCCCATGACGCCGTAGCGGTTCGTCAGCGCGCCGACGTTGGCCTCGACGTGCAGGTGGCGCACGAGGTTCGGCAAACGAAAGTTCACGAACGCGTCGCTGATGCCCGACTGATCGGGCGGATTGTAAAAGCTGGCCGCCGTCGTCGCCGTGCGCGCCAGGATGATCACGTTGCCCGTGACGATCGAGTTGCCGTACGAAAAGTTCAGCTGCGCGTAGGGCTGCGGGATGACCGACGTATACGTGAAGGCGTCGCGGTAGTCGGGCACGACGGGCGGTGCGTGGAGCACGTCGAGGTGCTGATCCGTCGTCGCGCCGCCCGCGCGCGTGTTGAGCCCCACGCGCAACGGCATCGTCACGAACCCGTGGAAGTCGAAGCGCCAGTCGCCTTCGTCGGCGGTGCGCTGCCCGTAGGCCGGCGTGAGGCCGCCCGGCAATGCGCCCACCTGCGGCGTGCCCGGCGCGAGGCCCAGGGAGATGTCTTGTTTGACGTCGTCGTTGCTGACGGCGGCGCCTCCCGGAACGTCTCCCGTCTCCGCGGCGACCGCGGTCCCGGCAAAGGACAGGCACGCGCCGAGCAAGATCCCCGAGGCGCCCCCCGAGCTTCCTAGGCTTCGTTTCATGCGGATCCTGCTTTCTTCCGTCTGCGCTCTCGTCATTGTCGTCACCACCACAGCCCGAAGGTCAGCGCGAACATGTCGTTGTCGAGCTGTCCGCGGGAGAAGTCGTTGGGGAACTCGGCGTGCGTGTGCGCGCCGTAGAGCCACCGCGTGTACGAGAGCGTCACCTGCTCGTGGCTCAGCCAATCGCTCTTGAAGATCAGCTTCGGGCTGATGACCGTGAAGCTCTCCTGTGAGTCTTTCGAGTTCGGCGCGACGCGATCGACCCGCGCCGACAAGGCGAGCCAGCGCTGCCAGCGCCACGTCGCCTCGGCGCCGAACTTGAGCAACACCCGCCCGTCGGCGTCGGGGTCCTTGCTCGTGATCTTCCCGAAGTCGGCGAAGACGCTCGTGAAGAATTCAGGCCCGTTGGGCGACAGCTCGACCGGATAACGAAGCAGGCGCCCCCAAGCAACGTTGTACTCGAAGCCCGCGACGACCATCTTCCCCGTGCCGCCGCCCTGCGGCCCGAAGTAACGCTTCGTCATCTGCTCGCCGTTGTAGGCGCCGAAGAAGTTCAGGCCCGTGAGGAGCGCGGCGTAGTAAGCGTCGGCGTACGAGACGGCGGCCGCGAAGTTGCCGAGGTAGTTGTCGATCATCCGGAAGTCGACGCCCAGCACCGTCATGTGCGGATCGGGCCGGTTGGCTTCATCGACAAAAGGCGTGCGCGGATCGTCGATCTGATCGCGCTCGTCTTGCGCCCAGTTGCGCAGGTAGTGCAGGCCCAGCACGAGCGGCACCGTGCCGTGGCGCGCGACGCCGGCGTGCGCGTGGTGCACCCAGCTCGACGGCAGCGCCGAGTTGAACGCGCCGTCGATGCTGACGATCGCGGGCGCGCCCACCGGCGTCTTGCCGAGGCGGCCCATGAGCCCGTCCTCGAGGAACAGCGTGTAGCGCGCGTCGAGATCGTATTGCGCCGTGAGCGTCTCGCCGACGCCGAACGGGCTGCCGATGAGGGGCGCGTTGTAGCGGCCGACGTCGTACTGGCCCAGTCCACCGTAGGTGTTCTGGAACGCGCCGACGTTCCACTTGAGGTTGACCTTGCCCGCGGGGATCTTGAAGGTGAGGTACGCCTCCTGGAAAAAGTTCTGACTGCCGAGCGGCGTCCAGTCCGAGCCCGTCGTCGGCTTCCAGGTGCTGATCTTCACGTGCGACGTGACGCGGTTGTTGCCGTACTCGAACGTCAGGTCGACCCAGCTGCCCTGCGGCGCGTTCGTGCCACTGAACATTCCGTACGCGTCGACGATGCGCGGGAACGAATGGAACGTCGTCGCCGACTGGCCGGCCGCGGGATTTTCGCGCACGCCGCGGCTCACGCGCTCGGCGGCGCTCATGTAGCCCCAAAAATTGAACGTCCAGTCGTCGGTTGATGTCGGCGCGCTGAACGGGACCGTGAGACCGCCCGGCAACCCCGGCGTCTGCGGCGCGTACGGCGACAGGCCCAGCCCCATCGCGCGTCGGTAGCCGGGCAGATAGCCCGGCGTCAGGTTCTCTTTCGCGTCGCTTGGCTTGGCTTCGGGCACCTTGACCGGCGCGTCGGCGACGGCGGGCTTGTCCTTGACGGCGTCGGCCAACGAATCGCGCGCCGTCGGATCGGCGCCCTGCCCGCGCGCGGCCGTCGACGCAAACAACCCGAGAAAGACGACGACGATCTGAAATCTGCGTGCGCCCATCTTATTTGCGCCGGTAGAGCGTGACGTTGTCGAAGTACACGTCGGACCACCCCATGACGGCGCCGAACGCGAGCGTGTCGAGCGACTTGAGGTCCATGTACGGCGCGCGCTTGCCGAAGCCCACCTGCTCGAACATCGAGAACGGCAACGCGAAGAACTGCCAATCGAGCGTCAACGGAACGCTCGATTCCCAGCCATCCTGACAACGGTCGTCGCGCCCCGCGGGCGGCGGATCGCCCGGGTTCCAACAGAACTCGCCGCTCTCGCCGTCGGCGCCGTACGTGTACGGGCGGCAGGCCTTGTTGTCGAAGTCCTGGTCGAGGTACGTCTGCGGGCTCGTGCACGCGCTCGCGCCACAGCGCGGGTACATCTGGTCCAGCTGCGAATCGATCGCGATCTTCGGCAGCCCCTGCTTCGGATCGAAGCAGCGATAGATCGGCGTCGCCGACGTGGGATCGTCTGGCGCACACGGCGACCCGCTGAGGCAGCGCGTGTGGCACTCGCGGACGCGGCGGCAATACTTCTGGTTCTCGCGCGCGAGGCGGCTGCTCGTGAACTTGTCGGTGAGGATCACGAGCGCGCGGTCGAACCCCTCGGGCCCACGGCGCGCCCAAAACGCGATGCCGTCGTACGCGGAGACATCGAAAAAATCATGCGGCTGTTTGTACAGATCGCCGTTCGCCGCCTTCGTCGGCAGCCCCGCCGTGTCGACCTTCGCGTCAGCCGCGAGCGGCGGCGGACAGAAGTCGTCCTGCGGGCGGCACGGCCCGTCACGATCGCTGCTGCGGTACCAGCCGTCGGGATCGGTGAAGGCGTGGCTGATGCCGCCGCCCCACTTGCGAAATTGTCCGCCGCGAAAGTGCAGCGCCCAATCGTTGGGCTTCGTGTCGCACTTGGGGCCGGGCATCTTCACGGCCGGCAGGCCCCAGGCCGCGTCGAACGTACCGGCGACGCCCGGATACCAGGTCGCGTCGCCCGGCGTGTGAAACGCGTACTGAGACAGATCGTCGTACGAAGCCCAGCCGCGCGCGACGCCCGTGCGGCCTGCGTCCGTCGGATCGTCCGGCTCGAAGTCGTCGAACCAGCCCTTCGAGAACTCGAGGCCCGCGAGCGCCGAGCAGTCCGTGCGCTGCGAGCCGGGGTCGGGGAGCCCGAAGGCGATGGGGGGATACTCGGCCGTCATCGGGACGACGGCGTCGCCGTTGCCGTCGAGCGCGGGGAGCACGCCGTTGAGCCACGGCACGCTCTTGACGAGGTCGGGGTCAGGCGCGCTCTTGCCCGAGTTGCCGGGGCCGTCGCAGCCGAAGGGCGCGACGACGAGCGCGACGAAGACGCCGACTCCGGCGGCGATCCATCGGAGGGGGGCGCGCATGGTCCGTGTGTGACCGGCTCTACTTGTTTCCGTCTCGTCTGGTCGCGCCGTCGCGCTGCGAATTGCGAATGAGCTGCATGAAGTAGTGCGGCGGCAACCAATGACCATCCGCCCAGTAGTCGTAGTTCCGGTTCACGCCCGTGCCTTCGCCGAGATCGTTCCACGTCGCGAGCACGAGCAGCTCGGCGTCCTGCGAGTCCTGCAGGACGCGGCGCAGGATCTGCCCGCCTTTGACGCAACGATCGAACTTGTTGGCGAGCTCGCCCGGACGATCGCGGTTGATGGCGTCCCAGCGCACCATCGCGTGATCGATGATGTGACCGTTCATCGCCGTGCGGAAGCGGCGCTGCGGGACGTCGAACGTCATCCACTTGAACTTCGCGTCGGCCGTCTCGGTCATGGCCGGATCGTCGAAGAACGCGATGTCGACGTCGACGAAGGGCTCTTCGCCGAAGTCCTTTTTGAACAGCTCCTTGAGCTTCGCGATGAGGGGCGCCGCCTGCGTGCGCGGCTCGAGCGTGCCGGCGTTGTAAAAGTAAATGAACGGCCGGCCGGCAAAGCGATACCAGTTCTTCTTGTCGATCTGCGAGAAGAAGGGCTTCCACTTGTGCTCGTAGATCGCCTTCGCGGCCTCGTCGACCTTCGTCAGATCCGGCTTGTGCTTCCAGAAGTCACTAAAGACGTCGACGCCGCCGAACTCCGGCTGGCCCCACGTCCAGGTGTCGTCGAACATCGCGATCTTGATCGGATCGTCGAGGCCCGCGAGCGCGTCGGCGAGCGGCTTGAGCCGGCCGTTTTCGATGTCGGGGCCGTACGTGTTCGGCATGAGGAAGGACAGGCCCGCGTACTTCGCGTCGAGAAGCTCGCGCCGCCAGAAGCCGACCTGATTGGGGTGGTAGACCGCCGGCGCGCCACCTTCCTTGGCGGCGAGGCTCGCGACCGGCCCGTCCATGCCGGGCGCGTGGGTGTTCGCCCAGTCCATGCTGCAGTTGGTTTTCCCGGGGCAGTCGAAGAAGAACATCAGCACGGCCCCGATCTCGCGCTTCGTCTTCTTGACGAGCGCCGTCGTCGGCAGCTCGGGCTGCGACTCCCACGGATCGGAGTAGGTCAGCTTGCAGACACGCTTGCTCGCGGCGCACAGCGCGCGCACGACGTCGATGCGGCGCACGTAATACTCGTCTCGCATGCGCGTCGTCCAACGCGCGACGGTCTCGGGCGACGCGGGCTCACCGGTGATCTGACAGTGCGCGGCCCGCACGAACGTCTCGGGCGTGTGGCCGAGATCGACGTCGACGAGCTCGGCCCGCGCGCACGGGCCCTCCCACTCGGGCTTGAGCTTGAACGGCGCGACGAGGGGCTCGTCTTCCTTCGGGGCGGCCTGGGCGACGGCCGCGGGCGCCGCCGCGGCCGGCATGCGAACGCACGCGGCGCCCGACGCGAGCAGGCACGGACCGAGCGCCAAGTACGAGACCAAGACCGCGGAATTCCGTCGTCGGGTGGGGGCCATCGTCGCGGGTGGGTGTCCGCCGCGACGTAAATCCGTCTCGACCGACGGTTCTGGAGGTTGCCGGTCACACACGACCGCGTGAAGAGCCCACACCCGATCTGGTTCCTGGTCGTGCTGACGCCGGCGTGCCTCTACCCGCCGGCGCGCTACGTCGCCGCGCGGCGCGCCGCCGACGCGCCCAAGTCGACCGAAGTCGCCGCGAACGCGGGTGACGTGCCGGCGCCCGCGAAGCCGACGGGGCCACTCATCTCCGACGGCACGCAACCCGCCGTGATGAACCTGTCGCCCGGCGGCGGCTGGTTCGTCTTCCACGATCCGACCCCGAGCGGCGTCATGTTCCCGCCCACGATCGACGCGTTCCCGAAGGCGCTCGCGGGCGGCGTCATCCACACGACGGGCCGCGGCTTCATCGATTGGGGCGGCGGCATCGGCTTCAACTTCCAGGGCGCGGGCGCGCTCACGCCCATCGACGCGTCCGAGTGGAAGGGCATCACGTTCCGCGCGTGGGGCAGCTCCGCGATGCACGTCGGCCTCGCGACGATGGCGACGATGCCTGAGTTCAACCACTGCACGAAGTGCTACGACCACTTCGCCGTCGACATCTATCTGACGAGCACGCCGACGACCTACACGTTCACGTGGGACGAGCTGCGGCCCGGCGGCTGGGGCACGAAGGTGCCGCTCGACGACAAGACGATCGTCGGCCTGAACTTCACGTCGAAGGGCGGCGTCCCGTGGGACTTCACGCTCGACGATCTGAAGTTCATCAAATGAAGCTGCGGCTGCTGCTGGTGCCCGTGGTCTTCGCGGCGTGCCGCGCGGGAGCCCCGGCGAAGACTGACGTCGTCCAAAACGACGCCGGCAGTGATGCGGAAAGCTCCCGCGTCGACTCCGGCGCCGATGCGATCAGCGAATCACGCACCGCCGCGATCCCGACGCTGGGTGCGCCGCCGGCGGGCGGCGTGTTCGTGCACCTGTTCGAGTGGCGGTGGACCGACGTCGCGAAGGAGTGCGAGACGACGCTCGGCCCGGCCGGCTTCGCGGGCGTGCAGATCTCGCCGCCGAGCGAGCACGCCGTCCTGCCGGGCGCGCCGTGGTGGGAGCGCTATCAAACCGTCGGCTACTCGCTGGCGCGCAGCCGCAGCGGCACAGCCGAGGACTTCGGCGACATGGTGCGACGCTGCGCCGCCGTGGGCGTCGCGATCTACGCCGACACCGTCATCAACCACATGACGGCGCAGGCGCGCGGCGTCGGCAGCAACGGGACGGCTTTCACGAAGTACTCGTACCCGGGGCTCTACGCCGCGGCCGATTTCCACAGCCCCCCGTGCACGATCGCCGCCACCGACTATCAGAATTCAGCCGACCGCGTTCGTCGGTGCGAGCTCGTCGGCCTCGCCGATCTCGACACGTCGAGCGACCATGTGCGCGACGCGATCGCGGGGTACTTCTCGTCGCTGCTCGCGCTCGGCGTGAGCGGCTTCCGCGTCGACGCCGCCAAGCACGTCGACCCCGCCGACCTCGACGCGATCTTGCGCCGCGTGCGGGCGCCGGCCGGCCCGCTCCCTTACTACTTCTTCGAGGTCATCGATCACGGCGGCGAGGCGATCGCCGCGACGGACTACCTGACGACAGGCGCGGGCGCCGCCGACGTCGACATCACCGAGTTCAAGTACGCTGCGGTGAGCGACGCCTTTCTCGGGGCGGGCGGCGCGTCGCTCGCCGGCTTGCGCACGCTCGGCGACGGGTTGTTGCCGAGCGACCGCGCCGTCGTCTTCGTCGACAACCACGACACCGAACGCGCGTCGTCGATCTATTACGACGACGGCGTCGCCTACGATCTCGCGACGGCCTTCATGTTGACGTGGCCCTACGGAACGCCGTCGATCCTCTCGGGTTACGCCTTCAATCGCGCGACGGGCGCGGGCCGCGACATTGGGCCGCCGTCCGACACCACCGGCGCGACGTTGCCCGTGTACGCGCCAGGCGCCGAGACACCCAGCTGCGCCGACGTCGCGGCCAAGAGCGGGTGGCTCTGCGAGCACCGCCGCCCTTACGTCGCGCGGCTGGTCGCGTTTCGCAAGGCGACCGCCGCCGCACCCGTGACGAATTGGTGGGACGACGGCGCGGACGCGATCGCGTTCGCGCGCGGCGATCAGGGCTTCGTCGCGATCAACAACGGAACGTCGGTGCTGCACCAGACGTTCACGACGGGCCTCGCGGCGGGCACCTACTGCGATATTTTCGCCGGCGCCGCCGTGGCCAACGGTTGCTCGGGCGCGCGCGTCGACGTCGACGCGCGCGGCGCCGCCGACCTCACCCTGCCCCCATCGAGCGCGGTCGTGCTTCAGCGAGGAGCTCAGGTTCAATGAAGATGAGAGAGCTGACGGTTTGTGGATCCTTGATCGCCGTGATGGCGTGCGCCGCCCCGCCGCGCCCGCCGACGTCCGTCGCCGTCGTCGCCACGGACGCCACGCCGCGCGTGACGGGCTTCTCCGCCGCGCCACACATCCTCACGCTCGAGACGACGGCGGGCCCGATGACGCTCAGCGCGGTGAACGACCACGTCATCCGCGTGCGCGCCGCGGGCGGCGCTGCTGACTTTTCTTGGGCCATCACCCCCGGCGCGAACACGCCGACGGCGACGTTCACCGTCACCGACGAGGGCGCGTCGCTCCTCGCGGCGACGACCGACGTACGCGTGCGCGTCGAGAAGAGCCCGCTGCGCCTCGTGTTCCTCGACGCCGCCGGGCAAGTTCTCAACGAAGACGCGCACGAGCGCCCGCTCACGCTCGGCCCGAACGGCTTCCGCGTCGCCAAGGTCATGCCCGCCGACGAGCACTACTACGGCCTCGGCGACAAGGCCGGCCCGCTCGATCACCGGGACCTCGCCTTTTCGAACTGGAACACCGACGCCTACGCCTGGCAGGAATCGACCGACCCGCTCTACAAGACGATCCCCTTCTTCATTGGCCTGCGCCACGGCCGCGCCTACGGTCTGTTCGTCGACGACACGTGGCGCTCGTGGTTCGACTTCGGCAAGGCGGCGCGCGACGCCTATTCCTTCGGCGCCGAGGGCGGCGCGCTCGACTACTACTTCATCGCCGGCCCGCACCCGAAGGCCGTCGTCGAGCGCTACGCCGACCTCACGGGCAAGGCGCCGCTGCCGCCGCTGTGGTCGCTCGGCTTCCAGCAGTGCCGCTATTCCTACTATCCCGAGGCGCGCGTCTACGAAGTCGCCAAGACCTTCCGCGAAAAGAAGATCCCCGCGGACGTCCTCTACCTCGACATCGACTACCAGAAGGACAACCGCCCCTTCACCGTCGATCGCGAGCGCTTCCCGCACTTCGAAAAGATGCTCGGCGATCTCGGCCGCGACGGCTTCAAGGTCATCGCCATCACCGACCTGCACCTCGCGAACGCGCCCGGCCAGGGCTACAAGCCCTTCGATGAAGGCGCCGCCGGCAATCACTTCGTGCACGCCGCCGACGGCGGCGTCTATTCCGGCAAGGTGTGGCCGGGCGCGAGCGTGTTCCCCGACTTCACGTGGGCGCCCGCGCGTGCGTGGTGGGGCACGCTCTACAAGAACTTCGTCGACCTGGGCGTCGCCGGCTTCTGGAACGACATGAACGAACCGTCGGTGTTCCAAGCCGAAAGGACCATGCCCCTCGACGTCGTCCACCGCGTCGACAGCGGCGGTACGGCGACCCACCGGCAAGTGCACAACGTCTTCGGCATGCAGAACTCGCGCGCGACCTACGAAGGTCTGCTCGCGCTGCAGGGCGATCGACGCCCGCTCGTGCTCACGCGCGCGACGTACGCGGGCGGCCAGCGCTACGCCGCCTCCTGGACCGGCGACAACACGAGCACGTGGAATCATTTCCGCATCGCGATCCCGATGCTCCTCAACCTCGGCCTGTCGGGCTACGCGCTCATCGGCGACGACATCGGCGGCTTTCGCGGCAGCCCGCCGCCCGACCTGCTGACGCGCTGGCTCGCCGTCGGCGCGTTCAACCCCATCTTCCGCGACCACACCGAAAAAGGAACGCTCGATCAGGAGCCGTGGGTGCACGGCGCCGAGCACGAGGCGATCCGCCGCCGCTTCATCGAGGCGCGCTACCGCCTGCTGCCGTACATCTACGGCCTCGCCGAAGAAGCGTCGCGCACGGGTGTGCCGCTCATGCGGCCCTTTTGGCTCGAGCATCCCGAGGCCGAAGACTTCTACACGAACGATCGCGCCTTCCTTTTTGGCGGCGATCTCCTCGTGCAACCCAAGCTCGACGAGACGCTCGACCCGCTCGAGATCACCGTGCCGGCCGGCGTCTGGTACGACTACTGGACGGGCGCGCGCGTCGCGGGCGGCGAGAAGAAGAAGACGCAGCCCGCGCTCGGCGAACTCTCCGTCCTCGTGCGCGGCGGCGCCATCATCCCGCACGCGCCCCTCGTGCAATCGACGAGCGAGTTGCCGAAGGGCCCGCTCGATCTGCGCGTCTACCCCGGCCCCGATTGTCGCGGCTCGCTCTACCTCGACGACGGCACGACCTTCGCCTACCGCAAAGGCAAGCTGCTGCGCCTCGCGTTCTCGTGCACCGAAACGCCGGGCGCGCTCACCGTCGATGTCACGCGCGCCGAAGGGACGTTCGTCCCGTGGTTCTCTGCGATCGCGCTCGCGATCCACGGCGCGCCGAGCAAGCCGAAGCAGGTCACCGTCGCCGGCAAGCCCACGCGCGACTTCGCGTGGGACGGCGAAAAGAAGCTCGTC
This sequence comes from Nannocystales bacterium, assembly GCA_038325765.1. Classification (GTDB taxonomy): domain Bacteria; phylum Myxococcota_A; class Polyangia; order Nannocystales; family Nannocystaceae; genus Xiheibacterium. The sequence goes on from JBBQJI010000032.1 coordinate 14,280, forward strand.
ACCGTCACCGTTCCCTACGCGGCCAGCGGCCAACGCGTGACCCTCAGCTACTGAGGGCCGACGCCGCCCCCTACGCGGTAGGCCGCCAACGCGTGACCCTTAGCGACTGAGGGCCGACGCGACGAGGCGCGCACATGCCGCCGTTGTGGCGGTCGGTCGTTGGGCGCGATTCGTCGCAGGGCCACGCCGTCCCGCTGCAACTATCGCCGATTCAAGTGGGCGCTCTTCGAGGGAGCTTCGTCCAACGAGATGGGCCACCGCCGCGCTGCCATCCGATGGCCCCGAGCCACGTACGGGGCCGCGCGACGGGTCCGTAGAAGACCGGTCGGCCGGCCGCCCCGACCCATCCGTCGAACCCCGACCCCGAGCTGCGGGGGTCGATTCCTGGCGAGGCCCGGAGGTGCTTGCGGAAGTTCAGGAGCACATAGGCAATGGCTCGTCGGACCTCGCTCGGCGTGGTGAGCACGTGGCAGTGGGTGCGGTGCCTCCACACGGGCCCGCTCATCGACGCTGCGCGGTTGATCGCGAGCGCGCACCGGATCGCGAGGCCGCGAAGACCACTCGACAAGGTCCGCGAACGATCCCCTCGACGATGAGATGTAGATGATCTGTCTGAACGGAGAAATGCAGCACGCGGAAGGTGCTTCGGCTCGAGGCGCGGATCGCGTCGCGCACCCTCGCAAACATGCGCTCTGACCGCAACGAGGGGACCGAAGGTCGGGCACGCAACGTCACGTGGACAGGATGACGTGGGTCGTGCGGCGGTCGTCTGACGTGAGCCGGACCGGGCGACTTCGTCATCGACGGTCGGCCCGCGCCCCGCCGGGCGCCCCCCCAAGCCGGTGGGACCGGAAGCTCGAGCTGCGCAGGACGACGGCGTGCCATTGGGCGACGAGCTTGTCGGCGATCTTCGCCGGTCGTTGCGCGCCAAGCACCGCGACGCGCCAACTTGAATCGGCGATAGTTCACCTGTCATTGCGCGCCAAGCACCGCGACGCGCGCCAGATACCGCGACGCGGAACTTGAATCGGCGATAGTTTGGAGCCGTCCCGCGAGCCCCGGCTGCGCTGCGCCTTGACCGCCTCAGGCGAGCCCTACCCGCCGGCGAAGAAGCGGCGGTTGTCCGCGAGGATGCGCGCGCACGTCTTCGGATCGGCGCGCGCGTCGCTGATGCCGGCTTCGAAGGATCCGCCGAGCACGAGCGCGTCAGCCCTGGACACCATGTATCCGTCCGGGTGATCGGCACGCTTGTTGGTCAGAAGGTGCTGTCGCGACAGGACGGCGACGTCCTGATCGGAGAACCTCGAGGAAACGCGCTGCGCCCATGCGTCCGTGAACGTCACGCCATCGATGGCCGTAATTGAAACACGAGCCCAGGGCTCGTGAGATCGTCGACAGTGAGATCCTGTAACGGGGCGCCGAAGTCGGCGAGCTCCGCCAGGATGCGTTCGGCGTTGTCCGAATCGGGGCGCACCCAGACATCCAGATCCTTCGTGGCGCGAACGAGACCGTGTGCGGCCAGTGCGTGGGCGTCGACGATCAGGAATTCAACGCCACGCGCGCTGAACGCGGCTAACAGATCGAAGGGCGCTGTCGGTCACGAGGACTTCAGAATATCACGGTCCGTGGTGGTCACAGGCTCGAGGTCGGCTTGCCGAGCCAGGCGTCCGCGGCGGCGAGGCGCGCTTTCTCTCCGGCCGACGTCGCGTCTTTGAGCTCGGAGCGGGCCTCGCGCGCGAGGGCGAGCGCACGTCCTCGGTCGACGGGGCGCGCCCAGAGAGCGCGCGCGAGCAGGAGGCGCGTTTCGTTCACGGCGTCGACGCCCATGTGCGACTCGATGCGCATCGCCAATCCTTCCTCGAGCGGCTTGGTGGCGTCGCGCGGCCGCCCCTCGCCGAGGAACGCGACGCCCGTCCCCGTGAGGCCGAACGAGAGAAAGAGGGGCGTGCTTCCCGCGCCTCGCCAAAGATCGAGCGCCGTCTGAAAGGCGGCTCGCGCTTCGGCATAACGATGACCCCCGTTCAAAGCCTCACCGGAATTCGCGGTCACCATCGCCACGAGGGGGTGCCGGTCGCCGAGCGTGCGCTTGGTCCCCGCGAGCGCGCGTTGGAACATCTCGATCGCCTCGTCGTAGCGCTTGGCGACGACGAGGGCGTTCCCGATGCTGTTTAACGCCATCGCCACGTGGTAGTCGTCTTTCCCCATGACCTTCTCGCGCAGCGCCGCGAGCGCCTCGAACGTCGCGATCCCTGCGTCGATGCGCCCTTCCTGTAGGAGCACCTCACCGTCGGCGTCCATGAGCCAGCCGTCGAGGACGGAGTGGTTGCCGAACCGCTGCAGCATCGCGCGCCCGACGTTCGTCCACTCCTTGCCGAGCGCGAGCTGGCCGAGCCGATCGACGTAGAAGCTGCCCAGGGTGAGCGCCGCCTTGGCGGCCGCCTCGTCGTGCCGCGAGGCGAGCGCCGCGACGTACGCCTCCTTGTACCGCTCGGTGCCGAGCACGACATCGATACACGCGTCGGAGAGATGTCCCGCCGAGTTCAGCACGTCGGCGATGAGCGGCAGGTACGCGGTCGCGCGAACGCGCGGGATGAGGCTCTCGGCGAGCTCTTCACTGGCTGTGCAGCGACCCGCCTCGATGAGCGCGTCGAGCCTGGCCGCGTCGCCGCGCAGCGCCTCGACGCGCTTTCGCGTGACCTCGTCGGTGGGCGGTTGAACGACGGCCTTGAGCAGCGCGACGTCGGCGCAACGCTCGAGCCGGGGGAGCGAGCCCGTCGCGGAGATGGCGTTCTCGACGACCTGACCGTCGGCGTGATCGAGCACCTCGACGAGCGCGCGCGTCTTGCCGAACGTGTCCTGTAAGCAGCTCATGCGCAGGTCGAGCACCTCGGTTGATTGCTCGCCGCGCACGCGCGTCGCCTCGCAGGTGTCTTGGTACATCGCGAGCCACTTGCCGACGTAGGCGTCGAGAGCACGCGCGGCACCGGAGTAGGCTTGCTCGGCGAAGCCTTTCCCGGTCGCCGCGAAGGCGCGGTGAATGGCGTCCTTACGCGGCGTGGGCGCGCCGCCCGCGGCCCAGACGCCCGCCCAGCGCGCGTCGCCGCCGCGGCACAACGCCTCGTGCGTGCCGGCGGCGCGCCGCACGCCGAGCCCGGCGACGACGAGGGCCGCGAGGAGCCCGGCCCCCAGGACGATGCGCTTTCCGCGCACCGTCGGATCCGTGTGCAGCGCGACGAGGAGCGCGTTCATCGACGAGAAGCGCCGGTCGGGCTCCGTGTGCAGGCCGCGCAGCAGGACCCGGCGCATCCACCCGGGGACCTTCGCCTTGCCCGGAGGCTCGCGGACGATGCCGGTGACGACACTCGTCATGAGCGTCGGGAAGGAATCGCCCGCGAAGGGCCGCTCGCCGTACAGCGCTTCATACAGCGTCACGCAGAAGCTGAACTGGTCCGTGCGCGCATCGGTGGTGCGCATCGCGAACTGCTCGGGCGCCATGTACGCGGGCGTGCCGACCATGGCGCCCGTCTGCGTGAGCTTGATCGAAAGGTACTTCCCCGAGGTCGTCTGCGTCTTCTTGCGCGAGCCCTTGACGATGTCGAGCGTCGCGTCGGGATCGACGCTCGGGTCGAAGGTCTCGACGCCGAGCTCCGTGGGCGGCGCGACGGCCGACGACACATCCGCCGCGTCGCTCTCGGCGTCATCCGCCGTGCCCGCCGGGCGCGCGAGGCCGAAGTCCATGACGCGCACTTGGCCATCGTTCGTCACCATGACGTTGTCGGGCTTGAAGTCGCGGTGCACGAGCCCGGCCGCGTGCGCCGCCGCGAGGCCGCGCGCCGCCGCGAAGAACACCTCGAGGATCTCGCGCCGCGAGCGCACGCCCGCCGCCATCCAACCGCCGAGCGTTCGCCCGTCGACGAACTCCATGGCGATGAACACATCGTCGCGGAACGTCCCGACGTCGTAGACGACGACGACGTTCGGGTGCTGCAGCTTCGCGATCGCCTGCGCCTCGCGCAGCAGGCGCGTTCGTCCCTCCGCCGCGCCGTCGCGCGCGCGCAACAGCTTGATCGCGACCTTGCGGTCGAGCTCGGGATCGTAGGCGGCGTAGACCTCGCCCATGCCGCCGCGCCCGACGAGGCCGAGCACGACGAAGCGATCGATGGCCTGCCCCCGCTCGAGGATCACCCCAGGGGAAGAAGTCGCGGCAGGGTCTGCGGGAAGAGCGGCCATGGCCTGGGGTGCGGACGTCCCCACACCACCGTCTGCGTCATCGGCGGCTCGGCCCTCGGGTTTGAGGCCCGAGAGCCAGATTTGCCGTCAGAACTGGGTCAGCGAGAGCGTGTTGCCGTCGGGATCCGAGAACCAGGCGACCTTCGCGCCGCTGGGCGCGCTCCACACGCCATGCGCGTCCTGCTCCAAGCCGGGGAACCTCTTGAAGGTGACGCCTCGTCGGGTCAACGACTCGACCGTCGCCGGAAGGTTCGTGACCGCCCACCCGAGCGCCGTAAACGGATGCGGTGCGAGCGCGCCGACCTTCTGGACGCGCAGCTGCGTGCCATTGGCGTCGAGGGCGAGCGCGAAGTCGTCGTCCGAGACGACCGTGAGCCCGAGCGTCGTCTCGTAGAACGCGCGCGCCCGCGCGCCGTCGCGAGTCGCGACGAAGGCGATGATCGCCTGCTTCGCGAGCGGAGAGGTCTCTGTCAGGTCCGGCGAGGCCATGCCGAAAACGTATCACTCGCGGGCGGCTCGCGCTCGGGACGGTCGCTGCCGGCTCGTCGGGCCGCGGCCTCGCGGAGCTTGTCCTTCTTGCTCTTCCGCTTTCCCTTCACGCCGCCGGCAGGGTCCTGGACCTGGACGGGCGCTGTCAGCTCGGTGGGTTCGAAGCCGGGCAGACGCTCCCGCGGAAGGGCGAGCCCGTGGCGGCGCTCGATGAGACGGAAGTGCGCGTCGGAGGCGACGGTGATGAAGCTGAGGGCGACGCCCGTCTCGCCCGCGCGGCCCGTGCGGCCGATGCGGTGCACGTAGTCGACGGTCGAGCGCGGCAGGTCGTAGTTCACGACGGCGGGCAATTCAGCGATGTCGAGCCCGCGCGCCGCCAAGTCTGTGGCCACGAGAACTTGTATGCGCCTCGCCTTGAAGTCCGCGAGCGCGGCCGTGCGCGTCCCCTGGGCGAGCTCGCCGTGCAGCGACGCCGCCGAGATCCCCGCGCGGCGCAGCTTGAGCGCCACGGCCTCGGTCGCGTACTTGGTGGCCACGAAGACCAAGACCTGCGGCCACGCGTGCGTTCGCACGAGGTGGCGCAGCAACGCCGTGCGCTGGTCGGCGTCGACCTCGATGGCGCGCTGAGTGATCGCGCGGGCGTCCGGCGGCGCGCCTGCGTCGAGGTTGATCGCGAGCGGCTCGTGCAGGAGCTCCGCGGCGAGGGCGCGCACCGACGGGGGGAAGGTCGCCGAAAAGAGCAGCGTCTGACAGCGCGCCGGCAGCGCCGCGCGGATGCGCCCGAGCTCGGCGGCGAAGCCCAGGGAGAGCAATCGATCCGCCTCGTCGAGCACGAGCACCTTCACCGACGACAGGTCGAGCGCGTTGTGCGCGAGGAGATCGAGCAGCCGCCCTGGCGTTGCGACGACCAGATCGGCGCCGCCGCGCAGGTCCATCATCTGTGGGTTGATCGAAAGGCCGCCGACGGCGACGACCGTTCGGGGCCGCGCCGGCAGGTGGGCGCCCAGCGCGCGGATCGCGTCCCCCGTCTGCACGGCCAGCTCGCGCGTGGGCGCGAGCAACAAGCCATGAACGAGCGTGGTTCGCGCCGAGGCCGGCGGTCGAGCAGCGAGCGCCTGCAGGATCGGCAAGACGAACGCGGCCGTCTTGCCCGAGCCGGTCATCGCAGAGGCCCACAGATCCCCGCCGCGCAGGATGGCGGGGATCGTCGCCGCTTGCACCGCGGTGGGCCGCTGATAGCCGAGATCCTCGACGGCGCGAAGCAGCTCGGCGCGTAGGCCCAACGAGGCGAACGAGGTCGTGGCAAGCGCAGAGAAAGTCGGCGGCTCGGTCGGCATGGTGTTCGTGTCAGGGCGCCTTGAGCAGGCGGGACATGCTGACGTCGAGCTGGCTGGCGACGAGCCCCGCGAGCGACGCCATCTCGCTGTGGGCGAGGTGGAGACGTTCGTTGAGCAGGCGGCGAACTTCGTCGCCGACGGTCTCGCGCGCGGCGGCGAGCCAGCGCGAGGCCGTCGGTTGGCTCACTCCGTACATCTTGCCGATGTCGGCGACGCTGACGCCCGTGACGAGGTGCAGGCGCATGAGCAAGCGATCGCGCTCGCTCAGCGTCGCGAGCGCCTCCGCGAACGCGCGCTCGAACTCACCGCGGTACTGTTCCTTGACGAAGGCGACCTCGGGTTGCTGGGGGACGAGCGCCGCCTCGAGCGAGGCGCGCTCGTGCGCGCGGCGGCCCGCGTCCTCGTGGCGAATCATCGAGACGGCGAGGCGCTGCGCGCAAATCGCGGTCCACCGATCGAGCGGCCAGCGGCCCGTGTAGCCGGCGAGCTTGGCGGGCTCGTCCGGCGTCCCCACGAGGAAGGCACTGCGGAACCTCTGCGCCGCCTCGGCGCGCGCCTCGGGAGACGTCACGGTCGAAGCGAGGGCGGTGCCGATCGCGCCGGCGCAGCGCGCCTCGAAGGCGGCGAAGGCGTCAGGCGCCCCCGCCAGGCAAGCGCACGCGAGGTAGAGGTCCTCGATCTTCAGCGCGGCGAGAGGCGCGGCCTCTTGGCTCTCTTCGTCCTCGCTCGCCGGGAGGCACGCCAAGAACGTCGCGAAGGCTTCATCGTCGAGGGCGAGCCCGGGGTGGGCGCGGTGGGCGCGCTCGCAGAGCGCGGCGAGCTCGGCCTCGAGATCAGCGCCGGGAGGGAAACCCATCTGGGCGAGCTGTCGCCCCTGGCTGTCGACCTCTCGACGAAACCGTTCGCCAGCCTTCACGCGGCGGACGGTAGCACACGCCTTCGGGCGCGGTTTCGGTTCAGCGAACGCAGAGCGAGCGGTTGTGGTTGGAGCTGCTGAAACCCCCGGCCTTCACGCCCGTCGCGACCTTCAGCGTCCCGTTGTGATTGGAGCTGCTGAGCCCGCCCGCCTTGACGCCCGTCGCTACCTTCAACGTCCCGTTGTGGTTGGAGCTGCTGAGCCCGCCCGCCTTGACGCCCGTCGCCACCTTCAGCGTTCCGTTGTGATTGGAGCTGCTGAGCCCGCCCGCCTTGACGCCCGTCGTGACCTTGAGACCGTTCGAGATTTGCTTGTTCATGATGTGATCCTTTTGGTTGGGTTCGGGCGGCCTGTCCGCCCTTCACACACCAATCGCGCGGACCTCCCACCCCATTCATCGATTCGGACGCACCGTGTCGGAGTTGCGTCGGACCTGGGTAAAAGCCGATAGTTCCCGGCGGTGAACGACCATGCACCCCGTGAGCTCCGCTCATGAAGTGTCTGAGCGAGGACGCGCTCATGGACTTCCTGGCGGGCCAGGCGTCGCCGGGCGACATCGCCGCGATCGACGAGCACCTCGCCGGGTGCACGGCGTGCCGCGAGCTCGTGGCGCTCGCCGCCGGGACCGCGTTCAGCTTGGAGGCGGCGACGGAGCTCGGCGGACCCACCGTCGTCGTGGCCTCGCCGGCCTCCGCGCTGCTCACGCGCGGCACGACCGTCGGCCGTTACATCGTCATCGGCCTCGTGGGCCGCGGGGGCATGGGCGACGTCTATTCGGCGTTCGATCCCGAGCTGAACCGCAAGGTCGCGCTCAAGCTCATCAAGGGCGAGGCCGAGCGCGCCGACGACCAAGCGCGCAAGCGGCTCCTGCGAGAAGCCAAGGCGGCCGCGCGCCTATCGCACGCGAACGTCGTCGTCGTCTACGACGCGGGCACGATCGGCGACCGCGTCTTCATCGCGATGGAGTTCATCGAGGGGCAGACGCTGCACGAGTGGGTGAAGGCGGCGCCCCGCTCGTGGCAGGAGCTCGTCGATGCCTTCCTCGCGGCGGGCCGCGGGCTCGCGGCGGCGCACGCGGCGGGCCTCGTGCACCGCGACTTCAAACCTCACAACGTCATGGTCGCCACCGACGGCACCGTGCGTGTCATGGACTTCGGCCTCGCGAGCGAGCGGAGCGAGCAAAACGACGTCGACAGGGACGGCGCCGAGGCCGACCGCTCACGCGCGGCGCTCGCCGCCTTCCCCGAGCTGCACGGTACCGTCGCCGCGGCGATGACGCGCACGGGGATGCTCGTCGGCACGCCGGCGTATATGGCGCCCGAACAGTTCCGCGCCGAACGCGCCGACGAGCGCAGCGATCAATTCAGCTTCTGCGTGACGTTGTACGAGGCGCTCTATGGACAACGACCGTTCGCCGGGGACGACGTCGGAGCGCTCGCCGACTCCGTGCTCACGGGCCGGGTGCGCGAGGCGCCCGCAGGTTCGCGCGTGCCGAAGCGCGTTCGACGAATCTTGTTGCGCGGCCTCGCCCGCGAGCGCGCGCAGCGCTTCCCGTCGATGTCCGACCTGCTGGCCGAGCTGGGGCGAACCCCCGAACGACGGCGGCGGACGTTGGTCGTGGGCGCGGTCGTCGCCCTCGTGCTGCTCGTCGTGGGCGCGGGGATGCAGCGGACGCTCGAGCGCCCCGGCGCGCAGTGCCGGCGAACGAGCGAGCGCCTCGCGGGCATTTGGGACATCACCAACGGAGGCACGGGCGCGCAGCGCCGCGACGTCCTCAGTGCCGCCTTCGTCGCGACGGGCGCCGCCAACGCCGGGGAAACGTGGCAGCGCGTGAGCGCCACGCTCGATCGCTACGCCCAGGGGTGGACGCGCATGAGCACCGAGAGCTGCGAGGCGACGCGCGTGAGCGGCGAGCAGTCCCCCGAGGTGCTGGAGTTGCGGACGACGTGTCTGGGTACGAGCCTGGAGAGCCTGCGCGCGTTGACCGACGTCTTCGCGAAGGCCGATCGAGGCGTGGTCGACGAGGCTGTCAACGCCGCGAACGCCCTGCCCGACCTCGCGCGCTGCGCCGACGTCAAGGCGCTCAAGGCGGTGACGCCCCCGCCGCGCGACCGCGAGACGCGCGCCAAGGTCGAAAAGCTGAGAAAGCGTCTCGTGGAGATCCGCGTGCTGCGCGACGCCGGAAAGGCCGCCGTCGCGTTACCTCTCGGGCGCGCCGTCGTCGACGACGCGCGGGCCATCGCGTACAAGCCGGCCCTCGCCGAGGCTCTGGAGCTCGACTGCTGGCTCGAGGAATACAGCGGCATGCAGGCGAGGTGTCGGACCGCCTGCGAGCAGGCGATTTGGGCCGCCGAAGCTTCACGCTACGACGAGATCGCAGCGTCCGCGGTCACCATACTCGTCGGCAGCTCGTCGGGCGTCGCACCCGACGTACATCAGCGATGGGTGGAGCTCGCGAGAGCGATCGTCGAGCGCATGGGACCGGGGCACGATCGCATCGAAGGATGGCTCGAGCACGGCATCGGGCGCGCCGACCTCGAGATGGGCGACGCCCAGGCCGCCGTCGGACACTTCGAGCGCGCCATCGCCCTCAAGACGGCCGCCGAGGGCGCCGATCACCCCGACGTCTCCCTCTCGCTGAACAGCTACGGAAACGCGCTCCAGGAGCTGGGAGATCCGCGGCGCGGCCTCGAGATGCTCAATCGCGCGACGACGATCATGGAGAAGGCGTACGGCGCCAGCTACCCGTTCCTCGGCGGGGTCATCAGCAACGAGGGCGAGATCTTGAACGCGCTCTCGCGCCCGAAGGAGGCGCTGGCCCTGTTTCGGAAATCGCTCGCCATCATGGACGCGAGCCTCGATCCGAAAAACGCCTGGCTCGCCTTCCCGCTGACGGGCTTCGGGCGCTCGCTCCTAGCGCTCGGGCGCCCGCGCGAGGCGGTCGCGCCCCTCGAACGCGCTCTCGCGATTCGCGATTCAGCCGAGACCGTCCCCTTGCCGCGCGGCGAGACGCGCTTTGCGCTCGCTCAGGCCCTTTGGGAATCAGGCGGCGATCGCGCGCGCGCGCTGACGCTCGCCGCGAGCGCGCGGAGCGAATATCAGCGCGTGGCCAAGGCGACGAACAACGTCGCGGAGATCGATACGTGGTTGCGCGCGCGCAAACCGGCGCGTTGAGCCTGACGGGTCAGCTCACCGAAATCGGTACGTCCGGTCGGGCGTGCTGATCTGGATCTGAGACTCCGTGAGGTAGAGCTCCTCACGCGCCGTGTGTATGATCGGGCGATGCGAGCGGCGGCTCTCGTCTTGGTGTCGTCCTTGTCCTTGGCCTGCGGGGGTTCGAGCCCGGCGCACGACGCGGGCGGCGCGGCCGCGATGCCCGACGGCGGCGCCCCCGAGCACGCGACGGGGACGCCCGACGCCCCCAACGAGGCCGCGACCGACGCGGGCTCGACGGACGCGGGCGCGACGGCCTGCGAGCCGTTCGGTCACTTCGCGGCGCCGCGGGTCACGTTCACGCTGCCCGTCACGAGCGGCGGCGCCATCAATTACCCGGACATTCAGAAGAGCCTGCCCGGCGTCGACTGGCAAACGCTCGATCGCCTCTACATCCCGGCGGGCAAATACACGCAGCTCATGATCGGCAACCTGCCCGCGCGCGATCCGGCGCAGCCGCTCGTCATCACGAACGCGGGCGGACAGGTTCAAGTCGGGCCGAGCAAGGGCGCGAACTACATCTGGTCGATGGGCGGCGGCTCGGGCTGGATCGTCACGGGGCGCTACGACGCCGACTCAAAGACCGGGGACGCCGCGTTTCCCGGCCACCGGTGCGGCGCCTACGCGGGCTCGGCCGGCAAGTACGGCATCGTCAGCGACGACGCGTTCGACTTCACGGCGCCCTACCTGCACATGGGCGTCGCCGTCCAGGGCGCGACGCGGTTCGAGCTGGAGTTCCTCGAGGTGAAGCGCTCGGGCTTCGCCGGCATCCGCCTCATCAACGCGCGCGCGGCCGGCGACGCGGCGATCCCGATGGCGGACGTCCGCGTGCACGACGTCTACGTGCACGACACGGGCGGCGAAGGGTTCTACTTCGGCTGGACGGGCGCGCCGCCGTCGAACCTGTTCCCGGGTTTGCAAATCTACAACTGCCGCCTGCTGCGCACGGGCAACGAGGCGCTGCAGATCCAAGACCTCGGCGAGGGCGCGCACGTGCACCACAACGTCTTCGCGTCGGGTGGGCTGCGCTGGTTGGACAACGGCCTTGGCCGCTACCAGGACAACGCGACGCAAGTCCTGGTGCGCGCGGGCCACGTCGAAGTCGACCACAACGTCTTTCTGGACGGCGCGGGCTCGTGGACGAACTCGTTCTATGTCCCCGAGCCAGGCGACGCGCCGATGCAGGTCGTGTTTCACGACAACTACTTCGCCAACACGTTGTCGCTCGGCGTGTGGATCGGCGGCGCCGCGCCCTCGGGATCGAGCGTTACGTTCGAGAACAATTCGTTTCGGGGATTGGGCTGGGGCTACTCAATCATTGCGACGGATCCCGGCGCGAACGCGACGGTATTTGGCGTCGACAACGCGTTCGCGGGGGTGGTCGCGTTGAAGAGCAATCATTGGGAAGGAACGTTCGCGCTCGCGGGCGGGATCGCGGGCGGAGACGGAATGCGCGGCGTGGTGACGGCGACGGCGAACGTGAACGGAGCGGTCGCGGAGCTCGCGTTCCGCGACGCCGGCTGGCCGTTGATCGCTGGGCACCATCTGACGTCGTGGGCAGCGAAAGCGACGGTCGTCGCCGGCATGCCCGCCGTGACGTACCACGCGGGTGACGTCGCCACGTACGGCGATGCGCCGGATTTGTATCAGGCGAAGACCGACACGACGGCCGGACCGCCGGCGGAGCATCCGGAAGCGTGGGTGAAGCTAGGGGTGCCGGCAGATGACGTTCGGGTGCGAGGCACGGAGTATTCCGGCGTCGGGGTCATGTGAGGGCCGAACACCGAGACGCTGCGCGATAGCGCGTTGGCCCGCACAGACTCTGATCAACTCGCTTTCTTCACTGTAGACGCGTCTACCGGATCTGGCGGTGGCACCGGCTCGTGCTTGTTTTCGTAGGCCTCGATCAAGGTCACGAGAACGTCGAGGCGGTCATGTGCTGGCGTTCCAGGGTTGGCTTCCCACAACCGCTCGACCTCGGACAGGGCCGCCCTGTGTTCCTTCGCATTTCGAACTGGTTTGATTTCCATGGCTACACCGTCTCCACGTCGAGATGACGTCGCGGCACCGTCGATCGGGGAGGCCCCCCGTGTCGACGGCGTCCGATCCCGCGCCCGCCGGACCGAGCGCCGACCGACGCCCGCACGCGAGCAGGCCCAAGGATGTCACCAGACCCAGTGTCAGCGCGCGACACCTAGGCGAGGATATCCGTCGGCTGCGACAGGCCGGTCGTGTACATGCCCAGGCTCTTGCCGAAGGTCGTGTCGGGGCAGCCGTAGACCTTCTGCATGAGCATGAGGTGCAGGTCGGCGAGCTGGGGTTGCGTCTCGGCGGCCCACCGTTGATAGACGTTCTGTTTGAGGACGCCGCCTCCGCTCCCCAGCAGGATGATCGGTAGATTGGACGTTTCGTGGTTGCTCGTGTCCATGCTGCTCGCCAGCGTGATGACGGAGTTGTCGAGGACCGTCGTGCCGTCGCCTTCACTCATGGCGTCCAGCTTCGACGCCAGCTGCGCGCCCTTCTGCATGTTCCAATGCAGGATCGAGAGCCATCCGTCGTTGTAGACGTCGCAGTGCTGCAGGCCGTGCGCGCCCGCGACGACGAGCGTGGGGTCGAGCTCCGACGTCGTGGCCGTGAACCTGCGCCCCGGCACGAAGTCGTAGACGAAGTCGCTGCGCTCGTCGTCGATCATGAAGCTCACGACGCGCGTCATGTCGCATTGAATGGCCATGGCGACGAGATCGATCATCAGGTCGGCGTGATGCCCGCGGTCGTAGCCCGGGGGCGGTTTGTCGCCTGCGTACTGCTCCGGGATCGTCGCGGCCGATTGTCCGACGGCGTATACCTCGGTGGGGCGCGGCATCGTCACGCAGCCCAGCTGCATCATGGGCTCGGCGGCGCGCTGCTCGAGCGCGCGCACAGAGCTGAGGAACTTGTCGAGCCGCGTCCGATCGCTGCTGCTCACGCGCGCCTGTAGCCCCGCCGTGCTCTCCATGAGGTAGTCGAGCGAGCTCTTGCGCAGGAGCCGCCGGCGTTCGGCCGCCGGGTCGGACGCACCGGCTCCATTTGTCGGATTCGTGCTCGCCGTGGGCTGCGCGCCGCCGCCACCGCCGACGAGGCGATCGAAGACGGCCTGCGGGCTGATGATCTTGTAGAGCGGCGTCTGCGGATCCGCCCACGAGATGCTGCGTGAGTGCTGGCCCGGCATGCCGTCGGATGAAGAGTCGAGCGTCGACAGACCCACCTGCAGCGACGACAACGGCGTCGCGCCGCCGATTGTTTTGGCGATCGCCTGGTCGACGGAGATTCCGGCGTAGGCGTTGCCGGGGCCGTTGCCCTTCGTGCACGTCCACGTCGCGGCGCAAACGTTCCCGTGCGACGGCTCGATGTGCCCGGCCCACGTCGCGTGGTTCGACACACCCCCCAACATCGTCATCTTCGATTTGAGCGCCGCGAACGGCTCGAGCACCGACGTGAGCTGCCACGCATCGCCCACGCCCGGCGCCGCGGGCCAGTAATAGGGCACGGCGCCGTGTGGGTAGAACATCGACACGTAGCGCCTGCGCGCCGCCGTCGCCGCCGCCTGGGCCCGCGCGCCGCGCGGCGCGAACGTCTCGAGCCACGGCAGCGCCAACGCCACACCCGCCCCACGGAGAATCTGCCGACGAGAGAACGCCTTCATCGCCTTCGTCGAATGAAGGGCCGTTTCCTGACGAGGCATCGCGCGTGAGTCCGTTGCAACGCGGTCGTGGCGGACGCAGGCTCGCGGAATCAGTGGGGCTTCTCCCGGGATTGAAGCGGTGACGTCGCTCGAGCCGGGCGGTATGCTGAGGCGTGGATCGCGACGAGATGCTGCGTGTCCTTCGCGCTTTCGAATCCGAGGGCGTCCGGTACGTCCTGATTGGCGCGGCCGCGATGGGTGTCCACGGCGTCGTTCGGGCGACCGAGGATCTCGACATCCTGATTGCCGCGAGCGCCGACAACGTCGAGCGGTTGCGTCGCGCGTTGCGCTCCGTCTATCAGAGCGATCCGAACATCGACGAGATCAAGACTGACGAGCTCCTCGGAGCTTATCCCGTCGTGCGTTACTTCCCGCCGACCGGAGATCTCTATCTCGACATCCTCACCAAGCTCGGAGAGGCGGCGAGCTACGACACCGTCGAGAGCCAGAACGTGACCGTCGCGGGCATCAACATCGTCGTCGCGACGCCTTTGGCGCTCTACCGCATGAAGAAGGGGACCGTGAGACCGCTCGACCATCAGGATGCGGCGGCTCTTCGCAACCGCTTCGGGCTCGAGGACGAGCGATGAAGGGCCGCGTCGAAAAGTTCCGCTCGATCGAGGAGATGAATCGCGCCCCGCTCCCCGAAGGCGGTGGCGACGGCTTTGAGCGGTTTGCCAGGCATTGCGCACGTTACTGGGTGCTGGCGCCGCGCTCGTATCCGCGCGGCGTCTTCAAGTTTCGCTCAGTCGACGAGGCCCGCGCCGCACGAGACCAGCTGGCGGCGGAGCCCGTTCGGCCCTAGAGATTCAGGGCGCCGCGGGCCGCCGCGGGCCGACGAGATCGGTTTCGTACGTGCACGGGCCTGTGAGCATTTCGGCTTGTTCGAGCGTGCAGTCGGTCTCGGCCCGATTGTCGATGAGCTGGTCCTTGAGAGACTTCACCGTGAGCGTGTTGCCCGCGAGCGTGCTATCGGCGCGCTCGACGGTCAGCGTGCAGCCGTCGCTGTAGAAGGGATCCTCCTGCGCGAGCTCCCGACGGAGAACTGGGGCATCCGCGGCGGTCAGGCGGCGTGCGACGTCGAGCTCGGGTTCAAGGTCGACGTTTAGTTGGAAGGGGCGAGCTGCCCATCGAGAGCGCCGCGCTCACGGCGCTGGGCAGCCGACGCGCTGGGCGGCGATGGCGACGTCGTCGATCCACACTTCGCCCGGGCCCTTCTGGTAGTGCTCCCAGCCGAGGCGCACGGCGTTGAAGGTCGGCGCGTACCAGTTGTCCATCGTGTCGTGCGCGATGCAGCCATCGCCCTTGCCGACGACGGTCAGATCGCTGACGGGTTGTCCGTCCAGCCAGAAGCGCAACGTGTTCGTGGGTCCGTCGAACTGCCACTCGACGCACGCCCACCTGTCGAGCGGGATCGTCGTCTTCGAGTGGTGCCAGCAATCGCTCTTGGCCGGCCCGCTGTCGTAGTTCGCCATGAAGCGCCGATTGTACTGACCGCCGTAACGATAGACCGCGTTCGTGATGTTCTGACCGGGGACGGGACCTTCGCCTTGCACGATCGTCCAGTGCACGACATCGGCGGGGGCCTGCGTTGCGTACATCATCATGCGACCAAAGAAGCCGTTGTTCGCGACCGGGAACACCGGTTTGCCGACGAGGCCCATGTACGCGCTCTCGTACGCCTGCGCGCCCGTCGTCAACGCGTGCACGGCATTCTTGCCGCTGTGGGCGTGCATCGTGTCGACGGCGACCGTGCCCTGGTTCGTCGTCACCTTCCACATCCCCTTCGGCGCGCCGCCCGCGGTGTACGACTCGAAGTCGTCGCAGAAGATCGCGGTCGCGCACGGATCGCCCGCGCCGATCCCGGCCGCGCCGCCCGACGCGCCCCCGGCACCTGCGCTTGCATCGCCACTCCCGGCGGTGCCGCTCGCGCCCGCAACGCTCCCGCCTGCCCCTGCGGACCCCGTCGCGCCGCCACCCGCTCCCGCCGCCGAGCCCGCCTCACCCCCCACGGCGGTGCCGGCCGCGCCGCTCGTTTGACCACCGTTCCCGCCGCCGCCGTTCCCGCCGCCGGCGGGGCCGCCGCTCATGCCCGCCGCGCCCGCCGCGCCATCGGTTCCCTTGATGCTGCCGTTCGAGCACGCGACGAGCACGCTCGACGTCAGGACCGCCAGACAAGACAACCATCGACGTTGGTGCATGGGCCCCCCATGTCAGCGTAACCGGAATCGTCAGCGCACGGAACGCTGCCGAAGCGATGACACTTTGGCGAGCTGAGTGAAGTCGCGATCCCTGTGCAGGACCGCGAGGTCGTGACGAATCGCAGCGGCAGCAATGAGGCAATCAACCGAGGATCGACCCGCCACGCGGGTTTCGATCGGAGCGCATGACCGGCAGGTCCCCCTGCCAAAGGCCCGAGCCACGAAGCTGGAGGATCTTGCGTGCCTTCAGGCGCCGGACGAATTCCTCGAGCGCTTGGCTCACGGCCGCGGAATAAGTCTTGGCTCCCGACAAGGCTGTTGCCTCCTCCAGAAGATCGTCACGAAGCACAAGACTTGCGCGTTTCACGTGTTTAGTGTCTGGCACCGCCCGGACCGAGACAAGTCCCTCGTGCCCGAGCGTCACCCCTTGACGCACACGACCTGCTTGAGCTCGGCGACGATCTCGACGAGGTCGCGCTGCTGCTCCATGACGCGGTCGATGTTCTTGTAGGCCTTCGGCGCTTCGTCGATGACGCCCGGATCCTTGCGACACTCGACGCCTTCCGTCTGATCACGCAGGTCCTGCAGCGTGAAGCGGCGCTTCGCCTCACCGCGGCTCATGCGGCGGCCCGCGCCGTGCGACGCCGACTGGAACGACGCCGCGTTGCCGAGGCCGCGCACGATGAACGACTTCGTCCCCATCGACCCGGGGATGATGCCCAGCTCGCCCGCGCCCGCGCGGATCGCTCCTTTGCGCGTCACGAGCAGCTCGTCGCCGAAGTGCACCTCTTCGGCGACGTAGTTGTGGTGGCACGAGATGGGCGCTTTCAAGGCGACGCGCGGCCAGAAGCGCCGCACGACGGCGCCCAGCAAATACAACATGACGTCTCGGTTGAACCGCGCGTAGCCCTGCGCCCAAAACAGATCACGGCGGTAGGCCTCGAACACTTTCGTGCCCGCCAAGAAGACGGCCAGGTCGCGATCCTCGAGCGACTGGTTGTGATTCAACCGCTGCGCGATCTCGATGTGGTGGTCGGCGAGCAGCTTGCCAATGTGACGGCTGCCCGAGTGGAGCATGAGCCACACGGTGTCGTCCTTGTCGACGCACACCTCGATGAAGTGGTTGCCGCCTCCCAGCGTGCCGGCCTGGTTCGCGACGCGCGCGCGCAGCCCCTTGCCGACGCCCGTCGCCGCGAGCGCGTCGAAGCCGTCCATCATCGCGCGACCGGCGGCGCGCAGCTCGTCCGTCGTTCCTTCCCACGCCGCCGCGTCGTGCGCGTCCATGCCCACGGGAATGGCGCGCTCGATCGCGTTGCGCAGCGGGCGCAGGTCGTCGGGCAGATCGCGCGCGCGCAAGCTCGCCTCGATCGCGGCCATGCCGCAGCCGATGTCGACGCCGACGGCCGCCGGCGCGATCGCGCCTTTCATCGCGATGACCGCCCCGACGGTCGCGCCACGCCCCACGTGCACGTCGGCCATGACGGCGACGTGGTGCGCGACCCACGGCAGCGACGCCCTTGAGCTGCGCGATCGCCTTCGAGTCCACCTCTTCCAGCGGCGCCCAAACCTTGATGGGGACGTTGCGTCCGTTGATTGTCGAAAATGGCATGCAGTTCCTATTGTGCGAACACGCGTCGCCGGGTCACGGCGAAAACGCAGGTCTGGCGTTCGAGATGATTCGTTGGCGAATGCGGGTTTCCCCTTGGTGCTTAAAACAGCCGCATGGTTCTCTGGCGCATGAAGATTTCACCGCGGTCACTTCTCACCTTTTCCCTCCTCCTCGGGCTTGGCCTCACTCCCGCCTGCTCGGGATCGGGCTCTTCGCCAGGCGATGGCGGAGCGGGCGCGGGCGGCACGACGGGCGCCGCGGGCTCGGGCGGCACGACAGGCGCCGCGGGCTCGGGCGCCGCGGGCTCGGGCGCCGCAGCGAGGCGCGCGGCGGCGAGGCGCGCCCGCAGGTCCACGCAAGAACGATCGGGTGGCCTGCCCGCGTGGGGATCCAGCGCGGGATCGGGCAGCTGGGCGGCATCCAGGGCCGCGGAGAATTCCTCGGGCGACAGGGCAGCCCGCGCGAGCGCGGTCGCGAACGTCTCGCATGGCCGCGCCGCCCCACCGGCCTGCACGAGATCGAGCCGGACCTGTACGGCCTCGTCGATGCGCAGGGCGGCGTCGGTCGCCCGCAGCTTCGCGAGCAGTGCGTGGCGCTCGGCGACGGGGTTCGCCGCGGCGTCGTCGCGGTTGACCGCATCGAGCCAGGCCTCGATCGCATCGTCGTTCGTGGGGATCACTGGAATCGGTGCCGCTGCGGCGGCAGGCTCGGGCGCCGGCGCCGGGTGCGGTGGCGCGACCCCGGCGCGGCTGGGCACCGTCGTGGCCGCGCCGGGCCTCGGGTCTTGCACAGGCCACAGCCACCACGCGAAGCCGCCGGCCGCGACGACGGCGACGAGCGCAACGGCGATGGTGCGCCCGGGGCCCGCCGTCGCACCCGCGACTGTCGAGCGCGCCGCGTCGGCACCGATCCCAGAAGCACCACTCACGGACGCGCCAGTGGCGGGCGCACCACTGCCCGTGCCGCTGCGGGCCGGCGTCGATCCACCGGCAGTCGCGCGGTCGGCTGACGACCGACTCGCCGCCGCGACGCTCGCGTAGGGCGAGGTCCGCTGCGCGACGCGGGTGTCGAGGTGGGGCGGCGGCGTGGCACCCAGATCGCGCGTGGAATCGACCTCGGCACCGTCGGCGAGAAACGGCTCGGCGCCGACCTCCACGCTGTGGGTCACCGGCGCGTTGGCGCTGCTGTCCGCGGCCGCCGGGGCCCACGGCAGCGGCGGCGCCCCGAAGAGGCCGCGGAGCAGCTCGGAGAGCCCGGCGGCGCTGGGCCGCAGCCCGAACGCGTGCGCGGCGGTGTCGAGGTCGCGCTGCAGCGCCGCACAGGTGGCGTAGCGCTCCTCGCGATCGCGCCGCAGGCAGCGCATGACGATCGCCTCGAGGCTCGCCGGCAGCTCGGGGCACGCCGCGCGCGGCGAGGGTGCGTCGGTCGACACGATGCGGTGCATCGTCGCGAGGTCGTTGTCGGCGCGGAACAGCCGCGTCATCGTGAACAGCTCGTAGAGCACCACGCCGAGCGACCAGATGTCGGTGCGTCGATCGAGTTCGTCGCCACGGCACTGCTCGGGCGACATGTACGCGGCCTTGCCCTTGCGCACACCTGCGCGGGTATGGCTCACCTGCGCGGCGGCCTTGGCGATCCCGAAGTCGACGAGCTTCACGGTGCCGTCGAAGGTGACGATCGCGTTGGCCGGCGACACGTCGCGATGGACGATGCCCAGGGGCCGACCGTCGAAGCCGATCTGCTCGTGGGCGTGATGCAGCCCCGCCGCGATCCCGCTGGCGATCGCGATCGCGTGCTCGATCGACATGCGGGCCCGCGTCCGCGCCAGCTCGCGGAGGATCGCCAGGCCGTCTTTGCCGTGGAGGTACGCCATCGCGAAGTAGTAGTCGTCGCCCGATTTCCCGATGTCGAAGACCTGGACGATGTTCGGGTGCTCGAGGGCAGCGGCGAGCCGGGCCTCGTGCAAGAACATCTCGACGAAGTCGGGGCTGGTCGCGTACTGCGGCAGGATCCGCTTGAGCGCGACGAGCTTCTGGAAGCCCTCGATGCCGTGGCGCCGGGCGAGGAGCAGCTCGGCCATGCCACCGATGGCGAGTCGCGACAGGACCTCGTAGGGCCCGATCTGGAGGTTGCCTCCGATCCCGGCGATAGGCGGGCTCTGCTCGGCGTGCGGCACTGCGAGCTCAGCGTACTATCGCGGCGTCGACGCAGGCAAAGCCAGGGCTGCGCCGGGCGCGGCGCGGCGCTGCAGCGCCGCCCGGAGGCGCGCATCGGGCTCGCCCCAGGCCGCGGCGAGGTCGGCGGCGAACGGCGAGCGCGACGAGGTCGGCGGCCCCACCAGGCGCTGCATCGCCGCAAGGTGGCGGCCGAGCACCTCGTCGGGGGAGACCGCCATGCCGTGCGGCGGCAGCACGCGCCACAGCACGCCCTCGGGCACCCGCGGCAGGCTCGTCGATGGCCGCGAGAAATCGTTGGCGAGGTACACCGGCACGTCGCGGGACTCGGGCTGCGACCACAGCGTCGTCAGCATCCTCACCGGCATCGCGTCGTCGGGGATCGTCGGCATGCGCCGGCGCAGCGCCGCGCGGTACCACGGGTGGGCGAGCAGCGACGCGTCGATGTACACCACCTTCGCGCCCTCGCCGAGCACCGTCTGGGCGAAGAGCACCGCGAAGGTGCGGTGATCGTCGGTGCCGATGACGATCGCCGGCCGCGACGGATCCGGGGTGCGGAGCAGATCGATGGCGTAGACCTCCACGGCGTCGTCGTCGGCGGGGATGCCCGCGGCACCGGTCGTGGCGAGTTGCTGCGCGACGAGGCCGGCGGCGGTGACGGCCGCGAGCACCCGCGGCCAGCCACGGCGTACCCGCGTCCAAACGGCCGCGAGCGCCACCGCGAACGGCAGCGTCGAGATCGCCAGCGGCATGAGATCGAAGCGCTCGAGGATCCACGCGCCGAAGGCCGAGCGCGGCTCGACGTCGTGCATCAACGGGAACACGACGGCGGCGAGCGACCACGACGCCGCGATGGCGACGAGCAGACCGCGACGGTCGCGGGGCCATGTCGTCGCCGCGGCGCCGGCGAAGGCGACGAGCAGCACCGGCGCCCACGCCGGGTGGTCGAGCAGCCCCGCCGTCCATGCCCGCACCGATGAACTCGCCGCGCGTCCGAGCTGATCGCTCGCCGACACGTCGGCGTCGTGCAGGCTGAGGCTGAAGGTGCCGTAGTCGCTGCGCAGCACGTGGCGCAGCACGCCGCCGACGCTGTCGAGCTCGCCCCAGCGCCACGGCGCATCGACATCGCCGATGGCGAGCGTGGCGAACACCGCGAGGCCGCCCACGCCGCCCGCGGTCGCGGCCCCGAAGCGGCGGGCGACGAGCGGCAAGGTGGCGCCGCGAGGGCCGGCTTTCGTGGGTGGCCACACCGCGAGGACCGCCAGCGGCGCCAACCACAGCGCCGTCAGGTGCACCGCCAGCGCGGCACCAAAGACGACGCCGATCTGCCACGGCGGTCGGCGCCGCGTCACGGCGAGGTGCACGAGGGCGGCGGTGGCGAACACCAGCGGACCCCAGACTTCGGCGTCGCAGCCGTGCAGCACGACGACGTGGGAGCAGCCGAGCAGCGCCGTGGCGGTGAGGGCGGGCGGCCACGGGCACAGCCGCGCCGCGCTGGCGCCGAGCCACAGCCAGCCGCCGATCCCGAGCAGCGCACACGGCAGCGCGGCGGCGGTGGCCGCGGGCAACCCCGCGAACTCGCCGAGCCGCGCGAAGGGCCCGAGCATGCGCATCCACGGATAGCCCGGCGGATGCGGCACCCCGCCGCGCAGCAAGACGGTCGAGAACTCGCCGGCGTCGCCGGGCTGGATGTGGCGGGGCAGGGCCCAGGCCATCGTCGCCAGGAGCACGGCGGCGAGCACCGCCCACGCAACGCGGGGCACGACGGGCAACGCGGGCAACGCGGGCAACGCGGGCGGCGTGGGATCGGGGGGCGTCATGGCGCGGGCGGGGCGGGCTCGGTCAGCGCGGGGCGGGCTCGGTCAGCGCGGGGAGGGCTCGGTCAGCGCGAGAGCAGATCGTCGAGCGCGAGCATCCAACCGCCGGCCGCGGTCGCCACCAGCGAACTCGGTGCGAGCCGCGAGACGATCGCCGCACGCAGTCCGGCCGGCTCGACCTCGAGGGCCACCTCGGGGACGCGCTCGCGCCACGACGCACCGACGTCGACATCGAGGGTGCGGCTGCCGACCGGCCACGGCGCGAGCACGAACTGCCGGCCGCTGCGATCGAGGATCGGCTGCCACCACGGATGGCTCGCGGCGCCGAGGGCATCGAGTTCGGGGTCCGTCCAGGTGTCGGCGGCGTCGACGACGACGATGCCCTGCACGCGCTCGGGCTCGCGGGCGATCGCGGTCGCGGACTCGCCGGCGCCACCTCTGGTCTCGAGCTCGCGCACGTGGGCGACCGGTGCCCGCAGCGAGGCGAGGGCCACCGCGGCGCTGGGGCGGGCGGCGGGATCGGGGGCCGCCATCGCTCGGGCGAGGGTGTGCTCTGGGGAGTCGACGGGGGCCATCTCGGCGGCGACGCCGGGCAAGCTGCCGTCGAGCAGGGCGAGGAGCAGGGCGCCGGCGGCGAAGACGTCGGAGGCGGGGGTCGGCCCCGCGCCGCCGCGGACCTCCGGGGCGGTGACCGCGAGGATCTCCTCGAGGCTGCCGGTGTGGGTCGCGGCGAGGCCCGCGAGGTGATGGGCGCCGAACGGTCCGAGCTGCGGCCTGCCGACCGCGTCGCACACGATCTGGCTGGGAAGCAGCCAGCCGTGGACCAGGCCGCGCTCGTGGGCGGCGACGAGGCCCTCGAGCAAGAAAGCGATGAGGGCCCGCGCCCGGGAGCGCAGCGCGCCCATGCCGGGGGGCCGGATCAGCGTGCGCAGGGTCGGGCCCTGGGCGCGGGCGAGCACCACCAGGCCGTCGTCCTCGCGCAGCGCGAGCACCGGACGGATCGCCGGGTGGCCCAGCGCCCCCGCCGCCCGGGCGACGCGTGCGAAGCGACCCAAGGCGGCGATGACGCCCTGCTCGGCCGCGGCGATGTCGGGCAGATCCGCGAGCAGCAGGTGGATCTCCACCTCCTGCAGATCGGTGCGATCGATGCCGACGTAGGCCGCACCGCCGAGGCCACCGGCGTGCACGCCGGTCACGCGGAATCGTCCGGGCACGGCATCGCTGTCGCGGGCGCGCTGCGGCAGCACGATCTCGGCGGCGAGATCGTGGCCGAGGGCAGCGAGGGCCCGGGCGAGCAGCGCCCGCAGCTCGGGTGCGTCGACCCCGGCCCGCCAGGCCCGCTGGGCGTGACGCGCGGCGGCCTCGGCATCGCCTAGATCCCAGCTGAACTGCGCAGCCAGGGCATGGGCGCCGCCGGCGGTGGTGCCGTCGCCGATCTCGCCGAGGGCCTGCAGCGCCGCGAGGGTCTCGCCCGCGGCGGCCAAGACCCGCGCGGCCCCGGTCCGATCGCCCGCCCGCAGCAGGGCCGCAGCGCGGGCGTGGGGCGCGGGATCGAAGCGGGCGATCAGCATTGCGGCGTCGTGGTGGCGGCGCCGTGCGGTGAGCAGCGCCGCGGCCTCCGCGAGCGCGCCGGGATCGTCGATCGCCGCGAACGCTGCGACGGCATCGTCGATGATCGCCGCGGCGCCGGCCTCGAGCGCGGCCCGCAGCGCGCGGATCGGATCACCGGCCCGGCGCCACGCGGTGTGGGCCCCCGCGAAGTCCCAGATCTGCTCGCGCACCACCGCGGCCCGGGCGTGCTCGCCTCTGGCCTCGAGCTCGGCGGCGACCTCGGTGTGCTCGCCGGCGGCCAGCCGGGTGCGCACGGCGTCGGGCAGCTCGGGCAGCGGCGTCGCGGTCGTCACGGGGGCACCGCGCCGGTGTCATTGTCCCGCGCGGCGTCGCCGCCTTCACGGAGTTCCTCGGTGCGCACCGCCACCGGGGTGTCGGCGTCCACGGGGCCGGGCCGCGCCGCCGGTGCCACGAGCCCGAGCGGGAGCCACCAGCCGCGCTCGAGGGCAACGGCGTCGGCGGGACCGAGCGTCAGCAGATCCAGGCCCAGGCCGGCGAGCGATGCCTCGGGGCGGGCGAGGACGGCGTCGATCCCTGCGCCAACGGCGAAGCCCGGACAGGGCGCCGCCATGCGCTCGCGCAAGGTCGCGTCGTCGCCGAGCTCGCCGTGGGTCCACAGGGCGACCATGGCGGTGCACACGTCGGCGCGCGCGGCCCGGGCCGCCTCGGTGCGCGCGGCGGTCTGCTTGGTGCCCGACAAGATCGCGAGGGAGAGGAGGTGGCGGTGCGCGGTGGGGGCGATGTCGCCGCTCACCCGGGCGAGGGTCGGCTCGGTCTGCGCCCGCGTCGCGCGGCGGGTCGGCTCGACGATGCCGCCGATGACGAGGGCGCGGAGCAGGGCGTCGTCGTCGGCCACCGCCGGCAGCCGGAGGCGATCGCGGCCGCAATCGAACGCCGCGGTGAGCACGGGTTGGGTCGCGGCGAACGTCGCCAGGGGAGCCCACGCCGCGGCGCAACGCGCGGCATCCACCGGGCGCGCACCCGCGGCCGCGTCCGCGAGTCTGCGGCGGCCGCGGGGCGTCGACGCCGGCAGTGCGGGCACGGGTTTGGCCGGTGGGATGAGGCCGCCGAGTTGGGTCGCCGCAACCGCCAACGCGGCGAACAGGTCCGCGGCGGGGCGGGTCTCGGCCTCGTGCACGTCGAGATGGCGGCGCAGTCCGTCGGCGCCGAGGCGATCGGGCAGCCGCAGCGCGTCGGTCGGCGTCCGCGCTGCCCGCAACTGTCCGAGCTCGGTGGCAACGGCGGCCTGCGCGAGCGCGGCCGCAATCGCGAGCAGCCGCGCCTCGGCGCGTGCGAGGGCTTCGTCGAGGAGCTGCGCACCGGTCGTCGTCGTGCGCTTGCCATGGGCCCCGCGCCAGGTGGCGAGTCGCTCGCGGATCGCGGTGCAATCCGCGGCCGCGGCCCGGGCCCGCGCCGGCGTCGTCGCGCCCAGATCGGCGAGCGCGGCGTCGAGCTCGGGGGCGGCGGCGGCAAGGGCGTCGTTGCAGCCCTCGCAGTCCGGTCCGCGGTAGATCAGCTCGTCGACGAGCGCCGCAATGGCGGCGGGCCCGACCGCAGGATCGGTCCGCGTCGACGGCCGGCGCTGCTGCCCGTCGCGCAGCCGCGAGAGCGCGAACCGGGCCGCCCGCAGCAGCAGCGCCGCCTCGGGGGCCAGGAACTCCGCGCGGATGTCGGCCGCCTCGATCCACGCCGCCTCGACCGCCTTGCGCAGCGCCGCCCGCCCGCCCACCGAGAACGGGCGGGGCTGCGGTGGCGTGCCGAGGATCGTCGCGTCGGCGAGGGGGTCGGCGAGCTCGAGCGCGCGCCGGGCCAGGGGCAGCAGGCGGGCGTGGGCCTCGAGGTGGGCCTTGGCACGGAACTCGACGGTCTCGGCGGCCTCGGGCGGCTTTGCCGGCGCGTCCTCGGGCGCGCCGGGATCGGGACAGCCGACGAGCCCGAGCACGATCGCGGCGGCCGCTGCCCGACCGGCACGGCGACCCCTGCTTCGTCCCGCGCCCGCACCCATCACAGCCCCGGCGCGGGCATCGGCGCCAGGAACTCGCGAACCCGGCCGCGCAGCCTGTCGCAGACCGCCTGGTCGGGCTCGCCGCCGGCATCGGTCGCGGCGGTGATGCCGTCGTCGATGAGCGCCGCCACCGTGGCCATGTGTCCGACGTCGAGGCCGCGCGAGGTGAGCGACGCCAGCCCGATGCGGATGCCCGAGGGATCGAACGGCTTGCGCGTGTCGAACGGGATCGCGTTGCCGTTGAGCTCGATGCCGCAGCGACCCAGCGCGATGGCGGCGACGCGCCCCGAGATGCCGCGGGGGCTCAGATCGACCAGCAACAGGTGATTGTCCGTGCCGCCCGAGACCAGGGTGTAGCCGCGGGCGAGCAGCGCCTGCGCCAGGGCTTGGGCGTTGGCGACGATCTGGTGGGCGTAGGCCGCGAACGCGGGCGTGGCCGCCTCGCCGAACGCGACCGCCTTGGCGGCGGTGGTGTGGTTGTGCGGCCCGCCTTGCAGCCCCGGGAACACCGCCTTGTCGATCGCGGCCGCGTGCTCGGACCGGCACAAAATAAGCCCGCCTCGCGGCCCCCGCTGGGTCTTGTGCGTGGTGGTCGTGACGGCGGCGCAGTGCGGCACCGGGCTCGGGTGCGCGCCGCCGACGACGAGGCCCGCGACGTGGGCGATGTCGGCGACGAGGTGGGCGCCGACCTCCTCCGCGATCGCGGCGAAGGCCGGGAAATCGAGGATGCGCGGGTACGCCGAGTGGCCGACCCAGATGAGCTTGGGTCGGTGCTCGCGGGCGAGGCTGCGGACCTCGTCCATGTCGATGCGGTGGTCGTCGCGGCGCACGCCGTACTGCACCGACTTGTAGTAGATGCCGGTGGCCGACACCTTCCAGCCGTGCGTGAGGTGGCCGCCCGCCGGCAGCGCGAGGCCCATCGTGGTGTCGCCCGGCTTGCACAGCGCGAGCAAGACCGCGAGGTTCGCCGGCGACCCACTGTAGGGCTGCACGTTGGCGTGCTCGGCCCCGAACAGCGCCTTGGCGCGGTCGATCGCGAGATTCTCGATCGGATCGACGAAGTCCATCCCCTCGTAGTAGCGGCGACCGGGATAGCCCTCGGCGTACTTGTTGGTGAGCGTGGTGGCGCTGGCCTCGAGCACCGCGCGGGAGACGTAGTTCTCCGAGGCGATGAGCCGGAGGCTCTCGCGCTGGCGCCTGTCCTCAGCGCGGATGAGCTGCCACAGATCGGGGTCGGCTTCGGAAAGCGGGGGATCGCGTCGGGCCTCGTTCATCGGCGACGAGTGTAGACTATGCTCGCCGCGTGCGTGTCCACCCCGACCCCGAGCGGTTCCGGCTGCTCGCCGACCGCGCCCCGGTGGTCCCCGTGTGGTGCGAATGGATCGCCGACGCCGACACGCCCCTGACGTGCTTCGCGCGGGCCCGCACGCAGGCCACCTCGGCATTTTTGTTCGAGAGCGTGACCGGTGGCGAACGCTGGGCGCGCTACAGCTTCGTCGGCGTCGGCGGCCGCGCGCGCCTGGTCGGCAGCGTCAGGGCGGACGGCCTCGAGATCCGCGTCGATGACGGCGCGCGCGCCCACGGGGCGCTGCCCCGGCGCGGCGAAGCGATCGCCCTGGTGCGCGCTTGGATGGCGGCCATGCGCGCCGAGCCCATCGACGGTCTGCCGCCGTTTTGGGGCGGTCTGGTCGGGGTGTGGGGCCACGACGTCGTCCGCGCGATCGAGCACCTGCCGGCGCCGCCGCACCACGCGGGCGTCGATGTACCCCCGGTCATCGACATCGTCGCGACCGACCTCGTGATCGCCTTCGACGCCCTGACGCAGCGGCGGTTCGTGGTGGCCGCGGCGATCCCCGCGGTCGACGGTGGCGTGGCAGCCTCGCGCGAGGCCGCGGCCTCGCGGATCGCGGCCCTGGTGCGCGCGCTCGATGCCGGCCCGGGCCTCGATCGCATGGCGTTGCCACCGGACGTCGCGGTGTCGACGACGCCGGCGCCACCGTGGACGCGGCAGCGACACCTCGACGCGATGGCGACGGCGAAGGAGCACATCCGCAGCGGCGACGTGTTCCAGGTCGTGCTCTCGCAGGCCTACGCCCAGCCCCGCGATGGCCTCGATCCGCTGGACGTGTACCGCGTGCTGCGGGCCACCAACCCCGCGCCGTACATGTACGCGGTGCAGACGCCCGCGGCGACCTTGGTCGGCGCGTCGCCCGAGGTGCTGGTGCGGGTCGATCGCGATCGCACCGTCACCCTGCGTCCCATCGCCGGCACCCGGCCGCGCGGCGCCGACGAAGCCGAGGACGCTGCGCTCGAGCGCGAGCTGCTCGCGTGCCCCAAAGAACGCGCCGAGCACCTGATGCTGATCGATCTCGGCCGCAACGATCTCGGGCGCATCGCCGCGGGCGGCAGCGTGCGCGTGCACGAGTCGTTCGTCGTCGAGCGCTACAGCCGGGTGATGCACCTGTGCTCCGAGGTTCGCGCCCGCCTGCGCGAGGGTGCCAGCGCCCTCGATGCGCTGCTCGCCGCGTTCCCGGCCGGTACGCTGTCGGGCGCGCCCAAGATCCGCGCGCTCGAGCTCATCGACGCGCTCGAGCCCGCACCGCGCGGCTGGTATGGCGGCGCGGTCGGCTACCTCGGCTACGACGGCGGTGCCGACTTCGCCATCTGCATCCGCTCGCTGGTCGCCCGGGGCGACACCCTGCGCGTGCAGGCGGGCGCCGGCATCGTGTTCGACTCGGTGCCCGAGGCCGAGGACGCCGAGTGCCACGCCAAGGCCAGCGCGGTGCTGCGGGCGGTGGCGATGGCCCGCGGCGCGCGGGACGAGGGGGCGCTGCCATGACCGCGCGCGTGGTGATGATCGACAACTACGACTCGTTCACCTTCAACCTCGTGCAGTACCTGCTCGAGCTCGGGGCTGAGGTCGAGGTGCTGCGCAACGACGCCGTGGACGTGCACGGCGTGTTGGCCCGCCATCCGACCCACGTGGTGTTGTCGCCGGGCCCGGGCACGCCGGCGAGCAGCGGCGTGTGCCGGGGGTTGTGCGCGCACCTGGCCGATAGCGGCGCGGTGCCGCTGCTCGGGGTGTGCCTGGGCCACCAGACGCTGTGCGAGGTGCTGGGCGCCCACGTCGGCCGCGCGTCGCGGATCATGCACGGCAAGACCTCGCCGATCGTGCACGATGGCACCGGTCTGTTCGCCGGACTGCCGAGCCCGTTCGCGGCCACGCGCTACCACAGCCTCATCGTCGACGAGGCCACGCTGCCGTCGTCGCTGGTCGCCAACGCGCGCACGGCCGAGGGCGAGCTGATGGCCGTGCGCCACGCCGAGCATCCGTGCCACGGCGTGCAGTTCCACCCCGAGTCGATCCTGAGCGAGCACGGCCACGATCTGCTGCGGGCCTTCTTGGCGCTCGGGGCCGCGCGATGAGTGACGTCGTTCGCGAGGCCCTGGCCCGCCTGCGTCGGCGCGAAGACCTCGACGCGACCACGATGGCCGCGGTGATGCGCGCGATCATGGAGGAACGATGCGACGCGGCGCAGATCGGCGCGCTGCTGATGGGACTCGCCGCCAAGGGCGAGTGCGTCGACGAGATCGTCGGCGCCGCCCGGGCGCTGCGCGAGGCGGTCGTGCCCGTGCGCAGCACGAGGCGCGAGCTGCTCGACACCTGCGGCACCGGCGGTAGCGGTGTGGCGCGGGTCAACGTCTCCACAGCGGTGGCGATCGCCGTGTCGGCGTGTGGCGTGCCCGTGGCGAAGCATGGCAACCGGGCCGCGAGCAGCAGCAGCGGCAGCGCCGACGTGCTCGAACGCCTCGGCGTGTCGCTACAGACGCCGCCCGAGGTGTCCGCGGCGATGCTCGACGAGCTCGGCCTCGCGTTCCTGTTCGCGCCCGCGCTGCACCCGGCGATGCGCCACGCCGCCGGTCCGCGGCGGCAGCTCGGCTTTCGCACGCTGTTCAACCTGCTCGGCCCACTGTGCAATCCGGCGGGGGCCACCCGTCAGCTGCTGGGCGTCTACGATCCGGCGCGCTGCCGCGATCTCGCCGCCGCGCTGGGCGAGCTCGGCAGCACCCGCGCGCTCGTGGTGCATGGTTTCTTCGCCGGCGTCACTGCGGACGCCGACGCGCCGCCGGGGATCGACGACGCGAGCACCGAGGGCGAGACGTTGGTGTGGCAGTGGCACCGCGGCGCCCTGAGCCGGCACGTCGTGGGCCCCGCCGACGCCGGCCTGCCGACGGTGCCGATCGCCGAACTCGTCGACGACCACCCCCTGGGCAACGCCCACGCGCTGCTTCAGCTCTTCGACGGGGCACCGGGGGCGTACCGCACCGCCGTGCAGTGGTCGGGCGCGCTCGCGCTGCTCGCCGCTGGCGACGGTGACTGGGCGGATCTCCCCGGGCACGCCGCGGCGATCGGCGCGGTGCTCGACGACGGACGCGCCCGCTCGCGGCTGGCGGATCTGGTGTCGCGCAGCCACGATTCGGCGCCCGAGTCCGGGGCCTGATCACACCTCAGCGCCCGCACGGCCCCTCGGCATGATCGCCTTGCCGCTCGCGCCGAAAACCCCCTGCGAGGGGTCCCGGTCCTGCTATGCATTAGGCCCTACAGCCTTCGCTCCGCGGTGGATCCAACTCCCCGTTCTCCGCGATTCGAATCGCCGTCGCTCCCACCGCACGGGCCTGCGTGCCATGACCGAAGCCACCACCTACCTCGATCGGATCCTCGCGGCCAAGCGTGCCGCCCTGTCCAGCGCGCGCCACGACCGGGGCAACTGGACCGACGCGCAGCTCGGCGCCGAGCTCGACGCGCTGGGTCCGTGTCGTGATTTCGCCGCGGCGCTGCGGGGCCCGGGCCGCGCCCGCGTCATCGCCGAGTTCAAGCGCAGCTCACCCTCGCTCGGGGCCATCCGCGAAGACGCCGACGTGGTCGCGACGGTCGCCGGGTACCAGGCCGCCGGCGCCGTCTGTGTGAGCGTACTGGCCGACAGCCACTTCGGTGGCAGCATGGACGACGTGCGTCGCGCCGCCCTTGCGGTCTCGGTGCCGGTGTTGTGCAAGGACTTCGTGCTCGACCGCCGGCAGATCCTCGACGCGCGCCGGGCCGGCGCCGCCGCGGTGCTGCTCATCGTCGCCGCCCTGCCGCCGCCGCAGCTGCGGCCGCTGCTCGACTTTGCCCACAGCATCGGCATGCAGGTGCTGTGCGAGACCCACGACGCACACGAGGTCGATCGGGCGCTGTCGGCCGGCGCCCGGATCATCGGCGGCAACGCCCGCGATTTGCGGACGTTCACGGTGGATCTACAGCGGGCGATCGACCTGCGCCGCCGCGTGCCCGCGGGCTTCTCGTACGTCGCCGAGAGCGGCGTCAACGGGCCGGACGATCTGGCGCGGCTGCTCGACGCCGGCGTCGACGCAGTGCTCATCGGATCGGCGCTGATGTCGGCCGAGGATCCGGCGGCGACGCTGGGCGAATGGCTCGAGCAGGTGCGGTGAGCGCCCCCGTGCGCCTCAAGATCTGCGGCGTCACGCGGGCCGCCGATGTCGACGCCTGCGTCACGTTGGGCGTCGATGCGCTGGGCTTCAATCTGTGGCCCGGATCGTCGCGCGCGCTTTCCCTCGACGCGGCCGCCGCCCTCGTGGCTCGGGTGCCGCGGCCGGGGCCGCTGCGGATCGGCGTCGTCGTCGATCCCGATCCGGCGACGCTGCAGACGATCGCCGAGACCCTTGGGCTCGACGCGGTGCAGCTCCACGGCGACCGCACCGCCGCCGCGTATCCGGGCCTGACGTTGCCGTGGGTCTGGGTCGTCCGCGGAACCCCGGAGCTGGCGACGCTGCGGGTGCCCGAGCCGGCGCCGACGTGGATCCTGCTCGACGCCGCGGTGGCGGGCTTCGGGGGCCGCGGCGTCGTCCACGACTGGGCGTGGGCGGCCGCCGCCCGGGCCGCGCTCGCGCCGGCCCAGGTGTGGCTCGCGGGCGGACTCGGGCCGGACAACGCCGCCGCCGCGATCGCGCAGGTCGGCCCCGCGGGGATCGACGTCGCGAGTGGCGCCGAGGACGGGACACCCGGCCACAAGTCCACCGCGCGCGTCGTCGCGTTGCGGACGATCTGCGCTACGTTCCCCCCGTGAGCGCGCCAAACCCTGACGCCACGCCGGGCATGTTCGGCCGCTTCGGCGGCCGCTATGTCGCGGAGACCCTGATGCCCGCGGTCTGTGCCCTCGCGCAGGCGTGGACCGAGGCCCGCGCCGATCCGGCCTTCGGTCTCGAGCTCGACACCATCTTGTCCCAGTGGGCGGGCCGGCCGTCGCCGCTGTCGCCCGCGCACCGCCTGGCCGCGGCGCTCGGCACCGGCGCGCGGCTGTGGCTCAAGCGCGAGGATCTCAACCACACGGGATCGCACAAGATCAACAACTGCGTCGGCCAGGTGCTGCTTGCGCGGCGCATGGGCAAGACCCGCATCATCGCCGAGACCGGCGCTGGTCAGCACGGGGTCGCGACGGCGACGGTGTGCGCATACTTCGGCCTGCCGTGCGTGGTCTACATGGGCGCCGTCGACGTGGAGCGCCAGCAGCTCAACGTGCTGCGCATGCGTCTGCTGGGTGCCGAGGTGATCGCGGTGACCGCCGGTTCGGCGACGCTCAAGGACGCGATCAACGAGGCGATGCGCGACTGGGTGGCGCATCCGCAGGACACCCACTACGTCATCGGCTCGGTGATGGGGCCCGATCCGTATCCGACGATCGTGCGGGAGCTGCAGCGGGTGATCGGTCGCGAGGCGCGGGCGCAGCTGCATGCCGCCGTCGGTCGGCTCCCCGACGCGGTGGTGGCCTGCGTCGGCGGTGGCAGCAACGCGATGGGCATCTTCGCGGACTTCATCGACGCGCCCGAGGTGGCGCTGTTCGGGGTCGAGGCGGCGGGCGAGGGGCTCGCGGGCCGTCATGCGGCGACGATGGGGCGCGGCCGCGAGGGCGTGTACCACGGCATGCGCTCGCTGGTGCTGCAGGACGACGACGGTCAGCTCCTCGAGGCCCACTCGATCTCCGCGGGTCTCGACTATCCGGGCGTCGGTCCCGAGCACGCGCACCTGTACACGTCGGGGCGCGCCCGCTACCTCCCGGTCGACGACGACGGGGCGCTGCGCGGCGTGTCGCTGCTCTCGCGCACCGAGGGCATCATCCCGGCCCTCGAGACCGCCCACGCGATCGCGGCGCTTCCCGAGATCCTGGCGCTGCTGCAGACCGAGCGCCCCGGTGTCACCCACGATGTCGTCGTCAATATTTCGGGCCGTGGCGACAAGGACATGCTCACCATCGCGGCGCGTCTGCAAGGCGCCGAGGGGACGACGTGACCGCCGTGCCTGAACCCCACGAGCACGGCCGCATCGCTGCCGCCTTCGCCCGCGCGGCCGCCGAGCGCCGCGCGGCGCTGGTCGTCTACCTCACTGCGTTCGATGGCGGACGCGACCACTCGCTCGCCTGCGTGCGTGCGGCCGTCGACGCCGGCGCCGACATCGTCGAGCTCGGCGTGCCGTTCTCGGATCCTTCGGCGGACGGCACAGTGATCCAAGCCGCGATGGTGCGCGCGTTGGCGGCGGGCGCCACCGCGGCGGGTGTCCTCGATCTGCTCGGGGATCTCCGTGTGCACACCGACGTGCCGGTGGT
Organism: Nannocystales bacterium; assembly: GCA_038325765.1. GTDB lineage: Bacteria > Myxococcota_A > Polyangia > Nannocystales > Nannocystaceae > Xiheibacterium. The sequence goes on from JBBQJI010000032.1 coordinate 47,261, forward strand.
GCTGTTCGGCTACGCCAACCCCCTGCTGCGCCTCGCCGACGCCGAGTTGGACCTGGTCGCCCGCTCGCGCGCGGCCGGGCTCGACGGTGCGCTCGTCGTCGATCTACCGCCGGAGCACGCCGCGTCGTTGCGGGACCCGTGGGTCGCTGCTGGCGTCGACTGGATCGGGCTGACGGCGCCCACCACCACCTCCGCGCGCCGCCGGCTGATCTGCGCCGCGGCGACCGGCTTCGTCTACGCGATCACCCTGCGCGGCGTCACCGGCTCCGCGCTGCAGGGCGCTGACGAGGACGCGCTGCGCGATCAGATGGGTGCGCTGCGCGGGGAGACCACGCTGCCGGTGGCGGCGGGCTTCGGCGTGCGCACGGGCGACGACGTCCGCCGCATGGCGGCGATCGCCGACGGTGTGGTGGTCGGCAGCGCGCTCGTCGAGGCGGCGCATTCCGGGGTCGCGGCGCTCGGGCGCGCGGTCGGTGAGCTGCGCGCGGCGACGGGGCGGTGAGCGACAGACGTTGCGAGGACCGCGAGGCCCTCGGGGTGTTCCGCAGCGGCGCCGAATCGCCCGAGTCCATCATCTTGACCGAGAGCGAGGGCGGGCGGGCGGGCGGCGCTCATCCGCGACTTCCGGTGTGTGCCGTACATGGCGGAGTTGCTGGAGTTCGTCGCGGAGTAGACGTTCTCGACGACCGAAGCGATGCGCGGCACGAGCGACCAACCATGCTCACCGACGGCAGGCCTGTCGGGCTCGAGCGTGACGTCATCTGGTTCGCGCCGGCCGAAGAGCAGCGAGGAGCCGCGTCGGCGCCCAGGCAGCGACTGTCTGGGGTGGTTTCACCTACGTCCGCCTCAGCAGGCGTCGCAGGACATGTCGATGCAGCCGCCGAGGGCTTGGGCAATCGCCGCCGACATGCCGATGATGCCGCCGTTGGCGTCGATGACGTCTCCGCAAGGGCGCAGACAACCCAAACCCGAGCACATCGCCTCCTGCGCGCACATGCGGATCGCCGTGCACCCCTCGTCGTCCTCGCACGCCGATAGCTCCGGGAGGCACTCGTTGCACGCACACTCGCCGCACGCGTCGCCCTCGTCGATCATCCCGAGGCAGATCTCCAGGGCGCCACCGCTCTCGCCGCTGCTGCCCGTGTCAGCGGTGCCCGTGTCGTCGGTACCCGTGTCATCCGTCGTGGTGCCGGGCGCGTCCGTCGTCGTGCCGGGCTCATCCGTCGTCGTCCCGGGCTCGGTCGTCGCCGGATCGTCCCCCGTCGAGTCGGGGTCGAGCGTCGCCGAGGCGTCGGTCATCGTCGGGTTGGTCGCGCTCATCGTCGCCGACATCGAGGCGTCGGTGGTGCCGGTGGACGCGTCGGTGTCGGCGCTGGGGCCACCGTCATCGCCACAGGCGCCGAGGGTGAGCGGAAGGGTGAGTGCGAAGGCAAGGCGGCGGGTAGGCATCCGGCCAGCGTACAGCGTCCACGGCGCCGACACAAAATCGAGGCCACGACCAGCCGCAGCCTAGCGAGACTGCCCGCCCATGTCCGCCGCCGAGAACACTGCGATCGCCGAAGATCCGCTCCCTACACCCCACCACTGGCGGCGAGCGCGTCATCAAGCCCGCGCTCACCGACTGGTGGACCGACTCGATGCGCCGCATCCCGAGCCTACGCCACGAGCCCACAGCGATGGCCCCGAACGAGCACAGCAGCCAAGCGGCGCGACGCCGGCGAAGTCCCGGCGGTTGTACGCGATGATGGCCTCCGCGCCCGGGCGATCGCTCGAGTCGCTGCATCCGCCGCGTGTCCGCTTCGTCCACGCTACGCTCGACGCAGTCCACCGTGCAGCGCACCAATTCGCCCCCGGCGTCCTCGGGGTGGGCATGGGGCTCGGGCCGGCCCTCGGCCCCGATCCCGCCCCCACGCCGCCCACGACGTGCACGCACGCCCGTGGGCGCGTGGCTTGCCGTGGGGCTGCTGCTCGCCGCCGTGTCCGCAGTCGCGGCCGCGTTCGTCGTCGTCGACGACGACGACGACGACGCACCTGCGGTAGCCGGGGCGTCCGCGTCCGCGCACGCCGCGGGAGAACCGAGGACCAACGCCGAGCCCAGCGCAGACAGCCCCGACGCCGCGGCACCCGAACGTGACGGCGAGACACGCCCCGGGCGATCGCCCGAGGCGATGGTGTGGACCATCGCGACCCCGGCGACGCTGGACGAGCTCGAACGCGCGTGGTCGATCCCGCGGGCGACGCTCGCCGCGTTCAACCCCGAGCTGCCGGCCGACCAGCGCCTCGCCGCGGGGACCGAAGTGATGGTGCACGCAGGCTCGCTCGCGGCGAGCGAATCGGTGGGTCCTCCGAACGACGGCCGTCTCGTCGGCGGCGTCCCGCTCCCCGAAGCCCGCGCGTGGACGCTCCCGGCGGATCGCAGCCGTGCGTTCGCCACCGGCGAGACCATCGCCGCGATCACTGCGGCGTTGGACACCTATGCGGCGCTGTATCCCGACGGCGAGCCCATCCAGATCGGCGATCTGTCGGCGCGACGTGGCGGGCCGATCTCCGGCCATCAATCCCACCAGACCGGTCGCGACATCGACGTCCGCCTGATTGCCGCCGCGTCCGGCGACAGCTTCGACGCCGGGCGGAACTGGTCGCTCGTCAAGGCGTTCATCGACGGCGGAGGGGTCGGGTGGATCTTCCTCAACCGCACCCAGCAGAACTGGTTGCGCACCGCCGCGCAGGCCGACGTCGGCGCGGCCGCGGCCCTTCGCTACTTCGCGGTGATCGGCCACGAGCGCGGGCACACGATCCACATGCACATCCGCTTTTTGTGCCACCACACGGACAAGCGTTGCGTCAACTACTCGCCGCCCGACACCGGCGAGCAGGTCCCCGAGGTGATCCGCAAGCTGCCGGGCGGCCGCGGCGTCACCCCGGCTCGCCCCAGCGCCAAGCTGCCGACGCTGCGGCCCCAGACCCCGCCACGGTCATCTGCGAAGCTGCCTTCGTCGCCGGCGAAGGGTCGCTGAGACCCAACATCTCTCGACCACGACCCACGCCCCAGGCGGATACCCGCGTCGAATCGCCTCCGAGCCGATCGGCGAGCTGTACTGGGCGATCGACTACTCGGGCGACGTGTTCACGTACGACCCGAACGACAACTACACACGCACCCTGTTGCTGAGCACGGGCACCGCGTTGGGTGACATCATCGAGTCGCCCGACGTCGTTCGCGTGCAATGCGCGGACTACTGGCCGTTGGATCGCACACCGCCGCTCCACGGGTGCAGCCGCCCGACTCGGGCACGCTGCGCGCAGTAGGGCTGCCCGTGCTGAGCACAGGCCGGCCACTGCGCGCGACGGGTGCAGCCATCGCAGCTCTGCGCCACCCGGCACGGCCCTTGCTGTAGCCGCCGCATCCATGGCACCGCCACCAACGAACGAGCCCCGCCGCTCCCTCCGAGCTCCCGTCGTCCAAGTTGGCGGTGTGCCGAGCACGGCCGTCGCGGTCGCCCTCGCCTTGGTGTGCGCGCTGCTTGCCGCGGCATGCATCGCCGCCCGGTTCCCGCCTTTCGCATCGAAGCTGCCCACGGCCGCGGCCTCCGCCGTGTTCGCGATCGCAGGGTTCGCCATCGGAGGCGCCGCCGCAGCCGAGGCCCACCTGCCGCGCGGCGGCGTCGGCCCGTTGTGGATGCGCGTCGCGTTCGCGCCCAAGCTCGCCCTCGCACTGGGGCTGTCGTTCGCGACCACCGTGATCGCCCAGGTGCTCGACATCTCGCTCGGCCCCGTCGACCCCAGCTTCCCCGCGAACGGACCGTTTCTCACCAACGCGCTGTGGTTCTTCGTGTTCACGATCGGCTTCGCGGGCATCGGCATGATGTCGGCGCCCGGCGTGCTGCTCCCGGTGCTGGGCCCGATCGCGCGACTGCTCCGCGGCGCGCCCGTCGTCCTGGGTGTCCTCGTGCTCGGCGGCGTGCTCGCGGGGATCGGCATCGGCTTCGACATCGCACTGACGCTCCCCGCCGTCGAGGCGCTGGTCACCCGCGCGAAGGCGTGGATCGACGCCCACGAAGAGCTCGTCACGGTGGTGACGCTCGGGATCGCCGTGGTCCCATCGCTGCTGCCGTCGCGCAGCAAACCCTAGACCTCGCGGCAGCCCGCACTCACGCGTCGCGACCCAAGCGCGTGAGCGCCTGTCTCGCGGTCGCGATCACATCCCGCAGCGCATCGTCGGGGATCGACGCGATCGCGTCGACCGTGATCCCATCGGGCTGCAGCGACAGCACGGGCCGCAGCGGCGGTGGCGGGGGGCTCTCGCGCAGCGGTGGCTCGGGCACCAGGCCCACGCGCAGCCGGAGCTGGGTGACGCCGCCATCGGGGATCGCGTCGCGGATCCGGTCGAGCAGATCACTGCGGAGGTACTGCAGCTCGTGCAGCCACTGGTTGTCGGCGACGTGCACGACCAGCGTGCCGTCGTCGATCCCCACGGGCGCGGCGACGCGGAGCAACCGGGCGGGCAGGGCGTCGGCCCAGGCGATCTGCACCCGCACCAGGCGCAGGCGGTCGGCGGGCACGATCGACCGCAGCGCCTTGTCGGCGAGCTCGGCGGCCGGGACACTGCGGCCGTGATTGCGACGACGTGCACGCATCCGCGGTCAGTCTGCCACGCCTGCGCGCGCCCTGCCGCGCCGCCCAGTTGCGCACGGCCGCGACGGGCGTCGCGGTGCGCTGCGCTGACGCTCGGCGCTCTGCTGGCGGTCGCGTGCGCGCCGAGGGCGGGCTGGGAGCGGGACACCGCGCGGGTGTGCGACGCGGCGTCGGCCGCCGTGATCTGCGTGCAGGCCAGCCCCGACCGCGCGGTCGAGTTCGACATCGGTGGTGAGTCGGTGCTGCCCGGCGAGTGCGCGCGGGCTCCCGAGCGCGGCGGCGCCGTGCGCGTCGCCTGGACCATCGCCGGCGGACCCTGGAACGATCGCCGCATCCGGGCGCCGCGCCACCGCCGGACCGAGGTAGCGCTCGGTGCCGATGCGACCCTCGAGGTGATGACGCGCCATCGCTGCGGCCCGTCGATGGCGCCCTTCGTGCCGCTGCGGTGAACCGTCGGCCGCGCGATCGGGTACGCTGACCGCGGCTCCCTCGCATGACGCGATCGCACCGCATGCTCGTTCCGCCCGTCTTGGTTGCGCTCGTCGCGGGCGCCTGCAGCAAGGACGACCGCACCGTGTGCACCACCCTCGGTCGCACAGGCGGGCTGCTGCAGTCGTACGACACCGTACTGTCGATCGCGATCCAGCCCGAGGCGCTCGACGAGGATCGCGAGTTCTGCGTGAGCCCCACCGATGCGCCGCCCGAGATCTTCGGCGCCGCCTACCGGGTCGAGCCGGGGCTGCGGCTCAACTTCGACGCCGTGGTCAGCTACCGGGGCGCGCTGCCGGACGATCTCGGAGACGCCAACGTCGGCCACATCTCCGCCCGTGATTTCACCGCCGGCAAGGGCCGCTGGGTGTCGCTCGACGGCTGTCGCGTCGATGCCGGCACCCGCCACGTGCAGTGCATCGACAACGAAGTGTCACTTTTCTACGGCCTGATGGACGAGCGCATCGGCGCCACCAACGACACGCTCGCGTCGGACACGTCGGGGGACACCCTCGAGCCCACGACCGACGATCCGTCGATGGTGACGGTCGACCCCAGCGCCACCGGCGATACGCCGCTGTATCCGCCCGAGTGCGACACGTTGTTCCGTGGGCCGTACACGCCGGTGAGCCTTGGGAACCTGTTCGAGTCCGGCGAGATCGACGGGGTCGACGCCGGCGCCGAGGACATGGCGGCCGATGGTCACGGCGGCTTCATCGCCAGAAACGGCCCGGTGCTCGCGCGACTCGACGTCACCGGCGGCACCTTGGGCACCGAGAACGATCCGGGCATGGTCGTGAGCGAGCTGGCCGACTCGCCGAATTTCACCGGCTCGACCCTGGGCCTGCGCTACGCGCCCGGCGGCGAGCTGGTCATGGCGCAGCGCACCGACAACGAGCTCATCGCGATGGCGCCCGATGGCAGTCGGCGCACGCTGGTCGAGGAGATCGGCCTGCCCAACGGCGTCTTCATCGACACCGACAGCACCGTCTATTTCACTGCGTTCGCCGACGCCCGCATCTTCCGCCTCGATCTCGATTCCCAGCCGCCGGCACCGGTCGAGCTCGGCACGCTCACCGCGGTCAACGGCGTGTACTTCGACCGCATCCGCCGCGTGGTCTTCTACGTCAGCTACGACAGCGGCGAGGTGTGGCGCCTCCCGCTGGGCGAGGACGGCACGCCCGGCACCCCGGCGCCGGTCGCTGCCCTCGGCGGCGCCGCCGATGGCCTCGCGCAGGACGTGTGCGGCAACCTCTACGTCGTCGACGAGGGCAACGGCGCACCCGGTCGGCTCATCCGCGTGTTCATGGACGAGCTCGGAGCGATGGTCGAGACCGAGGAGATCCTGAGCGGGCTCGACGGCCTGGCCAACGCGTCGTTCGGCGTCGGTGCGGCCTATGGCGATTTCCAGACCGCGCTGTTTCTCACCGGCAACCCGGGCGAGGTCGTGTACGTCGATCTGCAGATCACCGGCGCCGAGGTCCCGACGCTCGGCGGGCCGCCGGCGACGATCGACGAGCCGGGGGAGACCACCGGCACCGACTCGGGCGGCTCGGCCTCGGGATCGAGCACCGGCGGCTGACGCCGAGTTCGCCCGTCACTGCTCGACGAGGCGGCGGATCACCTCGCGCAGCCGGTGCACGCCGCCCATGTCGCGGGCGAGGAACTCGAGGCCCACGCCATCGGGGTTGTTGGCGTTGCGCACCACCGCGAGCACCTCGAGCGGGCGCTCGCTGCCCGGCGGTGTGATCTCGACGATGACCTCTTCGCCAGGCAAAGGTGGCGTGCGGGTGAGCAGCAGCGCGCCGCCCTCGCTGATCTCGGATAGCGCCGCGATCGCGAAATCGCTCCCGCTCTGCCGGCGCCACCGCACCTCGACCATCACCGGCAGCCGCACGTGGCGACGGCGCGCGGTGAGATCGATGCTGCCGGTGCCGACGTCGCGGAGGAACTCGAGCTTGCGCCACTCGGTGCCGGTGCAGCGCAGCACGCCACCGGCGCGGACCCGCAGCCGCGGTCGCGCCGAGTGCCACTCCTTGCCGATCGCCCGCACCATCATCTTGCCGGGCAGCCCCGCGAAGTAGACCTCAAGCAGGACCTCCTCGCCGGGCTCGAACGGATCCGTGGAGAAGACCTGCAGCGAATGGGGCTCGGCGCTGGGCTCGAGCGCCTGGACGTAGGCTTCGGACGACGCGTAATGGCAGCGAATTTTCCGCAAGGTCGACTACCGCTCCGAGGATGCGAGTTGGGGACACTAGCACAGTCGCGCGGGGTCGCGCGCAAGCTGCGGCCCCGGATCTTCACGCAGCGATGCCTCGGCGCGTGGTCGGACGCACGCGCGCGGCGTGGTCGTGGCCGGTGGCGCCGACGCCGGCCGAGCGCCCGCGGTTCTCGATGGCCCGGCGGCGGGGGTATGGTACGGCCCGTGAGTTCCCCCGAGCGCGCCGTCGTGGTGCTCCCGACCTACGACGAGCGGGAGAACCTCGAGCCGGTGATCCGCGAGATCCTCGCCGCCGAACCGGATGTCCGCGTGCTCGTGGTCGACGACGCCAGCCCCGATGGGACCGGCGCCCTCGCCGATGCGCTCGCCGCCGCGGAGCCCCGGGTCCGCGTGCTGCATCGCCCGGGCAAGCAGGGCCTCGGGCGGGCGTACATCGACGCGTTCCGCCACGTGCTCGCGTGGCCAGATCGCGTCACGCACGTCATCCAGATGGACGCCGATCTGTCCCATGATCCGCGGCAGATCGCACGGCTGCGCCAGGCGTGCCGCGACGGTGCCGACGTCGCGCTCGGCTCGCGCTGGGCCCCGGGCGGCGGCACGGTGGACTGGCCGCTGCGTCGGCAATGGATCAGCCAAGGTGGCAGTCGCTACGCCGGCGCCGTGCTCGGTGTCGACGTCCGCGATCTGACCGGCGGTTTCAAGTGCTGGCGCGCCGAGGTGCTGCGCGCGCTGCCGCTGCACGAGGTGCTCACGGTGGGCTACGGATTCCAGATCGAGATGACCGCGCGCGCGCTCGCCCTGGGCTTCCGCGTGGCCGAGGTCCCGATCACCTTCCGCGAGCGCACCCGCGGTCACTCCAAGATGACCGGCCGCATCGTGCGCGAGGCGTTCGTCGCCGTGTGGCGGCTGCGCTGGGCGCTGCGGACCTGAGCGCGGTGGGCCTGAGGCCCTGGTCAGCGCTGGCGGGCCGTGCGACGCTGCTCGGACCCGAGTGAGCGATCGAGGCCACGACGATGGGCACCAAGATCTATCTGTCGAGCACCGGCGCGCCGGTGGACCCCGAGCACGCGCGGATCAGCGTCTTCGACCGCGGCTTCCTCTACGGTGACAGCGTCTACGAGACGATGCGCACCGCCGGCGGCCAGCCGGTCGAACTCGACCGCCACCTCGCGCGGCTGCATCGCAGTGCCGCCGGCATCGGCCTGGGGATCCCGTGGGACGACGCCGTGCTCGGCGACGCGATCTCGATGACCCACCGCGCCGCCGACAACGACGAGAGCTACGTGCGCGTGATCGTCACCCGCGGGGTCGGGCCGCTCATGCTCGATCCGCGGCGCTCGGAGGATCCGAGCCTGGTGATCATCGTACAGCCCCTGGTGGTACCCACCGAGGACGCGTACCGCCGCGGCTTGGCGGTCGTCATCGTCGGCCTCACCAAGACCCACGGCGGCTTGATGGACCCCGCGATCAAGAGCGGCAACTATCTGGGCAGCATCCTCGCGTTGCGCCAGGCGATCGCCGAAGGTGGCGACGATGCGATCATGTGCACCGCCGCCGGTGAGATCGCCGAGGGCGCGACGAGCAACGTGTTCTTCGTCCGCGATGGCGCGCTGCGGACCCCCGATCTACAAGCTGGCCTGCTCGCTGGCATCACCCGCGAGATCGTGTGCGAGCTCGCGACCGAACTCGGGCTGCCGGTGCAGACCGCACGGGTGTGGCCCGATGAGCTGCGCTGTGCCGACGAGGTGTTCCTGACCTCCTCGGTGCGCGGCATCATGCCGGTGGCGCGCCTCGACGGCCGCGCGGTGGGCACGGGTCAGCAAGGCCCCGTCACCGCCTCGCTGCGCGCCCGCTACGACGCATACATCGCGGCGTACGGCAGGCTTGCGCCGCCCGAAACCGCGGGCTAGCCTGCCGCCCTTCCGCCTCTTCGAGGTCGCGCATTCCATGAAGCCCATCGAGATCTGCAAGCACCTCGGCCCCGAGCGGGTCGATGGTTTCTACGGCGAACTCTCCGGCAAGGAGGTCCGTCAGGTCCTCAAGGCCGGCGGCGTCGGCTCCAACGTGCCCGAGACCGCGTTCACCCGCGCCGCCCGTCTCAAGGCGTGGCGTCGGCGGTTCGACGCCGAGTTCGCGGCCGGCAACGAGCAGCTCGCGCTGGCGCTGCTCATCGAGTGGCTGATGCGCCACCATCGCTCGATGCTGGTCGATTTCCTCGATCATCTGGGCGTGAGCCACAAGCAAGGCGAGACCGACGAGGACTTCTGCGAGACCCGCACACTCGAGCAGCTCCGCGAGGGCGCCGACATGCTGCTCGGCAAGTACCCGGCGTTCCATGTCGCGGTCTACCTGCTGCTCGTCGGTCACCTGCAAGAGACGCCGGTGTTCGACCGCACGCCCAAGATCCTCGAGGCGCTCGGCATCGAGGCCACGGACGCCGAGGCGTACGTCGCCGAGCACGAGCGCACGTGGACGCCGCCGAAGAAGAAGGGAGCCGCATGAGCGCGCCCGATCGCCTGGCGATGCTGCAGCAGCTCGCCGTCCGCACGCCGGGCGATCCGTTCCCGCAGTACGGCCTGGCGATGGAGCTGCGCAAGCGCGGCGAGCATCCCGGCGCCGCCGCTGCCTTCGCCGAGCTCGCCCTTCGCCACCCGGCGTACGTGCCGTGCTACCTGATGTACGGCAACCTGCTGCGCGAGCTGGGTCGCAACGACGAGGCGGCCTCCGTGTACGAGCGCGGCATCGAGGCCGCCGACGCCGCCGGTGATCAGCACGCCAAGGGCGAGCTGCAGGCCGCCCGGGCGGAGCTGCCATGAGCGTGCCGGGCGGCATGCCGACGCTCGTGTTCGCGAGCCCGCGCAAGCTGCCCCGCGCCGCGTCTCTGACCGGCCGCGTCGTCGTGCTCGACATCGCCTTCGCCGCCGTGGGGCTGGGCAAGGGCTTCGAGAAGACCACCGGCGCCTTCATCACCCAGCTCGGGCCCAGGCTCGCGCGCTGGGTCGATCACCACGACCACCCGCTACACGCCGAGTACCGCCGCGATGCGCGGTTCGTGCTCGCGACCAAGGCCGAGCACGGCGCGTGTCCCGAGATGATCACGCCGGCGCTCGTGGCCGACACCGGCCCCGTGGACACGATCGTCTGCCACTTCGATCTCGACGGCCTGTATGCCGCCGCCAAGTGGGTCAAGGGCGGCGTCGAGCCCTATCCCGGCGCCGACGACGACGCGCGTGTGGTCGACACGCGGATCGGCGTGGCGTCAGCCGAGGCCAACCGCATCGACCACGCGCTGCGGGCCCACTGGGTCGACGAGACCCTCAAGCTGCGGGTGGTGAGCTACCTGGCGTCGGGGCTGCAGCCTGGCATCGAGCGCGACACCATCATCGACGCGGCCGCCGACTTCGGTCGCATGGCGCAGGTCGCCGGCACGCTCGCGACGAAGTTCCTCGTAGAGGACGGCATCGCGCTGCTCGAGATTCCCTCGGGCACGCCGCCGTTCGACAAGACCGAGCTGCTGCTCATGGGCCAGCGCCTGGCGCCGGTCTCGATCGTCATCGAGGCCGGCAACGCCACCATCGCCGCCCACTTCGAGAGCGGGCTCGACTTCGTGGCGCTGCTCGACATCGGTGGCGGCATGCCGACGCGGGTGAACATCCCCGGCAAACGGGTGCCCGATGCGATGCGGACGATCCGCGAGGCGCTGGCGCGCCGCGGCTGAGCCGACGGCGTCCACGTCTCGCTCAGCCCGCGGCCCGCGAGCGATCGCGGCCGATGTGATAGCGGGCGAGGATCCGCGGCGTGGCGGCGGCGACCGCCGCCGCATCGAGGATGATCACGCCACCCGCCGAGGTCGTCAGCTCGACGATGCCGCGGGCGGACGACAACCGCGTCACGAAGTCGAGCATGTCGATGGGCGGCACCCCGCCCAGGGCCACGACGCTCTCGCTGTGCAGGTGGCCGTAGCCCACGTTGATCTCGTCGGCGAGCACCTGCGTGATGATCACGACCTCACGCCGGGCCGCCGAGCGGAAGCCGTAGTAGTAGTGGAACAGGAACTCCTTGGGCGCCTTGTTCCACCACTCGTTCCAGGTGGCGAGGAAGTCCTCGGACAGCGTCTGGAACACGAAACCACCGTAGACGAAGTACGCCGGCGCGGTGTCGTAGCCGGGTCGCGGCACCAGCCGCACGCGGGGGCGCAGCACTGCGTCGACCTCGAGCGGCTGGCGATCGCGGGTGATGCTCAGCCGCATGGTGTCGCCGACATAGCGGCCGGTGAGCAAGGCCTCGAAGCGGGTGCGGTGGCGGCCGAGGTACATGACCGTACCGTTGTTCGCGATCGGCATCCCGTCGATCGCATGCAGCACGTCGCGGGGGCGCAGCACGCCATCGACGGTACCGCCGTACTCGACCCGCAGCACCAGCACGCCTGACGCCCCGTGGGCGAGGCCGAGCTGGCGGTGGAGCAGGGGGTTCTCGAGGTTCTGGGTTGAGACGCCGAACGCCGGGACTTCGGGCGGACGGCCGGCCGCGGCGCCGTCGAGGAACGCGCGGATGAGCGGTGGCGGCACCATCTCGCCGATGTTCTCGCCGCCTTGCAGCTTCTGGAACGCGATGCCGACGACCTTGCCGTCGCCGAACACCGGACCGCCGCTGTTGCCGGCGTTGATCGCCGCGTCGACGGTGACCGCGAGCAGGTGGCGCTCGGAGTGGGAATAGCGCTGGACCTCGATGCGCGAGACGACGCCCTGGGTCACCGAGATTTCCTCGCCGCCGACCGGGTAGCCCGCGACCGCCACCTGGTCGTGCAGCCGCGGCAGATCACCGATGGCCGCGGGCGCGATGTCGTCGAGGAACCCCGCAGGTTCGACGACCTCGAGCAGGGCCAGATCGCAGTCGTGGCTGATGCGCTTGACCCGGGCCACGGCCTTGTCGGGTGACGACGGCTTGCGGATCTGCAAGAACGTCGCGTTGGCGACCACGTGGGCGCCCGTGAGGATCTCGCCGGGCCCGACCACCACGCCCGATCCGGTGGACGACACCGGGCTGCGTGCCTGCCACGGACAGTCGTAGTCCGGGTGCTGGGTCGTCGCGAACACACGCACCACTTCGGGATAGGACATCGACCCGCGACCCTATCACGGTGACGGCGCGCGGTCGAAGGGGGCGGGCGCTACGTCGTCGACCGCAGACTGGCGAAGCCGATGGTGCCGCCTGCCGCCTGCATGCGCGCGATGAGCTCGGACTGCCCCTCGGCGTGGTAGCTCGATCGCACCAGTGGTCCGCTCTCGACGTGGCGGATGCCCTGCGCGAGCGCGTACGCCCGGTGCTCGGCGAACTCGTCCGGATGCACGTAGCGATCGATCGGCAGGTGCTGACGGCTGGGCTGCAGGTACTGCCCGAGCGTGAGGACCGACAGCCCCAGCGCGCCGAGCTCGGCGATGACCTCGCGCAGCTCGTCCGTGCGCTCGCCGAGCCCGAGCATGATGCCGGTCTTGGTCAGCGCGCCACGGACGCGGGCGTGGCGGAGCACCGCGAAGCTGCGATCATAGCGGGCCTGCACCCGCACCTCGCGTGAGAGCCGGGGCACCGTCTCGAGGTTGTGGGCGAACACGTCGGGGTTGGCGTCCAGCACGGTGTCGACGTCGGCGAGGTTGCCCTTGAAGTCGCCGACCAACGTCTCGATGGTCATCGCGGGCGCCGCGACGTGGCACGCGTGCAGCGTCGCCGCCCAGATCGCCGCGCCGCCGTCGTCCAGGTCGTCGCGATCGACGCTGGTGATGACGGTGTGCCGTAGGCCCAGCTCGGCGAGCATCGTCGCCACGCGGGCGGGCTCGCCCTCGTCGACCGGGAGCGGACGCCCGGTCTTGACGTCGCAGAAACGGCACGACCGCGTGCAGATGTCGCCCAGGATCATGATCGTGAGCGCGCGGTTGTTCCAGCACTCGCCGATGTTCGGGCAGCTCGCGCTCTGACACACCGTGTGAAGCCCGAGCTCGCGGACCCTGCGGTTGAGCTCTGTATAGTGCTCACCGCCGGGCATGCGCACGCGCAGCCACTCGGGGTGACGGCGCCGCGGCGCCTCTTGCGGCGAGGTCTCTGGCACCACCGGTAGTCGCACGGTCACGCCGTGGGTCTAGCACGGATGCCCACGCGGGTCGGCCCCACGGCAGCGCCGGATCGCGTCGCGAAGTCAGAGCCCCGCGCCGGCCCGCGGGTCCTGCCCCGACTGCAGCGCGGCGAGGGCCTCGAGCAGCTTCGCGTCGCCCGGTGGCGGCAGGCGCACGTCGAGCACGACCAGCAGATCGCCGCCGGGCTTGTTGGCAACGCGCACACCGTGGTTGCGCAGCCGCAGGGTCTGGCCGTTCTGCGCGCCGGCCGGCAGCTTGAGCGCCACGGTGCCCCACGGCGTGCGGACATCGATCGGACCGCCGCGATACGCCTCGTACGCGGTGACCGGCATCGACATGCGCAGATCGTCGCCTTCGCGCGTGATGCGAGGGTGGCGCTCGACCACGACGTTGAGCAGCAGATCGCCGGGCGGATCGCCGGCGCCACCTTGGCCCCGCACCCGCAACTTGCCGCCGTCGGACATCCCGGCGGGCACCTTGACGCTGATGGTGCGGGTGTCGCCGTCGGAGACCTCGACCCGCACTGGCACGGTGCAGCCCTGCAGCGCGTCGAGCAGGTTGATGTGGATGTCGCCGGAGATGTCGATGCCGCCGCGGGTGCCGCGATGGCGCGTGGTGTCCCCGCGGCGGCCGCCGAACATGCGGCTCAGGAAGTCGTCGAAGTTGGTCGTCCGCGGATCGCCGACGTCGTCGAGCATGTCGTCGTCGACGAAGCTCACGCGCTGCCGAGAGGCGTCGGCCTGCGCCTGCGCCTGGGCCGCCTTGTAGCGACGCGCGCGGTCGGCGTCGAACCCGAGCGTCAGGCTCATCTCGCCGAACTCGTCGTACGCCGCGCGCTTGTCCGGATCCGACAGGACGTCGTAGGCGTTGCCCACCTCCTTGAACCGCTCCTCGGCCTGCTTGTTGCCGGGGTTGCGATCGGGATGGAACATCCGCGTGAGCTTGCGATACGCCTTCTTGAGGTCGTCCGCGCTCGAAGTCTTGGGCACGCCCAGGCTGGCGTAGAGGTCCTTCACCGGGATATTCCGAGGGAGATTGGGGCCGGTCGGCGCCGGCGCAAGGGGGCTGGCAAGGGGCTGAAGGATACGCGAGAATCCCGGCCGTCGTGGGCAACGGTGTGTCGCGATCTCGGGTTTTCTGGCAAGGGATTTTCTGGCATGGATACGGCCATGGGAATCGAACAGCAGCGCAGCACGGCCGCGGCAATTCCGGCGGGGACCGCCACGGCCACCGCCCCCGGAGCCGTGGCCGTCGCCGATCACGGAGCCGCGGCTGGCCCAGCCGAGCGCGAGCACCCGTGGGCGGCGATCCTGCCGCGGGTGACCAAGCCCGCCCGCTACCTCGGTGGCGAGGAGCAGCAGGTGGTCAAGTCGCCGGACTCGGTGACCTGCCGTTTCGTGTTGGCGTTCCCCGACGCCTACGAGGTCGGCATGAGCCACCTCGGCACGCGGATCATCTACGAGCTCGTCAACGGTGCCGACGATCTGGCGTGCGAGCGGGCGTTCACGCCGTGGGTCGATCTCGAGGCCGAGCTGCGCGCCGCCGGCCTGCCGATGGTCAGCCTCGAGAGCTGGACGCCGCTTCGCGAGTTCGACGTCGTCGGCGTCAGCCTGCAATACGAGCTGTCGTACACCAACGTGCTCACCAACCTCGATCTCGGCGGCATCCCGCTGCGCACCGCCGACCGCGACGAGACCCACCCGATCGTCATCGCCGGCGGCCCGACCGCGACGCACCCCGAGCCGATCGCGCCGTTCATCGACGCCTTTTTGGTCGGTGAAGCCGAGGAGGTCCTGCCCGGGCTGCTGCGCACCGTGGGTCGCATGCGCCGCGAGGGCCAGCCGCGCAGCGCCGTGCTGGCCGCGCTCGCGGTGATGCCCGGCATCTACGTGCCGTCGATGTACGAGGTCGCCGAGGATCCGCGCAGCGGGCTTCTGGTCGTCGTCGGCCGCACGGCCGAGGGCATCGCCGCCGGCGCGCCCGAGCGCGTCGCCCGGGCCTGGGTCCGCCGGCTCGACGACTTCCCGTTTCCGACGCGGTTCCCGGTGCCGCGCGCCGAGGCGATCTTCGATCGCGCCGCGGTCGAGATCACCCGCGGCTGCACCGAGGGCTGCCGCTTCTGCCAGGCCGGGATCATCTACCGGCCGATCCGCGAGCGCTCGCCCGACGCCATCTTGCGCGCGGTGATCGAAGGGGTCGAAAACGCCGGCTACGGCGAGACCAGCCTCACCGCGCTGTCGACCGCCGACGTCTCGTGCATCGATCCGCTCATCAAGGCGCTCGTGCCCGAGCTGGTCAAGCGCAAGGTGAGCCTGGGCGTGTCGAGCCTGCGCGCGTACGGGCTGTCGGGTGAGCTGCTCGACGAGGTCAAGCGCGTGGGCCTGTCGGGCCTGACGTTCGCGCCCGAGGCCGGCACGCAGCGCATGCGCGACGTCATCAACAAGAACGTCAGCGACGAGGACATCCTGACCTCGGCCACCCGTATGTTCGAGCGCGGCTACGACCGCATCAAGATGTACTTCATCATCGGGCTGCCGACCGAGCTCGAGGAGGACGTCGTCGGCATCGTCGAGACCGGCGCCCGGGTCAAGCAGGTCGCCCGCGATCTCGGGCGCGTGCGCATGCCGGCCATCACCGTGTCGGTCAGCCAGCACGTGCCCAAGCCCCATACGCCGTTCCAATGGGCGGCCATGGACTCGATGGAGGATCTCACCTCCAAGGTCGAGCTGCTGAAGGTGCTGGCCAGGCGCCGCGGTGTGCAACTCAAGACCCACGACGTGCGCAACAGTTGGCTCGAGTGTCTGTTCGCCCGCGGCGATCGGCGCATGGCCGACGTCCTCGAGCACGCGTGGCGGGCCGGCGCCCGCTACGATGGCTGGAAGGAGCAGTTCGTCCTCGCCCGTTGGATCGACGCCCTCGAGGCCTGCGGCGTGGATCCGAACCTGTACACCCGCACGCTGCCGACCGACGGCCGCCTGCCGTGGGATCACATCGACATCGGGCTCGAGCCCGACTTCCTCGCCACCGAGTGGCGCAAGGCGGTGCGCGGGCGCGCGAGCCCGCCGTGCGGCAAGCCCAACGGGGACAAGGTCCACCACCGTGATCGCGACGCCGCCGAGGGCGATGCGCGGCGGCTGGTCTGCTACGACTGCGGCATCGCCTGCGACATGACGCAGATGAAGACGGAGCGCATCCGATCGCTGCGCGTGCTCGAGCAGACGGTCGCCCGCACCGCGCAGGACGACGCCGCCGTGCAGGATGACGCCACCTCGCAGAGCGACGCCGCGGGCCCGGACGCGGCGCTCGTGCCGATGTCGCGGTTGCTGCGATCGCGCCTGCCCAAGAGCAAGCTCGGGGCCGACAGCGCGTTCGCGGCCTCGGCCGAGGCGCCGCACTCCCGGCTACGGGTGTTCTTCTCGCGGGGCGGTCCGCTGCGGTTCATCGGCCACCTGGACTTCCTCAAGAACCTGCCGCGGCTTTTCCGTCGCGCCGGCATCGAGGTCGCGTTCTCGCGCGGGTTCAACCCGGTGCCGCGCCTTTCGCTCAGCCCTGCGCTAGCCCTTGGCATCGCCAGCGACGAGGACGCGTTCGACGTCGACGTGATCCTCCCCGAGTCGCTGCGCGACATGACGGGCGGCGTGGGCACGGACGAGCGCGGTCAGCTCGCGACCCTCTTGCTCGAGCGGCTGCGCGCCGTGGTACCGCCGGGCTTCGTGGTGCTCGGCGCCGAGCTCTTGGGGGACGACGATCTGCGCCTGGGCCAGATGATCGGCGCCGCGGATTTCGCGGTGCGCCTGCCGGCCGACGCGCCGGGCGATCTGCCGCAGCGGCTCGCGGGCACGCTCGCGGCGACGTCGCTGCCGATGCTGCGCAGCAAGCACGACCGGCGGCGCGTCGGTGGCACGCCGCCGCCGGGAGTCACGATCGACGTGCGTCCCCACGTGCTGTCGGCCGCGATCGACGAGGCGACCGGCGAGCTGCACTTCCGCCTGCGGATGGAGCCGACCGGCACGGCCCGGCCGCGCGAGGTGGTCTCGGCCCTGCTCGGACTCGAGCTCGGCGAGCACGCGATGCGTCGGGTGCGGCTGCTCGCCCGCAGAGGCGACGGCTTCGCGGCGCTGCGCTGAGCGGCGCGGCGCGATTCGTGCCGCGCGGTGTCCCTCGTCCGCGCGGTGTCCCTCGTCCGCGCGGTGTCCCTCGTCCGCGCGGCGTCACTCGTCCGCGCGGTGTCCCTCGTCCGCGCGGTGTCCCTCGTCCGCGCGGCGGGGGCCGTCAGGTCATCGGGTCGGCGAACTGCGGCGGCTTGCCCCGGAGCATCGCGGTGATTCCGACCTTGGCCGCCGGCGCCGCCAGGCTCTGGGCAGCCCGCCGCGCCTCGATGACGCCGCCCTCGGCCACCGGCGCGCCGTTGGCATCCACGATGGTCCGCACCAACAGCGCGCGCAGGGCCGCCGACAGCGGCACACCCGCCGCGTTGGTGGTCGGCACCGCGCCATCGACGTCGATGTGCGCGCTACCTTCGCGCAGCGTGGCGGTGGCCTTGCCGTCGGCCAGGTCGCGGGCGAGCGCCATGCTGGCCGCGGGCAGCTCACCCACCGGCACCACGGCGTGCACGAAGCCCCACTGCTGCGCCGTCTCGATCGGCACGATCGCCCCGGTGAGCAGGGCGTGGTTGATCTCCCCGTACGCCTGGGCATGGCTCGCGCGGTGGACCATGTGGCAGCCACCGAGGCCCGGGATCACGCCGACGGTCGTCTCGGGGAACGCGATCTTCGCCCCGGCCCCGCCGATGCGCGCGTGGCATGCCGCCGCGAGTTCGAGGCTGCCGCCGAGGGTGCGGCCGACCAGCGCCGCGACGGTAGGCTTGCCGGCGCGGAGCTTGGTGCACGTCGCCTTCCAGCGCTCGATGAGGGCGAGCGCGGCATCGACGTCGCCGAGCACCGGCACGAACGCCTGCAGATCGGCGCCGTGTCCGAACTCGCGGCTGTAGTGACCGTCGGGGGCGATGACGATCGCCCGCACGCTCGGGTCGTGCTGCAAGGTGTCGTAGGCGTCGCCGAGCTCTTGCAAGAAGGTGTCCGACAGCGCGGCGCGCCGCATCGAGATCAGCCCGACGCCGTCGTGCACAGCGGTGGCCACGTACACGCGACCCCAGCCAGCGTCGGCGTCGTCGAGGGCGTCCTTCGGTGCGACCTCGTCGCCGCGGGTGATCGACTGCGACGTGATGAAGTCGTCGACGATGGCGCGGGCGCGGCCCGGACCGACGCGGCCGATGAGCGCCGGGATACCCTCGCGGAACGCCAGGGCGTTCTCACACAGGTAGTTGATCGCCTCTAGCTTCGCGACGCGGTGCCTCACCATGTAGAGCACCAGCGAGAACATCATGCCGAACATGCGCGCCTCGATCATCGCCATCGCCTCGGGCGGGCAGCTCTGGCCGCGCTCGTACGGCCACTGCTTGCGAGGATCGTCGAGATACGGCCGCCACACCTCGGGGATCGCGTACAGCGTGGAGTCGACCTCGCCGGCGAGCAGCTCCATGCAGTGCGCCGACAGGTAGTTCGCGCCGGGGATCATGTTGTGGACGAAAAACGGTGACGTCCCCAGGAGCTTCTTGCAGGCGTCGTCGATCTGCGCGCAGCCCAGGCCCGTGTCGGCGTGGATGCGCACCGCCTCGAGCATCATCCCGCAGAACAGTCGGTCGGCGGCGAAGGCCGGCGCATCGGCGACCTCGATGAGGTTCATGCCCAGGCCCCCGAGCAGCTTGCGCACGATCGCGAGCTCGCCCTTGCCGGTGGTGGCACCCGCGGTAGGCACCTCCCACAGCTTGTTGGTGAGGTGGGGGAAAAACGGGTGCATCACGCCGCAGCGGGCGCGACCGTCCATCTGTCCGAACAGGCGCTGCGACGGGAAGCCGCTGGTCGCCGAGAAGATGTACGCCCCGGGGTCGCGGGCGTGGACCTCGGCGTAGAACCGATGCTTGAGATCGAGCCGCTCGGGGATCGCCTCGAACACGAAGCCGACCGCGATCTCTGCGGGCAGATCGGCGATGCCGCCGTGCACGATGGTGATGCCGTCGACGATCGCGGCCACGTCCGCGGCGGGGAATCGGTCGCCGAAGGCCGCCGTCAGCGTCGTCCGGACGTCGTGGACCGAAGGCGAGGGATCGAGCGCGACCACCGGGATGCCGTGGCGCACCAGCAGCCGCGCGAACTGCCCGAGCTTGCCGAGGCCGACGTTGCCGCAGGCGCCGGCGACCACGAGCGCACGGATGGGCCCGCCGTCGTCGGGCTGGAACACGGGGCGGAGGCTGGGATCGTCGAGGGTCGGCATCGGGCCTGGAGCATACGAAATCGCGGGCGGTCCCCGACGCCGCAAAACTTGAGGATTCCCACGGACTTGCCGAGCTACAGAGGGGCCGATGCCGCCCTGGCGACGGAGCTGGCCAAGGCCGGGATCGCCGCGTTCTTCCCCGCAGACCCGCCGATTCCCGCCCGCCCGTACGGTTTCATGACACTGCGCTGATGGATCCGTGCTTCGCGCCGGCCGTATGGTCCGGGTTGCGTCGAGCCCGATTTCCGAGCCAGACGCACCCACCCGTTTCCACGGAGTTCCGCACCATGAAGATCACCACGACCCTGCTCCTCGGCGCTTTCTCGGTTCTCGCCCTCGCCACCGTCCCCGCCTGCGACGACAAGAAGGACGACAAGAAGGCCGAGGACAAGAAGGACGCGAAGGCGACCGACAAGAAGGCCGAGCCCGCCGCCGACGCCAAGAAGGACGCCGCTCCGGCCCCGGCTGGGGACGCTGCCCCGGCTGGCGACGCTGCCCCGGCCGGCGACGCCCCCGCTGGCGGCGCCGACAAGATCGGCATCCCCGAGTGTGACGAGTACATCGAGAAGTACACCAAGTGCATCATGGACAAGGTGCCCGAGGCCGCCCAAGCCCAGATGAAGGACGCGATGGACCAGTCCGCCAAGGCCTGGAAGGAAGCTGCTGCCGGTCCGGCCAAGGACGGCGTTGCGGCGACCTGCAAGACCGCCCTCGAAGCGGCCAAGACGTCCACCTCGGCCATGGGCTGCGAGTGGTGAGCCTTCGCGACGCCGCGGCGTGAGCCGTCGGGGTCGCGAGCTGGGCTCGATGAACGGCCGGTGGACCTTCGGGTCCATCGGCTGTTCTGCGTGGGGCGCGCGACGGCCCGGGATCTGGAATTCGCCGCCGGATCCCATATCCTGCCCGGCCTGTCGGCAGCAGCATGCGCGCCGACCTCACGGAGAACCATTCAATGAAGCTCACCAAGGCAGCCCTCGTCCTCGCGTCCCTCGTTGCGTTCGCGGTCACCACGACCGCCTGCGACAAGAAGGATGAGCCCAAGAAGGATGAGCCCAAGAAGGATGAGAAGAAGGCGGAGACCAAGGACGAGAAGACCGAAGAGAAGAAGTAGGTCCTCTCTCGTCTCGCGTGTGTGCAAGGGCGTCACCCCGTTTGGGGTTGGCGCCCTTCGTGTGTAGGGTGCCCGGCCGCGCGGACTTGCACGCCGGCGCCATGCTGCATAGCGTCCCGCCCATGCGTCACGACGGCCGCGCTGCCCACGAGTCCCGCCCCTGCTCGATCGAGACCGACTTCATCGGCCAAGCGCTCGCATCGACGCTGGTGACCACCGGCCGCACGCGGGTGATCTGCACCGTCAGCGTCGAGGAGCGCACGCCGCCGTGGCTCGCCGGCGGCGGGTGGGTGACGGCCCAGTACGCGATGCTGCCCGGGGCCACCGCGCCGCGCGGCAGCCGGGATCCGGGCGCGCGCGGCAAGGAGATCCAGCGGCTCATCGGCCGGGCGCTACGGGCCGCGGTGGATCTGCCGCGCCTCGTGGGTCCGGGCGGTCCGCTGTCGCTCATGTGCGACTGCGACGTGATCGAGGCCGACGGTGGCACGCGCACCGCGTCCGTCACCGGCGCATCGGTGGCGCTGTCGCTGGCGCTGCGGCGGTTGGTCGCGCAGGGCAGGCTGACCGTGGATCCGAGCCTCGCCGCGGTGGCGGCGACGAGCGTCGGGCTGTGCGGCGATCCGCCCGAGGCTCTGCTCGATCTGGCGTACGTCGAGGATGCTGCGGCGATCGTCGACCTCAACGTCGTCGCCCTGCGCGGCCGTGGGCTGGTCGAGGTGCAGGGCACGGGTGAGCACGGCGTGTTCTCGCGCAAGCAGCTCGATGCGTTGCTCGACGTCGCGGAGGCCGGCCTCGAGCAGTTGTTCGCCATCCAGGCGACCGCGCTGGACGGAGCTCGCACGTGACGCTGTGCGTGCTCGCCACCGGCAATCGGCACAAGCTCGCCGAGCTCGCGGCGCTGCTCGAGGCCGCCGGCGTCGCGCTCGAGGTCGTGTCGCCGAAGCGGTTCGGCGTGCCACCAGAGATCGAGGAGACCGGCACGAGCTACGGCGCCAACGCGATGCTCAAGGCGACCGGTGTCGCGCAGTGGTTGGCCGAGCGCGGGTGTCCTGGTGACGCGCTGGTGCTCGCCGACGACTCGGGGCTCTGCGTCGACGTGCTGGGTGGCGCGCCGGGGGTGCGCAGCGCCCGGTTTGGTGGCGAGCCGAGCGATGACGCGAACAACAACGCGCGGCTGGTCGCGGAGCTGCGGGCGCGCGGCGTGACGTGCGGCGCGGCGCACTACGCCTGCGTGCTCGCGCTCGTGCAGGTCGACGGCGGCGCGCCTGCGGGGCAGGGCGGCAGCGCCGTCTGCTTCGAGGGGCGGTGGGATGTCGAGGTGCGCGTGGATGCCCGGGGATCCGGGGGCTTCGGTTACGATCCGCACGCGTGGATCGACGGTGGGGCGCGGACCGTCGCGGAGCTGGGCGCGAGCGACAAGGCTGCCCGGTCACACCGCGGCCACGCCCTGCGCGCGCTGCTCGCATGGTGGGCCGCGCAGCGGGCCTGAGCCTGCGCTGGCAAGCCGCGGGCAACTGGGCTATGGTCGTCGCCATCGGGGCGTGGCGCAGCCTGGTAGCGCGCCTGTTTTGGGTGCAGGAAGTCGGAGGTTCGAATCCTCTCGCCCCGACCACGGACTGGACCGCGAGCGCCCGTAGCTCAGTTGGATAGAGCGTCGGCCTTCTAAGCCGAATGTCGCCGGTTCGATCCCGGCCGGGCGTGCTCTGCGGGACGCGATCCGCGAGGTTTCGGCGGGCTCCCCCTAGCGACGCGGGCACCACGGGACCGGGCACCACGGGACCGGGCACCACCGCGTCGAGTGGCGACGAGACGGGTCCGGTCGACCCGAGTATCGCCGAAGGCTCGAGCGGCACGGATGACAGCGGCACGACCGGCGACGAGACCGCCGCCGATGGTTGCTGGGACCACTGGGACTGCTACGACGCTTACGATTACGATCGCGACGGCTCGGACGTGGAGCCGTTCATGTGCCCCGGGCTGCCGGTGCCGTGCGCCCCGGTCAACCTGGACTTCTTCGGCCCGAGCGACTGCGAGGCCGGCACCTACACCTTCGGCCAGGAGACCCTCGCGGAGTTGGACGAGACCGAGGCCGCGGCGCGCTGTGTGCTGCAATCGATGCGCGATGGCGAGGCGGCCGAGCACGAGATCAACCTCGAGCCTGGTGGCTACGAGGACGTCCCCGGCCGCCATGTGGTGCTCGGCGCAGGCGTGGTCACGGAGGTCTCGTGGTTCACGGACCTGACCGGCACCTTGGATCAGCGTCTGCTCGCGCCGCGCGACACGGCGTGGTTCGACGCCTGCCTCGCGGCGCCCGATCTCCACGGATTGGTGCCGTGTCTGTGGCCCGCGAGCGTGCCGGGCCTCCAGGTTTCGGGAGCTACGCCCTGCGGCGAAGGGCCATTCGGACCGGTGGACCTCGACGCCTGCGTCAATGAAGATCCGACGTGTCCGTGAGCGCGTAGCGCTCGACGACGCTGCGATCTTCCATTCGATCGTCGCGGCCACCGTCGGGATGTGGCGGCGTGCGACGCCGCGGTGCCAACGACTTCGCGTCACTGCTGAGCGACGCCGAGCGACTCGCACCGCGCCCGACGGCGAGATTCGTTCCCCAGCCTGGGACAGTGGGGCCGACACCGCCTAAGCTCCGCACTGGCATGCTCGAGGCCTCCGACGAAGTGCTCTACACCGCGTGGTGCCAAGGGGACGCCTCGGCGGGGAACGAGCTGGCGACGCGCTACGGCGGGCAGCTCGCCCGCTTCTTCGGCAACAAGGTGCCCGACGTCGCCGAGGATCTGACCCAGCGGACGTTCTTGGCCTGCATGACCGCGCCCCAGGAGTTGCGGCACTCGTTCCGAGCGTTGCTGTTCGGCATCGCCCGCAAGCAGCTGCTGCGCCATTTCGAAGGCCGCGGGATGCTGCGGGGCGAAGAGATGATGTCCGAGATCTCGATCGCCGATCTCCGCACGACGCCCACGCAGCGCATCGCCCAGGACGAAGAGACGGACCTGCTGCATCGCGCCCTCGCGGCGCTGCCGATGGACGCTCAGATCGCCCTCGAGCTCCGTTACTGGCGCAAGATGTCCGCCGAGGAGATTGCCGAGATCCTCGGGTTGTCTGCTGCGGGCGCGCGCACCCGAGTGCATCGCGCCCGCGCGTTGCTCCGCGAGCGGTTCGAGGCCCTGGGTCAGGGGCGCCCGATGCCAGAGCCGGTCGAGCCCTGAGCGTATGCCCCTGGATGTACGGTGGGTCAATCGCGCGCGCATCGGACACCGATGGACGCGTAGCGATCCGTCCCGGGCTGGTAGTCGCGGGTCGCCGAGCGCAGGAGGTCCCAGCGATCGGCACCGGTGCCGCGCACCGTGTGGGGATCGAGAAGCAAGCCGCCGATCGCGGGGCACGCCTCGGGACCTTCGCCCGGGAGGTTGATCGGGTTCGGCTCGCTGGCGACCGCGGCGGCGTAGAACTCCTCGCTGTAGCAATCGAACGCCCACTGGGACATGTTGCCGGCGAGGTCTAGGTGCCCCCACCGCCCCGCGCCGTCGGGCAGACTCCCCACACCCTGGATCTCGTAGTTGCCGAGATCGTCGAACACCGCGCGCGTCTCGTCGGGGGTGGCGCCGCCCCACGGATAGAGCCGGTTCTCGTCGCCGCCCGCGGCCGCGAATTCGTGCTCGGCTTCGGTCGGCAGACGCCCGCCGTCCCAGATGCAGAAGGCGTGGGCTTGGTACCACGACACGCACGAGATCGGCAGGTCCTCGCTGAAGCCGGGTTCATCGGACCACGTGGCCCAGCCAGCGCACGACAGGCTGCCGCGGAGATCGCCGGGCAACGCATCGGACCACGACGGATCCCAGCCCGAGCCCGGCACGCTGGGGTGCGCACCGTCACCGGCGGCCGGACGCCAGTTGTCCTCCCAGGCGGCGACGAACTGACGGAAGCGTCCGACGGTGACGGCGTACTTGTCGAGTGAGAATCCGTCGACGGTGGCCTCGTGCTCGGGCGACTCGTTGTCGCGGCACAACGCGTTCATGGGGCAGGAGTCATTGCCGCTGTCGCTGCGGCCGACCCGGATCGAACCGCCCGGGAGTGCGATGGTCGTGCAGCACGACTCGCCCGCGCACGTCGTGGCGAGAGCGTCGCACGACGGGGCATCGACGGGGACCTCGCCGCTGGAGTCGTCGCTGCCGTCATCCCGGTCATCGCCGGTCGAATCGGCCGCGCCCGTCGACGATCCGCCGCTCGACGTCCCCGCGTCGGTCGTCTCTGCGCCGCCGGGGGCGTCCGTGGAGGTGGAGACCGCGTCGGCGGAGGTCTCGTCGCTGCCGGGGGCGAGGCCGCATGCGCCGAGGGTGACGATTGCGAGGAGGGTATGGGGAAGGAAGGACGTGTGCATCGACAACCCAGTCCGGCGAGCTCGCCCTGCGTTTCGCGTCGCGGACACGAAACATCCGAAGCGCCGGGCGGACTACTCGAGCCTGTCGGACCACTCGAGCCTGTCGGACCACTCGAGCCCGTCGGACCACTCGAGCCCGTCGGACCACTCGAGCGAGGCTGGGCACCTTGCGGCGCGCCGCGGGCTGTTAGTCTGACGGCGGGTCGCACGCAATGTCCCAACCTCCCGATCTCGATCCGTTCGCCGAGTCCATGGACTCGGCGTTGTTCGGGCTGACGCTGCCGGAGGTGATCCCCGACGCTGCGGTGATCGTGAAGCTGCAGCGGGCGCTCGCCGACGGCAACCGCCACCGCGACGTTCCGTCCGCGCCGGAGGTGTTCGCGGGCCGCTATCGCCTCGAGCGAAACATCGGGGCCGGCGCGATGGGCGTCGTGTGGGAAGCGCAGGATCTCGAGCTGCGTCGGCGGGTCGCGATCAAGATGCTGACCGGCGCCTCCGACCCGACGAGCTTGGCGCGGATGCGAAGGGAGGCCCGGGCGGTCGCGCAGCTGGCCCACCCCAACGTCGCCGCGATCTACGACGTCGTCATCGAGGCCGACCTCCCCTTCATCGCGATGGAGTATGTCGACGGCGGCGACCTTCGACACTGGCTCGACCGGGCGCCGCGACCGTCGTGGACGGAGGTGCTCGACGCGTTCGAGCAGGCCGGGCATGGCCTGGCCGCGGCGCACGGCGTCGATCTGATCCACCGCGACTTCAAGCCGGCGAACGTCATCGTCGGCGCAGGGCGCGTCCGCGTGGTCGATTTCGGGTTGGCGCGACTCGAACGGCGGCCAGACGCAACGCTGGACGACTCGGGACTCCACGCCGTCGAGCTGACCTTGACCCGCTCGGGCGCGATGGTGGGAACCCCGGCGTACATGGCCCCCGAGCAGCACGCCGGCGGCACGCTGACGGCGGCCGCGGACATCTTCGCCTACGCCTGTTCGTTGTACGAGGCGCTGTACGGCGAACGGCCGTACCGCGGCGCGGGCATGGCCGAGATCGCCGCGGCCAAGCGCGCGGGGCCACCGTCGTCGCCGCCGTCCAACGCGGTTGCTTCTGGTGTGCCCGCGCGGCTCTATCCGATCGTCGCACGCGGACTGGCGCCCGACCCCGACGCGCGCTGGCCCTCGATCGGAGCCTTCGTGCAGGCACTGCACAAGGCGCGACGCCGTCGGCCGTGGGCGTGGATGCTCGCGGCGGCGGTCCCCGTGGCGGTGGCGATCGGCGCGGCCTCGGGGACGTCCGAGGACCCTTGTGCTCGCGAGCTCGAGGGGTTCGAGCGGGAGTGGGCGGCGCGCAGCGAGACCCTGCAGCGAGCCGTGGCCGAGGCGGGGGTCAACCCGGCGCTCGGCCACGCGGTGGGGCAGACGTTGGCCGAGTTCGGCGCAGGTTGGACTGTCCTGGCGCGGGATGCCTGCACCGCGGAGCGGGATGACGCCCGTTCGGAGAACCTGGTCGACTGCCTCGATGGACTGCGCGCCGGCGCGAGCGAGCGAGTGGCGCGTGCCGCCGCGACGCCCGCCACGGCGCGGCGCTTCGCCCACGACCTCGACGTGTTCTTCGCGATCGAGGAGTGCGGGCCGGAGGCCCTCGACGGGCTACAGGCGATCCCGGCGGACCCAGACGTGCGCCGCGAGATCGGGCTGCTGC
This sequence comes from Nannocystales bacterium, assembly GCA_038325765.1. Taxonomy (GTDB): domain Bacteria; phylum Myxococcota_A; class Polyangia; order Nannocystales; family Nannocystaceae; genus Xiheibacterium. The sequence continues at coordinate 74,266 of JBBQJI010000032.1, forward strand.
GATCCTGGTCGCAGGACGCGACGGGTATCGGCGAAGTCGAACTGGCGGCCCCGGAGCTGTTGCGCGCTCGAGCCACCGGGCATCTGCCAACCGTCGCGCGGGTGCACCTCGCACTCGCCCGGCACAACGACGTGCAGGGGGACGCCGCGGCGGTGCTGTCGTCCTGCGAGGGTGCTTTCACGGCCGCGACCGCGGGAGGATCCGACTGGCTCGCACTGCAGGCAGGCACGTCCTGCATCGGCGCCTGCTCGAACCTGGGCCGCGTCGACGAGGCCCGACGGTGGAACGGCCACATCGACGCACTGGCGCAGCGACTGGGCGTCGAGCCCTCCGAACACCAACGGGGCCGAGGCCTTCTCGCCTCCGCGTTGGCGCGCGCCGGCGACCTCGACGGGGCGAGACGGCTGGCCGCCGAGATCGACGCACACACCAAGGAGGGGCCGCCGTGGATGCCCTCGGTGCTGGATGCGCTCGCCGAGATCGGCATGATCGCGATCTGGCTCGACGACTATCCGCTTGCGATCGAGCGCCTCGAGCGCGGCTACACCTGGGCGCAGCAATACCGTGACGACGACGATGCGCGGATCTCGAACTACGAGGGGCGCCTGGCGACGGCCTATCGCTACGTCGGACGGCACGCCGAGGCCGAGGCCCTGTTCCTCCGCACCCTCGCGCGACCGTTGCCCCCCGCCCAGCGGCTCATGAGCCGCCTCAACTACGCGCAGATGCTCGCGGACCAACCAGCACGGCTCGACGACGCGTACGCGCAGTTGATGCCGCTGCACGACGAACTGATCGCCGCCGGGCGCCAGGACACGCTCGACGTCGCCCACGTCTTGGCGGCGCTCGGCCAGGTGCATCTCAAGGCGCAGCGGCATGCCGACGCAAGACTGGCCCTGACCCAGGCGCGGGCGATCTACGGGCGCCACCTCGCGCCCGAACACATCTCGGTCCAGAACGTCGACCAGTGGCTCGCGAAGGCCGGGTCGCCGCGGTGATGGCGAAGCGTGTCTCCACATCGCGGCGGATCGCTCGAGCATCATCGCTGTTGACGCGTGCCGACGTGCATCGCGCCCTCCACGATGATCGGCCGCGCGGGCTGCGGTACCCTGGTCGACCCAAGAAGCTGCTCGGAGCTGGGGAGGAAAGCGGTCACGAGCTCCAGTCGCGCGAGGCGCCGTAGGTGAGTTCGATTGACCGGTGTACCGGGTACGCCTGTCGATCCCGTGACGACGAGAGATCGTCTCCGGCAGTGCTCGACCTTGTCCCATCTTCTCGGCATGCTGACCGACCATGGAGCCGGTGCGAGAGCAATCGAGCTGCGGCGTGGGGCTCGTCACGGCGCGCAGTGGCGAAGGCAGCCACGCGGTGGTGCGCTCGGCTCTCCATGCGCTGCGCTGCGCAGCGTGGCAATGCCCGGCGATCAGCCGCCGAGTAGCTCCATCGTGTAGTAGGGCCCCGCGGGATCGAGGCCGTAGTCGATCGCGCGCACGATCCTCGGGTGGCGCAGCGAGGCGAGCGTGTGGAACTCGCGGCGGAATCGAGCGCCGTGGCGCTCGGGATCTGCGTGGCGACCGCGGCCGCCATCGGCGTGTTCGAGCGCGAGCGCCTCGCCGGTGACCTCGTCCTGCACATGCCAGACGCTGCCCATGCCGCCGCGCCCGAGCAGGGCGACGGTGCGATATCGGCCGGCGATGCGCTGCGGCACCGCGGGCTCGACGGGCGGGCCGCCTCGCACCACGACAGCAAGGTTGCACGAAGTCCGCGCGGCGTCGAACGACGGGGCGGGCGGGGCGCGGGGGTAGGGCGCCGGGTGGGGGGTGGCTTCGCGCGGGGCTGCGATCCGACACGCGATTTGCTTGCCGGACCCATGGCCCGCGGACCGCCCGCCCAGGCCTCACTGTGTAACTGCGGCCGCGCCGGTGACGATCCGCCCCCCGGCACCCATGACCGACGCGCTCGACGAGCCGCTGCCCCTGACCGACGACGTCACGCTGCCCAACCGCATCGGCAAGGCGGCGATGAGCGAGAACATCTGCGGCACCGATGGGGCGCCGACCGAGGCGCTCATCCGGCTGTACGAACGGTGGGGGCGCGGCGGGGCGGGCATGCTGATCACGGGCAACGTGATCGTCCACCGTGACGGACGGACCGAGCCACACAACGTGGTGGTCGACGACGATCGGCACCTGCCGATGCTCGCGCGCTGGGCCGAGGCCGCTCAGGCGCAGGGCAGCAAGCTGTTCATGCAGATCAACCACGCGGGGCGGCAGACGATGCGCGCGGTCACGTGGGCGCCCGTGGCTCCGTCGGCGGTGGCCGTGAAGCGGCCTGCGGTGTTCAGCACGCCGCGTCCGCTGACGGAGCGGGAGATCGAGGACCTCGTCGATCGCTTCGCGTTCGTGGCGTCGCAGGCCCACCGCGCCGGGTTCGTGGGCGTGCAGATCCACGGGGCCCACGGTTATCTGATCAGCCAGTTCCTCTCGCCGCTCACCAATCTCCGCGGCGATCGCTGGGGGGGATCACTCGACAACCGCATGCGCTTCGTCCTGGCGATCGCCCGGGCGATGCGCAAGGCGACCAGCCCCACGTTCGCGATCACGGCGAAGCTCAACTCGGCCGACTTCCAGCGCGGCGGCTTCTCGCCCGAGGACTCGGTCCGGGTGGCCGAGGCGCTGCAGGCCGAGGGCCTCGACATGCTGGAGATCTCCGGCGGCAGCTACGAGAAGCCCGCGATGATGGGCGCGCCCCGAGAGAGCACGCAGCGACGCGAGGCCTACTTCCTCGAGTACGCCGAGCAGATGCGTCAGACCGTGAAGATGCCGCTGATGGTCACGGGCGGATTCCGGACGCGCGCGGGGATGCTGCAGGCGCGGGAGACCGGGGCCGTGGACGTGATCGGGATCGCTCGACCCTTCGCCATCGACCCGGACCTCGCGCGCCGCATCCTCGGCGGCGACGAGACACCGCTCGAGCAGGGCAACACCGCGGTCGGCGTCCGGGTGTTCGACGATCTGCTCGGCCTTTGGTGGTACCAGGCGCAGATGGAGCGCATGTCGGAGGGCAAGGAGCCCACGGCGCGTCTGGGCAAGCTGGGCACGCTCGCGCGAAACGTCGGCGGGATGGCCAAGCACGTGATCGCGCGGCGCTTCTCGTAGGGCAACGCTGGGAGCGGAGCCTTGGTTCGCAGAGGCCGTCGAGTGCTCGACGCGCCGTCCGATCGTCAGCCGGTGGGTGGCTTCCACTCGAGCGTCAGCCGCTTGCCGGTCGTCCATGCGCCGGAGTTCGCCGACCAGCCGCCCCGCGAGATCTACGGCGCCCTGCTCTCGCTCGGGATCTTCGTGTGCTCGCCGCCCACGATGTCCCGCATTCTCGCGATCCTCCGCGAGTCTACGGAGCACCGCCGGCGACCGACGTGTGCCCGACGTCAACTAGGGGGATCGCTCGAGGTCGGCGATCACGGGCTCGAGCTCGGCGCGACGCTCGAGCTCCTCCGTCGCGGCGGGCTGGCACGCGACGCGCGTACGGCCTTCGGAGAAGAGATCGCCGCCGCCGTGCTGCGGCCGGCCTGCGGCCGACCGGAGCCGGATCGCAGCGCTGCTCGGCGTCGGCGCGCTGGCCATCGGCGCGCTGGAGGATCCCGTCGCGATCCGGATCGCTGCGGCCGCGATCGGCCGCGCGCAGGTCGACGACGCGATCACGTTGGCGGACCCCGACGCCGCGGCGCGCGTGCGCCTGCGGGAGGCGCTGGGCGGTGCGGCGCTGTCGGTCGGCGATCGCGAGCGGGTGCGCGCGATCGCGGCTGCGCGCGCGGACTGACGCTGGCGAGCGCCGACGGCGGCCGGCGTCAGGACAGCCGCCACAGCGACCGTGCGGTCGCGACCCACAGCGCCCCATCCGGCGCGACGGCGGGCGGACACACGATGGGTCCCCCGAGGATCGGCACGACCTGCTGCAGCACGCCGCGGGCGTCGAGGCGCTCGACGCTCGCGCCATCGCCGAGAATGACTCCGGACCCGGCGGCGCAGCCGTGCACCCGGTGGCCCCTGGTGCGGGTCCACACCACGTCGCCTGCCCCGACCTGCGCCGCGCCCAGGCCGAACACCGCCGCTCCGTAGGTGGCGGAACGCAGCACCTGCAGTCCCGCGAACGGCAGCTCGGCACGGGAGCGCTCGCGCCCGTCGCGACCGAGATCGACGACGGTGGTGGGCCACGGCGCGTCGGGCAACCAGTCCGGCGGGGCGGCGATTCGGAGACCACCGTCGCGGCGCGCGTCGATGCGCGGTGCCGCGAGCATGGTGATGCCGTGGGCGTCGATCGCGACCGCATAGCCGGGCGTGTCGAGGGCGACGTCGACCTCGATGCGCGGACGATCACCGCCGTCGGTCGGATCCGCGAGCACGCGCAAGTGGCCGTCGTCGCCCACCAGAGCGAGGGTGCCATCGTCGGCGATCGCAGCAGCGACACGGCCGGGCTGCTCGAAATTCCACGACGTGCCCAGTCCCCTCCGGACCACGACCAGCGCGGCGGGGCGGTCGGATCCCCGGGTGTCCACCGCGGTGATCCAATCGTCGCCGCGCACGTGGAGCGCGAGCTGTCGCGCCTCGCTGGCGTCGAGGATCCCCGAGCCGCGCAGGAACTCGCCGCCTGTTCCGTGGCGATCGTAGCGGCGCGCCCCCACGATCCAGCCGCCCGCGGTCGCGGCCGCGCAGCGCTCGGCACCGCCGTCACGGGCTCGGGAGCGCAGGGTGTCGCCGGTGGCGATGGCGAACCCACCGCGCAGCACGACGAGCACGCCGTGATCCGCGGGCGCGATCCGCAGCGGCGACCCGAGCGCAGGTTCGAAGTCGCCGACGCGAGCGGCCGTCACGGCGCCGACCGACGCGGCGCCGACCGACGCGGCGCCGACCGGGGCGCGCGTCCGTTCGCAGGCGACGAGCGCAGCGCCCACCGCCGCGATCCACTGCCGCCGCCCGATCTCAGTCATCATGGTCGAACGCCGGCACGATGTACGTGTGGACCGAGGTGCCGATCGCGATCGCACCGTCCGGTCCGATGGCAGGCACAGTGACGATCCTGTGGTCGTGCGGCATGACCACGGTTTGCGCGGTCCTGCCGGCGCCGTCCAGGATCACGAGCCGCGACGCGATGCCCGCGGCGATGGTGCCGTCGACGAAGGCCGACGCGAGCACCTCGTGCTCGGTGGCGTGCGCCCACGCGATGCTGCCGCCGTGGATGCTGGCGATGCCGCGTCCGACCACGACGACACGCCCATCGCCGCCGTCGATCGCCGGCTGCAGTGCGGCGAAGTCGAGCTCGACGCACCACGTGGTCGCGAGATCGAGATCCACCCGTCGCACCTCGGTCCGCCAGAGGGCCGGGAAGGCGTGCGCGCCCCGGCCGTGCAATCGGCCCAGACGCTCCTCGGGCCCGGCGGGCGCGGTCTCGATCGCGCTCAGCACCACGAACCCGTCATCGACTGCGCTGACGGCGAAGGGTTCGTGCGGCAGCTCCAACTGAGCGCGCACGATCGGCTCGCGCGCGTCGGGATCGGAGGGGTGCTGCAGCACGTGCAGAGAGCGATCGGTGCCCGCGAGCAGGACAGTGCCGTCGTCCGCGATCGCGGCCGTGCCCTCGCCGCGCCAATCGAACGTCCATCGCGGCGCCGACGGGTCGTGCTTGCGGGCACCGTTGCCCCGTACGCGCACCAGCGTATCGCTGGGCATGAACGCCTCGCGGCGCTGCACCACCGTGGTCCACACGTCGTCGTACCATCGCGAGACCGTCTCGGTGCAGCCCTGATCGAATGTGCCGAACGGGTGGAGCTCCTGCGGCTCGGTCGCGCCCGCGCGCCACAGTCGATTGCCGATGCGCACGACGCCCGGAGCGAGCGCGCTGATCCATCGCCCGGCTCCGGGCAGCACCTCACGCGTGCCTCCTGCGTCGATGACGAGCGTACGTTCGGGAGACACGAGTGCCCAGCACAGAGTGTCCGGCGCGACGAGCACGGCCTCGGGCGCATGCAGGAGCGGCGCTCGATCGGCGGGCACCAGCCGCTCGGCGTAGCGATAGCGCCGCGGCATGACATCGACGCGCGACGCACGGCGGTGGTCGGCGTACTCGGTGAGATAGCTGCCCGGCAGCGTCATATCGGCGTCACCGTCCCTGCACCGCGCGAGAGGGTGGTGCCGACCCATGCGGCGACGGGCGCGAGGTCGGTTGCGGTGAGCGGCGTGTTGACGCGCGCGTTGAACACCGCGGCGCTCGGTGCCAGCGCGTAGCGCATGAGGAACTGGCCGACGTCGCCCTGGCGGATGCGAAGCACGTCGGGGCTGCCCGGGGTCAGCAGTCGCGCCGCCGACCCGTTCTGCACGTTCACCTCGATGTCCGCCGACGAGCGCTGCGCAACCGTGGTGGCGCTGAGCGGGCTGGGATTCGGACCATACTCGAAGCGAGGCTGCACGAGGATCAGGATCCGCAGCATTCGTGTGGCGCCCGACGGTGCGGCGATGAAGAACTGAGGCGTCTGCTCGCGAGTGGAGTACACGCGCCCGAAGTCGTCGTACATCAGCTCCCAGCGATCCGAGAGCGATGCGACAGACGGGCCGAACGAGAACCACAGCTTCGGCGAGACGACCACGATGCCGTCGAAGTGGTCGCTGCGGAGGCCGGACGTGGGAGGCGTGATCACAGGCCCACGGGTGGACTCGTCGTCGCCGACCATGAACAGGGCCGTCTCGCAGCGGCCGACGCTGCCGCGCTGCGGCGTCCACGTTTCGGGATCCGTGGCGAATGGCCCGACGTCGGTCGGGAGGGCGTAGCGCAGCGTGGTGCTGCCCGCAACGTACTGCGCCATGAACGGCGCTTCGGTGCGCGACCAGTGCGTCGTCGGTAGGGCGTTCGCGATCGCCGCGACATTGCGTACGCGCTGCCATGCGTAGCGCAGCCGCGGGATCCGGTTGTTCCGCATCATTGCGCCGTTGTCGAGATTGAACGGGCGCAGCCGCGAGTCGAACTGCGGGAGATCGCCGTCGGCCCCGGCCCCGGGGCGGACGCCCTCGACGTACTCATCCGGTAGGCCCATCGAGTGGCCGAGCTCGTGCGCGATCGTGTTGGCTTGGCCGGGCACGAGGTCGATGCGGTCGGACATCGAGCCGCCCGCGGGCTCGAAACTGTAGGGGCGAGGCGCGGCGGGATGGGGGTTCACCGGCGGCGCGTTCAGGGTCAGGCCGAATACGAGATACAGGTGCATCGGATCACCACCGGTGGCGCGACCGGCCTGTGGATGGACCTCGATCGTCAGCTTGGTCTCGGGCAGAAGGGGCACCAGCGGTGGCGTGACAGGCGGCGGCCGCACGTCGACGCGGCCTGCATTCTTGCGCGCGCCGAAATGATGCCGCGTGCGCACGATCGTGCGCTCGGCGGTGAGTCCTGCGGCCGAGATGATCGCGTACTCCTTACTCGGCGGCGCGCGGGTCGGATTCGACGGATGGGTCTGGTCCCAGATCTGCGCCGCCGTGAAGAGCAGGTGCTCAGCCACCGGTACGCCGATCGTGCGCGCGGCGTTGATGCCCCCGGGCATGTCGTCGACCGTGGGCGCGGTGACGAACGCGGGCACGTAGATCACCAGGTGCGCGAGCCGGGCCGACACGCCCCGGTACGCGCTGCGGACCCACCGCGTGTCGAGCAGGTGCGCCTCGTAGTTGCTCTGCCCCACGCCGGTGACCGCAGGCCCGGTGCTCGCCCGCAGCACCTTGCCCGCGCGCGCGCCGACCAGCGGGTCGAAGCCGAGGATGCCACCGACGCGGTGCTCGGCGACCGAGAACAGCCGGCCCTCGTAGTCCACCGCGCGCGTCATCGCCTCGAAGCCCTGCCCGGCCACGAACATCGCCTCCTCGGCGCGCATGGGGAATTTCGTGAGCCGCAGCCGTGAGTACGGCACGGTGCCATGGCCGTTGGTGTCGGGATCACGCAGCGCCATGGTGCAGTCCAGCAGCGCGACGCGATCGCTCGGGAGAACGATCGTGCGGTCGATCTGCTGGCCGAGCGCGCGCTCGTTGTCCTCCCCCGTGAGCACCAGGTCGTCGAGGTGGAACGACAGCGGTTGGTCCACCGCCGTGCCGCGGTGGCGAACGTCGGCGAACGGTTTTCGCGCCGACGCCGTCGGGTTGGCGGTACCGACCCACGCGTCTTGCCCGAGGCTGCCCCAGTCGTCCGGCAACAGATAGTGCGTCCCGAAGCGCGTGAGATCGAACGGAGGGGTGGTCGCGGTCGTCTCGGCCGCACCATCGCGGTACGCGAACCACGAGTGACGGGGGGTCTGGAACTGGTAGTCGAGCTGCGGCATGCGATCCTGCGTACCTGCGAGCACCATGTACGTCGCGCCGCCCGGCTGCACGATTGAGCTGCCGCCCAGCGTGTCGCCGCCGAACCCGTTGCGCGCGGTGAGCAGCGGCCCCTGGCCGATGTCCCGATCGGCCTTCGCGATGGGATCGTAGCACCGCAGCCGGATGTGCGTGCGCATCCACCCCTGGTCGATCTGCATCACCCACGGCGACTCGCGGGTGCCGTGCGGCCGCAACTCGGAGGTCTGCAGCACGCCCGTGGTGGCGAACGTGCCGCTGTGCGGGAACGTACCCACGAACGATCCTCCCGTCGCGACCATGCGCTTGCTGGACCACAGCGGGACGCGCAGCAGTTTGCGCGTGGCGAGGATGCGGTATCGGCTCTCGCCGGGGAACTCGTCGGGCGGGATCCACGTGCCGGCTTCGATGTCGAACCACGCTTCTCTCCTCTCCGCGTAGGCGTCGGAGTCCGAACGGCCGGCGAAGATCGGCACGAGGAACAGATCCCACTCGGCCTCGGCGGGCACGCCGGTGGTGTCGGGCTCGAAGATCGTCGAGATGCCGTCGCCATCGCTCGTGGTGCCCTCGGCGAATGCAGCCTCGGAGTGTGCGATCGCCCAGCGATGGGGCGGCAGCGGCTTGTCGGCCTGTGCGATCGGATCGAAGTAGCGACCGTGGATCACGAACAGCGCGCGCCGCAGATAGATGACCTCGGCGCTGCCGGGGGCGGCATCGTCGGGCGCAGGGAACACCGAGAAGATGTCGTCGGGCATCGGCTACAACCCGTCGAGTGGATCGGGCGGCGGCGGGCGGTTGAGGATCGCGAGCAGTCGCGGGATGCGGACCACGTCGAGCGGGCGCGAGAGCTGGGAGATGCCGTGGAACGGGGTGTGGGCGAACACTGTGTAGGGCGTCGCGACGCCCTCGACGCGCAGCCGGTAGCGCGCCGCGTCGGGTACGTGGGTGAAGTGAAGCTCCACCATCTCGGCGCTCGTCGAGGCTGGTGGAGGATCGCGGCCGGCGTCGTCACCCTCGGGTGGCGCGCCCTCCTCGGTGACCTCGCGCGCGTCGCCGCCGAGGGCGTGCTCCTGGGTGAACGGAGGCGTGGGATCGTCGTCGGCCGGTTCGTCCTGCGCCTCGAGGATGAAGCGATGTCCGAACCCGTTGGCGGTCTGGAGGTTCATGAAGAATCGCACGATCACGTCATGCGACAGGTCGGCGCCCCCGGCAGACTGACAGCAGCCCGCGAACGATTGATAGAAACGACAGCGATAGAACGGCGCCGGCGCGTCGGCCTCGAATGGCTCGTCGAGCTGGGCCTGGCACGGTGCCACTTGGCCGATCGCGCACGGAGGATCCTGGGGCTGTGCCGCGGGGTCGAACACGAACACCACAGTACGCCGGCTCTCGCGATCATGGGCGGTCAGCGACAGCGGGTTGTACTCGCCGCAGCCCATGAATGCGGCGGCGCCGTTCTGCGCGATGCGGGCTGTGTCGACCGGATCGCGCGCGACGAGCTTGGCGTAGGCCAAGAAGAGCTGCTCGCGGAACGGCGCGTCGATCGTGGTGTTGCTCGCCAGGTTGGTCTGCTCGGCGGGCAAGTCCGGGTAGTCCTTGCGCTTGAACCGACACACGGCTTGGTTGGTCTTGCCGCCGAGGGCACCGTCTTCGTCGAGCGGCGCGCCGGCATCGTCGGCGCAGCGCAGCGAGTTGAGCATGTGCTGCATCTCGCGGGTGCCCCAGCGCTCGGACCACGGCGACTCGCTCGCGGTGCCGCGCCACATCTCGTCCCACTTGGCGAAGTCATGGGTGAACACGGCGAAGACCGCCTTCGCGCGCCGCTCACTGAGTCGTTTGTTCACGAGCTCGGGGCCGGCGGTGTCGGTGTGGCCGAAGATCCATCCGAGCTGGCCGTCCGCTTGCGTCAGCTCCTGTGCGATCATCGACATCTGCGTGATGCCGTCGCGTCGCACGAAGCTGCGGCCGAAATCGAACGTGCTCGCCGAGATCTCGCGGCACGAGAACCGCGGCAGGATGACGAGCGTGGTCTGCCGCTCTCGCGCGAGCCGAACGGGATCGAAGTGGTCGTCGAGGCGCTCGACCACGACCGGCGCGTCTGGACGATCCTCGGGTAGGACCGCGGTGCGCGGCGCGGTCCAGCGCGGCCGCATGATGTCGTGCAGCCGCGACGTACTCACCACCGTGACGTGCGCGCTGTTGCCCTCCATCCCGTCGATGCGGGCGATGCCGCGGCCGTCGGTGCGCACGTTCTGAGCCTCGCCGAGCACCTCGAACGTCAGATCCAGGCCGTCGACCGGATCTCCGATGTCGTCGATGACGCGGATCTCGAACCGGGAGGTCTGCGGCGGCAACGGCTCGACCGGCACCGGATCGTCCTCGAATGGATCCATCAAGCCGTCGATCGGCACCCACCCCGCTGGCGCACGCGCACGTCCCGTGAGCTGGAGCTGGCCGTGGCGGATCTCGTCGACCAGCGCCGCGCGTACGGTCGCCGCGGCGTCGCGCGGATCGTCGTGTGACGGCGGCTCACGGCGCTCGCACGCGCGATAGATGCTCTCGAGTTCGCGGCGTACCGCCGTGCCATCGAGCACGTACGCGGCGGTTATCATGTCGTCGAGCAGGTGCTGCGACTCGACGGGATCGCCCGGCGGCCGCACGCCCGACCACAGGACGATCTCGATGATGTTGCCGGGGGTGAACGCAGTCCACTGGCGCAAGCGGTGTCCCACGGGCCCGACCAGGCTAGCGCGGTCCTGCCGAGGGCGTCCAGCTGCCGTGCACCCTCCGATGCCCGCGCGCGACCGCCTGCGATCGCATCGCCGTTCCCCCCCTCACCGCCCTTCGACGTGCGCCCGCTGCCGCAGGTGCGCGTCGAGGATCACGTACCCGCGCGCGTCCGCGGTGATCCGCACCGGGTTCACGTCGACGAGGTTCAGCCGATCCGGGAAGCGCTCTGCGAGCCACCACAACCGCAGCAACACCTCGCCCAGCACCTGTGCATGGGGGTCGTCGCCGCGCCGCAGGGCGGCAAGGCGGTGATCCGCGACAGCACGGCGTGCGCCATCGAGAGCCCAGCTTCGTGGTGCAGCCGGCACAGGGCCAAGATCGGCCCGGTGGACTGCGTGCCCGCGTGGGGGCGGGCGAACACGACCTGCTGGCCACCGCGCAGCCGCAGCACCCCGGCGTGCACGTCGAGGCCGACCGGCACGTGCTCGGCGACCACCACACCGTCGAGGCGCGCCGTGGGGGCGCGGCGCTCGACGGCGTCGACGATCGCCGCATACGCCCGCCGGCGCGACCAGCATACCGCGCACGACATCCGCGACGTCGGGCGCCTCGAGCACGAGGCGCGTGGATGCGGAGGCGCAGGCATGCCCCTGGTGTGGTGAAAAACCGCGACGACGCCGACGAAACCGCGGCGAACGACGTGGTGTCGGTGGTATGCGAGTGCTAAGTGGTGGGTGACGAATGTACGCTTGCCGTGGGCCGCGAGGTTATGCCTCGCTGTGGGTTGTCGTGGCGACGAGCAGGGCGTTGCAACCGATCCGGGTAGTTCGTCCACGGGTGGCCGCGAGGACGCGTCGTCGCCGGATGTATCGGCCAGATCGTCGACGACGAGCGCTTCGTTGGCCTGCTTCACGTCGGCCTTGAGGTTCTCCGAGTTGGCCTCGGTGGCCGCCTCGGCCGCGTCGAGCTCTAGGCATCTCGTCACGCACGATCGGCCACCACCTCGCGCACGCCTACGCAAAAATCGGGATCTCGACACGGGCAGCGGCCGCGTTGTTCGTGGTCGAGCACGGGCTCGTACAGATGCAGCGCGTCGACTGACTAGGTGCCCTGACTCGTCAGCCATTGCAGCGTGAGGTCCGCGACCTCTTGCCAGCGCGAGCCGCCGATGAGCCAGTGGTCGACGCCGCCGATCTCGCGATACTCCGTGAACGCATTCGCCTTGACGTAGCGGCGGAAGGTCTTGCGGCCGATCGCCGGCGGCACGGCGTGATCGTGTTCGCCCGCGATCAGTAACAGCGGCGGACGGGTGCGACGAAACTCGACTCTGCCCGCCGACGTGGTCGCGCCGCGTCCAACCCGGCGGGACTCGGGCTGCGCGTGCTCTTCCCAGACTGCGCGCTTCTCGGGCGGTGGCAGCGTGTTGACGAAGACGTATGCGAAGCGGTCGAACTCCATGTCCAGCGGTTCGTCGAGCGAGCCCCTCAGCACGCGACCGTTGCTCTCGAGAAACGCGGGGTGCAAGGTGAACACGCCTTTGGGCGGGGCGGCGTCGATCGCAACGCCGGCGCTTCCGAGTCCTTACGACGACAGGATCTGGACCACGAGACCGCCCATCGAGTGGCCGATGAGGATCGGCTTCTCGTCGAGGCCGGCGATGATCTTGCGGTAGTGATCGACGACGGCCTCGAGGTCCACCGCGGCGAGCTTCGGATCCGGGTGCGCGGCGCGGGCCTGCTTAGGCGACATGTCGTGCGCTGGCCAGGCCGGCGCGAGCGTGCGGTAGCCCTGCGCTTCGAGGTACCCCTGCCAGTGCTTCCAGCACAAAGGCGTCATGAACATTCCGTGCACGAGCAGGATCGTCTTGCTCGGCGTCGCCCGCGGGGCGCCCGGCGGCGCATGAACACGGGCGTGGGCGCAGCCGAGGCCGAACAGCGACCACGCGAGGAGGGCGAGCGCAGCCCATGGACCACGGGTGAAACGGCGAACTGGCATGGTGGCTTCGTGCATGGGGGCTCCGCGGCGACAGTAGCCCTGCGGCGTGAAGCGGCAAGTCGGTCAAGTGACCGATGGCGGCGTGGCGGCTTCGCTCGCCATCTGCAGGATCGTGACCACAGCGTCCGTGACGACGGCGGTCCGGCGAGGCGTGCAGGACGGTGATCCCACTGTGCGTATGTCCGGGCACGCTTCACCGCGGCGGCGGTGGCGGGGCCGGGGGTGGCGTGGGTCCGGAGGCCGGCTCGCCCGCCACCGGCGGCGGGTCCCCGTTCGCGTCTTCGCCCTCCGCGTCCGGGGCCGGCGTGAGCGTGGCGGGTGGCACCACCCGCGGGCCACCGCGGCAGACGGAGACATCGATGGCGAACACGCGCGCGAGAAGCGAGGCCC
>JBBQJI010000033.1:0-86333 GCA_038325765.1 Nannocystales bacterium
CACACCGGCGATGCTCCGCCGGCCGCGGCGGAGGTCGACGGTGGTCGCCCACTGCGCTGCGTCGGGGTGCGGCACCGATGGAGAATCGGCGGACCCAAGGCGGGCTTGAGGACCGTTTCCGACCCGACCGGATCACCAGCGGATCCACGCCTCGTCGACGCGGATGACACTGCCGGTGTGCCACGTCGATCCGACCCGCGCGCCCTGGATCTGACCGGCGAGCTCGGCGTGGGTGGTGCCCATCTGCGCGAGGGGCACCTGCACCAGGCGGTACTCGCCGTCGGCCCGGATCGTCAGCGGTGAGAACGAACGGTTCTGGTCCCCGACCCGCACGCCGACGGTGCTCCACCAGCCGTGGCCGATCGCGTCGCCTGGAGGATCGACCGCGATGGCGAGCTCCAGGTAGGCGTCGGTGAAATCGCCGGCGTCGAGCTGCGCGATCGCGACCTCGAGCCCCTCCCATCGCAGGTTCTCCCAGCACTCGGGCTCGGCCGTGTCCGCCTCGATGCACGAGGACGTCCCACCCGCGGAGCAGAAGTGGGCGAGCTCGAAGTGGTGCGTGGTGCCGCCATACGGCGCGGCATCGCTGCGGACGTAGCACGCGGGCAGCGGGTAGCCGGGGGGAAACGGGCTCTCGTCGCCGAAGACGACGACGCCATCGATCGGGGCGGCGGTGGTGCTGCGCACCGCCACGTTGGCGCTCGTCGTTCGCCCGCCTGCGGTGTCGAGCACGTGGAGCCGGGCAAAGTACTCGGTGCCCGGCGAGAGCGCGTCGGTGATCGTGGCCTCCACCAGATCGGCATCTCCGCTGTTGCGGAGCTCGAAGCGGTCCAGCTCGGGGTTGACGTCGCCATCGAACACGACCGCCGTCGCGGGATCGTCGACGGCCGCGGCGGTATCGGCGATCCACACCTCGTAGGCGCGGAAGTCTGAGGCCTCGCCTTGCACCTCCCAGCGCCAATGGATGGCATTGGGCGTCGACCAGTCCGCGGCGAAGGAGACCACGGTGAAGGCGTCTTCGACCGGCTGGCCGCTCGGATCGCCGGTCGGCTCTACGGTGGTGGACGCGGCTGCGGTCGTGCTGTCCGGCACTGCGCTCGACCCTTCGCTCGAGGAGATGCCGCTCGACACGTCGCTCGATCCCACGCCGGTGCCGGCATCGGCGGTGCGGCATCGATCGCTGGCCTCGTCGCAGACCCAACCATCGGCGCACGGGCACCGCTTACCGTCGAGATCGACGGGCGCAACCGTGCAGCCGGTGACGGCGGCGAGGACCCACGTCCATGGATGTGTTCGCGTGGCGCTCACTGGAACCTGCGAAACCGCGGGGTCGCCATGGGCGTTGGGGTTGCGGCGGTTGGTTCGGGCGCCCGACGACGTCCACCGCGACGGGCACTCGGCTCCGCCTTGGGCACCGCGGGCCCATCGCCTGTGGACGAGAATCCACCGCGCGACGGCGGCATCTCGACCGTCGACGAATCGGGCGGCGAATCGGCGGGCGACGCGGCGGGCGACGCGGCGGGCGAACCGGCCGGCGACGCGGCGGGCGCGGGCGAAAGCGCGATCAACAGCCGCTCGTCGTCGCTCGGCACCAGCGCACGCCGGGTCGCGGCGAAGCCGTCTAGTTCGAGCAACAACGGCACCGGCGCATCGCCGCGCAGCATCTCCACGCGCAAGGGGGTCACGCCCGCGATCGCTCCGGCAAGGGTCACCCTCGCGCCGGGCGGCTCGCTGTCGATGTGCACGGTCACCGCCGTGGCCCCAGTGGCGGCGGCGGTCGCTGGCTCCGGCCGGTCCCGCGGCCATGCGAGAACGGCCACCATCAGGGCCGTCGCCACCGCGCCGACCAGCAGCAGCGGCCACCGCGATCGCGGTGGCCGTGGCAGTAACGTCGTGTCGATCGTCGCCACCTCGGGCACAGGCGTCGCCGCCACCGCGCCGGCCAGCGTCTGGATCCGCGTGCGCTCAGCCGCGAGCTCGGTGCCGAAATGCGCCTGCACGTACGCGCCGAGATCGACCACACCCTCGCTCGCGCACATCAGATCGAGCCGAACGGCGATCTCGGCGGCGCTTGCCGGCCGATCGTCGCGCTGCTTGGCGAGCAGCTCGAACAACAGCTCGACGAGCTCGGGATCGGCGTCGGGGCGCAGCTCGCCCAGATCGGGAGGCGGTGCATGCAGGATCCTCCGCGCGACCTCGGAGGCGTCGTCACCCGCGTACAGACGGCGCGAGGTGAGCAGCTCGAACAGCACGACGCCGAGCGCGAAGAGGTCGGAGCGGCGATCGATCGGCTCGAAGCGCAGCTGCTCGGGCGACATGTAGCCGACCTTGCCCTTGAGCAGGCCGGTGCTCGTGTGGGTGGCGCTGCCCATGCCCTTGGCGATCCCGAAGTCGGTGACACGCACCAGGCCGTCGTGACCGATGAGGATGTTCTGCGGCGACACATCGCGGTGCACGAGCTGCAGCGGCACGCCGTCGGCACCCACCAGTTCATGGGCCGCGTGCAGGCCACAGGCGATCTGCGCGCCGATGCGGGCGCACAGGGGGACCGGAAGGAGCGCGCCGAGCTTGGCGTGGTGTCGCACGAAGCGGGACAACGACAGGCCCTCGACGTAGTCCATCACCAAGAACGGACCCTCGGTGTCCTCGCCGAAATCGAGCACCGAGACGACGTTGGCATGGCGGATGAGCCCGGCGAGCCTGGCCTCGTCGAGGAACATCGCCCGCATGCCGTCGTCGTCGCGCAGGTGCGGGTGCAGGCGCTTGACCGCGAACAGCCGCGAGAACGCCCCCGAACGCCGCGCGCAGAGATCGACGACGCCCATGCCACCGGCGGCGAGCGATGTCACCCGCAGATATCCAGACGCACCGGCGGGGATCGGCGTGTCGCCCGAACGCACCGCGAGTGCAATCGACACCGCCCCATGATGCCGAGGCGACCCGCGTGGGTCCAGCCCCACACGCGCAGGTGGTTTGCGGTCGCGGGCTCGGTTGTGCTCAGATCCGGGGCGATGGTCGAGCGTGATCGGGGGGCGCGCGCACCAGGTGACAGCGAAGTCACCGACGTGGTCGCGGCGCACCTCGACGCGGTGCTGCGGCTCGACGCGCAGGCGCTGGCGGCGTCTGCACGTTCCATCCCGTCGTCGGGGGACGCGGGCCCCACCACGCCGCAGATGTGGCGCGGGATCGCATGCGCCCAGCCGTCGACCGACGACGCACTCGCGGAGATCGAGCGCGAGGCGCGGCGCGTCGGCGAATCCGCGCGCGTCATCGAGGTCGCCGCCGCGCGAGCGATGGCTGCGGCGACACGCGGCGAGCTCGAGCACGCGCTCGCGTTCGCACGTCGCGCTTGTCGCATGGCCCGCGCCGAGGCCCTGCCGCGCACCGAGCAGTGGGTCGCACTGGTCCTCGCCCGCCTGCGCCGCCTGACCGGCCAGCCCTACCTCGCGACCCGCATCGTCACCGCGCTGCGCCAGACGGCGACGCCGGCGTGGCGGCCGTGGATCGACTGGGAGCTGACGATGGCCGCCGGCCGTGCAGGAACGCCGGATCCCACGGGCCCCGCGGCCACGCTGCACGCGGTGCTCGCCCACGCCGAGGCGGGCGACCGCGGAGGTTTCGACGCCGCGATCCAGCATCTGCATGCGCAGCTCGACGCTCTCGCGCCCATGCGCGACGACGCCCGGCGCGTGCACGCGGCGCTCGATCCCACGTTGGCACCGCTCGAGGTCGATCTCGCGCCGTGGTCGACGGGTGGGCTCGCCGTCGAACCTCCGCCGCTGGGGCTCGCGGGGCTCGGCGGCCCCGAGGCGACGGACGACGCGGCGGGCGGCTGTGCGATCGTCGTGGCTTGGCCGCATCGCAGCGGTCGTCGCGTGCTGCGAGCCGCCCTCGGGCTGGCGTTGGAGCACACAGGCGGTGTGGCGCTCGGCGGCGCCCACGTCGGCCGGCCCGAGGGCATCGTCGCAGCCCTCGCGCTCGCCGGACCACAGGGCATGGACGAGGGCGCGCTGTTCCGCGCCGTCTATGGCTTCGCCTATTCGCGCTCGATCCACCGCGGTGCATTCGACGTCGCCTTGCACCGGGCCCGCGAACTAGTCGACGACCACGGCGAGATCGCCCGCGACCACGGCCACCTGCGCATCGTGCTGCGTCACGCGTGTGTCGTCCCCGATCCGCGGTCGCGTCGCGCCGCCGACGATCGCGTGCTCGATCAGCTCGCGCGCACCGGCACCGTCGGCGCCCGCGAACTCGCCGCGAGCTTGGGCATGCCGCTGCGCACGATCCAGGACGTGCTGCGCAGCCTGGTCGAGGACGGCGCCTGCCAACCACGGCGCGACGGTCGGCACGTGGTCTACTCGATCGAAGACACGACCTTCGGCGAGCCGACCTCGGCGTGACGAGGGCGGACCACGGCCCCCACCGAGGCCAGACGTTGGCGGCGGCGCACGATCGAGGCGATGCCCCAGGCCACGCCGGCGGTCGCCACTGCGCCGGCGACGGCGAACCCGATGTTGGCGGCCAGGGCGAAGCGGCGGGCCTCGTCGAGTCGATCGGCGGCCTCGGCTTGGATCGGCTCGCGCACCGCGTCGTTGCGCCGCGACCTCGCCACCCCACCAAGGCCCGCGGCGACGCCGAGGCCGGCACCGCCGAGTCCCGCGATCACCCACGGCGCGACGGAAGGCCGCGGCGGCGCTGGTGTCGGCGGCGGCAGCTCGCGGGGTGGCTGCACGGCGATCGGCGGAGCGACGGTCACCCGCAGCCGCGCGACGCGGGCCTCGACGTCGTCGCGATCGACGGCGTCCGGTGCGGTCTCGAGGTAGCGACCGTAGGCGTCGATCGCCGCATCGATCTGGCCCGCGCTCTCGTACGCGCGGCCGAGGTTGTAATCGAGGATGGGATCCGCGTGCTCGCGCTGCAGCGCCAACAGCACGGCGATGGCGTCGAGGTAGCGACCGTCGCGGTACAGACGCTCGGCGCGATCGAACATCTGCGCCGGATCGTCGTCGGGCGCCGCCGTGGGGTCCTGCGTGAGCGCAGACGCCGGCGCACCGGACATGGCCATCACCCCAGCGATCACCCCAGCGATCACCCCAGTGATCGGACGACGTCGCAACCGCGCCCCCGAGCTCCTCACGGCGCCAGGATACGACGTCGGCGCCGCCGCAGGGCGAACACGAACGCGCTGATCCCGACGAGCCCGGGCGCTCCGCGGCCGTCGCTGCGACAGCCGCACCCCGCGTCGCCACCACCCGGATTGTCGGGGTCGAGGGCCGCGGTCGGATCGCCCGCATCGGCCGAGCCACCCTCGCCGCTGGGATCGCCGTCGCCGCTGGGTCCGTCGCCGCCGCCGGGTCCGTCGCCGCCGTCCGAGCTGTCGCCGCCGCCTGGCCCATCGTCACCCGAACCCTCGCTGTCTCCGCCGGTGTCGGGATCGCCGCCGGTGCTGCCCCCGGGATCGAACGACGCGCTGCACCCGATGCGCTCGGTGCTGACCACGACGTCGTCGAACCACGCGCGGTTGGGGTGGTCGGTGTCGCCCACGTCGATGTAGTGCTCGAGCATCGCGCGGTTGAGCTGGAGCTCGGGCACATCGCGAAAGCGAAGGCCGCCCGTCTCGTGCGCGAGCACGTCATCGACCCAGAACGCCATGCTCCCGTCGGCGACCCCGGGGGTGTTGATCGTCATCATCATCTCGAGGCAGGTCCACGTCTCGGTGGGGACGACGACCGGCGGCTCGGGGTTGAAATGGTTGCCCCAACAGCACTCGAGGCCGTCGGTGCACGGCATGTCGCGATCGGCACAGCCGTCGCAGATCTGCTGGGCATAGGCGCCGCTGCAGTAGCCGCCGGCGTCGCAATTCATGTCGGGGTGGTAGGTGTAGAAGAACAGCTCGTGGTCGGAGTTGAGGTCGACGCGCGTGCCGGCCCAACGCTCGCCGTTGGGCCGGCAGCCGGCGTTGCCGTTGGCGTCCCAGTAGGCGTCGGGGCGCGAACCGCCGATTCCGATGAAGTGATGCACGTAGTCGTGGTCGGCGGCCAGCCGCACCCACGTGCGAAAGTGCAGCCGATCGTGGCCCTCGAGTTCGCAGCCGCTCTGCTGCGTGTCGCCGGCACAGGTGGCGTAGCGCAGCGTGCCGCCGAGGTACTGTGGCGAGGTGCCCGGCGTGAGCAGCGAGTACGCGCCATCATGGGCCTCACCATCGTCGAGCGCGATCCGGTCGGGGTTGTTGACGCCGTTGGGGCATCCATCGCACTCGACCCACGGCGACTGGGCGTACCAGCTCTCCCAGCCCAGCCCGCCCTGCTCGAAGTCTTCGCACATCAGCCATGCGGCGCCCGGCTCGTCGCACTGCGACGCTGCGGCGTCTGGCGCCCCCAGTGCCGTCGCGACCAGCACCACCTGGGCCCCGAGCCATCGCCTGCGCATCGCCATGGGTCGAGCGTATCGCAGCTCCGCCCGGGGGCCGCTTACGCCGGCTGCGCGGGTCCGGCGTGCGGACCGGGCGGACCGGCCGCTGCAGCGCTCGGCGGACGCGGTCACATCGCCGCCGGCGCTGCTCTGCCGAGCATGACCCGCAGCGATCTCCCTGCTCCCCGCGTCTCCAGGCTCCGCACCATCGCCGGCCTCGCCCTCAGCACGGCGCTCTTGGCCACGACCGCGTTTGCCGGACCCACACCGAAGCCGAGCGTTCAGCCGTCGGCCGCCTCGGTGGGTCCTGCGGCCGTCGCCGGTCCCTACAGTGCCGCAAAGGCGCCGGTCTCGATCACCAAGGCGCGCACCCACCAATTCCGCCCTGCCAACACCGTCGGCAAGGTCGAGGTCGACGACGGCAGCGGCGCGCCCGTGATCATGAAGCAGCCGAAGGTCTTCGCCAAGATTCCCAAGCTCGACATCGCCCTGTTCACCGACACGCTGCACGCGGCGCTGAAGGACAACGTCCGCGGCTACTCGATGGCGGTGCGCAAGGGCACCTCGCTCGCCTCCCACGTGATCTGGGACTACGCGAAGAGCCCGACGGAGGGCAACAAGGGCTGGACCATCGACACCCGCATGCACGTCGCGAGCGTGAGCAAGCTGCTCACTGCGATCACGCTCGTGGATCTGCTCGACGAGCAGGGCATCTCCCTCGACGCGAAGATCGGGCCTTACCTGCCAGACTACTGGAGCGTCGGCAACAACGTCGCCGACATCACCTTCCGCGACGTGATGCGCCACCGCTCGGGCTTCGCGTCCGACGACCATGATGGTTCGTTCCTGGCGATGAAGCGCGAGGTCGCGCGCAACGTGGCGCCGAACCCCGGAAGCCACTATGCGAACGTCAATTTCTCGCTGCTGCGCGTGCTGGGGGCGACCGTGTCGGGTTGGGTGCCGGCCGACACCGAGTGGGACGCCGAGATCAACGACGCGATGTGGGATCTGGCCGCGACCCAGTGGCTCCTCTCGCGCACCAACGCCAAGGTGCTCTCGCCCTCGGGCGTGGCGGCGATGAGCCCGATCCCGTCGGGCGACTCCGCGTTCGCGTACAGCAGCCGTACCGACAACGCGGGGTGGAATTCCGGCGATGTCAGCACCCAGCTCGGCGGCGTGGGCTACCGCCTGTCGCCCAACGACGTCGCCAAGGTGCTCGGCACCTTCCGCCGCGGCGGCAAGATCGTCCCCGAGAGCGTCGCCAAGGCCGCGATCGAGGGTTACCTCGGCATCAACGGGTCCTCCGACACGCCGCTGGGCAAGGCGTACTTCCGCAAGGGTGGCTGGGGCAGCGGCAGCGACGTCGAGCAATCGGTCGCGTACTACATGCCCGGTGACATCGAGATCGTGGTGTTCGTCAACTCGCCCATCGGGGCCCAGGACGCGTCGCTGCGCCTGACGGTCGAGAACGCCTACCTCAACAGCCTGAAGTAGGGGACCTCACATCGCGTCGCCGCGGGCCAGACGATCGCCCGCGGCGACGACGAGCAGCGCGACCATCGGCACTGCGGCCACGAAATGCGTGCCGGACGGGTGGCCGGAGGCCCGCCATTGGCTAGGTTGGTACGGCATCTCTGGTCCGGCGGGCATCGCCGGTCGGCCGAGCCCTCCGACATGAACACCACCCGCCTGCGCTGGACGCTGCTGCAGGTCACGCGGAAGATCTGGTTCCGCCCTGCCCTGCTGTCGGTACTCGCGATCGCGACCGCGCTGGTCGCGATCGCCGTCAAGGACCTCATCCCCGAGGACATCGCCGTCAGCATCGGCGCCGACTCGGTCGACAGTATCCTAGAGCTCATCGCCACCAGCATGTTGGCGGTGACCATCTTCTCGGTGAGCACGCTGGTCGCCGCGTTGGCCTCGGCGAGCGGCCAGGTGACGCCGCGGGCAACCCGCCTGCTGGCCGAGGATCCCACCGCGCAGAACGTCCTCGCGACGTTCTTGGGTGCGTTCTCGTACAGCCTGGTCGGCATCGTCGCGCTGTACACCGGGGCGTACGGCAGGGGCGGCCGCGTGGTGCTCTTCGCCGTCACGCTGTTGGTGATCGTGCTGATCATCGTCACGCTGCTCCGTTGGATCAGCCACATCTCCACGCTCGGCCGCATGGGCGACACCACCGCGAGGGTCGAAGACGCGGCCTCGAAGGCCCTGCGCGACCGCCTCCGCGATCGCCATCTTGGCGGACGGCCGCTGCGTGATCCAGCGGTGATCCCGGAGCACGCTTGGTCCCTGCCGTCGCGGCAGATCGGTTACGTGCAGCACATCGACATGGGGGCACTCGACGAGCTCGCGAAGAATGCCGGCCTCACGATCTTCGTGCAGGCGCTGCCGGGCTCGTTCACCGACCCGACGCGGCCGCTCGCGCGGATCGACGGGCACTGTGCCGAGAAGATCCGCGAGCGACTGTGCAGCGCCTTCACGGTCGCCGATGTCCGCTCCTTCGATCAGGACCCGCGCTTTGGCATGTCGGTGCTCACCGAGATCGCCCAGCGTGCGCTGTCACCATCACTCAACGATCCCGGCACTGCGATCGACGTGATCGGTCGCCACGTCCGCCTGCTGTCGCTGTGGGCGCAGCCGGACCCGGATGCGGCGCAGCGGCCTCGGTTCATCCGCGTCCTCGTCCCCGCGATCACGATCGCGGATCTGTTCGACGATGCGTTCGCTGCGATCGCCCGCGACGGTGCCGGCCTCGTCGAGGT
Source organism: Nannocystales bacterium (assembly GCA_038325765.1). Lineage (GTDB taxonomy): Bacteria > Myxococcota_A > Polyangia > Nannocystales > Nannocystaceae > Xiheibacterium. Next base: position 9,174 of record JBBQJI010000033.1, read on the forward strand.
GGGCCTGCGGCTGCAGAAGGCCTTCGTGGCGCTGGGGCAGCTGGGCGACGCCGACTTCGCGGCCACGGCGAATCACCACTCGCACATCGCGTTGCGACGCGCGCGGCTGGCGTTGGCGCTCGAGTCCGACGTCGCGCAGCTCTCCGCGGTGGCGGCTGGGCTTGCGGAGTAGCCTTCGCCGGCCCCGTGTCTTCAGGCGATCGACATCGTCATCTCGAGCAGGGAGGCGTAGATGACGGTGAGCTCGATGAACACCGCGGTGGAGAACAGGCCCATGGTCGCCACGATCTCGATCATGTGGCGCTTGGTCATGCGCTGTAGTCGGAGCGCGTCCTCGAGCTGACGCAGCGTGATCATCCCCCGACGCACCGCGATCTGACCGAACTTCTCGCCAGGCGCGTCGGCCTGGGCCGCGAGCACGGCCATGACCTGCTTCATGCTGAGAAAAATCGACTGCAGCAGGAGCTGGCCGATTGGAACACGCTCGCTCTTCGCCCGGTCGCGGATCGTCTCGGCCTGGACAGCCGTGATGGCATCGCGATCGACGAGAAATTGAGCGAAATCGAAGGACGCGGGGGCGGGGAGGTGGGCGGCTTGAGACATCGAGGATTCTTTTCGGCGTCTCTCGTTGTGCTCCGCTCGTGGACATGCAAGGGCCCGGGGCGCTTCTCCGCGATCGCGGCGAATCGAGGCGAGGCGAGGCGAGGCGAGGCGAGGCGATTGGCCCAACGCAGGACGCGATCTCGCGGTCGAGAAACTCGATCGACAACGAGGTCAAGTCCTGCGGCGTGTGAACGATGTTCGTGCTGTGACCGCCCACCAGACCGGCGCCTCCGCGTCGAGTTCGGCGCCGTCGGACCGCGAGAGGTGTGCGCCGATGTCTGCAGACGACGAGATTCTCCGGGAGTTCCTGCTCGAGAGCGGCGAGGGCCTCAACCAGCTCGATCGCGACTTCGTCGAGTTGGAGAAGAACCCCGCCGATCGCGAGCGGCTGGGCGGAATCTTCCGTTGTATCCACACCATCAAGGGTGCCTCGGGCTTCTTGGCGCTCCACCACCTCGAGGCAGTGGCCCACGCCGGTGAGAGCCTGCTCAGCCGGCTGCGCAACGGCGATTTCCTGCTCGACGTGGCGATGACATCCACGTTGCTGGCGATGGTCGACGCGATCCGGGCGATCCTCGGCAACCTCGACGCCCGGGGTGTCGAAGGCGAAGAGGCCTACGCGCCGCTCGTCGCCGAACTCACCGCGCTGACCAACCGCGTACCGGCTCCATCGCCCGAGCGCCCACCTGGCCTGCTCGCGGCAATGCGCGAGACACCCGAGCCCCCCACGCCGCAGGTGCTGCCCACCGACGCCGCCGCGGAACCGGCCCCGGTCGCGGCCATCTCCGAGGCTCCGCCGCGCGCGGCGCCACCATCCCCCACCGACGGAGCCACCCCGATGCCAGCCGCCCCGAGCCCGACCCCAACGGAGCCCGCCACCTCGCAACGCCCCGAACCGACGCCCGAGGGCGAAGCCAGCCAACAGCGCGGCTCGGTGTCGGACTCCACCATCCGTGTCGACGTCGTGTTGCTCGACCGGGTGATGAACCTGGTCGGTGAGCTCGTGCTCGCCCGCAACCAGATCCTGCAGTTTGGCGGCACGGTCAAGGACGCCAGCTTCGCCAAGGCTTCGCAGCGGTTGAACCTGCTCACCACGGAGCTGCAAGAGGGCGTGATGAAGACGCGCATGTAGCCGATCGGGAACGTGTGGAACAAGTTCCCCCGTGTGGTCCGCGACCTCGCGCAGCTGTGCGGCAAGAAAGTCTCGCTCGATCTCGACGGTACCGAAACGGAGCTCGACCGCACGATCATCGAGGCGATCAAGGATCCGCTCACCCACGCGGTGCGCAACGCCGTCGACCACGGCGTCGAGACCCCCGAGGCCCGCGCGGCCGTGGGCAAGCCCGAGACCGGCCGCTTGATGCTCCGGGCGTTCCACGAGGGAGGCCAGGTCAACATCGAGATCATCGACGACGGCGCCGGCATCGATGCCGCCAAGCTCCGCATCCGCGCCGTCGAGCGGGGCGTCGTGACCGCCGAGCGCGCCGCCCGGATGAGCGACCGCGAGGCGCTGTACCTCATCTTCCACCCGGGCTTTTCCACCGCCGAGAAGGTGACGAACGTGTCGGGCCGCGGCGTCGGCATGGACGTCGTCAAGACCAACATCGAGAAGATCGGCGGCACCGTCGACATCCACACCCAACTCGGGGTGGGCACGACCCTGAAGATCAAGATCCCGCTGACGCTCGCGATAATTCCGGCGCTGATCGTGACCAGCGGCGGCAATCGCTTCGCGATCCCCCAGGTCAGCTTGCTCGAGCTCGTGCGGCTCGAGGGCGGCACCACCCATCGGGCGATCGAGTCGCTCAACGGCGTCAACGTCTACCGCCTGCGCGGCAACCTGCTGCCGCTGGTGTTCCTCGACACCGCGCTGCAGCTGACGCGCACCCCCGACGCGACCGACATCGTCAACATCGTCGTCGTCCAGGCCGACGACCGCCGGTTCGGACTCGTGGTCGACGGAATCAACGACACCGAGGAGATCGTGGTCAAGCCCCTGGGCAAGGAGCTCAAGGGGCTCAGCGCCTTCGCCGGCGCCACCATCATGGGCGACGGCCGGGTCGCCCTGATCCTCGACGTGCTCGGCATTGCCCAGCGCACCAATGTCATCAGCGCCTCGCGCGAGCGCGGCATCGTCGACAAGTCGAGCGCGGCCCAGGCCCAGCTCGAGCAGAGCGAGGCGCTGCTGTTGTTCAGGCTCGGATCGGACGGCCGCATGGCCCTGCCGCTGTCCATGGTCGCGCGGCTCGAGGAGATCCCGCTGTCGTCGGTCGAGCGCGCCGCTGGCCGCGAGGTCGTGCAGTACCGCGGGGCGCTGCTGCCCCTCATCGACGTGCGTCGCGTGCTCGGCACGCCGACGACTGCGACGGGTGACGGTCCGCTGCAGGTGATCGTCTACTCCGAGGACCGGCGCAGCGTCGGTTTCATCGTCGATCAGATCCTGGACGCCGTGGACGAGGTGCTCACCTCGCGGCAGCGGAGCAACCGCGAGGGCATCCTGGGCTCGGCGGTGGTGCAGGGCAAGGTCACCGACATCCTCGACGTGCACGGCGTGATCCGCCGCGTCGACCCCGATTTCTTCTCGCAGGAGGTGGCGTAGGCCATGGCGACCCAGACCCGACAACTCTGCACATTCACCCTGGGCGACATGCTCTTCGGCGTCGACGTCACCCACGTCCAGGAGGTGATCCGCTACCACGAGATGACGTCCGTGCCGCTGGCATCATCGCTCATCCGCGGGCTCATCAATCTGCGCGGCCAGATCGTCACGGCGATCGACATGCGCGCCTGCCTGCGTCTGCCCGCCCGCAGCGAGCCGCTGCCGATGAACGTCGTGCTGCGCACCGGCGACGGCGTCGTGAGCCTGCTGGTCGACGAGATCGGCGACGTCTTGCAACCCGACGATACCCAGTTCGAGCGCGTCCCCGAGACCATCTTCGGCGTCCTGCGCGAGCTCGTCAGCGGCGTCTACAAGCTCGATCGCGCCCTGCTGCTCCTCGTCGACGTCGAGCGCCTCAAGTCGTCGATCGAGATGGGCACCCAGACCGAAGCCGCCTGAACCTCCCTCAGCGAACCCCCAATGCCACGCACCACGAGATCCGCAGCCCGCCCGGCGCCACTCGGACCGATGTTCGAGAGCGACGCCGCACCCCACGAGAGGAACCCAGACATGTCAGCCCAACCCGACCGCAAGAGAATCGACACCCCCGCCAACACCGCACCCCACGGCTCCGCACCCGACGCGCTCGTGGCCGAGCTCCGCGGGAGACTCGAGGACGCCGAGGGCCAGGTCCGCGCGATCATGCGGTCGCAGGCGGTGATCGAGTTCGACCTCGACGGCACCATCCTCGCCGCCAACGACAATTTCCTGGCGACCGTGGGCTACCGCCTCGACGAGGTCGTGGGCAAGCACCACCGCATGTTCGTCGAGCCCAGCCACGCCAAGACACCCGAGTACAAGCGCTTCTTCGACGACCTGCGTAGCGGCAAGATGCTCTCTGGCGAGTTCAAACGCCTCGGCAAGGGAGGCAAAGAGGTGTGGATCCAGGCGGTGTACAGCGCGGTCGTCGACGACGAAGGGCAGCCGGTGAAGCTGGTGGAGTACGCGGTGGACATCACCGAGGCCAAGCGGCGAAGCGTAGACTTCGAGGGGCAGCTGGAGGCGGTCGGACTCGTGATGGCGATCGTCGAGTTCGACGTCGAGGGCAACATCCTTACGGCGAACGAGAACTTCTGTGAAAGTCTCGGATACGGCCTCCGCGAGATCGAGGGACGTCACCATCGCATGTTCGTCACCTCCGAGTATGCCAACAGCCCGGAGTACAGGCGTTTCTGGAACGAACTGGGCGGGGGCAAGGCCCAGGCTGGCGAGTACGTGCGGCTAGCGAAGGGCGGACGCGAGGTGTGGATCCAGGCCCGGTACAGCCCGATCCTCGATTCTGAAGGCCGCGTGCTGAAGGTCGTGAAGTTCGCAACGGACATCACCAAGGACAAGCTCCGCCTGATCGAGGCGATGAGGCTGAAGCAGGTCATCGAGACCGCGCCGATCAATCTGATGTACTGCGACATGGACCTCACGATCCGCTACGCGAACCCGGGCTCGCTCAAGGCGCTGAAGGCCATCGAAAGTCACCTCAGCATCACCGCAGACCGCGTGGTCGGATCATCGATCGACATCTTCCACAAGAACCCGGCACATCAGCGCAAGATGCTCGCCGATCCGCGCAACCTCCCCCACAGCACACGGATCAAGGTCGGGGATCAATACCTCGATCTCCTGGTCGCGGCGATCACCTCGCCGGAGGGTGAGTACCTGGGGCCGATGTTGGTCTGGGACAACGCGACCGAGAAGGTCAAGGCCGAGGCCTCCGCGGCGGCGAAACTCGAGGACGAGCGCGCTTCCGCAGATGAGCTTCAGCGCAAGGTCGAGGCCTTGCTCGAGACCGTCGACGGCGCGGCGAAGGGCGATTTGACCCGAACGGTGACCGTGACCGGCACCGACGCGATCGGCCGCGTGGCCGAGGGCCTCGGGCGCCTGCTCGCGACGATCCGCCAGAGCATCTCGAGCATCGCGAGCAACTCCTCCGCCCTGGGCGCTGCCTCCGAGGAGCTCAGCGCCGTCAGCAAGCAGATGACCGGCACCGCCGACGAGACCTCGGCCCAGGCCAATGTCGCGTCGGCTGCGACCGAGCAGATCAACCGCAACATCCAGACAGTCGCCACCGGCACCGAGGAGATGTCGGCGAGCATCCGCGAGATCGCGAAGAACGCATCAGACGCTGCCCGCGTCGCCACCAGCGCGGTCAAGGTGGCCGAGACCACCAACAGCATCGTCGGCAAGCTCGGGGAGAGCAGCGCGGACATCGGCAAGGTGGTGAAGGTCATCACTTCGATCGCCCAGCAGACCAACCTGCTCGCGCTGAACGCCACCATCGAGGCGGCGCGCGCCGGTGAGGCCGGCAAGGGCTTCGCGGTGGTCGCCAACGAGGTGAAGGAGTTGGCCAAGGAGACCGCGAAGGCGACCGAGGACATCAGCCAGAAGATCGAGACCATCCAGTCGGACACCCGACAGGCGGTCGGCGCCATCGCCCAGATCAGCGAGATCATCGCCCAGATCAACGAGCTGCAGGGGGCGATCGCCTCGGCGGTCGAGGAGCAGACCGCGACCACCAACGAGATCGGTCGCAACCTGGCCGATGCTGCCCGCGGCTCGAGCGAGATCGCACAGAATATCTCGGGCCTGGCCGAGGCCGCGCAGAGCACCTCGGGTGGCGCATCGGACACCAACCGTGCCGCCGCCGAGCTGACGCGGATGGCCTCCGAGCTGCAGCGTCTGGTGGGTCAGTTCACCTACTGACCGCGAACGGGCCCGGGATCGCTGCATGCGGTCCCGGGCCGCCCCCACCCCTACACCCGCGGACTCCATCATGTCTGGCACTCCCGCACGAATCCTCATCGTCGACGACTCCGCGGTGGTGCGACGCATCCTCTCCGATCTGGTCGCCAGCGACTCAGCCCTCGAGCTGGCCGGCATCGCGCAAAACGGCAGCATCGCGCTGCAGAAGCTCACTCAGGTGTCGGCAGACCTCGTGGTGATGGACGTCGAGATGCCGGAGATGGACGGCATCGAGGCCGTCACCAAGCTACGCGTGGACTGGCCCAAGCTCCCGGTGCTCATGTGCAGCTCGGTGACCGCACGCGGCGCCGAAGCGACACTGCGGGCGCTCGCCGCGGGCGCCACCGATTACATCGCCAAGCCCTCGGGCCTGAACTCCCCCGACGGCCAGGCCGAGTTCAAGCGCGAGTTCGTGGCCCTGCTCAAGGCGCTCACTGCCGGACGTTCGATGCCACCGAGCGTCCGCGTCGCCCCGCCAAGCCCCTTCGCGCCGCTGCTCACCGGTGCCATCGCAACGCGGCGCGTGCCACCCCGCCGCCCCGCCGTGCTGGCGATCGGTTGCTCGACCGGCGGGCCCAACGCCCTGGCCAAGGTCTTCGCCGACATTCCCCGCGACATCGGCGTGCCGATCGTCATCACCCAGCACATGCCTCCACTGTTCACCCGCATGCTCGCCGAGCGCCTCACGTCGATCTCGCAGATCCCCGTGAAGGAAGCCGACCACGGTGACGTGCTCGAGCCCAATCGCGCCTACATCGCGCCCGGCGACCACCACATGACCCTCCACCGCGAAGGCGTGAAGGTCCGCATCGCGCTCAACCAAGAGCCACCCGAGAACTCCTGTCGCCCCGCGGTCGATGTCATGTTCCGCGCGGTCGCCAAGGTCTACGGCGCCGACGTCGTCGCCGCCGTCATGACCGGCATGGGCAAGGACGGCGCCATCGGTGCCCGTTTCATCGCCGAGGCCGGCGGCTGGGTGATCACCCAGGAAGCGGCGAGCTGCGTGGTGCCGAGCATGCCCAACGCCGTCGTCGAGATCGGCGCGTCGCACGAGAGTGCGGAGCTCGACCGCCTCGGCACTCTCTACGGATTCCGTTGCCGACCGGGCGCCGCCGGCGACCGCCGTGTCGCCATCGCCTGAACCCAGTCGCCACCCCTGAAGGGAAAAAACCATGCATGCCCTCGTCGTCGATGATTCCCGTGCCATCCGCTCCGTCATCTCCCGCATGCTGCGCGAGATGGGCTACTCCGTGACCGAGGCCGGCAACGGCCGTGAAGCCCTCGACAAACTCGCCACCGGGGAGCTCCCCGATCTCGCGCTGGTCGACTGGAACATGCCGGTCATGGATGGCTTCGCGCTGCTGTGCGAGCTCCGTGCCGACCCACGCCACGCCGAGATGCGCATCATGATGGTCACCACCGAGACCGAGATCGAACGTATGCAGGCCGCGCTCGGTGCCGGTGCGAACGAGTACTTGATGAAGCCATTCACGCCCGATGCGCTGCGCGAGAAGCTCGGCATCCTCGGGCTCGCCACCGCCGCTTGAACCGGACGAGGAGCTGCGATGTCACCACCCCTCGACCCCCAAGAATTCACATGGCTGTGTACGTTCCTGCGGACTGAATCCGCGCTCGTCATCGACGAAGCAAAGGAGTACCTGGTCAATACGCGGCTGTCGCCGGTGCTCAAGGAGCTCGGCATCAAGAGCCTCTCCGAGCTCGTCGCCCAGCTCAGGCGGCGGCCGATGAACAAGGTCCATCAGCGCGTCATCGAGGCGATGACCACGAACGAGACCTCGTTCTTCCGCGACCTCCACCCCTTCGAGTCGCTGCGCAACGACATCCTGCCCGATCTGATCAAGAAGCGCGGCGGCGCCGGGCTCAACATCTGGTGCGCCGCGTCGTCGACCGGCCAGGAGCCCTACACCATCGCGATGGTGCTCCGCGAGGCCTTCCCCGACGTGGCAGCGCGCTCGAGGATCTTCTGTACGGACATCAACACCCTGGTCCTCGAGCGCACCAAGGCTGGTCTGTACACCCAGCTCGAGGTCAACCGCGGCCTGCCTGCCCCGATGCTCGTCAAGTACTTCGAGCGCAAGGGCCAGGAGTGGCATGTCAAGGAGGAGCTACGCCGCATGATCGACACCCGGGTGATGAACCTGGCGATCCCGTGGACCGGCGTGGCGATGATGGACATCGTCTTCATCCGCAACGTGCTCATCTACTTCGACGTCGAGACCAAGAAGTCCATCGTCGGGCGCATCCGCAAGAGCATGGCGACGGACGGCTATCTCTTCCTGGGCGGGGCCGAGAGCCTGCTCAACATCGACAACGACTTCGCCCGCACCACCGTGGGCAAGAGCACCCTCTACAAGCGCGCCGCCTGAGGGCTCCGCCCGCGACCCCTGGCTCAGGAGAATCCACCATGCTCGACGTCTCGTCCGAAGACATTGCAACCATCGTCCGCGCTGTGTTCGAGGCCACCTTCGAGCTGTACGCCGAGGACTCCGACGGCAGCGAGTCGCCGCCGGCCTCTATCTCCTCGTCGCTCGTCAGCATCGCCGGTCAGTGGGACGGCGCGGTCATCGTCGACTGCTCGCCGGGGGTCGCGGCAGTCCTCGCCGGCATCATGTTCGGCCTGCCGCCCGGCGAGGTCGAGCGCGACCACATCGAAGACACCCTCGGTGAGCTCGCCAACATGATCGGCGGCAACCTCAAGGCCATGCTCGCGCCGACGTGCACGCTGTCGCTGCCCACCGTCGTCGAGGGCCGGGATTTCCGCGTGCGCGTGCCGGGGGCCTCGATCGTCCGCGACCTCCACTTCAACCTGCCGGGCGGTCATCTGCGCGTGCTGGTGGCCGAGCGTGGGTCGACGGGGAGCGGCAGCCCGCGCAAGGCCGCGTGACGGTCGGCGAAGCCGCGGCCTCAGCGGTGTCGGGGCGCGATCGGGCTATGCGCCTGTCACATAGGCGGCCGGATCGAACGCCCGCGTGCGCCGCCAGAACCCGACGGTGAAGCCCGGCCACAGCGCGGTGATCTTGCCGCTTGCGTGCTGATACCAGCTGTTGCAGCCCGTCGCCCAGATCGACCCCGCGAGCCGCCGCTGCAGCTCCTCGTTGAAGTCGCGCTCGACGTCGGCCCGCACCTCGAGCGTCGTGGCACTGGTGTCGCGCATGTGATCGAGCAGCCGGCCGATGTACGCGACCTGGCTCTCGATCATGAACACCATCGAGTTGTGGCCTAGGCCGGTGTTGGGCCCGACGATGAGGAACAGGTTGGGAAAACCGGGCACCAACGTGCCAAGGTAGGCGTGCTCGCCCCCCTGCCAGGCGTCGGCGAGGCTCGTGCCGTCCGTGCCGCGGATGCGGTGGGCGATCGGGTTCTCGGTGGCGAAGAAGCCGGTCGCGAAGACGATCGCGTCGGCGCGGCGATGCGTGCCGTCGCCGTCGACGATCCCCGTGGCGTCCACCTCGCGGATCGGTGCGGTGACGAGCGCCACGTTGTCGCGCCGCAGCGTAGGATACCAGTCGTTCGAGATCAGCACGCGCTTGCAGCCGAAGGCGTACTCGGGGGTCACGCGGGCGCGGAGCTCGGGATCGGGGATCTGATCCTCGATGTGGCGCAGTGCGGCGCGCTGGGGGATCCGCATCAGCGCCGGGTGCACGACGAACGCGAGCACCCGCGCCTCGTGTCGCCAGTACAGCGCGGCGCGGTAGGCCGCGCGCACGCCCGGCACGTGGCCGAAGAGCCACCGGGTCCGCCGGCCGTACGCGCGATCGTGCCGGGGGATGATCCAGTTCGGTGTACGCTGGTAGATGTCGAGATGGCCGACGCGCTCCGCTATCTCGGGGACGAACTGCACCGCCGATGCGCCGGTGCCGACAACCGCCACCCGCTTGCCGCGCAGATCGTAGCTGTGATCCCAGCCGGCGCTGTGGAACGTGTGCCCGGCGAAGCGAGCCAGGCCCGGCAGCGCGGGCGCCTTGGGCTCCGACAGACCGCCGGTGCCCGACACCACCACCCGCGCCGTCACGACCCCACGCGACGTGGCGAGCCGCCATCGCCCGATGTCGGCGTCGAAGTCGGCCGCGAGCAGATCGTGACCGAACCGCAGTCGGTCATGCAGACCGTGACGGTCGGCGAGCGAGCGCAGGTACGCCTGCAGCTCGGGCTGCGTCGGATACACCCGCGACCAGTCCGGCTTGGGTGCGAACGACAGCGAGTACAGGTGCGAGGGGATGTCGCACGCCGCCCCCGGATAATGGTTGTCCCGCCACGTACCGCCGACCTCGTCGGCGCGCTCGAGGATCACGAAGTCGCGGCGACCGGATCGCAGCAGCGCGATCGCCATGCACATCCCCGCGAATCCGGCACCGAGGATCGCGATGTCGACGGCGGACTGCGGGCGCTCGGACGCGGGCACGGCTCAGCTTCGCCGAACGGGGGCTCGGGCGCCAGCGACCATCAGCGCATCGCCGACTCGAGCCAGGCGTCCTCCTGCGCCCACATCGCGTCCATCCGCGCCTCCATGCGGTCGTGGATCTGCGATGCCGACGGATCGTCGTCGTCGCGAAACTCCTCCACCGGCAGCCCCAGCGACGCGATCCAGTCGAGCGTGTCGAGGCCGGCGTCGGCCTTGCGCGCGATGTCGGCGAGCATCAGCGAGAGCAGCGTGTAGTGACCGCCGTAGGGCGACTCGAGCGGGCGCAGTGGTGCGTCCTGGGCCGTCCACACCTCGAGCGTGTCCTCCAGCGCAACTGCGGCGCCGGCGGGATCCTCGGCCATCCACGGCATCAGCTCGGCGACCAGCGTCCGCACGCCCGGCTTGGCGAGCACGACGAAGCCGCCTCCGGTGAAGTAGCGGGCGGCGAACTCGGCAGGCAGCGCCGCCGCCCGCACCGCGGCGCGGCTGCCCTTGCGTTCCCAGATCGGTGAGATGCCGAGGCCCTGCGCGCTCAGCTCGCGGGCGAGCGCGACGTTCGTCTCGACGATCCTCCGCGCCTCCGCGACGATCACCTCAGTCGCCGGCAGCAGGTAGGCCATGGGAAGTCCGAGAAGCGCACGCGCAGCGTCGTCCGCGGGGCGGTCCATCGGGGGGGCATGCGACTGGCATGCTACCGCGGCCGCAGGCGCTCGGTCTGGATCGTTGGCGTCTCCACGGCCGTCATCCACCTCCGATCCTACAGGTCCGCCTTCCTCCCCCCAAACGCAGATCCGTCTAGCCTAGCTCCGCAGCGCCTCGATCTCGATCTCGATCTCGATCGTGTCCCCCACCAACACCCCGCCGGTGTCCGCGCAACTTCGACACCATGAGGTGCCGAACCGCGAAGCCGAGGTGGGAGTGAACCGGGTCGATCGTCCATGTGCTGGGCATGATCGCAACGTACGGCCCCTGGGCGCGCGCGGCGAGCCCACTGCCGCGGGACACTTTGTTGCCCGAGCGCTACGTTCGAGGCTCACTCACAGGCCGCTGGATCGCCCGTGCTTGCCGACCAGCACGGCATGTGGTCCCTGGCCAGCGTCTCACCGCTGCGCGACGATGTACACCAGCCACGATTCCTGGTTCTCCTCCGACTCCGTCGGCCGGTAGTCCCCGGTCCCGTCACCGTCGTCGTCCACGCCCTCCCACCACACATCCGCGCTCGAGAACCCGGCCTCGAGCAGCAGCTCGCGCAGCTCGGGGATCGTCCACAGTCGCCAATCATAGGTGAACGCGCGATCGATCCGCGAGCCGTCCTTGAAGCGGTAGTGGATGTGGCACGAGGTGTCGTGCGTGACGGGGTTGTAGCTGGCCTGCTCCCACACGTACACGAACCCGTCGCACTTGCGCTCCTCCTCGAGCGCGACGATGGCCTCGGTACCGCCGTATAGCTCGGTGATGAACACGCCGTCGTCGACCAGCCGCTCGCGCACCGACTCGAAGTAGCGGCGCAGTAGATCGCGGGTCTTGAACACCGAGTAGCTGAAGTTGAGCGCGCACGTGAGCTCGGCCCGATCGCCGACGCCGTCCAGGACGTCGCCGCACAGCAGCTGCAGCCGCTGCCTCGCCGCGGGACGCAGCGTGCTCGCGTTGTGGGTCTCGCCCCAGTCCAATGTCGGCTGATCGAGGTCGATGCCGATCGCGTGGCGCTTGGGGTGGCTGGCCACCCACGTGCACGACAGATAGGCGGTGCCGCAGAAGTCCTCGCGCATCGTCAGCGGCCGGCGGCCGCGGAGTTTCATGAAGATGTCCTCGAAGATCGCGATGTCCGCCTCGGGGACCTGCACCGATCCCTGATATAGCGCGTGCCTGTCGGCGCGCTCGGCCAGCGTGGGCTTGGCCGGCTTGGAACTGGCCTTGGACTTCGCGGGGGACTTTCCAGGGGATTTGGGGCTCTTCGATCGTGCCACTGTGGCTCCTCGTCAGCGCTCGGCGACCACGAAGGTCCACCACTTCTCCATGGTCTCGCAGCGCCGGGGCTCGTAGAACACGCCGGTCTCGTCGCCGTCGTCGTCGATCTTCTCCCACAACGCGTGGACCTTGGAGAAGCCGGCCTCGATCAGCAGCTCGCGCAGCTCCTGCACGCTCCACAGCCGCCAGTCGTAGCTGAACGCGCGATCCATGCGGATGCCGCCTGGCAGCTCGAAGTGGATGTGGCAGAGGATCTCGTTGGTGAGCGGGTCGAACCGCGCCTGCTCCCACTCGTAGAAGAAATTGCCGACGCGCTTGCGCTCGAGCTCGGGCCGCATCGAACCCCACCCACCCCACGCGTCGAGCACGAACACGCCGTCTTTCACCAACGTGCTGCGCGCCGCCTCGAAGTAGCGGCGCAGCAGCTCGCGGGTCTTGAAGACGCTGTAGCTGAAGTTCATCGCGCAGCACACATCGACCTTGGGCCCGCCTTCGGTGAGCACGTCGCCCTGCACCAGGCTCACCCGCGATTCGATGCCGCCCAGGTGGTGCTTGCGCCCCCACTCGAGCGTCGCCCCGTCGAGATCGACGCCCTGCGCCGTGCGCCCAGCACCGCCGCGGACCCAGTGGGCCGACAGCGTCGCGGTGCCGCAGAAATCCTCGCGGAGCTTGAGCGGATGACGCGTGCGATACCGACGAAACATCTTCGCCAGCACCGCAGCATCGTTCTCGGGATCCTGCACCGCGCGCTCGTAGTACGCGTGGCGGTCGAACCTCGCGCCGGCCGCCTCGCGCCGGGCTCTTCTCGCGACTGCCATGGGCGCCTGCCTCAGCCCCCGAGGAGCTCGGTGAGGCCGTTGTAGGCCTCGGTCAGTTTGCGTGTCACTGCGGTGGCGACCTCGAGCTTGTCGGGGTCGTTGGCGAAGCGATCGGGGTGGTACTGCTTCATCAGCCGCCGGTAGGCGCGACGCACCTGCGGCAGGTCGGCGCCGGGCTCGATCTCGAGGGTCTTGTACCAACGGCGGCGCTGCGCGGCGGCATCGATGGGCGGCGCACCGTGGACGCCGGCGCGGGCGCGGGCGGTCTCGAAGGCCCGCTCCCACGCCTCCTCGGCGGCGTCCTTGAAGCGGCGGGCGCTGCGACCGGCGCGGCCGCCCACGGTCGTGGAATCGCCGGGGTCGCCCTCGGCATCCGTCTGCGCCTCGGCGGCGCGGGTGGCCTCGCGCTGGGCGTCGAGCAGGTCGCGGTCCTCGTCGCGCTCGAACGCGAGACGGAAGTCGGTCACGCTGGCGCGCGCGAGGTCCAACAGTCGCTTGCCGATGCTCATCGTGGTGACCGGGGGCCGCTGCCGCCCGGATCCTGATCGAACTCGTCGTCGTCGTCGAGGATTTCCAGATCGATCGCCTGGAGCTTCACCAGGGTCTGGTGGGCATCGAACGCCTCGGCCTCGGCAGGCGCCGGCGGGGCGGTGACCACCTTGGTGTCGGCGGGCGGATGGACAGGCGGGCGGACCACCCGGGTGTCGCCGGCCACGGGCGCCGGAGCCGGGCCCCGCGAACCGGCCGGCACCAGCAGGTCGCGGGGACGCTGCCGAGTCACGATGTCACCGATCCGCAGCACCGTTTCTGGATCGAGGCGCGCGAACTCGATGCCCACCCCGGCGGGCTGCTGCTGGTGCCGCACCACCCGCCCGTGCGCGCTGATGAGCACCGGGTCGTCCAGCAGCACCGTGAAGCGCACCTGCACCTTGGTGCCCAGCGCGACGAAGCGAAAGGTGTGCACGAACACGCCGTGCTCGGACAGATCGCTGACGTACACCATCGATGGCATGGCGCCGAACTCGGCGTTGACCGGCACGCGCTCGGCGCGACGTCGCTCTTTGGCCTCGTCGTCGTCGGCCATCAGTCGTCGTCACCATCGCGTCCGCGTCCGCCCCCGGGCTTGCCGGGCTGCTTGCCCTTCACCTCGAAGTGCTCGACATGGAAGCCCTTGCGGGCGTGGATCTCGATCGCCCGCTGCACGCGCTTGACCGTCTCGTCGACGGCGACCGACTCGGCGCCGCGCATGAGGTCCGCGACCTCGGGGTTGACGTTGACCAAGATCGCGTCGCCGGGGATGTGGGCAGCCTCGCGCCGGATGTGGCGCAGGATCTCGAACGCCACCGTCGACGTGCTCTTGGTGTAGCCCTTGCCGTTGCACGACGCGCACGGCGAGGTGAGCATGCGCTGCAGGCTCTCGCGGGTGCGCTTGCGGCTCATCTCGACCAGGCCCATCTCGCTGATCTTGGTGATGTGGGCTTTGGCGCGGTCCTTTCGCAGCGCATCTTGCAGCTTGCGGTAGACCTTTCGACGGTTGGACTCGCGGTCCATGTCGATGAAGTCGATGATGATCAGACCGCCGAGGTTGCGCAGCCGCAGCTGGTCGGCGATCTCGTCGGCGGCCTCGAGGTTGGTCTGGGTGATCGTCTCCTCGAGGGTCTTGCCCTTGGAGCCGACGAACTTGCCGGTGTTGACGTCGATCGCCGTGAGCGCTTCGCCCTGATCGAAGATCAGCGTGCCGCCGCTCTTGAGCGTGACCTGGCGCTCGAGCGCGCGATCGATCTCGGCCTCGATGCCATAGCCGTCGAAGATCGGCTCGCGGCCCTCGTACAGCTCGATCTTGGCGGCGTAGTCGGGCAAGAACGCCTTGACGAAGCGGGCGAGGCGCTCGTGCTGCGCGCGGTCGTCGGTGATGACGCGATCGAGATCGGGGCTCAGGTTGTCGCGGACGATGCGGAGCACCAGATCGAGGTCGCGATACAGCAGCACCGGCGCACGGTGCAGCCGCTCGTTGGCCTTGATGTTCGCCCACAGCTTGAGCAGGTAGTCCATGTCGGCGCGGACCTGGCCGTTGGTCGCGTTCTCGGCCACGGTGCGCACGATGAAGCCGGCGCCCGGCGGCCGGACCTGCTCGACCAGACGCCGCAGCCGCCGACGGTCGCGCTCGGTGCCGACCCGCCGCGAGATGCCGATGTGGCTCACCGTCGGCATGAACACGACGTTGCGCCCGGGCAGCGAGATGTACGATGTGATGCGGGCGCCCTTGTTCGAGATCGGGTCCTTGACGACTTGGACGAGGACCTCTTGCCCGGGACGCACCAAGGTCGCGATGTCGGGCGCCTTGCCGCGGCGCGGGGGCAGGCCGCCCTCGCCGACGTCGTCGTCGCCTTCGGTGACGGTGCCGTCGCTCGGTCGGGCGATGTCGCCGGCGTAGAGGAACGCGGCCTTCTCTTCGCCGATGTCGACGAACGCGGCCTGCATGCCGGGGAGCACCCGCAGCACGCGACCTTTGTAGACGTTGCCCACGGTACCGCGGGCGCGCTCGCGCTCGAGGTAGAGCTCGGACAAGATCCCGTGCTCGATGAGTGCGACCCGCTTGTCGGGGCCGTCGGCGTTGACGACGATGACGGATTGTGCCACGTGCGAATGTTCTCGATGATGAGGGAGGGGGAAGGCGGGGTCTGTGCGGGCTCTCGCCGGCACCGGGCGCGTTGGCACCCCGCACGGCGTGGCCGGGACCTGGGCGCGGAGCATACACCAACCGTGCGACGGGCGCGGCAAGCCGCGCGGAGCCTACTGGCGTCGACTCCTGGCCGCGGCTATTGGCCGCGACTCCTGGCCGCGACTCCTGGCCGCGACTCCTGGCCGCGACCACTGGCCTCGACTCCTGGCCGCGACTCCTGGCCGCCGCATGCCGGTCCCTGAGGTGCGCGTGGCAGGCCGACGCCGTCTCCGATCGGCTGCCGGCAACCGCCGCGCACCTCGCGGTCTTCGCCCCGGTGGGCACGTCGTGCCGACCGCGTTCGCGCAGCCCCTCGACGCAGCGCGCATGCTCGCTGAGCGCACGCGCAGTGCATCGGACGTGCAGCCGCGTGGTCGCGGATTTTTTGGTCGCGCCGATCGATTCGGACAACCTCGCCGGCGGTGACGCAACGGATCCCGACCCAGAGAATGCTCGCCGCCGCCGTCATGCAGCAGGCGTGGCGCGAGGGCAGACGCAGGGTCTGCCTGTTCTGCGCCGATGAGCTGCGACCCGCGGCGTGCTGCATCGTCGACGCGCTGCTCACCCGCGGTTACGAGGTCTCGCTGCTCACGGGCGCCGAGGCCCGCGAGGGGCTGCAGGCCGAGGCGAGCGCCGAGGTCCTGCGCGTGATCTGGGCGCCGGAGACGAGCAGTCGCGACACGCGATTGCGGCTGCGTGATGCCCTCGATCCCGACGCCGCCGGCGACGTGTTGGTGCTCGCCGCGCCGACGCCCCGCGGTGTGATCGAGGCCATCGACGCCTTCGGCTCGCCACCGCGTCGTCGCCCCCGGATCCAGCCGCGCCGCCACTACCTCGCGCAGCCGACCCTGATCGAGCGCAGGCTCGACGCCGGCCACTGGACCGCGAGCGGGCTCGGGGCCCTCGCGATCGTGCTGACGCTCGCCTTCGGTCTGTGGCTTGGCGCCGCAGATGGGCCCGCTGCGCCCGCGCCCGCGGTGCCCGAGACCACGCTTGCGGACGGCGTCGCCGCCGAGACGATGTCCGCACCCCGGAGCCTCGACGAGCCGGTGCTCGCGTCGGGCCGCGCCGTAACCCTGGTGGCGTACGAGGACGACGAGGACGACGAGCCGATCATCATCCTCGACGAGATCGACGACGTCGACGACGCCCCGGTGCGGCCGCGCGCCGCGGAGCCGACCCCGCTCGGCGGTACCCCCACCGCCGACGAGGCAGCGCCGCTCGTTCGCGCGACGACCACCGCCGGTTCGGCGACGATGCCGATGGGCGGAATGCCGATGGGCGGAATGCCGATGGGCGGGATGCCGTCGTGGTCACGGACCGGCGCGCGCGTCATCGATCCGTTCTGACGGCAGCGGGCGGGCGCCACGCCGCACGGGGTGCGCACGCTTTGTGTGCCGTGGAGTTCGTGCTACCGGTAGCGCGTGGAACTCCGCAGCAGCGTCGCCCACCACGCGTTCGATCCCGATATCTTCGCCGATCTGTGCCGCCGCGTCGTGACCGGTGAGCTCGAGCCCGCGGCCAACCGGCTGGCCCAGGCCCCGACCCCGCTCGCGACGCCGCCCGTCGACCTGCATGGCGCGGGCGATGCGATCACCAAGGATCGCACCGAGGCCGGCCTCGCCGCCCTGCGTGCCGGTCGCGTCGCGGTGCTCGTGCTCGGCGGTGGCATGGCGACGCGCTTCGGTGGCGGCGCCAAGGGTGTGGTGCCCGTGGTCGACGGGCATCCCCGCACCAGTTTCCTCGCGGTGAAGCTCGCCGAGGTCCAGCGCCGCGCAGCCGCCCTCGACTGCTCGATCCCCGTGGTGCTCATGTACAGCTTCGCGACCGAGGCGGCGAGCCGCGCCCACGTCGAGGCGATCGACTGGGCTGGTCTGCGCGCGGACGACCGCTTCTGGTTCAGCCAGTCGATCATGCCGCGCGTGCTGCCCGACGGCACGCCGCTTCCGAGCCTCCCCGAGGCCGACGACCTCGACGACAGCACGCTATTCGCCGCGCCCGGCCACGGCGACACCTTGGGCCGGCTCCGCAGCAGCGGCACACTCGCCACGCTACGCGAGCGCGGCGTCGAGCACATCTTGGTGTCCAACGTCGACAACGTCGGCGCGTCGCTCGACCCCGCGATCCTCGGCGCTCACCTCCGCGCGGCGGCCGATGGCGCCGCGGTATCGGTCGAGGTCGTGCGCCGCATCCCGGGTGATGCGGGCGGCTGCATCGCCTGCCTGCCCGGGGGTCGCCCCGCGATCGTCGAGGGATTCCGTCTGCCCGTCGGCACCGATCTCGCCGACTTCCCCCACTTCAACACCAACACGCTGTGGCTCGCGACCAAGGCCATGGATCGCGACTTCGACCTCACCTGGTTCGCGGTGCGCAAGATGATCGCGTGGCCCGGTGGTGGCGAGCGCGAGGTGGTGCAGTTCGAGCGGCTCATCGGTCAAGTCACCGAGTTCGCCCCGACCGCCTTCCTCGACGTCGACCGCGACACCCGATTTCTGCCGATCAAGACCCGCGAGGATCTCGCGGCCGCCAGGCCGGCGCTCGAGGCCTTCGCCCGCAGCGTGGGCCTGCTCGACTAGCCTCCCGCCCCCGCGTCCGCCCCGCGATTTCGCCACCGCGGGCGCACGCACGGCTGCGGCGCCCCCATCGTCCGCTTTCGTCTGGGGGCCTTCCCCCGGGCGGCGTCCGTCGTCTATCTTCCCGCATCCCATGGCGTTCAAGTACGAGCCCGGCATCTACAGGACCAGCAAGTACCTCCCCGGCTTCGAGGCGCAGGTCGGGCCCGATCAGCTCGTGCTGATCCGTACCGACGGCGACTTCGCGCCGGCGTCGGTGCTGCTGCCGGTCACCAACACCCACAACCAGTGGCGGTTCCAGATGCCGGGGATCAAGATCCCGGCCAACTCGCTGAACTGGGGCGACACCCTGAGCAAGCTCCAGCACGAGGGTTTCTATCGCCTCAAGCAGGAGTTCGCGTTCGGCGACTCGGGCAAGTGGATCCAAAACGCGATCGTGCAGCTCGGGTACACCCGCAAGGGCGAGCCGATCCTGTTCATCGCCCAGCGCCGCGCGCCGCTCACCAACAACGAGCTGTGGTTCTCGGACAAGGGCGTGAAGATCGAGCCCGAGAAGCTCGACTCGCTCATCGAGCCCCTCGCCTGGTACCAGGAGCCCGAGAAGAAGGACGCGAAGAACAACTGATCGCGGCCCGCCTGCCCGCTCACTCGGTGGCGAAGCGGGCGACGAGCCGGCGGAGCTCATCGGCGCCGAAGGGCTTGTCGATGCGGGCCGGGGCGCGGTCGAGGGCGTCGGCGATGTCGGGATCGAGGGCACCGCCGCTCATGAACGCGAAGCGGCTCGCGAGCTCGGGCCGCGCCGCCGTCACCGCCCGGAAGACCTCGAGCCCGGTCTTGCCGGGCATCATCATGTCGCACAGCACCAGGTCGAAGTCGCCTGCGATGGCGCGCTCGATGGCGCGGTCGGGGTCGCTCTCGGTGGTCACCTCGTGGCGCATCAGCACCCGCGAGACCGACGCCAGCACGCCCTGATCGTCGTCGACCAGCAACACCCGCACTGGCCGCACCGCGGCGGCGCGAAGGTTCTGGGGCGCGGCCGGGGCGCCCGGCACGGCGGCACGGTGGGGCAGCTCGACGCGCACGATCTCGGCGCCGGCCTCGGTGCGCACGCTGAGCGCACCGCCGAGCAACGACAACGCCCGCGAGACCCCGTCGAACGCATCGGCGTCGGCGGCCGGCCCCGGGATGCCGAACTCCACCGAGATGAGATTCTGCTCCTGCCGCGTGCGCACGGAGATCGCACATCCCGCTGTGGGCTTGGTCCCGCTCGCGCGGCCGAGGATCTGCGTGAACAACCGCCGCACGACCGGCTGTGGCAGCGCCGCGAGTCCGACGCGCTCGGCGTCGATCGTGATCCGCGACTGACTGCCCTGCTTGAACCGCGTGGCGGCGAGGGCCTCGTCGAGGGCGGCATGGACGTCGGCCGTCGCCTCCTCGGCGGAGTCCGACGACGCCCGGAGATCCTGCAGCGTCCCGGCGGCGCGCGACAGTGCGACGATCGCCTCGTCGAGTAAGCGCACGTGATCGGTGCGATTCTCGACGGTGCCGCGCATGTCGTCGCGGAGCATCTGCAGCGTGGTGAGGGCAGACGTCAGCGGGCCCCCCAGCTCGTGGCCGACGCCTCGCGCCGCGAGCGACGACGCCTCGAGCCGCTCCGACAGCTTGCCCATGCGCGCCGCATCAGCGCGAAGCCGCGGCGCCAGCACGAACACCGCGTGGCCGAGCACGCCGAGCAACCCCGCGGCCATGGCGATCGCCGACAGGGCCACCGCTTGCAGCGCGGTCCAGCGCGAGGCGAGCCGCCCCGACAATTCCCCGTTCTCGGCCCGCAGCTCCGCGGTCGCTGCACCCAAGCTGGCGGTCACCTTTTTGCGCCTGGCGTCGTCGTCGGGCCGACCCCGCAGCGCACGGAGTTCGACGATCGTCACCGCGACGTCGCGCACGATCGGGTCGGAGGGCGGACGCGACCGCAGCAGATCCCGATCGAGCGCGAGCAAGTCCTGCTCGGCGCGGTGCAGCGTGTCGGCCTCCGTCGCGCTCGCGACGTCGCCGGCGATCTGTTGCACGTCCATCAGCCAACCGACCCGACGCACCACGTCGTCGCGCACGGCCGAGACCTCCACGAGCAACAGCACGCACCACGTGGCGAAGCCGACGAGGACGGCGCCGATCACGGCCGTCACCACGATGCTCAGACGCCGCATCCGGCTGCGAGCCTACGCACCGAGTGGCGTAGCGGCAAAAGCTTCTGTGCGGCGCGGTCGCCACGCGACGTACGGTGGCCCCGTTGGAGGCGCGCGATCACGGTGCCACGGGGGCCTGCCACGTGCTGCACGCACGAAGTGATCGAACGGCCAACCATGGGCCGCGACTCGTCGTTCGCCGCGATGCCCGATCGCGGGCGCCGGGCGACTAGTCGTCGTCGTCGCTGAAGTCGCGCGCCCGGCCGCCGCGTCCCACGCGATCCCGCGCCACGCCTTCGCGGTCCCGATCGCGCCCCGGGGTCTCGCGTCCGCGCCCAGGCGGCTTCGCCGAGGGCGGCGGCGACGGACTACGATCGCCGAACGTGCGCGGCGGCCCGAAGTCGCGCGGGCCTCCACCCACGCCGCGGGGTCGCGGCGCCTGGGCCTGGGCCTCGTTGACGCGGATGGTTCGACCGTCGAGTTCCTGGCCATCGAGTTCCTTGATCGCCTGATCCGCCAGCGCTGGATCGGCGTAGGTCACGAACCCGAAGCCGCGTGAACGCCCGGTCTCGCGATCGGTGATGACCCGCGCCTCGCTCACCTCGCCCACGCGGGAGAACGCTTCTTTCAGCCGGTCGTCGGTGGTGCCCCAAGACAGCCCTCCGACAAACAGTTTCTTCGACATCTCTCTGACTTTCTCCCCGCGGGGCGCCGGGCGCGAAATGCATCGGGCGCACGGGAACGCATGCAGGGTATCACCGGGCCCTGTGCGCTCGCCAGGCGCGGCAGCCCCAGGCACACAAGTCCCGGGCACGCCGCGGGCTCCGGACCACGCCCCGGGGGCACAACCGCCAGGCGCGTCGCGTGCCCCCGGGGCGGATCGCAGCCGAGTGTGGTAAGCCCCGAGGTCGAGGTCCCCATGAGCAACGCCATCGTCAGCGTCTCCAAGGAATCCCGGCTGTTCGAGCCCCCCGAGGAGTTCTCGGCCCGGGCTCGCATCGGTGCGCGGGAGACCTACGACGCCATGTACCGGCGCAGCATCGAGGATCCCGACGGGTTCTGGGGCGAGCTCGCCTCAGAACTGCACTGGTTCGACGCGCCGCGGACGATCCGCCAGTGGGATCCGCCCAAGACCCGCTGGTTCGAGGGCGGCACCACGAACCTGTCGTACAACTGCCTCGACCGCCACGTCGTGGCCGGACTGGGCGACAAGCCTGCGCTGGTGTGGGAGGGCGAGCCCGGCGACGTGCGCACGCTCAGCTACGCCGAGCTCCTGCGCGAGACCGCCCGGTGCGCCCACGCCCTGCGCCGCCTGGGCGTCGCCGCCGGCGACCGCGTCGTCATCTACATGGGCATGGTGCCCGAGGCGGCGATCACGATGCTGGCGTGCGCCCGCATCGGCGCCATCCACAGCGTGATCTTCGGGGGCTTCGCCGCCGACGCCGTGCGCGACCGCGTCAACGATGCCGGCGCCAAGCTCATCGTCACCCAAGACGGCGCGTGGCGCCGCGGCAAGCTGGTGCCGCTCAAGGAAAACGTCGACCGCGCGCTCGCGAGCTGCCCATCGGTCGAGCACACCTTGGTGCTGCGGCGCGCGGGCAACCCGATCCAGATGCAGGCAGGTCGCGATCTCGAGTGGGCCGAGGCCGTCGCGACCGCCAACGACAGCTGCGACGCGGTGCCCGTCGCCGCCGAGCACCCGCTGTTCATCCTCTATACCTCGGGCACCACCGGCCACCCCAAGGGCGTGCTGCACACCACCGCCGGCTACATGGTGGGGACCTACGTCAGCACCAAGTACGTCTTCGACATGCGCGAGGGCGACGTGTACTGGTGCACCGCCGACGTCGGCTGGGTCACCGGTCACAGCTACATCGTCTATGGCCCGCTCGCGTGCGGTGCCACGGTGGTGATGTACGAGGGCGCGCCCGACCATCCCGGGCCCGACCGATTCTGGGCGATGATCGCCCGCCACAAGGTCACGATCTTCTACACCGCGCCCACGGCGATCCGGGCGTTCATCCGCTGGGGCGACGAGCACCCGGCGGGCCACGACCTGTCGTCGTTGCGGCTGCTCGGCACCGTCGGCGAGCCCATCAACCCCGAGGCGTGGATGTGGTACCGCCGCGTCATCGGCGGAGATAGGTGTCCCATCGTCGACACCTGGTGGCAGACCGAGACCGGCGCGATCATGATGGCGCCGCTGCCCGGGGCGATCGCGACCAAGCCCGGCTCCTGCACCGTGCCCTTCTTCGGCGTGGTGCCGAAGATCCTGCGCCACGACGGCACCGAGGCCGCGCCCAACGAGGGCGGCTACCTCGTCATCGAGCAGCCGTGGCCGTCGATGTTGCGCACGATCTGGGGCGACGACGAGCGCTTTCGCGAGACCTACTTCTCGCGTTTCCCCGATCGATACTTCACCGGTGACGGCGCCCGGCGCGACGAAGACGGCTACTTCTGGGTGATGGGCCGCGTCGACGACGTCGTCAACGTCGCCGGTCACCGGCTCGGCACCGCCGAGGTCGAGAGCGTGCTCGTCGCCCACCCGTGGGTCGCCGAAGCCGCCGTCGTCGGCCGTCCCGACGAACTCAAGGGCCACGCTCTGGTCGCCTTCGTGACGCTCAAGTCCGGCCGCGAGCCCACCGACGCCGTCGCCACCGAGCTCGCCGATCTCGTCGCCGCCGAGATCGGCAAATTCGCCCGCCCCGACTCCGTCCGCTTCGCGGATGCGCTGCCCAAGACCCGCAGCGGCAAGATCATGCGCCGGCTGCTCGGCGAGCTGGCCTCGGGCAAGGCGCCGCAGGGGGACATGACCACGCTGGAGGACATCTCGGTGCTGGCGACGCTGCGGGCCGAGGACGAGTAGGCGCGGGGGAAAGCGGGGGGAAAGCGGGACGGGTCCCGCCCCCGCGCTCGCGCGCCGCCGCGCGTGGGCGTACCCTCGTGATCGCCCATGCCCGACTCCGACGAGACGGGTCCGCGCACCGGCGGCGCGCTCGACACCATGTCCGACGATGCGCCGGTGCGGCGCTCGTTGCACCTCGAGCGCGGCACCTCCATGGGGCGTTACGTCGTCCTCGAGCCTGTCGGCCGCGGGGGGATGAGCATCGTGTACGCGGCGTACGATCCGGAGCTCGACCGCAAGGTGGCGCTGAAGGTGCTGCGCGGGAGCGCGGACGTCGACAGCCCGATGCGCGCGCGCGAGCGCATGCGACTGCTGCGCGAGGCCCAGGCGATGGCCCGGCTCACGCACCCGAACGTGATGCCCATCTACGATGCGGGCTCGTTCGGTGAGCGGGTGTTCCTCGCGATGCACTTCGTCGAGGGCCAGACCCTCACGCAGTGGCTGAGCACGCCCCACGACTGGCGCGAGATCGTCGAGTTCTTCGTCTACGCCGGGCGCGGACTCGAGGCCGCCCACGCCGCGGGCCTCGTGCACCGCGACTTCAAGCCCGACAACGTGCTGGTCGATCGCGAGAGTCGCGTGCGGGTCACCGACTTCGGCCTGGCACGGCCCAGCGCGGCGACGCGCTCGATGGGCGACGACGATCCGGCGAGCACCGGCACGGCGGCGGTCTCGTCGACCCGCCTGGCGCAGCCGGTGACCATGGCCGGCTCGGTGCTCGGCACGCCAGCGTACATGTCACCCGAGCAGCACCTCGCGCTCGAGGTCGATGCCCGCACCGATCAGTTCAGCTTCTGTGTGGCGTTGTGGGAGGCGTTGGTGGGCGAGCGGCCCTTCGCCGGCACCACCGTGGGCGAGCTCGCGTTCGCGGTGACCCATGGCGCCAAGCGGGCGTTTCCCCGCGAGTCGCCGGTGCCGGCGCGCATCCGGCGGGCGCTCGAGCGTGGTCTGGCGCGCGAGCCAGCGGACCGCTTCGAGTCGATGGCGCCGCTGCTCGACGCCCTGGCGCCGACGATCCGGCGGCGCCCGCTGCTGATGCTCGGGGCCGCGGCGGCGCTGGTCGGCGTGGGGGCGATGATCCCGATGCTCGGCGACGCCGAGGCCCAGACCGACCCCTGCGCGGCGGCGCGGGCGGGGCTGGGAGAGCTGTACGACGGGCCGGTGCGCGACAAGATCGTGCAGGCGGCGATCGCCACCGGGGGCCTCAGCGCCACGGGCACCGAGGGGCTCGCCTCCGCCCTCGATCGCAACGCGGCGAGCTGGCGCGACGCCGCCGTCGCGGCCTGTGTCGAGCACCGGATCGACGGCGTGCAATCGGCCGAGGCGTTCGACGCCCGCATGTCGTGCCTCGATCGCCGCCGCGCCGAGTTCGAGGATCTGCTCGCGCGGCTCCGCGGCGCCGACGAGGCGCACATCGTCGCGATCGCCTCGGCGGTGTTCGACGCCGTTGATCCGGCGCAGTGCGACGACGTCGACAGGCTGCTCCAGACCGTACCGCCGCCGGACGATCCCGCGCTGCGTGCCCAGGCCGCCGAGGTCGCCGACGCGCTGGACGACATGTTCGGCGACGTGCGCAGCGACGACGCAGCGCTCGCCCAGGCGACGTCGCTGCTCGCACGGGCCGAGGCCACGGGCTGGCACAGCCTGGTGGCGCGGGCCCACGCCGCGCTCGCGCGCGTGCACGAGGCGCGCGGCGAGATCGCCAACGCCGAGGCTGCGTTTCGGGCCGCGGCACGGGCGGCGGCGACGGGCCACGACGACGCGGGCCTCGTCGTCGTCCTCGGCGAGCTGGCCTACGCCCTGGTCTACCTGCAGGGCCGGGCGCCCGAGGCCCTCGAGATCGCGTACCTCATCGAGCTCGAGCTCGCGCGCAGCGACGGCGCCGAGCTGAGGCCCGCCACCTATACGGCGCTGGGCAACATCTACCAGGGCACCGAACAGTTCGACCGCGCCCGCGATGCGTACCTGCAGGCCCTCGCGCTGATGGACGCGGGCGTGCACGACAACCCGATCCGCCGCGCGGTGGCGCTCAACAACCTCGGCACCATCGCGCTGGCCCAGGGCGACGCGATCCGGGCCCGCTCTCACTTCGAGCAGGCGCTCGAGTTGGCGATCGCCACCCACGGTGAAGACTACGTCCGGTTGTCGGACAACTACGTGAACCTGTGCGAGTCGTACATCGTGCGCGGTGAACTCGACGCTGCGCGTCCACGCTGCGCGCGCGCACTGGCGCTGGTCGACGGCCCGCGGCCCCGCGACGTCGCGGCGGCGGCCCGCGCCCTGCTCGCCACCGCCCTGCTCGAGGAGCTCGTCGGCGACTTCGACGCCGCGAGGCGTGCGTTGGATCGGGGCCGACCGCTCATCACGGCGAGCTACGGCGAGGGTAGTATCGGGGAGATCGCCGTCGACCTGATCGACGCGCGGCTGAAGCTGGACCGCGGCGAGCTCGATGGGGCAAAGCGGCAGGCGATGGGGATCGACGCGCTCGCGGCGGGCGGCGGCGTCGCGTTGGCGCACGGACGCGCGGAGGCCCAGGTGATCCTGGGGGCGATCGCCCAGGCCCGAGGCGATCATGCGCGGGCCGCCGCGGCGTGCGACGCCGCGATCGAGACGTTGGCTGCGAACGTGACCGCCAATCCCATGGCGCAACAGCCGCCCCTCACCTGTCGCGGCAGCGCGCTGGGCCGCCTCGGCCGCATCGACGAGGCGCGGGCCGATCTGCAGGAGGTCATCGCGAGCCACGGCCGCTTCGGCGGCGATCCGTACCTGCAGGCGCGCGCGCGCTACGAGCTGGCGCGCCTGCTCACCGCCGATGCCGACCTGCCGCAGGCGCGCGCGCTGGCACTCGCCGCCCGCGAGGATCTGCGCCCGATCGCCCGCCGCGACCCCGCCCTGGTCACCGAGATCGACGCCTGGCTCGAGGCGCACCCATGACCGACAAACGCGAGCTCGAGCCGGGCGAGGTCTACCACGGCTATCGCGTGATCGAGACGGTCGGCCGCGGCGCATTCGCGGCGGTGTACCGCGTCGTTGCGCCGGGCTTTCCCGGCGGCGCCGCGCTCAAGCTGTCGCTGCGCCCGATCGGCGACAGCGATGCATCGGGTCGCGCGCTGCGGGAGATCGCGATCCTGCGCTCGCTCACCAACCATCACGTGGTCCGCGTCCACGACGCCGGCCAAGGCGACGACGGCCGCGTTTTCTTGCTGATGGACTATCTCGAGGGTCAGCAGCTCGATGAGTTCCACGACTTCGACGAGCCGATGCCGGCGGCGCAGGCGGTCTGGATGGTCCACCAGGCCTGCCTCGGGCTCGCCGAGGCCCACACCCACGGCATCGTGCACCGCGACATCAAGCCGGCCAACCTGTGGGTCGAGCCCGATCACAACGTGCGCGTGATCGACTTCGGGCTCGCGCGCGCGTGGGATATCGCCGGCACCATCGGCAGCGAGGTCACGATCGGCCGCCTGCTCATCGGCACCCCGCACTACAGCCAACCCGAGCAGCTCTACAACTCGCGGCTCACCCCCGCGAGCGACGTCTACAGCCTGGCGGTGGTGCTCTACGAGCTGCTGACGGGGCGGTGCCTGTTCTTCCCCGAGCGCGCCTTCTCCGAGGTGCGCGACGCTCTGCGCGACGACCCGGTCCCGTGGCTCACCGCCCACCGCAGCGTGATGCCGCAGCCGCTCGAGGCCTATGCGCACTGCCGCGATCTGCCGCCCGCCCTGGGCGAGCTGGTGCTGCAGTGCCTGGAGAAGATCCCCGATCTGCGCCCCGCCACCGCGGGCGAGCTCGCCAACGCGCTCGGCTCGATCCTCCACTACGACTTCGGTGTGGCGGTGGCCGCGATGTTGCGCATCACGCTGCCGTGGGGCGGCTTCGAGGAGTCGCTGCTGTTGCCGGGCAGCCACCGCGTCGGGTCGGGGCGGGACGCCGAGATCCGCCTCTCCGACGGCGCGATCTTGCCGGTCCACGCGGTGATCGAGTGGGGTGGATGGCCCGAGCTGCCGCAGCTGCGCGCCCTTGTCACCGACGGCTCGATCCGGGTCAACGACGCGCCGATCACCCAGCGGATCCAGCTGCAGCGCGGCGATCAGATCACGATCGGCCGGTTCAGGCTCGGCATCGAGTACCCGCAGAGTTGACGCCATGGACTCGCTGCGCGTCCGCTCGATCCTCATCGCCCCGGAGCTGCTCTTGGTGATGGGCTGCGTCGTCACCGTGGCGTTGTGGTCGCTGCCGCCCATGCTCGGGGTGTGGGTCGGCGCGGCGTTGTCCGCAGGCTCGCTCGTGGGCGGGGCGTTGGCGGGCGTCGTGTATCACGTGCGTCTGCACCGCGCCCTCGCCCCGATGCCGCGCGGTTGGCTGTGGGACCCCACCCGCCAGCACCACCGGCTCGCGCCCGTGCAGCGCGATCGCGTGATGCCGTGGTTCCTCGCCGGCGCCATCGGCTTCGCCGGCGCGATGATCGGCGCCGTCGCGTTCCTCTCGGCCGCGCTCCGGCTGTAGCCGCCTCAACCGCCGATGCGCTCGAGCAGCGCCCTCGTGCGCGCCGCCGCGTCCTTCCACAGCGGGCTTCTGGACGTGAACGCATCGAGGGCAGCCCGCGCCAGCGCCCGCGCCCGCGTCGGATCGTCGGCGGCGATCTCCTCGGCCAGCGCGAGTCGGGTCTGCGCCGCCATGGCGGGGTCGGGGCGCTCGAGCCCGCGCCAGATCGCGTCGGCGCGCTCGAGCAGCGTGCGCACCCGCTGACCGCTCTCGCCGAGGGCGACGTGCGCGGCGGCCAGATCGGTCAGCGCCGACGCCACCCGATCGTGCTGTTCGCCGTGGGCAGCCTGCCAGATCGCGAGCGCGCGACCGTGGTGCTCCACAGCCTCGGCAGCCCGTCCCTGCGCCATCGCCAACAGGCCGAGGTTGTTGATCGTCGTGCCGGTGTCGGGGTGCTGCTCGCCGAGCTTGGCCTTGCGGATGCCGAGCGCACGGGCATAGGCCGCGGCGGCCTCGTCGTGGCGTCCGAGCCGACGCAGCGCGCTGCCGCGGTTGTTGAGCGTCTGCGCGACATCGATGTGATCGGGGCCCAGCCCCCGCTCCTCGATGGCGAGCGCCTCGTCGTAGCGCACCAGGGCGCGCTCGGAGTCCCCCTGCTCGCTCGCACACAGCGCGAGATTGGCGATGACCTTGCCCAGGTTGGGATGATCCGGGCCGAGGTTCTTGCGCGCGGCGACCAGGGTGCGCTCGAACAGCGCCTCGGCCACATCCAGCTCGCCCGCCGAGTAGTGGTGCACGGCGAGGTTATTGGTCGCCTCGTACACCACCGGGTGCTCGGTGCCGAGCGCCGACTCGCCGAGCACGACGGCGCGCTCGAGGAACATCCGCGCATTGTCGCCGCGCCCCTGGCGATCGGCGATGAACCCGAGGTTGCTGAAGTATCCGATCAAGCTGGGATGATCGGGGCCGAGGTTGCGCTCGGCCAGCGCGACGGCCCGCTCGAGCGCGGCGCGGGCCTCGGCATAGCGACCGGCGGCGGCCAGCGCGTTGGCGTAGTTGTTGAGCGGCGCCTGCTGCCGCAGCTCGCCCTCGGGCGAGACCGCGACCAACTCCACCGCGTCGGCGAAGTGATCGATCGCCGCCTCGGGCTCGCCCGCGGCCAGCCGCAACAGCCCCTGGGCGTTGCGCAGCGCCGCCAATTGTTCGGGATCCGGCGTGAAGCGGGCGAGCGCGGCCTCGGCGTGGCGCTCGAGCGCGCGGCCGTCGTCGATGCGGGCCAGATCGTGGCCGACGATCTTGATGAGCGAGGTGATCGCCGCGACCGCGAGGTCGTCGCGACCGTTCTCGACTGCCATCCACCGCGCACGGTCGAGTTCGACCTCGGCGTCGGCATAGCGCCCGAGGGCCTCGAACACGGAACCCAGGGTGCGGTGCGCCCGCGCGGCGACGACCGGCTCGCCCACCGCGTCGGCGGCGACGATGGCGGCCTGGGCCGCGGCCAAGGCGGCGTCGAGCCGACCCGCGGCCTCGAGTGCTTCGATCTCGGCGAGCTGACGATCCACGGCCTGGGCCGCGGCGCCTCGGCCGGCGACGGTACCGGGACCGTCCCCGCACGCTTCGGGCGCTGGCAGTCGGCGCACCGCCGTGGCCGCGCGGCGCAGCGTCGAACGATCCGCGCGCTCGAGCACGTCGAGGGTCGTGGCGAAGCCCGTCCGCGCAGCGTCGAGGCAGGCGCGCGCGTCGGTCCGCGGCGACGCGCAAAGCTCGGCGTGGCGGACCCGCCAACGCTCGGCCCAGGCCTCGAGCCCCTCGCCGACGCGTGTGGCGGTGTCGAGCGCGGACGCGGTCTCGAAGCTGCGCAGCCGTGACGACACGGCCGCGGCACGATCGGGATTCCACACTTCGGCGAGCTCGGCGGCGCCATCGCACGCCGGCGGTTGGGGAGGCGGCCAGAGCGACCACGCCACCGTCGCGGCACCGACGACGGCGAGCGGGGGAAGCCAGGGCCCGCGTGCGCGCAGCGATCGCTCGAGCCTTTCCACCAGCGGATGCATCGACGGCCAGCGCCGCTCGGGTCGCGACGCCAACCCGCGCAGCATCGCGCGCTCGACACTGCGCGGCACCCCTACCGCTTCGGGGCGGGGCGCGACGCGGCCGGCCTCGATGCGCTCCAGCAGCGGTCGCACCGCCACCGGGGCGTCGCTGCCATCCTCGTCGAGGAACGGGTGACGGCCGAAGAGCGCGACGAACAGCGCGACGCAGAACGCGAACTGATCGGTGCGCGCGTCGAGCGGGAGACCGCACATCTGCTCGGGGGCCATGTACGCTGGCGTACCGCGCACGACGCCATCGCGGGTGCTCTCGTCGTGTCGCGGCACCGCGTCGGGGACCACGCGCGAGGATCGAGTCGCGGAGGCCGTCCGCCGCGCCAGTCCGAAGTCGACCACACACGGCTCGCCGCGGGCGTCGATGAGCACGTTGGGCGGCTTGAAGTCTCCGTGCACCAATCCAGCGTCGTGGGCCGCCGCGAGCCCCCGTCCGGCGGCGGCGAACATCGTCACGATCTCGCGCCACGATCGCGCGGTCGCCAGCCACCGCGTCAGCGCGCCGCCGGTGACCTCAGCCATCGCCAGCCACACCCGACCATCGGCCACGCCCACGTCGTAGACCGGCACCACGTTGGGATGCGACAGCATCGCGAGGGCCTGGCCCTCGCGCAGCAGCTCGGTGCGCGCCGTCGGATCGTGCGCGGGTGTGCGCAGGATCTTGATCGCGAGTCGCCGATCGAGCTGGGGATCCTGGGCCGCGTACACCGTGCCCATGCCACCGCGACCGATCCGCTCCAGCAGCATGTACCGGCCCAGCTGTGTGCCGCGGGGCAGCGCGTCTGCTCGGCTCGCCGGCGCCACCGGCAAGGTGTCGGGTTCGTCCGGCGGCGCGGTCTCGCCCGCAGGCGCACGGTCGTCGGCCATTCGATCACCACCTTGCCAGAGGACACCACGGACCGCCGGTGCCGAAGTGTGCGGGGCACGGGCGCGGCCGGACCCGAACGGATTCGCGCTGCGGCGCGGCCGCGCGGCGAGCGGCTTGCGGCGGCTTGCGGCGGCGGCGGAGAGTAGGCATCGCACCGACCCCGCGCCGATGCTCTTCTGGCCGGATCCCAATCGCACGGCTGCACGCGGACACGCACCATGCGGTTTGCTCGCGTCCTTGCTAGTCTGACGTGCGGTGGACGATGGACGGTGAATCGCTGCGACGATCGACGCTCGCGCTGGTCGCCCTCACCTGGGCGTTCGTCGGGTGCGCGCGCCCGAACCCCGTGTTCGGCGACTCCGAGGGCGGCACCGCCGGTGGCAGCAGCGGCGGTGAATCGTCGCGCGGCGAGGGCAGCCTCGGCACGACGATGACCGGTGGCATGTCGTCGGCGACCGCGGATGCGACAGAAACCACACAGACGGCAGAAAGCGGCAGCGAGTCGGATCCCGGGGCGCGCTGTGGCGACGGCATCGCGGAAGAAGACGAAGAGTGCGACGAGGACGACGCCAACGCATGGGAGGCCCGCTGTCAGCCCGACTGCACCCTCAACGAGTGCGGCGACGGATATGTGGCGCCCGGTCAACCCTGCGACGACGCCAACGACGTCCCCTACGACGGTTGCGATCAATGCGTGCTGACCAGCTGCGGCAACGGCAAGACCGAGGACGACGAAGAGTGCGACACGGGACCGGGCGGCGACTTCCGCTGCACCCCGTTTTGCACGCACGTCATCTGTGGCGACGACGACGTCTCGCCGGACGAGGAGTGCGACGACGGCAACGACGACGACAACGACGGATGCTCGGCCGATTGCGCGCTCGAGATCTGCGGTGACGGCGTCGTCCAGGACGCCGAGGCATGCGACGGCGACCCGAAAAGCGGCCCGCAGTGCACGGCCGACAACGGCGAACTGATCCCGTTGTCGTGCAGCTTCGACTGCACCTCGTTCGTGCCCGTGGCCCTCTGCTGCATGGGCGAGGGCGCGCCGTGCATCGTCGAGATCCCCTGCTGTGGCCCGCTCGTGTGCAACGACGACGACATCTGCTCGGAACTTTGAACCCCCCCCAGTCCGCGGGTGCTCGCGCGGGAAACCAGGCGCGACTCCGCGACGCGCTCGTGCGAGGGATCGAAATGACGCGCCGGCGCACTCCTCGGCATGGCCCGCTCCCGTGCGCCTTCCCACCCCTTTCTCAACCGCCCAGCCGCGATCGCGACCACGGCCCTGCGCTCTGGCCTCGCCGCCGCGCTGCTGCTCGCCACCGGCTGCCCCGACCCGGAGGCCGACGACCCGAGCAACGGCTCGCTCACGGCCATGAGTTCGCTCGGCGAGGGCGGGACCGAAACCGGTGACGAATCGACCGACGCGGGGCCGGGCTCGGATCCGACCACCGACCCCGAAACCCAGGGCGAGGAGAGCAGCGGCAACCCCACCACCAGCGACACCAGCGAGACCATGGGCGAGCCGTGCGAAGCCGAGGCCGAGGTCTGCGACGGCCTCGACAACGACTGCGACGGCATCCCCGACAACGGCAACCCGGGCGGCGCCGCGCCCTGCGACACCGCGATGCCCGGGGCATGCGGGGCGGGTGAGACCGCGTGTGAGGGCGGCGCGATCGCCTGTCTCCCGCTCGCGCGTGCCGAAGCCGAGGCCTGCAACGGCATCGACGACGACTGCGATGGGACCGTGGACGAGGAAGTCCCCGGCGCCGGCGAGCCCTGCGACACGGCCGTCCCCGGCGTGTGCGCAACCGGCAGCACCGCGTGTCAGGAGGGTGCGATCGCCTGCGCCGCGGCCCTCGCCCCGAGCGACGAACTCTGCGACGCCCTAGACAATGACTGCGATGGCGCCGTCGACGAGGACAACGCGGGCGGAGGTGCGGCGTGCGACACCGGATTGCTGGGCGTCTGCGGCGTGGGCGCGGAGTCGTGCGTCGAGGGAGCGCTGCAGTGCAGCGCGAACGTGGCACCGAGCCCGGAGACCTGCAACGGCGTGGACGACAACTGCGACGGCGCCACCGACGAAGTCGCGCATGGCATCTGCGACACGGGCGTCCCCCTCCAGACGGGCTGCGACCTCTGCGTCGACGCAGTCTGCGCCGCGGATCCGTTCTGCTGCACCAACGGGTGGGATTCGATCTGCGTCGGCCGTGTCGAGACGAGCTGCGGGCAGGCCGACTGCATCGACGCCGACTGCGCGCATCTGGTGTGCGAGACCGGCGTGGCACTCACCGGTTCCTGTCACCCGTGCGTCGCGAACATCTGCGCGGTCGACCCGTTCTGCTGCAACAACGAGTGGGACCTGCTCTGCATCGGCCGGGTCACCTCGGTCTGCGGTCTGACGTGCGGGAGTTGAGCGGACCGGCATCCACGTGGGCACGGCGGCGGCCCTCGCCGTCGCGCCCACGGGTTGCGTGACGCTCCGCCACGGCTCGGCCCGCCCGCGTGCCACCACGGCGAAACGGCGCGGGCCCGGGCCTGCGTCGCGCCGCACGGCTTCGGGTTCGCCGCCGGCACGGGCGCTGCACACTACGCGCACCGATGATCATCGACCCGCTGCTCAAGCTCATCGAATCCCAGGCCGCGCAGGCGCTGGTGATCCGTTCGGGGGCGCCGCCCGTGCTCGAGCGCCGCGCCGGCAAGGTCGCGCTCAGCATGCCCAACCTCGACGCCGAGATGGTCGAGATGATCTTCGAGGAGGTCACCTCCGCCGAGCAGCGCGACGGTCTCGGCGCCGAGGCGGCGCTCGAACTCGAGTACACCAGCGGCGATGGGCGGCGGTACCAGGTCGGCATCGCCCGCAGCGGCGCGGAGCTGCGCCTGGCGTTTCGTCCGATCACCGCCGGCGCTCCTGCAGCACGTGCCGAGGCGCCGACCAGCGCCGCGCGTCGTGCTGCGCACCCCGAGCCTCCACCGCCGCCGTACCGCGCCGATCCGGCCGCGATCGGGCCCCAGGTGCCCGCCGACGCACCTCCGCCCGAGCGAGCGGGCGCCGCCGTCGACCTCGCCCTCTCGCGCCGCCAGACTAGCGCCGCGTCGTCGACGATCGCCAACGTCCTGGCCCGCGCCGAGCACGAGGGCGCGTCCGACGTGTTCATCGCGGCCGGCCTCGCGGTGCGGCTGCGGGTCGGTGGCGTCCTCGTCGAGCTGGACGACGTCGTCGACGATCGCGCGCTGCACGGATTCTTCGCCCACCTCCTCGACGAGGTCCACGCCGCGCGCCTGGCCAGAGCCGGCAGCACCGATCTCGCGCTCGACCACACCGATGGCGGTCGCTCCCGTCGATGGCGAGTCAACTTGTTCCGCCGTCACCGCGGGCTGTCGGCCGCACTGCGACCCATCCGCACCGACGCGCCGACGCTGCGCGATCTGGGCCTGCCCGACGACTTCCACGAGCTGACCCAGCACCGATCGGGTCTGGTGTTGGTCACGGGCCTCGCCGGCTCGGGCAAGTCGACGACGTTGGTCGCGCTCATCGAGCACGTCAACCGCACCGCGGCCAAGCACGTGCTCACGCTCGAGGATCCGATCGAGTACGAGTACACCTCGAATCGCGCGCTCGTGCACCAGCGCGAGGTCGGCCGCGACGTCATCGACTTCGCAACCGGTCTGCGTGCCGCGCTGCGCGAGAGCCCCGACATCATCTTGCTCGGCGAGATGCGCGATCGCGAGACCATCGCCGCGGCGATGACCGCCGCCGAGACCGGCCACCTCGTGCTGGCGACCATGCATGCCGGCAGCGCGGCCGGTGCGATCGACCGGATCATCGACGTCTTCCCCGAGCACCAGATGACCCAGGTCCGCACCCAGCTCGCGACGGTGCTGCGCGCCATCATCACCCAACATCTGTTGCCGTCGACACGAGCTCCGCATCGCGTGCCCGCGTACGAGAAACTGCTGGTCACCACCGCGGTCGCGGCCAAGATCCGCGAGCTGCGGGGCCACCAGATCCAAAGCGAGATCCAAAAGGGTCGCGCCGAGGGCATGGTGAGCCTGGAGCTGGCCCTCGCACGCCTGGTGCGGGCCGGCCGGCTCGAGCTGGAGGTCGCGCTCGGCCACGCCGGCGACAGGCACCTGCTCGGCGAGCTGGTGAAGAGCGCGTAGTCCCCCGTCTTCGGCAGCCGGACGCACGTTCGTGCGGCCGGTGGTCGGGTGCCGCGCAGCCCCTGTTACCCTCCGAACGGTTTGCCGGACTCCGCATCGCAGCGGCGCGCTGCATCGCGCTCGAACGTCGCCCGCACCACCGAATTCGGGGACGGCGAGCACACCCAGCGTCCGCACCGTCCGTTGGCGCCGACGATCGCCACGCTCGGCCGGTACCTCCTCGAGGAGCGAATCGGCAGCGGCGGGATGGGCGAGGTGTTCCGCGCCCGCGATCCCGACCTCGATCGCGCGATCGCGATCAAGCGCCTCGTCGCGTACTCCGACGACGACGAGGCCCGCATACGGCTGGCGCGCGAGGGCCAGGCCATCGCCCGGCTCAGCCACGTCAACGTCGTGCAGGTGTACGACGTCGGTCGTGATCCGGTGTGCGGCGACATGTTCATCGCCATGGAGCTGGTCGAGGGCCTGACGCTGCGCCAGTGGTTGCGCACGGATCGGCACTGGCGCGAGATCGCCGATGTCTTCGTGCAGGCGGGCACCGGATTGCTCGCCGCGCATCGCCAGGGCATCGTGCACCGCGACTTCAAGCCCGAGAACGTGCTGATCGCCGAGGGCCCCGTCGCCAAGGTCGCCGACTTCGGCCTGGCGAAGGCGGCCACCGACGACGACGATGCGCGCATGGCCGACGGTGGGCTCGACGATGATGGGCCCAGCGCCGCGGACGACCCGCCATCGGACGCCGCACCTGCGGTGCCGAGCCCAGCGCCCCGCGGGCACCGCCGCAGCACACCCGGTCGCCGCGACCGCTCGTCCGTCCTCAGCGGCAGCTCGGGCTCCGCGTTCGACAGCGCGCTGACCCCCGTCGGCGCGCGCCTCGGGACGCCGGCCTACATGGCACCCGAGCAGGCCTCGGGGCTCACGACGCCGCGCGCCGATCAGTTCTCGTTCGCCGTCGCCCTGTTCGAGGCGTTGTGCGGCTACCTGCCCTTCCTCGGCGAGGGCCCCGGACCCTACGCGGTCGCGGTGCTCGAGGGCTCGGTGCTCGAGTTCCCCCGCAACACTCTCGTCCCCAAGCGGCTGCAGCTCGCGGTCTACCGCGCCCTCGAGGCCGATCCCGCGAGCCGCTTCGACAGCGTCGAGCCCTTGCTCGCCGAGCTGCGGCGCGATCCGACGGCGACGCGACGACGGGCCGTGCGACTCGGCGGCACCCTCGTGCTCGGCGGTGCCGTGACGCTGCTGGGCGCCGAGCTCGCCCGCACCGGCGACGGCAGCACGCGCGCCTGCGACAGCGACGCCGCGATCATCGACACCGTGTGGAACGGGGACGTCCGCGCCGCATTGACCGACTCGATGGCGGCGATCGACGCGTCGTTCGCCGCCGATACCGCCGAGCGTGTCGCATCGGCCCTCGACCGCACCAGCACCGCATGGGTCGACCTGCGCCGTCGCTGGTGCGAGTCGAGCGCGGCCGAGCGCACACCGGTGGCCGTCGGCGCCGCGATCGGAGCGTGCACCGAGCGCATGCTCTCGCGGGAGCGCGAGCTGGTGGCGTCGCTGCTCGATGCCGATCCCGAGGTGCTGGCCCACGCCCTCGACGCGATCGAGCGACTCGAGCGCGAACTCGGTCGCTGCGAGGACCCGTTGTTCCTGTCGCACTACGCGGGCACAGACGGCGACGCGGAGCGTCACGATGCGCTCGAGGTGCTCGCCCAGGCCCGCCAACGCCTCGCGTTGGGTCAGAGCGCGGCCGGCCTGCGCATGCTCGACGGCCTGATGCAGCGCGCCGATCCCCAGGTTGCGCTCGAGCACAACTTGCTGCGCGCCGGGCTCGAGCGGCTGCGCGGAAACTTCACCGATGCCCGCGCGCTGCTCGAGCAGGCCGCCCACGAGGGTCTGGGCGCGGACGCACCGCTGCTCGCCGCCGAGTGGAACACCAGCTACAGCGACCTGCTGAACGCCATGGGCGATCTCGACGCGATGGGTCCGCCGGCCGAGCGTGCGTGGACGCTGCGACGCCGCTTCCTGGGTGACGATCACGTCGACACGCTGGTGGCCCAGGCCGCGCGGGGCCACCTGCCCTACGCCCGCGGCGAGTACGAGCAGGCCCTGCGGATCTATGCCGAGGTCGCCCAGCGCGCCGCGGCATCGCTGCCCGACGACGACATCGATCGGGTGTTGCTCGACGAGTGGGTCGCCCAGTCGATGGCGCACACCGGCGATCTCGACGGTGCGATCCACCGCACCGCCGATCTCGTTTCACGGCTCGAGCGCACGCGAGGACGTCTGCATCCGCGCACGCTCGATCTGCTCGAAACCCAGGCGATGGCAGAGCTCCGCGCCGGCCGCAACGCTGAAGCGCTCGCACACTTCCGTGCCGCCCTGGATGGGCGCGCCCCCGTCGCGGACGGCGGCGATCCGCTGGCGCGCGGATACACCCTGGCCAACGTCGGCGCCAGCCTGTCGGCCGTGGGCCGCGACGACGAGGCCGTCGCCGCCCTCACCGAGGCGCTGGCGCTGTGGAGAGGCGCCGGGTTCGGCCCGCGACACGCCAGTGTCATCGCGATCGAGGGCAACCTCGCCGGCATCCATCACCGGGGCGGCCGCCTCGATCTCGCGCTCGAGATGTTCGACCGCACGATCGAGAACATGCACACAGCTGGCCTCGAGCTCACCAGCAATGCGCTGATGATCCACCTCAACTACGCCCGCGCCCTCGAGGATGCCGGGCGCCGCGACGAGGCGACAGCGGCCCTCGGGGCCGTCGTCGAGCGGGCTGCGGCCGGCAACAACCCGGTGATCCTCGGTCGCGCCGCCCATGCCCTAGCTGTGGCCCTCGATGCGACGGGCGAGCGCGGAAAGGCCGAGGGTGCCCTCACCACCGCAGCGGCGGCGTTCGCCGAGCAGCCCGTGGGCAGCCCGTGGCGCGCCGCATTCGAGGCCTATCGCCGCGGCCGGACCACCGGCCGCTAGCCCCCGCGGCCGATCATTCGTCGTCGAGCGCGCGACGCACGTCGTCGATGATAACGAGCTCGGATTCCGCGATCTCACCGTCGATCGCAGCCGCCGTCTCGAGCTCGCGCACCAGCTGCGCGCGGCTGTCGGCATCGAGCCGCGCGAGGTTCGCGGCGATCGGCTGGCCGATGTCGACGCCATCGAACACTGCCTGCTTCTGCTGGCGATCGAGGCCGAAGCGATCCATCACTCGCTCGAGGAACTCGCGCTCGGCGTCGGTCACGACGGTGTCGGCGATCAGCAGCTGCGCGACGATCTGGCAGTAGATCAGGTTGCGCTCCACGTCGGCGTCGGCCATTCGCGGAGGGTAGCACCGGCCCTCGACGGGTGATCCGGGGAAACCCCCTGCCCGCGTCAGTCGGTGCGGACCAGGCCGAGCCGGATCGCGTGGCGCACGAGCCCGGCGACATTGCGCGAATCGAGCTTGGCCATGATCCGACCGCGGTGACCTTCGACGGTCTTCACCGACAGCTCGAGGTCGCGCGCGATCTCGGGGCTCGACCGCCCCTCGGCGACGAGCCGCAGGATCTCGCGCTCGCGCGGGGTGAGCTCGGCGCCCGACAGGCGATCGCCCGGAGCGCCACGCCGCGAACCATCGAGCAAGATGCGTGCGATCTCGGGGCTGAAGAACGCTTTTCCGGTCGCGACCGCATGGATCGCCGCGAGCAGATCCGACAGCCCCGATCCCTTCAGCAGATAGCCCGCCGCCCCGGCGCGAATCGCCGGCCGAACGTGCTCTTCGGTGCCGTACATCGACAACACGAGGACCTGAGTCTGCTCGAGTTCGGCACGGATCATCCGTGTGGCCTCGACGCCGTCGAGCTTGGGTAGGTTGAGATCCATCACCACCACGTCGGGTCGCAGCGCCCGCGCGGCCTCGAGGCCGGCTTGGCCGTCGGCTGCCTCGCCGACGAGCTCCACGTCGTCGCGACCGTCGAGGAGCGCGCGCAACCCTTCGCGCACGATGGTGTGATCCTCGACCAACAACACCCGTACCCGCGCCGTCATCGAGCCGCAGCGTAGCAGCTCACCCGCATGCGCGGCAGCGGTGTGTCGCGCGCCCGACGAAGCCTGCGCGGACGGCGGTATTCGGCCGGGGGCGGGCGCGGCAGCGAGGACCATCACCGCGATTCACCCCACCCGCAGCGGGATGATCGCGGTGAGCCGAGTGCCACCGTCGCCGTCGGGTGCGACATCCAGCCGCCCGCCGAGGAGCTCGACGCGCTCGCGCATGCCCACCAGGCCGCGGCCGCTGCCGCTGCCGCTGCCACAGTAGGCGGTGACGATGCCGACGCCGTCGTCGACCACCGAGATCTCGACGTCGTCGGCCACCGCGCGGACCCTGACCTGCACCTGACCCGCGCGCGCGTGACGGATCACGTTGGTCAGGGCCTCTTGCACCACACGATAGCAGGTGGTCTCCACCGCAGGCGGCGGCGTGCGATCGCCGAGATCGATCTCGTGCTCGACCAGCAGGCCGGCGCCGTGCTCGACGTCCTCACACATGCGCTCGAGCGCCCGCACGAAGCCGACGTCCTCGATCACGGCCGGTCCCAGCGAGCGGACCGCACGGCGGATCTCCTCGACGGTCTCGTCGACCAGCGCCGTCGTCCGCGTCGCGAGCTGCCGGACGCGCACCAGCTGCTGCGGCGCCGCCTGCTGCAGCAGGTCGCCGACCAACTGCAGGTTGATGCGGATCGCGGTGAGCGTCTGGCCGGCGGAGTCGTGGAGATCGCGGGCGATCGCGCGCTGCTGCTGCTCTTGCAGCTCGACGGCGCCGGCCGACAGCTCGCGCAGCCGGTGTTCTTTCTCCTGCACCGCGAGCAGCGCCTGCGACAGCGCGGCCGAGCGGGCCTCGACCAGGCGCTCGAGACCAGCGTTGAGCTCCGCGAGCTCGCCCTTGCTGGCCTCGAGACGTCCGAGCAACCCGAGGATCTCGTCCTCGGCGCGGCCCACCGCGCGCATCGGCAGCCAATACACCAGCCACGCGAGCAGCACCGCCAGCCCACCGAAGCCCGCGAGCAACAGCCACGCCTGCCGCCGCAACTCCACGGTCGACATCGCCACCCACACGCGCGCCACCGCGGCGTTGTTGACGACCACCTCGGACACCTGCCAGATGAGTCCGCGCCGATCGAGCTGCGCGAGCGCCTGTCCCGAGCGCGGATCGATCGGCACGTCGAGGTCGTCGACGACCTCCACGCGGGCGATGCTCTCTTGGAGCTCGTAGCTGCGGATGTGCTCGATGACCTTGACGGCGTCGTACTTCCACATCGCCGGCCGGCGCTCGACGTCGCTGCGGATGACGTCGCCGACTTGCCGCGCGGCGACGTGCGCCTGCACGCGCAGCGCCTCCATCCCGAGCACGTAGAACGCGGTGGGAGCGGTGACCGTGACGATCGCGGCGAGCACCACGACCAGCGGCCGCAGCTGGGCGCCGAGGTAGTCGCGCAGACGCACCCGCATCGGGGTGGTCGCGCTCATCGCAATCCCTTGGGCGTGTGGTGCTCGCCCAGTGCGACGCAGCCGTGGTCCACGATGATCCCGCGGCCCGCGTCCGAGAACACGAAGCGGTAGAAGTCGGCGACGCGCACGTCGGGATCCCCCAAGGTGACGAAGGCGAGATCCTTGTACAGGGGGTAGCTGCCGTCCTGCACCGCCGCGGCGGTGGGCTCGACCCCCTCGAAGCCCAGCACGCGGATCGGCAGATCGTCGGGGACGCGGCCGCTGCCGACCAGGCCGATGCTGCCCTCGGTGCTCGCGATCGCGTCTTGCATGCCGACATCGTCGTAGATGACACGCCAGCGCCGGGCGACATAGGCACGCTCGTCGATCTCGGCCCACTGCGGCACGAGCTGGGCGACGGCGGCGTGCGAGGAGTCCCCGCGCTCGCGCTGGATCACGACGATGGGGCTGCCGTCCTCCCACTGGGTGCGGCGACCATCGAAGATCTCGAGTAGGCCAGCGCGATCGATCTCGCGGTCCGGGACGCTCGCGTGCACGGCGACCATCACGGGCGCGCGCGCGTAGGGAACCGCTGTCACCTTCTGTGCGCGCTCGCTCGCCGATAGTGGCCGCGAGACCATGGCGATGTCGACGGCGCCATCGAGCAGCGCCCGCATGCCGCCACCCGAGCCCACCGAACTGTGGACCACCGGCGGCGGCGCGACACCCCGTTCGGCATAGGCGGTGGTGAGCGCGCGGGTGACCGGCAGATTCGAGCCCGAGCCCGCGAGCACCAGGGCGTCCGCCCGCGGCGCCCGGCGCACGTGCGGCTCGCCCGCAGCGCCGAGAAACGGTGGCTGCGGCCCGCTCGCGCTGCCGACGAGCAGCCACAGCGACAGCCCGAGCGTCGCCAGGACGGTGAGCCCTGCGACCGCGGGCCACGGCGGACTCGGGCGACGGGCGGCGGATCCGA
Organism: Nannocystales bacterium; assembly: GCA_038325765.1. Taxonomy (GTDB): domain Bacteria; phylum Myxococcota_A; class Polyangia; order Nannocystales; family Nannocystaceae; genus Xiheibacterium. The sequence continues at coordinate 50,816 of JBBQJI010000033.1, forward strand.
GCGGCACGAGGCGATGGTAGTCGAGCGCCGCTGACCCGACCACTCACCGCCACCCGTGTCCACGGCAGCGTCCACATCACGCCTGTCGCGGCGTGAGTGCGGGTATCCTCCGCCGCCATGACCGCATCCGCATTGCCGCAACACGCCCGCGTCGTCGTCATCGGCGGCGGCATCATCGGCTGCTCGGTCGCGTACCACCTCGCGCACATGGGCTGCACCGACGTCGTGCTCGTCGAGCGCGATCGCCTGACGTCGGGCACGACGTGGCACGCCGCCGGGCTCATCGTCACGTTCGGCTCGACGTCGGAGACGTCGACCGAGATGCGCAGGTACACGCGCGATCTGTACGCGCGGCTCGAGGCCGAGACCGACGTGTCCACGGGCTTCAAGCCGGTCGGGTTCATCGAGGTCGCGAGCACTCGCGACCGGCTCGAGGAGTACCGCCGGATCGCCGCGTTCAACCGCCACTGCGGCATCGACGTCCACGAGATCTCACCGTCGCAGATCCATGACCTGTTCCCGCTCGCCCGCACCGACGATCTGCTGGCCGGCTTCTATGTCGAGGGCGACGGCCGGGCCAACCCGGTCGACGTCACGATGTCGCTGGCCCGCGGCGCCAAGAACCTGGGCGTGACCATCGTCGAGCGCGTGGCGGTCACCGGCGTGCGCAAGCGCGGCGGGGCGGTGTCGGGCGTCGCCACCACGGCCGGCGACATCACGGCCGAGGTCGTCGTCAACTGCGCCGGCATGTGGGCGCGACAGCTGGGCGCAAGCTCGGGCGTCAACGTGCCGCTGCAATCGGCCGAGCACTACTACCTCATCACCGACGCGATCCCCGGTCTGTCGCCTTCGTGCCCGGTGCTCGAGGATCCGGCGTCGCACGGCTACTTCCGCGAAGAGGTGGGCGGTCTGATGATCGGCCTGTTCGAGCCCATCTGCGCCCCGTGGAAGGTCGACGGCGTACCCGAGGACTTCTCGTTCGGCGAGATCGAGCCCGACTGGCAGCGCATGGGCCCCTATCTCGAGACGGCGATGCGCCGCGTCCCCATCGCGCTCGACACCGGCGTCAAGAAGTTCTTCTGCGGCCCCGAGAGCTTCACGCCCGATCTGCAGCCCGTGGTCGGCGAGGCGCCCGAGCTGAAGAACTATTTCGTGGCCGCCGGCATGAACTCGATCGGCATCCTCACCGGCGGCGGCCTCGGCCGCGTGCTCGCCCACTGGATCCTGAACGGCCGCCCCGATGTCGATGTGTCCGGCTTCAACATCGATCGCCTGCACCGCTACCAGTCGACGCCGGAGTACCGGCGGGTCCGCACGGTCGAGTCGCTCGGCATGGTCTACCAGTGCCATTACCCCAACCGCTCGATGCAGACCGCGCGCGGTGCGAAGCGCTCGGCGCTGCACGATCGGCTCGCGGCAAGAGGCGCCCACTTTCGGGATGTCAGCGGCTGGGAGGGCGCCGACTGGTACGCGCCTGCGGGTCACGATCCCGGCCCCGAGGTCCTGACGTGGGGGCGACCACCGTGGTTCCCGTGGTGGAAGGCCGAGCACGACGCCGCGCGCAACGACGTCATCGTCATGGACATGTCGTTCATGGCGAAGTTCTGGGTGCAGGGTCGCGACGCCGGCGCTGTGCTCGAGCGCATCAGCGCCAACCGCATCGACGGCGCCAGGGGCACGATCACGTACACGCAGTGGCTCAACGAGGGTGGCACGCTCGAGGCCGATCTCACCGTCACCAAACTCGACGACGAGCACTTCTGGGTGGTCGCCTCCGACACGGCGCACCGCCACGTCAACGCGTGGATGCGTCGGCACATCGGCGATGCGCATGCCTTCGTGACCGACGTGACCTCGAGCTACGCGCAGCTCAACGTGCAGGGCCCGCGGTCACGCGCGTTGCTGTCGGAGCTCACCAATGCCGATCTCTCGAACGAGGCGTTCCCGTTCCGCGCCGCCCGCGAGATCGACATCGGCTTCGCGCGGGTGTTCTGCGTGCGCATCACCTACCTGGGCGAGCTCGGCTACGAGCTGTACATCCCGACCGAGCAGGCCGTGCACGTCTACGAGCGCATCGTCGCTGCGGGCGAGCCCTTCGGGCTGCGCCACGCCGGTCTCGAGGCCCTGGCGAGCCTGCGCATGGAGAAGGCATACCGCGACTACGGCCACGACATCGACAACACCGACTCACCGCTCGCGGTCGGGCTCGGCTTCGCCGTCGATCTCGACAAGCCCGGCGGCTTCATCGGCAAGGACGCGGTGCTGGCTGAGAAGCAGCGCGGCCCGCTGTGCAAGCGGCTGGTGCAGGTGCTCGTGAAGGACCCCGAGCCGCGGATGTTCCACGCCGAGATCGTCCTCCGCGATGGCGTGCCCGTCGGCTACGTGCGCGCGGCGTCGTACGGTCACACCTTGGGCGGCGCCGTCGGCCTCGCGATGGTCGACGGTGGCGACGCGCCGGTGACCGCCGCGTGGCTCGAGGCCGGGCGCTGGGAGGTGGACATCGCCGGCGTGCGATACCCCGCGGTGACCTCGCTGCGGCCGATGTACGACCCGACGATGGCGCGGATCAAGGCCTGAGGGCCGACATGGGTTCGGGACTCTCAGGCCGTGTGGGCGATCACTTCGCCGCCGCACGAATCCGGGCGATCCTCCCCCCATGCTCCGGCGTCCGGTATTGCTCGTCGTCGCCTCGCTCTCGTGGGCCTGCGCCCGGGACACGTCGCCCACCGTCGCACCGACGACGCCCCAGCCCGCCGCCGAGGCGCGCATGCCCGAGGTCGAGCACACGTTCGTGTCGACGTCGAACAACGACGCGCCGCGTGCGGCCAAGGCCGAGCAGAGCGGTGCCGTCAGCGACTGTGCCGTGACCACCCCCGACGCCGCCAAGGCGCTCGCCGAGTCGGCGATCGCCGATCACCTCGACCCGCGCAAGACCTGGACCACGTCACCGGTGTTGCCGACGGAGTGGCCGACCACCAAGCGCGCCGTGGTGTTCTTCTTCTATCCGATGGCCGCCAACCCCGGGAGCATGACGCACGTTCAGCTCTTCTCGGCGGCGTGGCGGGTCGAGGTCTCGCTGCACGACGGCGCGACCGCGGTGGCGCCCGTCGCCAAGCCCCGCGAGATCGGCACCATCTCCCAGACGCGGCCCTCGTCGCTCGAGCGCCGCGAGCTCGAGATCGCCGAGGCCGCCCTCGTGCGACACCTCGCGGGTGCCGTCGCGGGCGACGGGAACGACGACGAGGGGGAGAGCCCGTACTGGGGATACCTCGAGTACATGCACGAGCACCCGCAGCTGGGGAAGGATCTGCAGCGCCGCTCGCCGGCATTCCTGGGCTGGGTCCGCAAGCGTTACGGCAAATAGCGCCCGATCGTGCGGCTCGACTGCGCCCGAATCAACCGCTCGGCGCGCCCACCTGGCTCAGCCCGAAGCCCGTCATGTCGCTGTAGGTGTACGGGTAGTTGAGCCCCTCGACGATGTCGACCGTGCCGGTGGCAGGATCGATGCGGTAAGCCGCGTTGGCGGACAGCGACGGGCCCCAAACGTAGCCGTTGAAGTCGATGCTGATGCCACGCGGTGCGCTGGGGACCGCGAGGGTCTGGACGACCTGCAGCGTGTTGATATCGACGCCCACCACCGGGCTCGACGCCATCCACAGGATGTTGTTGCCATCGGGCATGCAGCCCGTGCTGCCGCCGACCGCGTTGGTCTCCCAGGTCTGCGAGGGATAGTCGAACCGCCCGACGGTCGAGCTGCACGTCCACACCCGATCGTTGCGATCCACGGCCATGCCATAGCCCGAGACCGCCATCGGGAAGGCCTCGACGGTGAACGTCTGCCGATCGACGCGCACCAGGTGGCCCACGCTCAGCTGGCTGCCCCAGAAGTTGTCCCCCGAGTCGACCGCGCCGCCGTAGATCCCGAAGAAGTTCGCCACGACGGTGCCGGGCAGCGGCACGGTCTGCTCGATCACGCCGGTCTCACCGTCGAGCAGCACCACGTCGATGGCCGGCGAGTTGGCACCCGAGGTCCACACCTTGGTCTGCTCGTAGCGGCAGGTCGAGCTGTCGAACTCGCCGGCGCTCCACGCCACCGGCCTTTGGCTCGCGTAGACCATCGGCGTGTGCCAGGCGACGCAGCCGTCGGGCCACGGCTTGACGTCGGCGGATCCGGACGAGGTGTTGAGCGGGTCACTGCAGTCCTCGACGCGGGCGTAGTACTTGGTCACGCCGCCGCTGCGGTTGGCGATGACCGCGTCGCCGTTGAGGTTGACCGACGTCCGCGACGGGTTGCCGCTGCCATCGGGACGCGTCAAATAGCGGCCCTCCTCGACGAGCGACTCGGTGTTGATCTTGGAGACGGTGCTCTCGTTGCTGTTGGCGATCCAGATGTACGAGAAGTCGGCTCCTGCACCGCCGCCTCCGCCGCCTCCACAGCCCGCCGAGATGTCGGGGGCCTGGGCCAGGTCGAATTTGAGCGCGTCGCGGCCGGTGCTGTCGGCGCCCGTCAGCGTCGTCGCGTCGTTCGCCGTCGCCGTCCCCGTCGCGTCGGTCTCGACGCCCGTCCCTTCGCCGCCGATCGTCGCCGAGATGCTGGCGATACCCGAATTGCCGGTGCCGCCTTCGTCATCGCGGCCATCCGACCCGCCACCGCATGCGGTCGCGAGACCGGCGGTGGCCACGAGCACACGGGCCGCGCTGGCTCCCCGCGCATGGAAATTCGTCGTCATCATGTGTCGGATCCCCCACCTTCGAGGGTAGCGCCGCGCGCAAACTCCTTCAATCCACACGAGGCCCATCCGCGCCGCCACGCAAGTCGCGAAGAATCCGCCGGTTTCGCCAGCTGTAGGTGGATGGCGCCCCTGGCCCTCGCCGAGGACCTTCATTTCATGGCAAACTGAGGCCTTGGCCAAGGCATACTCGAGCGGCAAACGCGAGCGCGAAACGCGGCGCGACCAACGTAACCAAGAGAAGCAGGCTCGCCTGCAGCGCAACCGTGACCTCCGCGCCCGCGGAATCGATCCCATGATCGGCGAGGCGCCGGTGCGCGAGGCCGAAGTCGCGCTCGAGGACATCTCACCCACGGGCACCGCCCCGCGCACCGGCGGACGTCGCTCGATGCCGATGCGCCTCTTCGTCGGCGGTCTGAGCTGGGACACGAGCGATGCCGATCTGCGCAAGGCCTTCGAGACGATCGGCGAGGTCAGCGAGGCCGTGGTGATCCTCGACCGCGCGACAGGACGGTCCCGTGGCTTCGGTTTCGTCACCTACGCCGACGCCGCCGACGGTCAGCGTGCGACGCGCGAGCTGCACGGTGCCGAGCTCGACGGCCGGTCGATCAAGGTGTCGACCGCCGAGAGCCGCTGAGTGAGGTCGCGGTCCCGACCGCATCGGGATCCGAGCTCATCGTCTCCGCCCAGTGGCGCCGACGCCCTGGGTACGCCACGCTCGAAGGGTGCGCAACGCCATCGTGCACGTCGGGATCCTGGCGACACTCCTTTGGGGTCTGTTGCGCACCGACATCGACGCCTACGCCGCGGATGCGTGCACGGGGCTCGAGGACGACGTCATCGTCGCGGGCCCCAGCGCCCTGCCGCTGGGCCTCATCTACCGCCGCGCGCTGCTCGACGACGATGTGCTCGAGGCGCCGACCGCCGTGCTCGAGCACGTGGTGGTGGGCGGGCGGGGGACGCGGCCAGGTGGCGGCATCGTGCTCGAGGCCGAGTTGGGCGGGCGCCTGCGCGTCGTCCCCCACAGCCCGGCGCCGATCGCCGCCGCCACTCGCATGCGCCTGGTGCTCGCGACGGACGCGGCGACACGCCTCGAGATCGAGCTGCACGATCCCGTCGTCGGCACGAGGCTGTACCGGCACGTCGACGTGCCCGAAGGTGAGCAGACGATCGACGTGCGCATGGTCGATCTCCGCTACGACCGCGGCGTGATCCCCCGGGCCGATCGCGCCGACAGCTGGGGCGTTCGCTTCGTCGACGGTGGCGCGATCGAGCTCCGCGCCTTCGAGCTGTGGCGGGACGACGATCTCGGTCCGGCCGAACGCGAGCTCGCGGCCCTGCGCGACGACTTCGACGATCCCGCCGCGGTGACGACGTATCGCCGCGGCGCGTTCGCCTTGCTGAGCGATGCGCCAAGGCTCGATCCCGAGGCGGTGTTCGACGCCCTCGATCGCATGCACGGCAGCGTTCGCACCCTGCTCCCGAGCATGCCCTTCGCGCACCGGCCCACGCCGCTGCTGGTGTTCGCCGACGCCACCGAATACGGCCGCTTCTGGCGGCGTTTCTCGGCCCGCGTCGGCGCCGACATCCGACCCCTCGAGCACGACGAGGGGCTCACCTGGCAGGGCGTCGCGACGGCGTCGTGGTCGGACGAGTACCCGCGAGTGCGGCCGACGTTCGTGCACGAGGCCCACCACGCGCTGCTCGAGCGCAGCTATGGCCTGTCCGCGGGGCGGAGCTGGCTGTTCGAGGGCCTCGCGATCCTCGAGCAGCTCGAGATCTCGACCCAGGATCTGCGCCCCGTCTACCGCCGCGGGCTGCACCGCCGCGACGCCTCCGCAGAGCTCGGCGCGCTGACCGACGGCACGCCGATCGACACGCGCCGCTACTGGCAAGCCGCCATGCTCGCCCATTGGCTCACGGCCGACCCCGGCCGCCGCGCCGCGACCGACGCCATGCTCCTCGAGATGGCCGCCCGCGGCGACACCGATCTGCGACCCATCGTCGATCGCTACTTCGGCGTCGAGTTCGCGGCGCTGTCGGTCGACTTCTGGTCGTGGGCTTGGCTGGCGCACGGCGCTTGAGCTACGGTGCCGCGACGATGATCGCGTGGCTGCAGCTTCCCGGCGAGTTCGCCATGCCGACCGAGCAGCTCCGCGACGCGGTGATGGGCCTGGCGGGGCTCACCGGCTGCCTGTTGTTCCCGATGCTCGGCGCATGGATGGGGCTGCTGCTGCAGTACCTCGAGCGCGGTCGGCCCGGCATCACGCGCGCGCGCCCCGTCAGCGGCCTCGGCTTCGTGCGGGCCGTGGGCACCACCGCCTTGCTGCTCTTCTTCGCCTTCACGATGATCCGTGCCAGCAGCGACCTGCGCGAGATCCATGCCGAGGCGCCGGTGTTCGGCAGCGCGCTGCAGGGCCTCGCCGTCGGCGTGGTGTTCTGGGCGATCTACGCCCTGGGCATCTCGGCGCTGCGGCGGGCGAGCAAAGACCGCCTGCGGGGCGACCGGCGCCTGGGCACGCTGCGCTGACCGGAGTTACGGCCAGCGCGCGTGCAGGATCACGTAGCCGGGCACGGCGTGCTCGCGCACGTCGGCGCCCGCAGCCAAGAGCGCCCGCGCGGCGGTGCCGGCACGCGAGACCACCACGAACGTGGAGGCACCCGGTGCGAGCCAGTCGCGCAGCCCACCGAGGAGCGAAGCGAGCTCCTGGGCGTTCGCGTGCGTCGGCGGGTTGACCAGGGCGAGGTCGACCTCGCCGGGCAGAACGCCGGCTGTGGCCGAAGGTGGCGGCAGGCCGTCGTGCAGCGCGACGTGGAGGCGGGAGCCGAGCCCCGCCATCTGGGCGTTGCGCTGCGCCAGATCGGCGGCGAGCACGTTGCTCTCGACGGCGAGCACGCGCGCGGCGGCGAAGCGCCGGCCGGCCCAGATCGCGAGCGGCCCGATGCCGGCGCACAGATCGATCACCGCGCGCGGCGTCACCGAGGCGTCGGCCGCCCACGCGGTGACGTGCTCGATGAGCGCGCGCGTGCCATCGTCGAGGGCCCGCCGCGAGAACACCCCGGGCGCGCTGTGCAGCACCACGCCCGGCAGCGCTGGATCGGTGATCTCGTAGCGGAGCGCGGTCGCAGCGGCGGCGGCGTCCGCATCGAAGCTCGCCTCGCGGATGCTCCGCAGCAGCCGATAGCCGCGGCCGCGGGCGACGGTGTCGACGTTGCCGAGCAGCGTGACCATGAAGTCGCCGAGGCTCTCGGCGCCCTTGGACTTGCGGACGCTGCACCACAGCGCGCCGCCGACCTCGAGCATCCGGGCGCCCTGCGCCAGGCAGGCGAAGGAGAAGTCCTTGCCGAGGTGGGCCCGCGGCCAGCAGGCGGCGTGGTGCATCGGCGGCAACGCCGCCATCGCAGCTGCATCGTCGGCGCGGATCGTTCGGGATCGCGCGCCGACGTGCTCGCGGATGTCGAGGACGAGGCGCGTAGGTCGACCGCGGAGCCCGGGCAGATCGCCGCAATGCACCAGCAGCAGCGTGGCGGCGTCGACGTCGGCCAGGGCACGGCCGAGCAGCGCGATGCCGGGATCGTCGGCAGACAGTCCCTCGCTCATCGCGAACGCCCGTTCTCTCGCACCGATCGCGCTGCCCGCACCGATCGCGCCGCCCGCACCGATCGCACCGCTCGCACCGATCGCACCGCTCGCCTGGGCCACTGCACCATCGCGCGCATGATAGCCGCAGCCACAGCCGTCCGCGATCTGGTGGCGCCGCGCCGACTCGCGTACGCTGGCGTGATGCGCATGGATGGGGTGGCCTGGTCGCAGGGGATCGTGGGGCGATGGGGCCAAGTGGTGGTGCCGGTCGCCCTCGCGATGCGCGTCGTCGCCGGCTGCGGCGGCTCCGGGCAGGACGACCCCGTGTCATCTGGCCCTACGACCGTCGATGGCACCACCACCACGACCAGCGGCGACGCCGACGAGTCGAGCTCGACCCGGGCGCCGTTCTTGGATCTCCCCTTCGGCGATCTTCCCTCCGAGGAGTGCGCCGGCGCCACCGTCGACGCCGAGCAGACGCTCCGCGGTGCCCGCGTGGTCTTCGTCGTCGACAACTCGCCCAGCATGTACGCCGAGACCGCCGAGGTGCAGGCCCGCCTCAACGGCTTCGCCGATGCCGTGGTCGACAGCGGCATCGACGTCCGCGTCGCGGTGCTCAGCGCCGCCGCCATGGGCTACTACGGCACCAACTACGTCGCCGAGGGCATCTGCATCGACGCGCCGCTCGGCAGCGGCGTGTGCTCGGACGCCCCCGATCCCAGCGGCATCGCGTCCGACACCAACCTGCCCCAGTTCCTCCACGTCGATCAGTACGTCAACAGCTCCAACGCGATCCCGGTGATCATCGAGCACCAGCCGTCGTGGGGGCCGTTCACCGCCGGTGACGACTACATCCACTTCGTCGTCGTCAGCGACGCCGACTCCAACCAGCCGGCGAGCTACTTCATCCAGAACTTCATCGAAGTCGAGCCCGAGCGCGCGGCGATCTTCCACGCGGTCGTACCGACGACCAACTGCCCCGCCGCGTCGCAGATCGGCGATGTCTACATCCAGCTCGCCGAGCTGACAGGCGGCGTCGTCGGCGATCTGTGCAACCAAGACTTCACCTCGGTGTTCCAGGCGCTCACCAACGCCGTCGTTCAGCAGGCCACCTTGCCCTGCGAGTACCAGGTGCCGGTGCCGCCCGAGGGTCAGGACTTCGATCCCGGCCAGGTCAACGTCGAGTACGCCGACGGCGAGGGCGGGGGGTTCACGATCGGCTATGTCGAGTCGTCCCAGGACTGCGACGGCGTCGACCAGGGCTGGTACTACGACGATCCGGCGGCGCCCGAGGCCATCATCTTGTGCCCGCAGTCGTGCGACGCGATCCAGGGCGTGCTCGGCTCGGGCGTGCGCGTGGTCCTGGGCTGCGCGACGATCCCCGCGGGCTGAAGCGTGATCCGGCCAAGGCCGATGCCACCGCGGACGCCTCAGCGCCGTCGCCGGGGCAGCGTGGTGCGTGGCACCCCGAGCTCGGCTGCCGCGCCGCGCCCGCGCCGATACGCCGCCGCGTCGACGCGCATCCCCGCGCCCGAGCGCAGGCCGAGGTGCGCCGCCACGAAGGCATCGAGCGCCTCGCGTTCGGCGGCCCGCACCGGATCGACGGCTACCAACGCGGCCTCGTCGAGCGCGGCCCGCCCCTGGGCAGCGACATCGGTGAGGCTGCGCGCGACCTCGTCGACGACACCGATGCGGAAACCGTCGTGCCAGCGTCGCGATCGCCCGGCGCCGTGGGTCGCCGACAACCACTCGATGCGGCGCACCAACCACTGCCACAGCTCGACCACCACCGCGCGATCGCGGCTCCGTCCGACCAGCACGGTCGCCTCGCCGTCGCCGCGCTCGAGCAGATAGGCGACGCAACCGTTGGCCTCGGCGACGGCGGCGGCGAGGGCGAGCTTCCACTTGCGCACCCGCCGAACGATCTCGAGCGGGGTCTCACGATCATCCACGATCGGATCGGGATCGTCGCGAACATCGTGCTCGGCCGCGAGCCACGCATGGAGACGATGCGCGTCGATCATCGCCTGGGCGCGCGCGGCTGCGAGCGCGGCCTCGTGCGGGTTGGGCGAGGTCGCGAGCGCGAGCAGCTTGCGGACCTTCGCGAGCGCGGGCGGCCCCCCGCGCGTGTCACCGTCGTCACCGCGCACAGGGCCCGAGTGCACCGCGGCGACCGAGATGTCCAGCCTACAGCATCCACGCTCACCACCGACGGCGCCAAATGCGACGTCATCTCGGCGAGTTGGACGAGCGCGCGTGCGGGGCTCGATGGTTGTGTGGTACTCCAACCGCAAGGCGGGGTTCGGGTTCCCGTCCGTGTCGAGCCCGCCCGTGATGGCGGAATCCAGCGACGCGGACGCGCGAAACGGACACCGGTGCCTCCGAGGCATGCGGCCCGGGCGTCACCAGACGCATCGATCCGTCCCAGGCCCTCGAGGCCGTCCCAGGGCCCGAGCGTGCAAGTGCACGCGGGCAAGCAGCAACGCCAACCGCGGTGTGCCGTGAATCAAATCGAAGCTTTTCTCCCTCTCGTCGAGCCTGACGCGCTCGCCAAGATCGCCAGCGTGAAGGCGTTCCGCGCCGGACGCGAGCTGTTCGACGCCAAGAGCGTCAGCGACATCGTGTTCTCCGGCACCACCGTGCAAGGCCGCGTGCGCGGCTCGCATGCGACGCCGCACTCGGCGTCGATCAAGCTCGAGGGCGCCGGCCGCCTCGCGGTGCAGTGCTCGTGCCCCACGTTCGTCGATGGCTGGGAGCGGATGTGCCAGCACGCGGTGGCGCTGGGCATGGCGCTGGGCCAGCAGTACCGCACCGGCGGTGAGATCACGACCACGCAGAACCCGTGGGTCAACGACATCGGCGCCGAGTCGATCGCCAACGGCAACCGCTACACGCTGGCGTCACGCGGCAGCAACTGGCAGGTCCAGGTGTTCCAAGGCGGCGTCGCCATGGAGGCTCGACGGGGCAAGGGCAGAGAGGGCCTGCCGCCCGCCGACCGCATGATCCGCCACTTTCTGGCCCAGGAGATCGACCGCGGCGACGACGGCACCCACGAGCTCGACGACGCCGCGCTGTCGGGCCTGCTGTTCATCGCGCGCCACTCGCAGGTCAGCCTCAAAGGCGCCGGCAAGCTCCGCTTCGTCGGCGAGCCGCTGGTGCTGCGTGTGCGCGCCGAGCCGCGCAAGGACGGCAACATCGAGCTGCACGCCTTCCTCGAACACGTGGGCTCGGCGCGCACGTTCGAGATCGACAAAGGTCGCGTGATCTCGGGCGCACCCACCTGGTACCTCGCCACCGAGACCTGCGAGATCTTCTTGGTCCTCGACACGCCGCCGTGGGTGCTCGAGGCGATGGGCAAACAGCCGCGCATCGTCATGGACTCACGCGTAGACGCCGAGACCATGGACTCGCTGTCGACCCGGCTGCACTCGGCCGGGGTGCCGCGGGCCGATCTGTTCGCGCTCGCCAGCGACGCACGGCAAGTCGACCGCATCGTGCTCACGATCGAGGGCGACTCGCAGCGGGTCAAGGTCCAGCTCGCCGCGCGCTATGGCCTGGTCACCATCGCGATCGGCGGCGAGGACCCCGAGTCGGCCCGCTACTCGCTTTCGAACGGCGGCGAACACCTCACGTTCTATCGCGATCTCGACGCCGAGGCCGTTGCCCGCCGCGCCCTGCTCGACCAAAAGCTCGAGTGGAGCACCACCGACGACGCGTTCGTGGCGACGGGCGACATCGCCATCGAGTTCCTCATCGCGGGCCTGCCGTTGCTCCCCGAGGGCTGGGAGCGGCGCGTGCCCAAGCTGCCCAAGATCCGCTCCAAGTCGCCGTCGCCGCGGGTGTCGGTGTCGGGCAGCGATGGCTCGGTGCTCGACGTCGAGGCCGTCGTCGACATCGAGGGCGAGACCGATCTGATCTCGTTCCGGGATCTCTTGCGGTGGCTGCACGAGGGTCGGCGCTGGGTGACGCTTGCCGACGGCAGCGTGGTCAAGATCGATGCCAAGATCCTGCAGCCGGTCGCCGACGCCACCGGCGACATGCAGTTCGACAAGGACGGCAAAGCCGAGGTCTCCACGCTCGAGCTCGGCGCGCTGTCGCACCTGCTGGCCGAGGTCCCCACCGCGCAGGTCGCCAAGGAGGTCCGCACCTTGCTCGCCGGCATGACGGGCGATCGGGTGGGCAAAGCCCCGCGCAAGGCCAAGGCGCTCAACGCCAAGTTGCGCGAGTACCAGAAGTCGGGCTTTGCTTGGCTGTGGCAGCTGCACGAGAACCGCATGACCGGCGTGCTCGCCGACGACATGGGCCTCGGCAAGACCGTGCAGGCGATCGCGCTGCTCACCAAGGCCAAGGAGGAGGAGGGCCCCGCGCCCACCCTCATCGTGTGCCCGACCTCGGTGCTCTCGGTGTGGAAGCAAGAGGTCGCCAAGTGGGCGCCGACCCTGTCGCTGCTGGTGTGGCACGGGCCCGAGCGCATGGAGAACGCGCGCCTGCTCAAGAAGACCGACGTGATCGTCACCAGCTACGCGCTGCTGCGCCGAGACATCGACGATCTCGCCAAGATCCGCTTTCGCTACGTCATCCTCGACGAGGCCCAGTACATCAAGAACTGGACCACCAGCACCGCCAAGAGCGCCAAGATGCTCAAGTGCGACCATCGGCTCGCGCTGTCGGGCACGCCGGTCGAGAACCACCTCATCGATCTCTGGGCGATCTTCGATTTCCTGGCGCCCGGATTCCTCGGCAAGCTGACCGACTTCCAGAAGAACTACGTCAAGCCGATCGAGGACGGCGACACCCGTGCGCTCGAGCAGCTGCGCGTGCGCGTGCGGCCGTTCGTGATGCGGCGCAAGAAGGAGGACGTCGCCTCCGAGCTGCCGCCCAAGACCGAGCAGACGATCTTCTGTCACTTCGGCAAGAGCCAGCTGGGCCTGTACAACCGCATCCTCAAGGCCGCCAAGGACGAGATCACCGGCCGCATCGACGAGGTCGGCGTCGAGAAGGCGCAGATGACGATCCTCGCCGCGCTCACCCGCTTGCGTCAGGTCTGCTGCGACCCGCAGCTGCTCGGTCTGCCCGAGGGCACGCCGGTGCCGCCGTCGTGCAAGCTCGAGGCCTTCGAGGAGCTGATTGCGGACGCGGTCGGGTCCGGGCGCAAGATCCTGGTGTTCTCGCAGTTCGTCGAGATGCAGAAGCTCATCGCCGCCTCGCTCGAGAAGCTCGGCATCGAGTACCTGTGGCTGCACGGCGGCACCAAGAACCGCGAGGAGCTGGTCACCAAGTTCCAGCAACCCGGTGGTGCGCCCGTGTTCATCATCAGCCTCAAGGCCGGCGGCAGCGGCATCACGCTCACCGAGGCCGACACCGTGATCCACTTCGATCCGTGGTGGAACCCCGCGGTGGAGGATCAGGCCACCGACCGCGCCCATCGCATCGGCCAAGACAAGCCCGTGATGGTCTACCGCATGGTGGTCGAGGACACCGTCGAGCAGAAGATGGTCGAGCTCGGGCAACGCAAGCGCGCGGTGGCTGAGAGCGCGCTGGGTCGCGACGCGAGCGGCGGCAAGAGCCTCACGATGGCGGACGTCGAGGAGCTGTTGCTCACGCCGGCGATCAATCCGTGGGACTGAGGCCGTGGGACTGAGGCCGTGGGACTGAGGCCGTGGGACTGAGGCCGTGGAACTGAGGCCGTGGAACTGAGGCCGTGGGACTGAGGCCGTGGGACTGAGGCCAGACGCCCTCACCTCGGAAGTCTCTGCGTGCAGCTGAGGTCTTGGGCGCAGCCGCACGGCGCGGCGCGAGGATCGCCGTGACCACGCGCACCCCTCGGCGTTCGAGTGGGACGCGAACGCCGATCCGTTCACGATCGGAACGGCGCGCGGAGACGCTCGGTCGACCCCGCGACACGGCGCCGAGGTTCGAGTCGACCACCGCGGGCACATCACGGGGTTACGGCGCCGCGCCACGGTGTGGTAACAGCGTCGTTGCCGTGTGGCGACACGCCGCCCGCGACGAGGAACTTTTTCATGATCAAGCTCAAGCCCCTGACCGTATTCGCGATCGCGACGTTCACCTTCGCCGGCTGCGGCGACGACACGACCCCGGCCAACGACGAGTCGTCGGACACCGGCAACGACGAAGACGACTCTGACGACGCCACCGCCACCGTCTCAGTCACGCTGACGGATCCGACCGCCGACACCACGATCGACCCGACCGAGGCCGACACCACGATCGACCCGACCGAGGCCGACTCGTCGAGCAGCGAGGGCGGGTCGTCGAGCAGCGGCGAGTCGAGCAGCGGCGAGTCGTCGAGCACCGGCGGCACCGGAGTCTCCGACTGTGCGCAGGTCACGATCGATGCCGACTTCGTCGTCCGGGGCACCGACAACCGCTATCAGTTCAGCGGTCCCACGCTGGTCGGCGACGACCTGCTCCTCGACATCGTCCAGTTCGAGTTCTGGGACAACGCTGCCACGGGTGAGTTCGACCTGTCGATTGCCCCGGACGATAGCTACGCGACGTGTCAGCGCTGCATTCGTCTCTTCCAGGACAACGACGGCAACGTGGCGGGGCCGCAGTTCTTCCAGTCGACCGGCACCATGGACATCGATCCCGAGTCGACCCAACTCGAGGGGGCCTTCACCGCCACGCTGACCGGGGTGCGGCTCGTCGAGGTCGAGATCGACCCGAACACTCTCGAGACCGTGCCGGTTCCCGATGGCGCGTGCATCGACATCACCGACGGCACGGTCGGCACGGCGCCGCCGGTCGTCGTACCCGACGAGTGGACCTGCCTTCCCTTCTTCTACGGCGTGGACGACGGCTGCGACTGTGGCTGCGGTGTCATCGACCCCGACTGCGCCGATGCGTCGGTCGACTCGTGCGACTTCTGCGACAACGCCGACTCGTGCAGCGAGGGCGGGGGCGCGTGCCCGAGCAACATCGATCCGATCGACAACAGCGTGTGCGTCGCTGGGCCCGTGGATCCCGAGGTCATCACCGCGGGTCCGGGTCTCGCGGTCGCCATCCCGGACAACACCTACACCGGCGCTCTGGACAGCATGGGCTGCGTCGACCTCGTGGCGGCCGGCGGCGGTGATGTGACGGGCGTCGAGCTGGAGCTCGCGGCGTCGCACACCTGGATCGGCGACCTCATCATCAAGGTCGTCAGCCCGGAGGGCACGTTGGTCACCGTGATGAGCCGGCCCGGCACGCTCGAGCCGACTGATGATGGCGTCGGCGGCAGCCTCGGTGACAGCTCCGAACTCGCCGTGGCATTCCCGCTGTCGTTCGCCGACGACGGCGCCACGGACGCGGAGAACATGGGCAACACCATCCCCGACGCTGGCGTGGTCTGCGATGACGACGGCTTGTGTTCGTACTTCCCGAACGCCGGCGCGGCGACCCCCGGCGACCTGTCGACATTCAACGGTGAGGCCGCGACCGGCACCTGGCAGCTCTGCATCGGCGACCATGCGTTCGGCGACACCGGCACGATCGACACCATCACCCTGACCATCGCTCAGGAGTAGACCAGAGCGCCGCGCGATCACCACGGGTCGGATCCCTCGGGATCCGGTCCGTTCTCGTTTAACCGCCCCTCTCCCCGCCGCTCACACGAACAGCCCGGGCACCGTGCCCGTGCCCACATCCAAGGTCCCGTACTGCTCCACGTCGAGCATTTCCATCGCGTGGCACGCCGAGACCAGCACGCGGCCGTGGCTGATCGTCGAGCCCGAGAGATACCGGCCGCCGCGGAGCAGATCCGTAGCCCCGGCGAAGACGAACGGCACGTTGCTGATGTCGTGGTCGTAGGCGCGGCCTAGCTCGGAGCCCCAGATGACGGGGGTGTTGTCGAGCACCGAGCGACCGTCGGCGTCGGGCGTGGCGGCGAGGCGATCGAGCAGGTAGGTAGGCGAAGCGCCCGGAGTACCAGCGGTAGAGCTGCGCCAAGGTAGACTGGGCGCCGCCGCTGGAGTCGTGCGACATCGTGTGATGCCCGCCCTCGGCGAGGCCGAGCCACGGATACAGCGTGTTGTCGTTGTCGGCGATGCGCACCTGCATGCTCGCGACCCGCGAGAGCCCGCAGCCCAGCGCCGACACGATGAGGTCCGACTGCCGATCGATCGCGGTCTGGCTGTCGACGCCCAGCGGCGCCTCGGGGGCCTGACAGACGGCGGTGAGGGTGAGCTCGAGCTCGCGGATGCTGTCGCCGTGGGCCTCGAGCCGCGCACGATCGGTGGCGGACAGCGTCGCCCGCCGCTCGCCGATGTCGGCGACCCAGGCAGTCCAGGCTCTCGAACGCGAAGCCCATGCCGTCCATCGGCGCGTGGCAGCCGTCGCGCGACGGGTCGCTGAAGTGGGCCTAGAGCCGCTCGCGTGTGGACGCGCCGGCGAGATCAGGGCGAGTTCGAGCATGTCGTGCCCGCCGTGCACCGGCGATGGCCGCGACTCACGTCGCCCACGTCGCGCCGACCTCGTCGACCAGGCGCGCGAGCGTGTCGATGATCTGCGCCTCGCCTCGGCCTTCGACCGGCATCGTCGAGCACAGCATGTTGAAGCGCGCGAGCACCCGCTCGGTGACGCTCGCGGGTTGGTCGGCCAGGATCTGCGCGCTCGCGTGCACGAACGGGGCGAAACTCGATAGGCGCCGCACGAACACGGCGTTCGCCAGCGACGGGCTCGCGAGCAGGCGCCGGGTCGCGCGATGGTCGTCGCCGCGACGGCTGAGCTCTGCGATCCACCACAGCCGACCCAAGAGGTTGCTGTCGGGTCGCGTCCCCGAACTCCAGAAGCGAGCGCGCATCGTCGTCCAGCTGCGGAGCTCCCAGCGATGGCGGACCACGTCCGGTCGATGCACGACCGCGAGGTAGCGCCACACCGCCCAGTCGGCGGCCTCACGGCGGGTCAGCGGCAAAGTGCGATGCAGGGCCAGCGCCAACGCCGTGTCGACGGCGGCCGCGTCGAACGCCGCCGTGGTCGACAGCACGCCATCGAGGGCGTCATCGAGGGCGCGCAGGCTCAGGGCCCGCTCGAGCGGTTCGACATGATCGCGGTAGGCGTCGGCGGACCACCGCGCTCGTTCACCGCTGCCGAGCTCGGGCGTGACCAGTCGCCGCCCCGAGGGACTCAGGCGCGCCAAGACATGGGCGGTGGGATCGACCACGGCGCTCATGCGTCTTCGATCGCCTTGCGCAGGGCGTCGGCGGTGTGCTCGTGGGCCTGGGTGGCGTCGTCGAGCCGCGAAACGAGCTCGGCGGGGTCGGTGAGCTCGTCGCGCATGCGGGCGAGGCGGTCGGTAGCGGCCACCTTGGGGTACAGCCGCGCGAGCGCCTCGTCGAGCACCGTGGTCTCCCAGGGATAGACGGCCTCGCCGGCAGTGAGGTGGGCCGCGGCGCGCAGGATCAGCTGCAATCTCACCGCCGAGACGATGCGCTCGAACGCGACGTCGCGCAGGCGCGCCCGGGCGCCGCGCGTGCCCTCGGCTCGCAGGAGATCCGCGATCTCGCCGTGGTCGGCGTTGAGCCACAGCACCGGCACCGCCTGCGCGGCATCGAGGCGATACAGGTTCGCGCGTTCACGCGGCGGGATCGCGGCGTCTTGCGCGAAGGACTTGAACAGCACCTCGAAGCCGCGGCCGGCCGTGGGAGCTGGCCTATCGACCTCGAGCGACCACGGTGGCGCCTGGGCCACCCGCAAGCCCGCGTCGCTCGCGTAGCCGGCGACGCGGCGGCCACCGGACTTGGTCCGCACCACCCACGCCACCAGCTCCGCTGTGCCATGCAGCTCGTCTCGGCGCACCCGCAGCACGTCGCTGCACGCGTCGTCGACGAGGGCGAACACCTCGCCGCGGCGCAGGCGGGTCGCCTCGCAGCGCAACGCGACGAGCACGGCCAGCGGCGGGGCGGCGCGCTCGCCCGGTGGGACCAATCGCGCGTGCGATGTCGCCGGCAGCCGCGCGGTGAATTCGATCTCGGCGGTCTGCCAGCCGCTCCACAGCATCACCGTGCGATTCTCGAGCGCCACCTGTGCACCGTCGTCGCGCGTGCACGCCGTCACCTCGAGCGCGAGCGTGCGCTCGTAGGCGTAGGGCAGGAATTTCTCGCGACGCACGCTGGTGTCGCTCATGTGGCCTGCCCATCCTCGACCGCCGCCGCCGCGAGCTCGAGCGCGATCTCGCCGGTCCAGGCGTGGACGCCCCGCATCGGTACGGTCGCGCCGCGGAATCCCACGGCGTCGGCGAGCTCCGAGCGCATGCGCGCCCGACCACGATCGAGCTCGACCTCGCCGCGGCCCGCGATGACCTCGATGCGGGCGATCGGCACGTCCTCGCCGAGACCGCCGTCCTCACCGACCTGGCGCACCGCCACGTGGGCGGTCCACTGCACGCCCTGCGCGCGTGGGCGGATCTCGCCCTCGAAGTGCCAGCGTCCGTCACGGAACGACGCGTCGATCGACGAGAACGCGACTGGCCCTGCGCCCGCGGACCTCCCCGACTTGCCGCCGATCCCCAGCCGCTTGCGCAGGCGCTCGGGTCCACGCACACCGGCGCGGCTGGTGGGCCCGAGGATCTCGCGCAACGCCGCCATCACGCGGTCGTGCAGCCGGGCGAGCTCGGCCTGGGCGCCGCGCACGTACTCGTCCTTGATCGCGGGGGTCGCCAGCCAGTCGTCGTGACCCGGTGGCTCGGCCGTGCGGAGAAACTGTTCGATCGCGACATCGTTCGCCGAATTTCCGCGGGCGAGCCCGCACCGCAGCAGCCCGTGGAACGGCCGCAGCGTGCCCGCGAGCCGCGTCGCATCCCAACGGCGCACGATCATCCCCGCGCCGCGGTACGCGGCGACGCGGCCCACACCCGGCCTATCGGGGGCGTCGGCGATGCGCACGACGAGCTCCACGACACCGGACTCGCCCGCCACCTCGTCGCGGCGACGCGGTAGCTCGATCGGGATCCCGCGGATCACCACATCGCCGTCGTCGCGGGCCTGATCGACCGCCCGGGCGTGGTCGCGCACGCACGCGACGAAGGGAGCGACGCTCGGGTCGGTTGCGGGATCGATCGCGTGCCCGTCGACCTCCACCGTGAGCGGCTGGTGGGCGCGCACCATCGCGGGCCAGAACTCCGCCGCCGCGTGGCCGCCGATCGACGCCAGCATCGTCGCGAGCGCGCGTTCGGGGTCGGCGGCATCCTCGTCGTCGGCGGTCGGGTCGCGGACACCCACCACCAAGATGCTGGTGCCCGTCGGCCCGTCGCGCGTCATTCCCAGGCGGGCGGCCAACTGCGCCGCGCCGTCGCCCCACAGCGACTCCGCGCGCAGGCTGTCGCCACCGACGGACACCTTACGCCCCAGCCACCCCGAGCCCACGAACGACGCGCCGTCCGTCGTGTGCGACGGCAGCTCTGCGCGACCGATCAGGCGCGGCGAGCTGTGCCCGGACGGATCCTCGGCCAGTCGCGACGCGAAGATCACCGTGCGCAGCCCCGAGAACGCCCACAGCACCGACTTGCCCAAGCCGTAGCTGCCGCCCGCTCCCGCTGCGCGCTTGTGGCTGAACAGCGTGTCCTTGCACAGCGCCCGGAAGTGCGACTGCTCGTCGTCCTCGCCGCCGAGCAATCCGACGGTGTGGCGATCTTCGACCCACAGCAGCGGCAGTGAATCGGTGCGTTCGATCTCCTGTAGCACGCGGCTGATGCGTCCACCCGCCCGCGTCGCGCTGCTCGCCTGCAGGTGCGACGTCAACGTCTCCCAGTCGACCGCGGCCCGAAACGCCGCGAGCGCGTCACCCGAGAGCACCGTGCCGCGGAAGCCGACCGTCGGCGCGCCGAGGGCCTGGTCGTTCGCGTTCTGGATCACCTCGCGCACGAACGTCGCGAGATCGGGGCGAAACGCGTGCTGGGCGGGATCGTCACCACGGCGCGCGCCTGAGGGCGGCAGCGCGTCGAAGATCCACCGCGCGGGCAGCACAGACGGGAGAGTATCACCGGCGATGGGGCGTGCGCGGATGGAGCGACGATGATCAAGTGACCCACACTGCGCCCCTCGACTGGATTGGCGGACATGCGCCAGCGGTGCGCCTGGCTATGGATCGCGCACTGTCGTGCCGCTTCGCGACGCAAGGCATGGTCGCGGCGAGGGCTCGACGCCACGCTCGCCGACCGGCCAACTGGCCGACCGCTTTGGTACCCTCGCACTCCTCGCCGCCGCACGCCAGCATGGCCCGCCCAACCGAACGAACCGTCCTCGCGTGCCTGAGCAAGAAGCGCCTGATCGAGCTCGACCGACACTTCGATCTCGGTACGCCGCAGCCCGAGCCCAAGGCGGGGTTCGTCGAGACGCTCGCCAACTCGAAGGGCGCGAGTTTCCAAAAGGTGCTCGAGGAACTCTCGCCCGTCGCGCAGCGGATGCCTTTCGAGCGACATCCTGGCGCGAGGGCGCCCTGCAACCGCGGCTGCAGTACTACGGCCCGTCCACCGAGCGAACTGCAAACGGCTTCGCTCGGTACAGCATGCACGCCAAGTGCATCGTGGTGGACGGTGAGGCCGCGCTGGTCGGGTCCGCCAAGTTTTTCCACGCGCGGGAGAGACAACCGGAGCCTCGAAGTCGGCGCGCTCGTCCGCGACTACCACTTCGTCCAGTCGCTGCTCGCCGCCCGGGCCGACGTCGAAGGTCGACTCATCGATGTCCCCGTTACCGCCGAGCCCGAAGCGTAGCCCGACAGGTCGGCCCCGCAGGGGACCAGCGCGGCCCGATTCAGTGATCGCGTGCGAACCCCCGCCGGGCACCTCCCGCTCGAGTCTCAACCCCCGACCCGCAGCACCGGCGCATCGAGGTACGCGCCGATCAACGCCTGTAGCTCCGCCCGCTCCGCATCCCCGATCCCCGCCTCCGGCCCCGCCCCCTGCAGCAGCCCCATCGCCCACGCATTGCGCGTCCGGTCGAACACCACCGCGCGCACGCCATCGACCACGCCGACCTGATCGAACAGCAGCGCCCCATCGAAGCGGCGGTGCCACGTATCCACTAGCACCCGACGATTCGCGGGAGGCGCGGCGTGCAGGTCCACGCCGTCGAGATACTCCGGCGCCGGGGTCTCGGTGAGCGCGAAGATCGTGGGCACGAGATCCAACGTGCTGACCACAGCGTCCTCGCGCCCCGCCGGCAGCACGGTGCCCCCGACCACGAGCGGCACGCGGATCACGGCCTCGCTCAGATCGAATCCATGCATCCGATCGCCATCTTGCAGCACCTCACCGTGATCGGCGGTCACGATCCACGCGGTGCTCGGATCGCGGTCGACGGCGGCGCGAAGCAGGCGGTCGATCTGCGCGTCGACGAAGCGGATCTCGTGGTCGTAGCCATCGACCGTGGGATTGCCGATACCATCGCCGCCGAACTGCGGGACCTCGGGATGGGTCGTGTTGGGCGAGTGCGGCCCGAACAGGTGCACCCACACGAACGAGGGCCGGCCGCGGGGCAGCGCGGCCATCGTGGCGATGGCGAGGTCGACGACCCGATCGTCGGGATCGCGACCGCGGACGCTGTCCGCGTCGACGAAGGTGTCGAAGCCCTCGGCGGTGCCTACCGAGGCATCGAGCAGCTCCGAGAAGCGATCGTCGACGATCGCCGCGGTGACCATGCCGCGTCGCTGCAACCACCAACTCACCGGCGGCACGCCGCCACCATCGGGGAGCATGAAGGTCTGCACGCCGCGCTCGCCCGGCTCGAGCTCGACGCGCTCGCCCGCAGGGATCAACCGGCCGCGGTTGGTCTCGGCAAAGGCACGCCACGGCAGACGTCGCGCGTTCACGCCGCGCAGCAACGTGGGGATCGCGATGCTCGTCCACGCGCCGGCCGTGTACGCGCGCTCGTACACGCGGGCGCCCTCTGCCCACCGCGCCAGGCCCGGCGTGGTGTCGCGGGCATAGCCATACAGCCCCAGGTGATCGGCGCGTAGGGTCTCGACGGTCACGAGCAGGACGCTGCGCGGCGAGGGGTCCGTCGGGATCGGCGTGGCGTCGAGATCGATCGTGGCGACGGTGGCGTCACCGCCCGCACAGTCGTCGTCGATGCCGTTGTCGGGGGTCTCCACCGCGGCAGGGTGGATCTCGGGATCGAACGGCGCACAGTCGCCGCCGCCCAGTAGCGCCGAAAACCCGTCGCCGTCGACGTCGGTGAGTCGGCGAAACGTCGCGATGGACTCGTCGGTGGCGGGCGTCGACCACAGGCTCGCGAGGCTCGGATCCGCGGCGCCGCCCAGCAGCACGAACGGCAGCGCCGAGGCGAGCAGCGCCGCGCCGAGCAGCACCGCATCACGCGGTGGACGCGGCTGCCACGGGCGCAGCAGCGCCCACGTCAGTGCGATCCCGGCCAGGGCGACCGCCCGCAGCACGCTGTGCGCGGGGGGATGCAGGCCCACGAACAGCACGCGATCGACCACGGCCGCGGCGATCGCGATGGCCACGAACGCGACGGGCAGCGCCGCATGTCGACGCGCACGCGCGCGCAGTCCGGGTGGCTCGCGATCGTCGGGCGCGAGCAGGCGCGCGATGGCGAAGGTCACCATGCCCAAGATGCACGCGCCGACGAGGGCGAGCACCGCGAGACCGGCGTTGCGCGTGCCCAGCCGCGCCGCGGCGCCCAGTCCGTCGGCCAACCACACCGCCGCCGCGACAGCCAGGAGCCCGTGCACGACCGCGGACCACGGCGCCCGCAGCCGCGCGGGCCCACGCAGCACGGCGACCCACACCAGGCCATGCAGCAGTCCCCACCCCGCGCCGGCACCGAAGGCGATCGCGAGCGGCCGCACGCCACCGCCGCGAATCGCGACCTCGACGACGGAAGCGACGAGGGCGACGGCGACGAATGCGAGCACGGTGGGCGTCGGCGACAGGCCGGCGAAGGGCGGTGTGCTCTGCTCAGCCATGCTCGGCGCTGGTCGGCGACGCCGCGGTCACCGCTCGCCGGGGCGCGATCGCTGCACCGCACCACCGTAGCAGCGGACGGTCGGCGTCGCCAGGCCGTCGCCGCCGGTGAAAGCTCCGCTCGATGCACCCGGGCGTGATGCGCCCGATCGTGCGAGGCTCCCCTTCCGCGATGCACCTCGCGCGATGCACCTCGCGCGATGCACCGCTTCTGCACACGACACCGTGCCCATCTCCACCGCTCCACCCCGCCGGACGCGGCCGCCTACGGCGGTGCGACGCCTGCTCACGCGACTCGGATGGGGGCTGTCGTTCGCCGTGCTCGCCGCGCTCGGCTACCTGCTGCTCGCGCCCACGCGGGTCGATCCCGTCGCGTGGCCCGCCCCGCCGACCGCCGGGCTCGAGGGCGAATGGGCCCCGAATGACGCACTCGCCGATCACGTGACGATCCCGACAGGCGAAGGCCCCGAGGACGTCGCCGTCGGACCCGATGGTCGGCTCTACACCGGCCTCGCCGATGGTCGGGTGGTCGCGCTGGACGACGCCGGCGTCCACACCCACTTCGA
The DNA here is from genome assembly GCA_038325765.1 of Nannocystales bacterium. GTDB lineage: Bacteria > Myxococcota_A > Polyangia > Nannocystales > Nannocystaceae > Xiheibacterium. The sequence goes on from JBBQJI010000033.1 coordinate 74,618, forward strand.
TGGCGGCGGTCGACCACTGGGTCTGGCGTTCGCCAACGATGGCAGCCTGTGGATCGCCGACGCCCGCCGCGGCCTGCTGCACGTCGATTCCCAAGGCACCCTGATCGCCGCCGTCACGCGGGCCGACGACGGCACGGCGATCGGCCTGGCCGACGAGCTCGTGCTCGCGGCTGACGGCACGGTGTGGTTCACCGACGCCTCGATGCGTTGGGATGTCGACGACACCGTGCTCGACGTGCTCGAGGCCCAGGCGACCGGCCGCGTGCTGCACCACGACCCGTGGGCCGGCACCACACAGGTCGCGTTCGATGGGCTGCGCTTCGCCAACGGCCTGACGCTCGCGGAAGACGGCGCCTCGCTGCTGGTCGCCGAGACCTTCGCCTACCGCATCGTGCGCCTGTGGATCGCCGGTCCGAACCGAGGCACCCGCGAAATCTTCGTCGACGGCCTGCCGGGCTTCGTCGACAACCTCGACATCGACGCCGACGGCACGCTGTGGCTCGGCATCCCCTCGCTGCGCAGCGCGCTCATCGACGCCCTGCTACCCCACCCGTGGGCCCGCCGCATGATCGCGCGCGTGCCCCATGCGCTGCAGCCGATCCCACCGCCATATGGTTTCGTCATCGGGCTCGATGCCGAGGGACGTCCGCGCTTCAATCTGCAAGATCCCACCGGCACGGTCCACGCGATCACCAGCGCCACGCCGGTGGGCGACTCGCTCGTCCTGGGCAGCCTGCACGCCGATGCGCTGGTCAGGATCCCGCGGCCCAGACCGTCGCGGTGACGCGCGGTCGATCGACCACCGCGCGGATGCTGCTTCCGCCGCGGGCCTCTCCCCCGCACGAACCTGGCCATCCTCCACGCTCGCGTATGATCGCGGTGATGGTCACGCCGCGGCCCCCGACCTTCGATCCCGACGTCGCCACCTCGCACCTTCGCGCCGCCGATCCCCGGCTCGGCGCGCTCCTCGACCACGTCGGTGCGTGCGGGCTGGTGATCCAGCCCGAGGTGAGCACGTTCGCTGCGCTCGCGAAGTCGATCGTCTACCAACAGCTCACCGGCAAGGCCGCCGCGACGATCTTCGGTCGGGTGTGCACCGCCAGCCGAGGCCGAAGCGATCGTGCGCCGACGCCGGCGGCGATCCTCGCGCTGGCCGACGAGCCCCTGCGCGCAGCCGGCGTGTCGCGCAGCAAGCTCCTCGCCCTGCGCGACCTCGCGGCGCGGTCAGAAGCCGGCGAGATCCCGACGCTCGCGAAGCTCCGGGTGATGCCGGACGACGCGATCATCGAGTCGCTCACCCGCGTGCGCGGCATCGGTCGCTGGAGCGTCGAGATGCTGCTGATGTTCCGCCTCGGTCGCCCCGACATCTTGCCCGTGGGCGACTACGGCGTGCGCAAGGGCTTCGCCCGCACCTTCCGCATGCGCGCACTGCCGACGCCCATCCAGCTCGCCCGCCGCGGCGCGAAGTGGTCACCCTACCGCAGCGTGGCGAGCTGGTATCTGTGGCGCGCCACGGAGCTGCCGGCCGCGGTGCGGATCGGCTGAGCGTGCGCCGGGCGCGACGCCACCCCCCGGGCATCACCTCTCGCCGTATCGTCCCCTCGCACCATGGGGTAGCTTCGCGGCGTGGCCATCGACGCGATCGTCATCGGCTCCGGACCCAACGGCCTCGTCGCAGCCTGCGTGCTGGCGCGCGCCGGCCTTCGCGTGTTGGTGCTCGAGGCCGACCCCGTGCGGCCCGGCGGCGCGGTCGGATCCGAGTCCGCGACCTTGCCGGGCTACGTGCACGACGTGGGCGCGGCGTTTTTTCCGTGGGCCACGCTGAGCCCCGCGTTCGTCGAGCTCGCGCTCGGCGAGCACGGGCTCACCTGGCACGGCGCGCCGATCGAGAGCTGTCACCCGGCGCCCGACGGCAGCTACGCCTGCATCGCCCGCGACCACGACGTCACCGCCAGGCACTTCGGCTCGCCGGCCGACGGTGAGCGCTGGCGCGAGATCGCGTCGTGGTATGCAGGCATCGAGCCCGCGCTCATCGGTCTGCTCATGCGCACCTTCCCCGCGGTGGGCTCGGCGCTGCGAATCATGCCGTGGGATCTGCTGCGCGTCGCCACGGTGTTCGGCTCGCGCGGCGGCGCCCTGGCCCGGCGGTGGTTCGAGTCCGAAGCCGCCCGCCGCGTGCTGCCGTCGCTCGCGCTGCACGTCGATGTCGGCCCCGACGATATCTTCGGCGCGGCACTGGGCTTCATGCTCGGCATGACGGCGACCACTGGCGGCTACGTCGTGCCCGGCGGCGGCGCGCAGTCGATCACCGACGCGATGATCCACCTGCTGGGTGAACACGGCGGTCGCGTGATGCTGGGCGCCCGCGTCGATCGCATCATCGCGCGCAACGATCGGGCCTGCGCAGTGCAACTCCAAGACGGCACCGAGATCGAGGCACCGATCATCCTCGCCGACACCGGCGCGCCGCGGCTGCTGCTCGATCTGGTCGATCGCGAGTACGTGCCTGGCCGCGTCGTCGAGTTCATGCAGCGCTTCCCCCAGGGCTGGGGCACGTTCAAGCTCGACTGGGCACTGTCGGCGCCGGTGCCCTGGTCGTGCGAGCAGGCCCGGCGCGCCGCGGTGGTGCACGCGGGCGACAGCCTCGACGATCTCTCGCGCTTCACCGCGCAGGTCCGCAGCGGCGCCCTGCCCGACAACCCCTATCTGGTGATCGGCCAGCAGAGCCTGTGCGATCCGTCCCGCGCACCCGAGGGCGGCCACACGCTGTGGGCCTATTCGCGCGTGCCACCGGTGCTAGAGGGCGGCTGGACGGCGCACGCCGAGGCCTTCGGTGATCGGATCGACCGGCGCATCGAGGCCCTCGCGCCGGGCTTCCGCAGCATCGTTCTGGCGCGCCGCATCGTAGCGCCGCCCGATCTCGAGCGCATGGACGCGAACCTCGTCGGCGGCGATCTCGGCGGTGGCAGCAACGCGTGGCATCGCCAGCTGCTGTTCCGCCCGCTGTTCCCCTACTTCCGCTACCGCATGCCACTGGCCGGGCTCTACCTGTGCTCGAGCTACGCGCACCCCGGCGCCGGCGTGCACGGCATGTGTGGCTACAACGCCGCGAAGATCGCCTTGGGCGACCTCCGCGATCGGGGCGATCTCCGCGATCGGGGCGACCTCCGCGATCGGGGCGACCGCCGCGATCGGGCGACCGCGTTCGACGATCGGCGCTGACGCGCGTCAGTCGATCGCGATGCCCTGGCCCGCGCAGATCTGAACCGCTTCGTCGCGCGGCTGACCTTTGAGCTTCGCGATCGCCTTGCGCGCCTTGGCGGCGTCCTTGAGGCGACACGCCGCGCTCGCCATCAGGAACGCGGCGCGCGAAGACTTCTTCGCGCCGTACGCCTTGGCGGCGAGATCGTAGGCCGAGCTCGGGCTCTTGAACATCTGCTTGCCGGCCTCGGCGAGCAGCGCGTCGGCATCGACCGCGGGCTCCGGATCGGGCTTGGGCTTCGGCGTCGGCGCCACCGTGGGCTTGGTGGGCTTGGGCGTCACCGGCTTGGGTGTCACGGGCTTGGGCTTGGGCGTCGCGATCGGCTCGGGCTCGGGCTCGGGCTCGGGTTCGGGTTCGGGTTCGGGCACCGCGGGGATCGGGTCGAGCTTGGTGTCGGGCGGCACCGGATCGACCTTGGCATCGGGGGCCGGCTCGGGCGGCGTCGCGGGCACCGGTCTGTCGGGGGTCGGCATGGCCTTCGCCTCGGCGCCGGCGGGCGGCGTCGCCAGCCCGTCGGCCTTGGCGACCACGCCCGCGCCAGAGGCGGTCTCGCTGGGCCGCGTCGCCCACCAGAAGCCGCCGAGCGCGAGCACGCCGATCACCGCGAGCCCGACGACCATCGTCCCGACGCGACTGGGCTGCTCGTCGCCCTGACTGCGGGCGATCATCGGCATCTGGCCGGAGTCGACGAACGACGGCGGCATCGTGGAGCCGGTGTGGGCGGGGAGCTGACCCGACGACGTCAGCGCGGCGAGACCCGCGGGCCCGATCTTCGGCAGGCTGGTGCTCGAGCTCGCCAGCATCGGATCGGCACCGTCGTTCGCCGCTCCGCGATCGTAGTTGAGCGTGCGGCGGTCGACGTCCTCGGTGAGCGCGAGGTGATAGTCGCCGATCTGGACGACGTCGCCCTCTTGCAGCGAGACGCGGCCGCTCGCCGCCCGACCGTTCACCTTCACGCCGTTGTAGCTGCCGAGATCCTCGAGCACCCACGACTGGCCCTCGGGCAACAGCTGCGCGTGGCGCCGCGAGACGTTCTTCTCGGTGAGCTGGATCGTGTTGCCCTGCTGGCGACCGATCGTGATCGCATCGCTGCCCAGGGGCACGATGGTCGTGCTGCCCTCGTCGTCCTCGATGATGAGGCGTAGGGACATCAAGACCTTGAGGTTAGGAAGCGGTGCGAAACACTGTCAAGGGCGACGGCACCGGCACGCGGCACGCAGGCTGCCGCCGCGTGGCTGCCCGGATCGCGCATCTCGGCTTTGCGCGCCGGGGAGGTCGGCCGCAGGGCCGCAGCACCACCGGGCCACGTCACCTGCGGTGTTCGCCCGAGCCCTGGCGCGAGGGGTCGTCAGCGGCGACCGGCGGGGCGACAGCCGGCGGGGCGACAGCCGCGGGGGTGCCAGCCATCGGCGCGACAGCCCGGTGGCGCAGCAGCGCCGTGACCGGCACGACGGCCACGCCTTCGGCGAGCAGCTCGGGCAGTCGCCGCCGTAGGATCTCGACCATCGCCGGCGACGGATGACCGATCGCCACCACCGGCCCCTGCCGCGCGAGCGCTGCGGCGCGATCGAGCTGGGCGGCGATCGCCGCGGGTGTCGGATCGTCGTCGAGGAACACCTGACGCGCGAGCACGGGCACGCCAGCCGCTTGGGCGGCCTGAAGGGCGCACGTGGTCGCGATCGTCCGCGAGTCGAGGAAGAACAGCCCGCGCTCGCGCAACACCGGCATCAACGCAGCCATCGCGTCGCAGTCGGGCGTCAGGCGCGAGCCCATGTGATTGTTGGTGCCGATCGCGGTCGGCACCCGATCGAGCGCTGCCTCGAGTTTGGCGCGCAGCAGCTCCGGTGGGTCGCCCTGGCGCAGGAAGCTCTCTTGGGCCTCGGCGCCCGCCTGCATCTGCGCCGCGTCCGTCGGCTCCATCGGCAGGTGCAGCAGGATCTCGCGCGGGCGCCGACGATCGGCGCGCAGCCGCAGCTGCACACCCGCGGCGTAGACCGACCCTGGCAACACGCTGAACGTCAGCGGGAAGCGCAGATCGACGAGCTGCTCGAACAAGTGGAGCTCGCGGCCGACGTCGTCGATCACGATCGCGAGGTGGCCCGTTGCCTGGTCCCATGGCAGCCCGAGATCGCCGCGCTCGCGCTGCCACGCGCGCGTCGACTCCACGATCCGGTCAATACCGCGCTGGATGGCCGCGATCTCTTCGGTGGTCATCGGCGGCGCGGCCGGGGGCGCAGGCGCCACCGCGAAGCCGAGACAGCACAGCCCGATCCAGACGACCAGGCTCCACGGCTGCTTGTCTCGCGTCGCGCCCATCGCCTCAACGTCGGCGCCGCGCCGGAGCGACGCGGTCCCACGCGATGAGGTGCTGCACCGCCGCCCGCAGCTGGGCGTCCTCGCCAGCCGAGCGCACCGCGGGGCTGTCGTCGACCGAGGGCGGCATCAGGCGGCCGAAATCCTCGGGCCGCAGGTGCCTGGGGCTGTCGCGCTCGGGGACGAGCTCGGGCCGCGAGTCGGCCAGCGCCGTGGCGCCGGGCGGGGCCACGCCGACGTGCACGTCGGGCGTGATGCCACTGGCCTGGATCAGGCGATCGTCGGGCGTGTAGTACAGCGACGTGGTGAGCTTGAGCAGGCTGCCGTCTTCGAGCTCGAAGGGCGCCTGCACCGAGCCCTTGCCGTACGTGCGCTCGCCGACGATGAGCGCGCGCCCATGGTCTTGCAGCGCGCCCGCGACGATCTCCGATGCGCTCGCCGAGGCCTTGTTGACCAGCACGACGAGCGGCACGTCGGACTCGGTGCCGGGGCGGCGCGCACGGATCTCGTCGACGCGGGTGCCCCGGCGGCCGCGCGTGCGCACGATCGCGCCATCGTCCACGAACAGATCGACGATGTCGACCGCCTCGTCGAGCAGGCCGCCGCCGTTGTCCCGCAGATCGATCACCAGGCCGCGCAGCCCCGTGCCCTTGGTGCCGCCGTGCTCGCGGCGCAACGTCGTGATCGCGTCGCCCATCTCGCGGGCCGCGTGCTCCGAGAACTCGCGCAGCCGCAGCGACGCGATGCCCTCGCCGAGCATGCGCACCTCGACCGCCGGCGGATCGATAGTCTCGCGCACCAGCGCGACCGTGCGCATGATGCCGCGGGTCTGCTCCTCGACGGTGACGCGGATCGTGGTGCCGGCCTCGCCGCGGATCATGGTGATGGCGCGCTGCAGATCGGGGAACTGCGCGATGGACTTGCCGTCGACCCGCGTCACCCGATCGCCGGCGACGATTCCGGCGTCGGCGGCGGGGCTGTCGGGGATCACGTCGCGAACGTCGAGGAAGCGGGTGCCGTCGGGATCGCGACCCAGCACCACCACCATGCCGACGCCGCCGAACACCCCGGAGATGTCCTCGCGCAGCAGCCGTGCCTCGGCTGGCACGAGGAAGCTCGAGTGCGGATCGAGCTCGCTGACGAGGCCACGGATCGCCGCGTACACCAGCTGATCGCCGTCGACCGGCCGCACGTAGTGCTGCTCGACGATCGCGAGGGCGCGGGCGAACATGTCCAGCTTCTGATAGCGCGAGTACTCGTCCGGCGCCGCGACGGGCGCGGCGTTCGGATCCGGATCTGCGGCGATCGCCGGCCGCAGCCCGGCGCCGATGACGATGCCCACCGCGAGGCTGGTGGCGGCGATGGCGAGGGTGCGGGCTCGGGCGATCATCGGGGCAAGCGTGGCCCGGCGACCGTGGCGTCGCAAGCCGCCGCGCTCACCACGGCAGCAGCGGCGGCATGGACCCTTTGAAATCAACCGGAGCTCCGCCGGCCGCAGCGGTAGGCGCGTTGTCATCCGCCGATGGCATGTCGAGCCCTGGCGGAGCGGTCGACGAATCGTCGAGTGGCGCGGCGCCGTCGCCCGCCGCAGGCGCATCGGCGTCGAGATCGCCGGCGTCGCGGCGCGGTTGTCCGCGCCCCGTCGCCGCTCGCGCGCGTGCGAGGTACGGCTCGGGATCGACGGGCTTCTCGCCGTGGCGCAGCTCGATGTAGACCGTGGTCCCGAGCCCGTCGTCGATCGCCTTGGGCGCGACGCGGCCGAGCTCTGCGCCGGGTTCGACGCTCGCCCCGACCTCGACCGCGATCTTCCACAGCCGCGCGGTCAACGAGTACTGACCGCCGCCGTGCTCGAGCACGACCGCGCCGCCGAACTCCGGCAACTCGGTCACGAGCACCACGCGCCCGGCCGCCATCGCCACCACACGCTCGTCGCGGTCGGCCGCCAGCTCGACGCCGTTGCGCATGCTCGCGACCCCGAGCACGCGATCGCGATTCACCCCGAAGCGCCCGGCGAGCGCGCCCGACACCGGACGGTGCAGGCGCAGCGCGCCGCCCAGCCCGCGCAGGGTCTCGAGTTCGTCCCAGTTGGCCTTGACCAGGGCGATGAGCTCGCGCTGCGCCCGGCGCTCGGCGCTGCCGCTGCGCCGCAGCAGCAGCGTGCGGTCAGAGGCGGCGCGCGTGACCGCCGGATCCACGGCGATGCCGGCTGCGCTCAGCACCTCGCCTTGCATCGTGAACACGTGGGCGACCGTGGCCAGCGCCTGGATCTCGCGGGTCGCCGCGAGCATCTCGCTGCGGGCGCGACTGCGGGCGCGACGGTGCGATCGGAGATCGTCGAGATCGCGGCGCACGACCTCGCGCAAGCTGCGGGCCCGGGCCAACCGCACCGCGGTCGCGCCCTCGCCGTCGTCGCCCAGGCTCTCGCCGAAGGCCAGTCGCGCCGCGCCGCCGCGGGCGAGCTTGTACAGCGCGCGGCCCCGCAGCCGCAGCCGCGCCTCGCGATCGCCGGTGCCCTCCGCGTACGCGCCCAGCCGCCGCATGCTCTCGGTGCTCGCGTGATCGAGCAGCGCGGCGGTGTACTGCAAGCTGGCCTGCTCGCGGTCGAGCGCCGCGAGCCCGCGGTGGATCTCGGCCGACGACCGCACCAGGCCGAGCTCGCGCTGCAGACGGTCGGCGAGCTCGGTGGCCAGCGACTGGGTCTTGCGCGGCGCCGCGGCGACGGTGCCGACCAGCGTCAACGCGGCCAGCGAGGCGAGCAGCGTGGTGCGGGATCGTCGGAGCATCGGCGGTGCCTGGAAATCTGGCGCGCTCTGGGGCGCTCAGGCCTCGACGTAGCGCGCGACGGCGGCCCGGCTGCCCAGCACGCCGAGAGCGGCGCCGAAGCCGACGACCGCAGCGCACTCGATGGGCGACAGGAACCGCAGGCCGCCCGCAGCGAACGCGAGCGCGAACGCGTCGGCGAGCAGCGGCTCGACGGCGTCGAAGCCGAAGTACAGGAGCACGACGGCGAGCCCCGCCCCGAGCGCACCTTGCACGAAGCCCTCGACCACGAACGGCCCGTGCACGAACGACGGGGTGCCGCCGACCAGGCGCAGGATCTGGATCTCGGAGCGGCGGGCATAGACCGCGAGGCGGATCGTGCTCCACACGATCGTCAGGCACGCGAAGCCGACCATCGCCGCGGCGCCCAGGGCGATGCTGCGCAGGGTCTCGAGCAGCGCCTGCGCCCGCGACACCCAGCTGCCGGCGGCGACGACCTCCTCGACCTCGGGCTCGTCGGCCAGCGCGGCCGCGAGCGCATCGGCCCTCGCCGCCTCGGCGGGCGGCATGGTGATCTCGAGCGACATCGGCAGCACCGTGGCGTCGAGTCCGGCGGTCAGCGTCGGATCGCCGCCGAGCCCGTCGGCCAACCGCGCCATCGCCTGCTCGGGCGAGATGATATCGACGCGCTCGACCTGCGGCAGTGCGGCGATGCGCTCGGCCAGCGCCGTGACGCGATCGGCGGGCACGTCGTCGACGAGGTATGCCGTCACCGGGACGTCGACGCCCCACTGCTCGGCGATCGATCGCGCGTTTTGCCACACCAGCAGCACCGCGCCGAGCAGCAGCATGCACACCGCGATGGTCGCGACCGAGAGCAGCTGCACCAGCGGCGCCTGGGCCATGCCACGGACACCGCGCTGGGTGACGTAGCGCATCGAATGGAACATGCGCATCGGGATGCTCCTCAGGCGACGGCGCCGACCAGGCCGGTGGGATCGGGGTGGCACGGCGTGGGGTCGGGCGAGTTGGCGTGCACCGGAACGCCCCCGGGCGCCGCGCTGTCGGCCACCAGGCGGCCCGCCGCGAGCGTGAGGATCTGCGACGAGGCGACGTGGTCGAACACCAACGGATCGTGGGTCGCGATCACCACGGTGGTCCCCCGCCGCCGCACCGCCTGCAGTAGCTCGAGAATCTCCCGTGACAGCCGCGGATCGAGGTTGCCGGTGGGCTCGTCGGCCAGCAAGATCGCCGGGTCGCCCGCGAGCGCCCTCGCGATCGCGACGCGCTGTTGCTCGCCGCCCGATAGACACCGCGACGATCGCCGCGTGTTCGGGTCGAGCTCTACGTCCGACAGCGCCCGGCGTGCCCGCGCGTTCACTTCGCCCGGCGGCAAACCGAGCACCTGCAGCGCCAGCGCCACGTTCTCGAGCGGCGACGCGTCGGGCAGCAGCTTGAAGTCCTGGAACACCGCGCCGACGTTGCGGCGTAGATACGGGATGCTCGACTTCCGCAACCGATGGATGTCGCGATCCGCCACCCGGATCGTGCCGGCGTCGGGCCGCTCGCTCGCAAGCACGAGCTTGAGCAGCGTGCTCTTGCCCGCGCCCGAGGGCCCCGTGAGCAGCACGAAGGCGCCCTCGTCGGTGGTGAACGAGACGTCGCGCAGCGCCGCGGTGCGGACGCGCGCGCCCGAGCCGTAGCTCATCGTGACGCCTGTGAACTCGAGGATCGGCATGGTCGTCCCGTGCCTACTGAGCACGGAGACGGGGGTGAGGGCGAATTTCCGACGAAAGGGGGGGCGGGGGCGGGCGGATTCGATCGAAGAAACCACGAAAAAGGGCCGCGCCCCGGGAGGCACGACCCTGAGATGTCCCGAGGCGGCGCGAGGCCGGCTCGGAGCGCGGCTCAGCCGCCCATCGGGTTGAGCAGCGAGGCGCCGAAGTCGGCCTGGAGAGCGACCGATGCACCGAACTCGCTGGTGATCTCGCCCATGATCGAGCCGGCTTCCTGGAACGCCGGCAGCACGCACGGCAGGCGGCCGATGGCGATGTCGAGCTCACCGGAGAAGCCGGCGCTGATGAGGCCCTGGATCTCACCGGCGATGTTCAGGATCGGCGACGGGTCGAACACCACCTCGCCGTTCACCTCGCCGGAGAACAGCGCCTGGGCGCGGGCGAGGCCCTGCAAGATGGCGACGCCGCGGACGCGGAGCTCGCCGAGACGCGCGGTGAAGGCCGCCTGCGCCGAGGCATCGACGCCAGCGGCAAACGCGAACTCCCAGTCCAGCGACGGGGGCGTGCACGAGACGTTGGCCTCGGCCTGGGCCGATGCCTGCGCCTCGCACTCGGCCGATGCCTCGCAGTCGGCCGACGCCGACGGGGGCCGCACGCTGCCAGCACACGAGCCGCCGCACTCACCCATGCACTGGGCGTTGCACTCGATCGAGCCGGTGCAGCTCGGGGGCTCCACGGTGGCGGAGCAGGTGCCGTGGCACGTGCCGCCGCACATCGCCTTGGCCGAGAGCTCGCAGGTGCCTTCGCACTGGCCATCGCACTGGCCCTCGCATTCGCCGGCCGCGTTCATGAGCGAGCAGTTGCCGTCGCAGGTGCCGCGGCAGGTGCCTTCGCAGGCCGCGGCAGCCTCGAGCTCGCAGCTGCCCTCGCAGCCGAGGTCACACTCGGCGCCCACTGCGGGGCCCTGACAGTTGACCTCGCCCATGCACGAGCCCTCGCAGGAGCCCTGACAGGTGCCTTCGCACTCCACCGAGACCTCGCCGGGATCGACCTGGACGTCACACTCGGCGTTGACCTCGCAGCTCGCCTGCGCCTCGACGGCGACGTTGATGTCGACCTGGCACGACGGCGCCTTGTACACGAGGCGGATGCCGCCCTCGACGTTGGCGGAGAAGTCGGCCTGGATGCGGCCCTTGAGATCCGCGATGAAGGCGGCGTTGATCTCGCCCTCGGCCATTCCGTACAGCTCGGCGATCGCACGCACATTGGCGTCGAACTCGCCCTGGATGCTCGCCGTGGCCTTGCCGAGGTCGGCGACCGCGGTGAAGAAGCCGTCGAGGCGGGCGTTGCCCGAGATCGAGAGCTGGCCGGAGACGATGCTGCCGCACGGGCCGCAGATGTCGCCGCCGGGGAGGTCTTCGCCCTCGCAACCCTGCACGGACGTCATCGCGACGCCTGCGAGCAGGCCGATGCCTGCGATGCCGATCCAGTTACCACTCAGATTAGAAGTTCGCTCGGTCATGATACTCGTATCTCCTGTTGGGGACTCGGTGGGTTGTCGCGTCCGGAGTGCTGGGGATGCATGCCGATGCGCGACTCTTGAAACTTTGTGGCGGGGGTAGTCGTCCGGTTTTGCTTCGACCCG
>JBBQJI010000034.1:0-82314 GCA_038325765.1 Nannocystales bacterium
TTTGGCGGGGGCCCCCGCCGCCGCCCCCGGGGGCGCTCCGCCCCCCCCGGCGGGGGCGCCCGTCGCCGGGGCGGGGGATGCTCGCGTCGCGCAGCGCCGGATCGTTGTAGAGCTTGAGCTGGCGGTAGACCTTGGGCAGCGTCGCGCCCGAGCCGATCGCCGACCACAACGCGTCGAGCTCGGCCTGCAGGTCGGCGCGCTGCTCATCGACCACATGCAGGCGGAGCGCGGCCGCGTGGCGGACACTGGCGGCGGCGGCCGGGTTGAGCATCGCCTGCTCGGTGTGGAAGCGGCGGAGCTCGATGATCGTGATCTTGTCGACGAGCGATCCGAGGGTCTCAGCCATGGTGACCCCGCAGTCGGTTCGCCCACGCGATCACGAGATCGTCGATGGCCTCGATGCTGTCGTTGCGGCGCTGGTTGAGGCGGTCGATGTTGCGCTTGGCCCGAGCCACGGCGAGATCGTCGCTGCTGCGCGCGGCGTCCTCTTCGTGCCACAGCGCGCAATTGGTCTGCGCCAGCTCGGCGACCAGGGCTCCGAGTCCGGGGATCGTGTGAGACGGATCGGATGGCATCACAGGTGCTCCAGTGCCCAGCACAGGCGGGCGAGTCGGGTGGCTTCGGGGTCGTCGCTGCGGGACAGCGCGCGGGCGAGATCGGCGAACGTGGGTGCGCGCTGGCCCGTGAGCCGCGAGGTCGCGGTGAGCAGCGCGTCGCTGCCCCAGGCCCTCGCCATGTCGCGCAGGCCGGCGACGTCGGTTGGGGCGAGGCGCTCGCGCAGGGCCCTCGCCGCGCGTCTCACCGCGGCGGGCGAATCGGCGCCGTACTGCACCAGCACGCCGTCGAGTCGACGGCGGTGCAGCCACGCAGGCGGGCCATCTTTGGCCCAGCGCGTGGCGTCGTCGACGGTGCAGGCGAAGCTCGCGGGGGGAGCCACCGCGCCGGGCAGGTTGGCGTGGACCCACACGACGGTGGGCTCGCCCGTGGTCGGAGCGAGGGGCGGCGGCCCCGACGTCCGGATGCCGATCGCGGCTTCGCCCTCGATCGCCTCGGGTACGGCATCGACGGCCGCGGTGAGCTCGGTGGTGGGGCGCAGGACGGAGGCGCGACGGGGCGGTGTCATGCTGCACTCCGGTTGCCGCCGGCGCGACGGACGGCGCTGCCGAGCGGGTTCGGGGATCGCAAGAGCGCATCGAGCCGCGCCGCGTCGAAGCGGCCGGTGCCGCCGAGCAACGTCTCGAGGATCGCGGGCGCCGGTACCTCGCCGCTGAAGCTGGCACGCCACGCCGCACGCCACGCGACATCGCTGCGATCGTCGATGGCCCACGACCACATTGGATCGGTGTTGCACCACGCCGGTGTGCGCAGGGCGAGATAGCCGTGGTCGTCGCGGAAGGCCTCGCGCACGCGCAGGCGCACAGCCCAAGCGGGATCGGCGGCGAGCGGTAGCGGCGCGGGGGAGAAGTGGCGTTCGGCGAGGGTGATCACCTCGTCGACGGTGGCGACGTCGGCCTCGGCGTCGACGCACAGCGCGGCGGGGCCGGCGACGAAGGCGAGACCGCGGGCGGGACCCTGGCGCAGCACCACGTTCGGGCATCCGAGCATCGCGGCAAGGTGGATCGCGACGGTGTCGACACTCACCAGGCCGGTGGCGTCGTCGAGCAGGGCGATGCACGCGGCGAGGGGCCACGTCGCGACCTTGGCGTTCGTGCCGCGGGCGATGTGGGCGAGGGCTTCGGCGTCCGCCGGGGAGCCGACGAGCACGCACGGATGGCCGAAGAGCGCGCCGAGTCGGCCCACGAGCTGGCGCCAGTCGTCGGGCGTGCGCCAGTCCTTGGCGCGCTCGCTGCCGAACGGATGCACCACGATCGGGCCGCTGCGTCGACCGCCGCCGTCCCTGAGCCCGGCGAATCCGGCCATGCGCACGCCCGCGGCGAGGGAGAGGAGATCTTGGTGTGCGAAGGTGTTGCGCGCCGTGTCGACGCCCCAGTCGTTGAGATACTCGATCGCCGGGTGGCTCGCGGTGTAGCGGCCGACATCGTCGATCGACGGGCCACAGATCGTGCCGCCCGGTGCCAGCAGCGTCGGCGCCAGCCAGCAGGCGAAGCGCGTCGACGAAAGGTTGATCACGCGATCGAAGCCGCGCCCGCCGACGATGGCGTCGAGGTGACCGCTCAGCACCCGCAGCGGCGCGATGGCGTGGGCGCGGGCGCGTCGGCGGAGGCCACGAAAGGGCAGGGGATGGCGCGCGGCGACCCCCGGCAGCAGCGCGGCTGCCTGACCGGTGGCGTCCCAGTGCACGACCTCGACCGTGGCGGTGGAGCGACGGCGCGACAGGGCGTCGGTGATGCGCGCGGCGGTCAGCACATCGCCGAGGCGCTGGAGCGCGAGGATCGCGATTCGTTCGCCAGGCGGGGACACGCTCTTGTGTGTTCGGTCGTCGGAGGCGGCGAGCAAGCACGGCACCGGTCCGTTTGAGGACCGACGTCGCGATGCCGGTGTCCACTGCGGCCGCCTGGGTGGCGCCACGCGGCTTCAGGGCGCTGGCGTTCCGGGCGATGCGCCCACGTACGTGGCCCTGCGCGATGAAACTCCGCCCGTCGTCCAATTCGCGATGCGGGTGATCGACGCCGCCGACCACGAGGCCCTGGCGGCGGTGTGCGCCGAGGATCTCGTCGCAGCCTTCGGGGCGCGCTGCGCGAGGGTCCTCGACGCGGGGCGGGTGTGGGCGTCGGCGGGTGCGCTCGACGAGGGGCAGACCGGGGCCACGCTCGCGCTGCGGCTCTCGGGCCCGGATGCCGAGCCGGTGCGCCTCGAGGTGATCGCGGCCTCGGCCGAGGACCTCGCGATCTGGCGCCAGCAGCTGCTCGATCTGGTGGCGGTGGCCCGGCGCGCGTGGGCGCGGCTGGTCCAACTCGACAACGAGCGCACGCTCGCGCGCCATGATGCGCTGACCGGCCTCGCCAATCGCCACGGCCTGGCCGAGTGGCTGGACGGCGCCTACATCAGCGCGCTGCACACCGACGCCGCGATCGCGGTGATGATCGTCGATCTCGATCATTTCAAGCGTGTCAACGATACGCTCGGCCACCCGGCGGGCGACGACGTACTGCAGTGCGCGGCGGCCTGCTTACGCGCGTACCTGAGGCCGACCGATCGCGTGTGTCGCTGGGGCGGGGACGAGTTCCTGATCGTGCTACCGCAGGTCGGCGCCTCGGTTGCGACGCTGGTCGCCGAGCGACTGCGCGTGGCCTTCTCCGCCGATCCCCGCGCCCGCGGCACCACGATGACGATCGGCATCGCGGACGTCGACGGACTCGGCCCCGGGGTCCACGGTGCCGCGGCGCTCATCGAGCGGGCCGACAGCTGCCTGCTCGCGGCGAAGCAGGCCGGTCGCAACTGCACGATCGCCGCCTCGCGCATGCGCGACGTCGGCTGAGAGAGCGAAGCGAATGGGAGGGGGAACGGGGACCGGGCCGGTTCCCCAGAAGAACTGAACTCGCCGTCAGGGGCGCTCGTTGGCGGGCACGTCGTCGCAGCGCAGACACGGCGTCAACCGCCGCGTGCCGGCCACGGGCGGATGTGGGGCGGGACGCAGCGGCACGGTGGTGCGGTGCGTCTGCCAGCGCTCGCCCCGGCGAGCGACGCGGCGCCGGATGTAGAGATCGATGGTGACGCGACCGTCTGTGCCGACGTGCACCGCCGCAAAGCCGGGGCGGAAGCTCGACGCCGGCGGCAGGTGGCCCACGCCGTTGCGCCACGCGGAGCGCCGTGCGATGCGACCTCGCGCCGGATCGCTGGCGTTGCCGGCGACCACCTGCCACATCGGCGCGGGCAACCACGTCCGTACGCTGCGCTGGATCGCACCGCCGAGATCGGGGCTCACGTGCAGCGAGCGCTCGCCGCCGGCGATGACGCCCACGAACATGCCGGAGGCGATGCTGCGCTGCAGCGAGGGCGGCAGCGAATGGAACGTCGCGAGGGCGCCGAACTGCGCGCCCAGGCCGGTCTCGTGGGCGCCCTCGACCGGCAGCGACAGCACCAGCACCCGCGGCGTGTCGCCCGGTGCCGCGGCGATCGCTGCGAGCAGCGAGTCGACGCGCGCCTGGGCTGCGTCACCGCCCGGCGGCGGTACGCGCCACGGCTCGAGGTCGAGCGCCACGAGATCGACGAGGCCGGGGGCCGCTGTGGTCACGAGCTCGCACGCACCGCTTTCGCACCGCGACAGGATCTCGCCACGGCCGTCGGCATCGATGCGCACGACCGCGGTTGGGGTGGGCGCGACGGGGCCGTGCGCGTGGTGGCGTTCGGCGAGGCCGGCCAGCGCGATGAGGACGTTCGGAGGCGGGGCGATGGCAGCGGCCACGACCGGGCTGGGGCCAGCAGCGGCGGTGTCGTGGCCGCGGGCGCGCCGATGCGGCGAGAAGTCCCCGGGCAGCACCACCACCGGTCGTCCCCCGGTGGCGCGCGCGCGATCGAGTACCTGGGTGAGCGCGGCGGCGGTGCCGGGCGCAGCCCAACCCTGGCCGCCGGCGCCGCCGATCACCGCGATCATCACCGCGCCGTCGACCGGCGGCGCGAGGCCTCTATCGAAGTCGCCGTGGCCGAGCATGCACCCGGTGGCCGAGACGAAGGTCGCCACGGCGCCGGCGAGCGGCCAGCGTGTCATCGCGCCTCGGGCATCGTGGCCTCGGCGAGGTGGACCAGCTCGATGTCGAGGGCGCGGGCGACGTCGAAGATCCGATCGTCGCGATAGAACTCGCCGAAGACGACCCTGCGGAGGCCAGCGTTCGCGATCGCCTTGAAGCAGTTCCAACACGGCGAGGCGGTGACGTAGATCGCCGCGCCCTCGATCGCGGTGCCGTTCTTCGCTGCCTGGATGACGGCGTTGATCTCGGCGTGGATCGTGCGCACGCAGTGCCCGTCCTCCATCATGTGGCCGGCATCGTCGCAGTGGGGTGTGCCGCGGATCGACCCGTTGTAGCCGGTCGACAAGATGGTGCGATCGCGGACGATGACGGCGCCGACGTGCTTGCGATCGCAGGTCGCCCGCGTCGCGATCACCCGCGCGATGGCCATGAAGTACTCGTCCCAGCTCGCGCGCTGGGCCTCGCCGTTGGCACGCTGGGCGCCGATGTCCGCTGCGTCGGTCACGCCGATCGGTTAACATCCTTTGCCCGGCGACGGAACCGCCCGGTGGTATCCGCGGCGTGCGGCCCCGTGTCGTCGGACTCACGCGCGAGGGGGTGCTCGCGGTCCGGGGGCCAGGGTTGCGTCCGGTGCCAGGCCTCGCGACACTGCCGGCCATGGGAACCCCGCGTCTCGCCACGCTCGTGCAGCTACGGGTCAACGACCGCGAGCACGCGATCGCCGTGGAGCCGCACCGCACCCTGCTCGAGGTGCTGCGCTACCAGCTCGATCTCATCGGCAGCAAGCAGGGCTGCGACAAGGGCGACTGCGGCGCCTGCACCGTGCAGATCGACGGCGTGCCGCAGCTCGCCTGTCTCACGCTCGCCGTCGCCGTCGCCGGCCGCGACGTGACCACCGTCGAGGGGCTCGGGCAACGGGCCGGTGGCTGTCACCCGCTGCAGGACGCCTTCGATCGCCACGACGCCGCGCAGTGTGGCTTCTGCACGCCGGGCATCTTGATGAGCGCGGAGTCGTTGCTTCGGCGTGCTGCACGAGAGGTCACCGATCGCGAGGTCCGTGAGGCGCTGGCGGGCAACCTGTGCAGGTGCACGGGTTACACGAAGATCATCGATGCGGTGATCGACGCCAGCCGCGTGATGCACGGCGCGAGCTGAGTTCCCCCGTCTACGACGGGTGCGGCGATCCAGCGGGGATCGCGGTCGCGCGTCGACGGGAGGGTGTGCGTCGACGCACCGCCGTCGCACGCGGGTCCGAGGCGACCGCCCGCGTCCGGTCGTACTACGCTCGCCCTCGCCATGCCCGATGATCTGAAGCCGGCCCCGCAGCTCGCGAGCACGACCTGGCAGATCGGCCGCGTGCACCGCAAGGTCGACGCGATGGAGCGCATGCGCGGGGTGCTGCGCTACACGGACGATCTGTCGCTGCCGGGGATGCTGCACGCGAAGATCAAGCGCAGCCCCCACGCCCACGCGCGGATCGTGTCGATCGATTCCAGCAAGGCGCTGGCGATGCCCGGCGTGTTCGCGGTGGTCACCGGCGCGGACTTCCCGACGCCGTACGGGATCATACCGTGGACGCCCGACGAGACGGCACTCGCGGTGGGCAAGGCGCTGTACGTGGGCGACGGCGTCGCGGCGGTGGCAGCCATCGACGAGGACACCGCCATTGCGGCGTGCGCGGCCATCGTCGTCGAGTACGAGGTGAAAGAGCCGATCTACGATCCCGAGCAATCGCTCGCGCAGTCGGCCACCAACCCGATCAACCCCTACGCCAAGCACGGCAACCTCTCCAAGGAGGTCTTGCTCGAGTTCGGTGACGTCGAGGCGGGCATCGCCGCTGCCGACCTGGTCATCGAAGGCGAGTATTTCTTCGAGGGCACCACCCACGCGGCGATCGAGCCCCACTGCGCGATCGGGCAGATCGAGCCCGGCCATGACGGCGAGGTCGGCCTGGTCACGGTGTGGTCGGCGACCCAGGTCTCGCACTATCTGCACCGCGAACTCTCGAAGGTGCTCGGCATCCCGGCCCATCGCCTGCGCGTGATCCAGCCGCCGCTGGGCGGCGCGTTCGGGGGCAAGAGCGAGCCGTTCGACCTCGAGTTCTGCGTGGCGAAGCTGGCGATGGTGACGGGTCGCCCGGTCAAGATCCTCTACACCCGCGAGGAGGTGTTCTACGCCCACCGCGGCCGCCACCCGATGCGGATGCGGTACCGCACCGGCTTCACCAAGGACGGCAAGATCCTGGCGATGGACGCCAAGACCACGATCGACGGCGGCGCCTACTCGAGCTTTGGTCTGGTCACGACGTTCTACTCGGGGCAGCTCGCGTGCTCGCCGTACGTGATGGGCGCGTATCGATTCCACTCGCGGCGCGCCTACACCAACAAGCCGGCGTGTGGGCCCAAGCGCGGCCACGGCAGCGTGCAGCCCCGCTTCGCGACCGAGGTCCAGCTCGACAAGGCCGCGGTCGCCCTGGGCATCGATCCGATCGAGCTGCGTCGGCGCAATGATCTCGGCGCCGACAGCGAGACCATCAACGCGTTCAAGATCGGCAGCAACGGTTTCCTCGAGTGCCTGCGCCGCGTCGAGGTCGCGAGTGAGTGGCGCGAGCGCCGGGCCACGCTGCCCTACGGGCGCGGCCTCGGCGTCGCCGGTAGCACGTACATCAGCGGCACCAACTATCCGATCTATCCCAACGCGATGCCGCAGGCGGCGGTGCAGGTGTGCCTGGATCGGAGCGGGCGCGCGCGAGTGTTCACCGGCGCCAACGACATCGGCCAGGGCAGCAGCACGATGGTCGCGGTGATCGTCTCCGAAGAGCTCGGGATGCCGCTGTCGGATATCCGCGTCGTCGCAGCCGACACCGACCTCACGCCGGTGGATCTGGGCGCGTACAGCTCGCGCATCACGCTGATGGTCGGCAACGCGTGCCTCGAGGCGGCGAAGAAATTGCGCAAGAAGGTCAGCGAGTCGGTCGCGCGGCGCTGGGAGATCCCGGCGTCGCGGGTGTCGCTCGTCGATCGCCAGGCGCTCGATCGCGAGAACCCCGAGCAGCGGGTGCCGCTGGTGCAGGCGCTGTGGTGGGCCGAGGAGGACCACGGCCTGCTCGGCGAGGTCGGCTCCTACAACACGCCCAAGGATCGCCACGGCGAGTACCGCGGCGGCACCATCGGCGCGTCGCCGGCCTACAGCTTCACGGCCCACGTCGCCGAGGTCGAGGTCGATCCCGAGACCGGCGTCGTCACCGTGGGGCACATCTGGGTCGCCCACGACTGCGGCCGCGCGCTGAGCCGCAAGATCGTCGAGGGCCAGATGGAGGGCTCGGCGTACATGGGCTTCGGCGAGGCGTTGATGGAGCAGCACATCGTCGATCCGAAGCACTGGGGCGTGCACACCGGTCCCAGCTTGCTCGATTATCGGATCCCCACGTTCCTCGACACGCCCGCGCTGCACAGCCTCATCGTCGAGGCGCCCGACGAGCACGGACCCTACGGCGCGAAGGAGGGTGGCGAGGGCCCATTGCACCCGTCGATCCCGGCGATCGCCAACGCGATCCACGACGCGGTCGGCGTGCGCATGGACGAGCTGCCGTTCTCGCCGCCCCGTGTGCTGCGGGCGATCGCGGCGCGGGCTGCCGCCCAGGCCGCCGGACATCTGGCTCCCCACAAGGCGCAAAGCGCCCAGGGAGGCCGCTGATGCTCCGCCTCGCGCCCATGCAGGTGGCCATGCCGACCGACCTCGACGAGGCCCTGGCGTTGCTCGCGACGCCCGGTGCTCGGCTCGTCGCCGGCGGCACCGACATCCTGCCCAACCTCAAGCATCGCCTCGATTCGCCGCCGCTGCTCGTGTCGCTGGCGCGGGTGACCGCGCTGCGCGGCATCGTCCGCGACGACACCGGCGGTGTCCTCCGAATCGGCGCCGCCACCACGCTCACGCAGACCGCCGAGCACGCGGACGTCCGCGCGCTCTTCCCCAGCCTCGGCCACGCCGCCGCGCACGTCGCCAGCCCGCTCATCCGCAACATGGGCACCCTGGGCGGCAACGTGAACCTCGACACGCGCTGCCGCTATGTCAACCAGACCGAGTTCTGGCGCTCGGCGATCGGCGGCTGTCTCAAGAGCGAGGGCGACGTGTGTCACGTCGTGCCCGGGGGTCGCAACTGCGTGGCGGCGATGTCGAGCGACTGCGTGCCGGTGTTGATCTCGCTCGGCGCCACGGCGATGTTGGCATCGCCGGCGGGCACGCGCGAGGTGGTGCTCGGCGAGTACTTCGTCGCCGACGGCACCCGCCACACCGTGCGGCACGACGACGAGATCACCACCGAGATACGGGTGCCGCTGCCCACCTCGCCGCGGCGCGCGGCGTACACCAAGTGGTCGGTGCGGCACAGCATCGACTTCCCGCTGCTGTCGGTGGCGCTGCGCTTCGATCTCGAGCACGACGCGGTGTCGGCACCGCTGGCGGACCTCCGCGTGGTGGTCGGGGTGCTCGGGGCCCGCCCGCGCGAGGTCACCCGGCTCGAAGAGCTGCGCGGCCGCAGCCTCGACGATCCGCAGGTCGCGGTGGCGGTAGCCGATCGCGTCCACGCCCAGTGCAAGCCCCTCGAGAACGTGCCCTACGAGGCGCCGTATCGCCGCGAGATGCTGCGCGTGCACGTGCGGCGGGCGATCGCGGCGATGGTCGAGGCCGGGTAGCGCGCCGCCCTCGTACCGCCCGAACCCATCGGGCCCGAACCCATCGGGCCCGAACCCATCGGGCCCGGAGATCTCCGCGACTTTGCGCCCCGGCCCCGGTTGCGAGTAGGCTTCGGCCCGTGTTTCGGATGCCCTCTGCCCGGATGGTGGCGATCGCTGCGTGCACGCTGGTGGGCTGCGGCGGCACCGTGGCGGTGTCCCAGCAGGAGGTCGCGAAGAAGGCCGAGGCCCCCCCGCCCAAGCGCCCCGCGGCCACTCCGACCCCGCCGCCGGCGCCCACCCGGCCCACCCGCGTGCTGCCCAAGACGCTGGCGCTGGCCGACGCCGAGGCCAAGGCCGCCGAGCTGTACGCGGCCCATCGCCAGTCGTTCTTCTGCGGCTGCTCGTACACCCCGCAGCTGCGGACGATCCGTCAGTCATGCGGCTACAAGACCCGCGCCGACGACTCGCTCGCCCACGCCATCGTGTGGACGCACGTCGTGCCGCCCGACGCCTTCGGTGCCCACCGAACTTGTTGGACCACCGAGGCCTGTCGCCGCGACGACGGCACGAGCTTCGGCG
The DNA here is from genome assembly GCA_038325765.1 of Nannocystales bacterium. Lineage (GTDB taxonomy): Bacteria > Myxococcota_A > Polyangia > Nannocystales > Nannocystaceae > Xiheibacterium. The sequence continues at coordinate 9,905 of JBBQJI010000034.1, forward strand.
GCATCGAGTGCTGCCGAGCGCAGGATCCGGTGTTCGCGGCGATGGAGGCGGACCTGCACAACATCGTGCCCGCGATCGCCGAGGTGGTGAAGGACCGCTCGGATTATCCGTTCGGTGACATCAAGGGCGAGGAGCGCATGTACGGCGCCTGCGATCTCGAGGTCCAGGGCACGCCGCCGCTGATCGAGGCGCCCGCGCGCATCCACGGTGACATCGCCCGGGTGTTTCTGTACATGCGCGCGGTGTATGGCGACGAGCTGGAGGTCGCCGCGGATCAGTGGGCGCTCTTCGAAGCGTGGCACGTCGAAGATCCGGCCGACCCGTGGGAGCACGAGCGCGCCGCGGCGATCGGGGCGATCCAGGGGGTGCCGCATCCCATGCTCGGCTCGAGCCCGCCGAAGGCGGAGGAGCCAGCGCCAGCCGACGGCGGTTGACGCGGCGGTCGCAGGCTCAGAACCCCACCGTGAGCTGCAGCCGCATGCGATCGCTGCGCATCGTCGGGCCGCTTGCGGGCTGCACCCAGCCGTGGCCGTAATCGAGTTGCAACTTCGCGGCGTGCTCGGCGAAGTAGTAGGAGAGGCCGGGGCCGATCTCGTCGGCGTCGTCGAGGCTGGTGCGCGAGTCGATGCCGCGCACCGCCGAGTAGCGGGCTGCGACCTCGAGCGCGATCCGGGGCAGCAACCACCCGGCCTGGGCGGTCCAGCCAGCGCCGTTTCTTGCGCGCTCGCGCGGTGCCGCCGCTTCGGTGCCATCGTCGGCGACGATCGTCGCGTCGCCGTAGCGCCGCCGACCGTGACGAAACCATCCATCGGCCAGGATCGAGACGCCGGCGACCTTGAACATCACGTCGACGGTGGCGTTGTGCGCCGAGGTGGTGCCGCCGTCGGTGGGGGCCGTGCCCGCGATCGCGCGGTTGCGGTGGTCACGGTCGGAGAACGCATATCCCGCGCCGATCGACACCGCGGGCCTACGCCGCCGCATGTGATCGCTGTCGACGTAGTCGTCGAAGTCGCCCAGCGGCATCGCCTCGAGGCGGCCGACGTAGGTGAAACCGGTGTCGTTGGCGCGGGCGAAATCGGTGCCGTCGCCCATGTACGCGCCGACGTGATAGCGCAGCTTGCCGAGCCCGCCGAGATCACGCGATCCGAGATCGACGCCGATGTCGCGCTCGAGCCCGAACTCGGCGCTCGCGAGCGAGAAGTCGGGGAACTGCAGCTTGAACACCGGCTGCACCCGCTGGCGCGAGTAGGGGATGAAGAAGAATCCGACCTGCGGCACCAGATCGCGCAGCCGATCGAGCGCCACCCAGGCCATGAACACCGGTGACTGGCGGATCTGGCCGTCACCGAGACCCAGGTCGCGCGGAGCGAACTGCAGCTGCGTATAGTAGCGCAGGTGCTCGGAGATCGCGTTGCCCGACAGGAACAGGCGCGCGCGGCGGACCTCGAAGCTGTTGGTGCCGCGGGGCTGGCCCGCGGGCGTCGGCCAGCGGTCGGTGTATGTGTAGAGGAACTCCAGACCGAGGTTGGTGGTCAGCGAGAAGTGGCGATCCGCGGTGGCGATCGTCAGCCCCTTGCCCGGGGCATAGCGCGCGTACTGACCGACGGGTCGCTCGGCCATCCGCGCGCGCTCGCCGGGCGGGCGGGGAAACGAGGCGGCGGAGTCGGCTGGGGCCGGCGCGTCGGCTCGGACCGGAGCTGCGAAGCCGAGCGACACGGCGAAGCCGAGGGCCACCGTGCGCAGGCGGAAGCGATTCGTCGTCATCGCGGGGGTCGATCGGGGTGCACCCAGTGCACCCCAGGAGTGCTACGCAGGAGTGCCGCCGCGCAGTGTGGATTCGGCGCGCGAACTCGTCGAGCGCACCGCGGCGATGGGCGGGTCAGCCTGACCCGATCCCTGGTGACACACCCCGAGACGTCGAGCTGCGCGCACCCGTTCGTCCGCGGCCCGCGTATGCTGGGCCGATGCGCCAGCCGCCCTGTTCGATCGTCGCTGCGTTCGCCTTCGCGATGGGGTGCGGCGGCGCGGCGGCGACCGAGGGTCCAGAGGGCACCGGCACGACCGGCGGCAGTGGGGACCTTCCGGGCCCCACCGGACCCTCGACCGAGCCAGCCGAGGGCAGCACATCTGGCGCCGACACCACCTTGGGCGGCCCGTCGGGCTCGAACGATGGCGGCAGCAGCGAGACCGGGGCCGAGCCCGCCTCGCCGCGCTACGACGCCGTCCGTCAGAAGTCGTCGCACAACGCCTACCAACGCGACGAGGCACCGTTCGACCAGCTCGTCTACCACCGCGTGCGATCGCTCGAGTTCGACATCCACGTCGGCAAGACGTTCGAGCCGACCGCGTCTGGCGAGTGGTACGTCTATCACACCGACATCGTCGACGACGCGACCTGGTGCGTTCGCCTGGGGCACTGCCTCGAAGCCGTCGCCGCGTTCACACAGACTGCAGCCGATCACGAGGTCGTGACGCTGTGGATCGACCTCAAGGATCCGTGGGACGACACCCACGGCCCCGACGAGCTCGACGCGGCGCTCCGTGGCGTCTTCGGCGAGGCGCTGATCGGCCCTGCCGAGTTGCTCGAACGCAGCGGGTGCGGCGATGCGCCGTCGTTGCAGGCGGCGCTCACGGATCCCCGCTGCGGTTGGCCCAGCGTCGACGCGCTGCGTGGCCGCGTGCTGGTCGTGCTCACCGGGGCCGACAGCGTGCTGCGCACGTACCATGACGAATCCATCGTCCAGCGCGTGGCCCTGGTCGCGCCAAGTGGCGTGGGGCTCGGCGATGCCGGGATGTGGCCGAACACCGCGGTCTTCAACTTCGCCGCGGGCGAGGTGGCCCAGGCGGCGGCCCACGTGTCGGCCGGCCACGTCGCGCGGGTGTGGGACTGCAACGACGCGTCGAGCTGGGACGCCGCCGTCGCTGCGGGGGCCCATCACATCGGCACCGACATGGTCAGCGCCCATGCCGATCCATGGGCGCGCACCCACGACGGGGCAGGCTGGCCGTTCGCGTGCACGGACGAGTGCCCCGGTGTGACGCCGGAGTCCGAGGTGACGATCGTCGGGATCGACGTCGACTCCGGCGACATCTGGGGCACCGCGGACTCGGGGTGGTTCCTCTATGACGATCACGGCGATGCGCCCGACGGCACCTGGCGCGGCTTCGTGTCGACGCCGAACAGCCACGTCGATCCCTTCGCGAAGGGCTGCTTGATGGCGCGGGCCTCGACCGATGCGGGTGCGCCGTACTTCGCGGTGTGTCGGCCCGCCGACGACGAGCCGCTGCGCGTGCAGTGGCGGCCGTCCCCCGGCGCGAGCAGCACCGCCGCGGAGGATCCCATCACTGCGCCGAACACCCTCGATGGCGAAGGCGCGGCGTTCGTGCGCCTGCGCGTGTCGGACGGCGGGACCTGCATCGCGGGCGACGGCTCCGCCGACGGCGTGACGTGGGTCGAGATCGCCGCGCGCTGCTTCGATGCGCCGCTACCCCTGCAGGGGATCGCCGCCTCGTCCCACGACAGTGGCGCGGTGCGGCTGCTGTTTGGCGGGATCACCCATGAAGGCGGCGGCCCGGCACAGCGCTACGATCTCGGTGAGTTCGGCGCGGCCGCGGCCTTTGGATCCGCCGCCGCCGACGCGTACGACGGGGTGCTGCCCTGAGAGAGCGACAGCGATAGGGAGGGGAAAGGTTCCGCCGGGCTTTGTGCCCGGTGGAAGGGGGACCGCGCCGGTCCCCCAGAAGGACTGAGTCCGGCTTCGCGCGCAAGGCCATCCGACGCCGTGCCGCTCCCCGAGCGGTTGCACCCCGCGAGCGGTTGCGCCTATCCTCCGATCTTGCCGTGCTGCGGGCTCTCGCAGTGCGCCTGGAACCCCAGCAGGAGCCCCCCGGTGTCGCGTCCGTCCGCCCTCGCTCGCTCACTCGTCGTCACGCCGCTCGCGGCCGCAACCCTGCTGGCGGCCGCCACGTCGATGGCCGCCCCGACGCCTGCCGGTACCGATCTGGCAGCCGAGCGGCCCGCGACCTGGGACATGTCGCGCGAAGAACTCGAGGCGATCGGACTGGGCCAGCCGCGTCCCGCCCCGGTGGTGCTGCCGTGGCCACGGGACGAGGGCGCGCCGATCGAACCCCAGGCCCTGCGCCAGGGCGTCGTGTTCGTCAACTTCGAGGGTATCGCCCTGGAGATGGGCTTCGACGACTCGCGCACCGACGTCTCGGGCATCTTCGGCGGCGTATTCGAGCCGTTCGGTGGCACCGCGGGCGACCGCGCCGCGGTGATGGAGTCGATGCGCTCGGACTGGTCGCTGTACGACGTGATCCTCACCGACGAGCGGCCCGCCGCGGGCGACTACACGATGAATGTCACCTCGCCGACCAACCCGATCGGCGGCGGCGTGCTGGGCATCGCGCCGCTCGACTGCGGCGACATGCAGACCCACAACAACATCACGTTCGCGTTCCACGGCGCCACCGATCCGCCGTCGCTGGTCGCGACCACGATCAGCCACGAGGTCGGCCACTCGTTCGGCCTCGAACACGTCGACGAGCCCGCCGACGTGATGAACCCGTTCAACTCGGGCGGGGATCCGTCGTTCCGCGACGAGTGCATCGAGGTGGTCGACGCCGGTCCGTGCGGGCCTCAGCACGAGGTCCACTGCGGCCCGACGATGACCCAGAACTCCCATCTCGAGCTGCTCGGCCTGTTCGGATCGTCGATCCCCGACACCCTTTCGCCCATCGTCGAGATCACCGCGCCCGGCGACGGCGACTACTTCGAGGTCGGCGCCAACTTCCGCATCGCGGCGTCGGTCACCGACGACAACGCGATCACCTCGGTGCAGCTGTTCGACGCCGATATGCCGCTCCTGATGGCGACCGAGGAACCCTACGGCTGGGACGTCGTGATGATCCCCGAGGGCGTCTACGATTTCGTGGTGCACGCCACCGACATCGCCGGCAACGAGACCATCAGCGAAACGGTGACGGTGTACGTCGGCATCGAACCGCCCGAGGGCGTCGACGACAGCGGCGACGGCACCGGTACCGGGGGCCCGGGCGCCGACGACGACGGCGGTGACGGCTGTGGGTGTGCGCAGACGGGCAGCCGCGATCGCGGCGGGCTGCTGCTCGGGATCGGCGTGCTCGGGCTGCATCGCCGGCGTCGCTCGCCACGGGCGTGACGGCGGGCCGCCGCGCTTGCCGTGCCGCGGGGGGCGGGCCTATCCTCGGTGCATGCAAGGCGACGCGTGGGTCGGTCGCAGCGTCGCGAGACGCGAGGGATCCGACAAGGTCAACGGCCGGCTCGCGTACGTCGATGACGTGTCGCTGCCGGGGATGCTGCACGGGGTGACGGTGCGCAGCCCGATCGCTCGGGCGCGGATCCGGGGGATCGCATTCGGGCCGGGCGTGCCGTGGGACGAGGTCGTGGTGGTCGGCGCGGCCGACCTGCCGGGACCCAACGTGGTCAAGCTCATCGACGTCGATCAGCCCCTGCTCGCCGATGGCGAGGTGCGGCACTGCGACGAGCCGATCTTGCTGCTCGCCCACGCGTGCAAGGCGATGGCCGAGCGGGCGCGGGCGGCCATCGTCCTCGACCTCGAGCCGCTACCGGCGGTGTTCGAGCTCGACGCGGCGCTGCGTGGCGACGTGGTGGTGTGGGGCAAGGACAACCTCTTCCGCGAGTACAACGTGACGGAGGGTGACGTCGACGCCGCGTTCGCCTCGCCCGACGTCCTCGTGCTCGAGGGGGTCTACGAGACCGGCGCCCAGGAACAGATGTACATCGAGCCCCAGGGCATGATCGCCGAGTACGACGCGGCCCGCGGCGTCACGGTGCGCGGCTCGCTGCAGTGCCCGTACTACGTGCACGCGGCGCTCGTGGCCCTGTTCGAGCTACCGCCCGACAAGATCCGCGTGATCCAGGAGACCACCGGCGGGGGCTTCGGCGGCAAAGAGGAGTATCCCTCGATCATCGCCGCCCACGCCGCCGTGCTCGCGCTCAAGGCTGGGCGGCCGGTGAAGATCATCTACGACCGCGTCGAAGACGTGATGGCCACGACCAAGCGCCATCCGTCGCGCACCCGGGTGCGCACGGCGGTGCGAAAGGACGGCACCTTGCTCGCCCTCGATCTCGACTTCGTGATCGACGGTGGCGCCTATCTGACCTTGTCGCCGGTCGTGCTGTCGCGCGGCACGATCCACGCTGCGGGTCCCTATCGCTGGCCCAATGTGCGGCTGCGGTCGCGGGCGGTCGCGACCAGCCATCCGCCGCACGGGGCGTTCCGCGGCTTCGGGGCCCCGCAGAGCGTGTTCGCCCTCGAGCGCCACCTCGATCGCGTGGCCGACCGGCTCGGCCTCGACCCCGCCGCGCTGCGCCGCAAGAACCTGCTGCGCACGGGCGACAGGACCGCGGTCGGTCAGGTGATCACCGAGCCCGTGGACCTCGACGCGGTGCTCGATCGGGCGCTGGAGATGTCGGGCTGGGCGGACAAGCGCGCCCGCTTCACCGAACACAACGCCGCAGGCGGGCCGCTGCGGCGCGGCATCGGGCTGTCGTTCTTCTATCACGGGGCAGGCTTCACCGGCGCCGGCGAGGTCCACCTGGCGTCGGTCGCCCACACCGAGGCCACCGCCGATGGCCGCGTCCGCGTGCTGGCGGCGAGCACCGAGATCGGGCAGGGCACCAACACCATCTTCGCGCAGATCGTCGCCGACGCGGCCGGCGTGCCTCTCGACCAGATCGACATCGAGAAGCCCGATACCGACGCGGTGCCCAACAGCGGGCCGACGGTGGCGTCGCGCACCACCATGGTGGTCGGCGCCCTGGTCCGCGATGCGGCGGCGGCATTGCGCCAGACCCTCGTCGACGCCGGATTGCTCGAGACCAGCAGCGCGCCCGAGGAGTTCGCGGCCGCGGCGTCGGCCTATGTCGCCCAACATGGGGTGCTGCGCACCACGGCCCACTATCGGCCGCCCGAGGGCATCGCCTGGGACGAGAAGAACTTCCGCGGCGACGCGTACGCCGCGTACGCCTGGGCCGCATACGTCGCCGAGGTCACCGTCGATCTGCGCACCGCCGAGGTCCGCGTCGACGACTTCGTCGCGGTGCAGGAGGCCGGGCGCATCGTCAACCCGACGCTCGCCGCCGGGCAGATCGAAGGCGGCGTCGCCCAGGGCATCGGCTGGGCGATCTTCGAGCGCGTGGTGTGGGCGCAGGGGCGCGTCCGCAACCCGCAGATGACCAACTACATCATCCCGACCACCGTCGACACGCCGCGGATCCGTGTCGAGTTCATCGCGCCGTTTTCTGGCGACGCGGCGCCGAGCAAGGGCATCGGCGAGCTGCCGATGGACGGCCCGGCGCCCGCCGTGCTCGCCGCGATCGGCCACGCGACGGGTACCGAGCCCTGCGCGATCCCGATGCTGCCCGAACAGCTCATGACCATCCTCGAGGAGACGCGCCATGGCGCACGCTGAGCCCACCGAACACCCCGAGGTCGCCTTCGTCGTCAACGGCGCCGCGGCAGCGGTCCACGCCCACCCGATGGCGCGGCTGCTCGACGTGCTGCGCGGGGACCTGAAGCTGTTCGGCACCAAAGAGGGGTGCGGCGAGGGCGAGTGCGGCGCCTGCTCGGTGTTCGTCGACGGGGTGCTGGTCAACAGTTGCCTGGTGCCGATCTGTCAGGTCGCCGGCGCGCGCATCGAGACGATCGAGGGCATGTCGGCGCAACCGCGGCTGCGCGTCCTGCAAGACGCGTTCGTGCGCGACGGCGGCGCCCAGTGTGGCATCTGCACGCCGGGCATGTTGATGGCCGCTGCCGCGCTGGTGCGCGTGCGCGACGACGCCGACGAGGCCGAGATCCGCACCGCGCTGGCGGGCAACCTGTGCCGCTGCACCGGCTACGTGCGCATCGTCGACGCGGTGGTGAACGCATGCGCCGATCTGCGCGCTGGCGTCGGAGGCACGCCGTGACCCCGTGGCTCCCCGACTTCACCGTCCACGTCGCGACGAGCGTCGACGACGCGCTGGATCGCATGGCCGACGGCGAGTGGCGGCCCCTGGCCGGTGGCACGGACGTGATGGTGGTGCTCGCCGCAGGTGGGCTCCCCCCGGGGCGCTACGTCAGCATCTGGGGGTTGCCCGAGCTGCGTGGGATCGATGTGCGCGACGACGAGGTCGCGATCGGCAGCCTCACCACGTACACCGACGTCGCCGAGCATCCGCTGCTGCAGGGCGAGTTGCCGATGCTCGGGATTGCGGCGCGGCTCTCGGGGGCGGTGGCGATCCAGAACCGCGGCACCATCGGGGGCAACATCGCCAACGCCTCGCCGGCCGCCGACACGCCGCCGGCGCTCATCGCCTACGGGGCTTCGATCGAACTCGTGGGGCCCGGGGGCCGCCGCCGGGTGCCGTACGCCACGTTCCACACCGGCTACAAGACCACGGTGCGCCGCGAAGACGAGCTGATCTCGGCGATTCTCATCCCGCGGCCCACCTCCCTCGCGCGGCCCACCTCCTTCGCGCGGCCCACCTCGGCGCTCCGCCGCGTGCAGGTGTATCGCAAGGTCGGCACGCGCAAGGCGCAGGCGATCGCCAAGGTCGGGATCGCGGTCACGATGACGCTCGACGGTGACACCGTGATCGACTGCGCGGTGGGGCTGTCGAGCGTCGCCGCGGTGCCGCTGGTCGCGTCGCGCACCGCTGCTGCGCTGCGTGGGCGAACCGTGCGTGATGGCCACGACGACGCCATCGCCGCGCTGCTCGACGAGGTGCGTCCGCTCGACGACGTGCGCTCGACCGCCGAGTATCGCCGACGCGTCGCCGAGAACCTGTGGCGCGACGTGCTCGAGTCGACGATCGCCCAGCGTGAACCCGTCGCCGGCTTTTGATGCGTCCAAGCGGCTGCCGTGCGCTGCCGCCCCCGCGCGCGGCAGCGCCGTGATGACGGCGATCGCGTCCGCGGGGTATCGTTTCGCCCGCCGATGCCGCTGCGCCCCGTCCACGTATGCCGCATCGCCGTCGCGGTCGCCGTGTGGAGCGGATCCGCCGTGGCCTCGGCCACCGCACCCGAGGCCCGAGGGTCGACGGAGCCCGGGTCGCGCCGCTACGACGGTCCGGACGCGACCGGTGACGGCCCGGACGCCGGAGACGACGGGCCGGGCCAACCCCACACCGAGTCCAACCCCGATCCCGATCCCGAGCCCGATCCCGATCCGGGCGTCGAGAACGCAGAGGAGGCCGGGTTCGGATCGTCGGCCGAGCCGAGCGCGGGCGTCACCACCCCGGCCCGCGGCCTCACCACCGGCCTGGACGCGCCCGAGCGACGGTGGCTGCCACGTCATCGGCTGATCTATCGCAACCTGGTCGCCGGACGCATCAACCCGCCCGGCTTCGTCAACGAGACCACGTTCGCATACCGGTTGCAGATCGTCTCGCGCGACACGCCGGCGTTCCGCGACTCGTTCCTGATCACCGGCGCGCACGCCTTCATGACGCCTGCGTTCGTGCGAGTCGGCCCCACGATCGAGTTCCAGCCGATCGCGATCCTGAACCTCGGCGCGACCTACGACTTCATCGGCGGCTTCGGCACCTTCGGTCTATTGCAGTCGTTCGACTCACCCACCGCCGAACACGGCCCCGACACGATCGATCGCAACAGAGACGCCGACCGCAACTACGTCACGTGGGGCCAGATGATCACGCTATCGGCGCTGCTGCAGGGCAAGGTCGAGCGGGTCGCGTTTCGCACCTCGACCAAGGCCAGCTGGACCGACATGCGGCTGCGCAGCGGCGACACGGTCTTCTACGATCCGGCGCTCGACATCATGATGCCCAACCGCGGCTGGGCGATCATCAACGAGACCGACCTCGTCTATCTCTTCGACTTCGGCCTCGCGGTGCTCGCCCGGCACTCGCTGACCCACGCGTTCTATCGGCGCGGCGATTTCTTGCAGGGCGAGGCGGTCAGCCAGCCGAACGGACCGACCTCGCGGTTGGGCCCTGCGTTCTCGTTCACGATCTTCGACAGGCCGGGGGTTCGCTTCAACCGGCCAACGGTGTTCTTGCTGTCGCAGTGGTGGTTGCGGCATCGCTATCGCACCGGACTCGAGCGCAACGCGGGGCTGCCGTACCTCGCGGTCGGCTTCTCGTTCGAAGGCGATCTCGTGCCCCACCGCAAGGACCCCCTGCGCGGTCGTGTGGGACGGCGCCCGCGCAACGCCGCCGGGCGCCCCTGAGCACCACGGGCAAGCCGCACCGGAGGCCGCCCGTCGTGCGGGATCGCGCGGTGGCCCCGGGGAGCTGATAGCATGCCCTTCCGATGGTCGAAGGCTCTGAGTGGCGGCGCTGCAGCTCTTGCAAGGCGCCCGTCGGATTCGCGGTGACCTACTACGAGTGCAGCGTTTCGACGTGCACGCGCAAGCGCACCGGCTACGTGTTCTGCTCGGTCGATTGCTGGGAGACGCACCTGCCGATGATGCGTCACCGCGAGGCATGGGCGGTCGAGGAGACGTCGCCCACCCGCGAGGCGTGGGCGCGCGAGCTCGTCGCCGCCGACGAGGGCGGTCGTGGGAGCCGCGCGACGGTGCCGGCCAACCGACCGCCCACGGTGCCGGCCAACCGACCGCCCACGGGGCCGCCCACGGGGCCGCCCACGGGGCCGTCCGCGGTCGTGCGCCGCACGGGCGATGGTGAGGGTGGGCGCCGCATCGCGGTGCCGTCGGCCCCAGCGTCGCCGCCGCCGCGCGAGGTGCTCGTGATCGCCTCGCGGCTCAAGGAGTACGTCCGTCAACGCTACGGGATGAACACCTCCGACGGCGTGCTCGAGGCGCTGTCGGATCAGCTGCGCACCCTGTGCGATCGCGCCGTCGCCCACGCGCGCGAGGACGGCCGCAAGACCGTGCTCGATCGCGACTTCGCCTTCTTGTCCGAGCGCCGGTGAGCCGCCGCGCGGCGCGGTTCGTCGCAGGCGCCGTCGCGGCGCTCGGCTGCGGGGCGACGCCGGAGGCGGCACCGCGCGCGGATGGATCGCCATCCGCGGTGCAAACGGAGTCCGTGCCGCCCGCAGTCTCGGTCCGGGAGATCGCCGCCCCGATGATCGCGGCCGACATCACGCCACCGCCGCCATTGCCCCGCGTCGTCGAACCACCGCCCGGTCTCGTCGATCTGCAGCGCGCAACGCCTTCGGTGCGCCTGTCGATCGGCTACGCCACCGCTGCGAACTTCACCGGCGCGCCGCTGCCCGGCTACGACGTCGCCGCGGCGTGGGCCCACCCGTCGCTGGCCGCCGCGCTCGCCGACGTCGATCGGGCGCTGCAACCCGAGGGCCTGGGCATCCTCGTCTACGACGCGTATCGCCCCCTGCGTGCGACCGACGCGATGGTCGCGTGGACCCGTCGCACCCATCGCACGGACCTGTTGCGCGACGGCTACATCGCGGCGCGCTCCCAACACAACCGCGGCCTCGCTGTCGATCTCACCCTCACCGTCCGCGACACCGGCACACCGCTGGACATGGGCGGGGCGTGGGACACCTTCGGGCCGGCCAGTGGCGCGTTCGCAGCCACGGGCCAGGCCCAAGCCAACCGTCGACGCCTGCGCGCGGCGATGATCCGCCACGGCTTCGTGCCCCACGACGGCGAATGGTGGCACTTCGCGATCCGCGACGCTGCCGCGCCGGTGCTCGACGTGCCGTACGCTGCCCCGGGCGCGCCGTGACGACCCGAGCGCTCCGGGTCGCTCAGGGCGGCGCGCCGGCAGCGATCCACTCGCGCACCGTGGCCACCAGCGCATCGTCCATGAGCACCGGTGCGTTGCGCGGCATGTGGGCGACCGTCGCCCCGCTGTCGTCCTGGGGCGCGCACTGCGAGAGGATGCGGAACAGCCAGCTGCCGTCGGGATCGCCGGGCGCGACCAACGGTGAATCCGTGTTTGCCACGACCGCGTGCTCGAGCAGCTCGGTGTGCAGATCATCGACCGTGAAGTCGAGACCTGCGGCACCGCCGGCGCCATGGCAGGCACTGAACGCGCACGCCGGTCGCAACAGCGTGTCGCGGATCGCGTCGAGCGACACGTCGTCCAGGGGCGCCGCGGCGAGATCGGCGTCGATGCACTCGGGGACCGGCGGCAGATCCACGTCGGCGGGATCCTGCGGCGGCACGTACAGCGGCCCCTCGCGCTCGGGGCGGCTCGGCGGTCCCTGGGCGCCGCTTCTCGGGTAACCGACGATCAGGCAGTCGCCCTCGCGCTGCTCGATCCCATCGTCGACACCGACGACGCTCGATCCCGAGACCACCGATCCGTCCATCAGGATTTCGGACTCGACCCACAGGAGCATCACGCACATCTCCTGGTCGCCGATGCCCCAGCCGACGTCCACCGATCGGAAGTTGTCGTAGCCGCAGGTGAACGCGAGCCCGTCGCCGGCCGAGACATCGAGGGGCGGATCGTAGGTGCGCCCGTTGGCCTCGGCGTTGAATCCCTCGAGCTGGTAGAGGATCTCGCCGTCGTCGGGGCCGCCGACCATGCGAAGATCGAAGTAGTCGCCCAAGCCGTGATGATGCGGCAGGGCGTAGTGAATCTGGAGCGGATACTCCTGGTAGGTGTAGCCCTCGTAGTAGGTCTTGAATTCGCAGCTCGCGCTGTGGCGCGATCGCGTGAGCGCCGGGATCTCGAGGTCGACGTAGCTGAGCCGCATCGGCGTGAGCACCACGTCGACCTGGCGGGGATGGATGATCTCGAGCGTCATCCACAGGTTGGTCTCGATCTCCCGTGGCGAGAGGTTGAGCAGGTGGACGCCGCCGACGATGCGGCTGTTGGCGGGGATCTTGATGACCGCGCCGGCGGCGGTCTGCTGGGTCTCGACCCACGACTGCGTGGACTGGGCGAACAGCACGGTGCCCGCCTGGGCCGCGGCGATCGCATCGAAGCCGCGCTCGCTGCAGCCCCAGTAGCCGTCGGGACCGTCGTACACGTCGTCGGGCACCACGAACCAGTTGCTGTGGTGGAAGCTCGACAGGTTCGACAGCGTCACCGCTTGGACGTACAGCGGCTGCTCGTTGTCCAACGTCCACGACGCGCAGGGCTCGGACTCGCCCAGCGGCGGCAGGCTGCGCACGCCGAACTCGTGGGTGACCACCGCGTCGTCCGGCCCGTCGTCGGTGTCCGCCGAGTCGCCCCACACGTCGCTGCCGTCGTCGTCGGTGTCGCGTGGTGGCGGTGCATCGAGGGCGAAGGCCCCGCACGCGGCGGCGAGCAGCGGCGCCACCAGCGAACATCGGGCGTGGCCGCGCGCGCGCACCCAGCCACCCTAGCATCGAGGGCCGGTCGCGTCGCCCAGGGGGTTTCTTCGCGCTCAGTCGGGTGAGCCGGTCACGCGGATCTGGAAGTGGGTCCAGGTGACGCCCTGGCGATCGTCGCGCAGCACATAGATCAGCGTGGCCAGACCCGAGACCGGCACGTCGCTGAGGTCCTGATCAGCCCGCCGCAGCGTCCACGTGTTGCGCGAGAGCGGATCGTCGCTGCTAGGCGCCAGCAGCGATCCCCAGGTCACGAACCACGAGCCCTCGTAGAACTCGGTGCGCTCGGTGAAGCTGTCGCCGACGACGAGGTAGGTCTGGAGATCGTCGGGCGACGCCTCGATCTCGAGCTGGAGGTTCGAGCCCCACGGCAGCTCGATCACGTCGCCGGCTGCGGGGGTGAACGTGCCGATCATCGCGGCGTCCTCGCTGTCGTCCGCGAACGCGGCCACGCGCACCTCGCCGATGCGTGGGTGGCGATCGGCGTCGGGGATCTCGTCGGGCACCGCCGGCAGCGCGGAGCTCGGCACGCCGAACTGCTCGGCGAGCTGGACGAGGGCGGCGTCGGGGCCGACTGCGAGCCGTTGGGTCACGAACAGGCACCCGGGATCGGAGTCGCCGCCGCCGAGCAGCGCCTCGAGGCAAGCGGCCGTGGTGCCCTCGTCGGGGCGGTGCGCGACCATCGTGAGCTCGATGTCGCCGCCGAGCAGATACGTGGGATCGATGGGCACCGTGTAGCGAGGCCGCGCCGGATCCTCCGTGGTGATGCGGCACGGGCTCGGCTGGCTCGGCAGCACGCCTGTGGATGGATCGAACCCGGAAGGATCGGGCGCGGGGCAGTCGACCAGGTCTGAGACATCCAGCGGCACCGCCTGCGAGATGCAGCCGAACAGGCCCTGGGTCGGTTGCAGGTTGCACGCGATCCACACCGGCTCGAGCACGGCGGCGATGCGGACGTCGTCGATCGGACCGTCCGGATCGGCGAACAGCGGCAAGAGGGTCGCCGTCTGCAGGGGCAGGGCCTCGGCGGCGGTGAGCTCGGCGTCTTCGCCGGGCACAGCGTCGACCTCGACGCGGATCGCCAGCGGCCGGGTCGCAGCGATGCGCTCGACCACCGGCAGCTCCTCGCCGCACGCGGCCACGGCGAGGGCGCCCAGGGCGATCAGCGATGCGATACGGCGTGCCATCAGAACTCGAGGCGAGTGCCGATCGACGGGATGATCGGCAAGCTGGGGATGAACATGCGCGCCGAGAAATCGTATGCGTAGTTCACGAACTCGGAATTCTGCCGGTTGTAGACGTTCTGCACGTCGAGATACAGCGAGAACTTCACGAGGCGATACACGAAGGTCTTGTCGACGCGGAGGTCGAGCTGGTGGAACGCCGGCAGACGACGTGAGTTGCGGGGGCCGTCGATGGGGAGATACGAGCCCGACGCGGCGTCGAGCACCGCACCTGTGACCGGCGTGAACGGGTTGCCCGAGACCAGGCGGAAGCGGCCGCCGATCTGCCAGTTCTTGGGCAGCTTCCACACCCCGATCAAGGTGAGGATGTGGGTCTGGTCGAAGTCGGCGACGCGCAGCGGTTCGCCCGGCGCCTCGCGACGCTCGCTGCGGTTGAGCGTGTACGCGACCCAGCCGAACACCGATCCCGTCAGCTGTTTGCGTGCCAGGATCTCGAGGCCGTACGTGCGGCCGGTCTGGCTGTTCGCGAAGACCTCGGGGCCGAGCTGCGTGTCGGGCCGCCGCACGAGCGAGGTCGACGGCGCCACCTCGTCGTATAGATGGGTGTAATAGGCCGTGCCATCGATGCTGATGCCGTAGGGCAGATTCTGGGTGACGCCGACGCTCGTCTGGATCGCCTTCTCCAGCGCCACGCGCGGGTTGCCGTAGACCGCGCTGAACTCCACCGCCGCCGGGGCCTGGGCGAACATGCCCACGCCGGCCTTGAGCACGGTGTCCTTGGCCACTGCAACCGCGCCGCGCAGGCGGGGCTCGACCGCCGCGCGGTTGTAGCTCCCGCCGAAATAGCTCACCCGCACGCCGGGCGAGAGCGTGACCGCGTCGACGGGGCTGTAATCGACGGTGGAGTACACGGCGGGCGTCACCAGCCAGCCGGTCTGGCGGCTCTGCAGCTGGGTGCCGGTGGAGCCGGACGAGATCGCGGCCAGAGGCGGCGCATCGACCTCGACGGTGAAGCGCCCGGCCCGGAACTCGGTGCCGACCCGCCACATCGCGCGCTTCGAGAAGCGACGGGAGACCTCGGCGCGCAGCGTCAGGTTGTGCACGCCGAGATCGAACTGGAACACGTCGCTGATCCCGAAGTCGAGGGCATCGTAACGATACGAGGGCGTGATCAGGAATTCCCAGGGCCCCTTGCGCTTGGTGTAGACCAGATCGGCGCGGTGGAAGTATTGCGAGGTCTCGAAGCGGTCGCGATCGTCGGTCTCGATCTCGTTGGCGTCCGAGGCGATGAGCCGGAGCTTGTCGGAGCTGCCGAAGACGCGCACCGACAGGTTGCCGCCGGCGACCGGGTAGTCGAACAGGACCTGGTCGTCCCAGTAGCGCGGCGCCACCGAGAGATCGATGCCCGCGTCGTCGGGCAGCACCGCCGGCAAGATGAGGTCGATGTAGCTGCGACGGGCCGCGATGGCGAACGAGCCCTTGCCCAGGCGACCCTCGACGAGGAATCCCGCGTCGAACACGTCGGCGTCGACGTAGCCGTGGTAGCCGTCGCGACGACCCTTGCGCGGCTGGACGTCGATGATGCCGCCGAGCGCGTCGCCGTAGCGGCTGTCGAAGTTGCCGGGGATGAAGTCGATGCGCTCGAGGATGTCGGCGTTGAACACCGAGGTCAGCCCACCGAAGTGGTAGAGAAGCGGCACCTCGTGGTGGCCGATGAACACCGCGGAGTCGTTGGGGCCGGTGCCGCGGATCGCGAGCAAGCCGAGCCCGAACGGCGCACGCGCGATGCCGGGGAAGTTCTGTAGGGCCTTGAGCGCGTCGCCCTGGGTTCCCGGAAGATTCCCGATCTCTTCGGGGGTGATGGTACGACGGGCGACCTCTTCGCGGTCCTCGCGGGTGCTGCGGACGACTGTGCGGTAGGGATTGTCGGGCAGCCGCTGCAGGTAGTACTTGACCTCCAGGCTGCTGCCGGCCGCGAGCTGCTCGACGTACTCGATGCGCTCGAAGCCGGGGGCGAGCACGATGACCCGCACCCGCACCGGCTCGATGCCGCGGGCCGTGAACACGCCCTGGGCGTCGGCGCGGCGGGTCGCCTGCCAACGCGGCACCGCGATGTCGTCGTACTCGCGCTTCTTGACGCGGCCGGTCTCGGTGCCCTCGGGCGCCGGCACGATCGTGATGGTGGCGCCCTCGACGGGGGTGCGCTGACCGGCCTCGAGGATGGTGCCGGTCAGGCGCAGCGGCGCATTGGGATCGTCGGTGCTGCCGCCGACGCCGGCGTCGCCGGGCAGCGCCTCGCCTGGCTCGGTGTCGGCCGGTGCGGTGTCACCGGGCGGCCCGTCGCCCGGCTGCACGTCGGGATCGCGGACGGGCGGCTGTTGCGGCGCAGGGGCGGGCGGCATGAACGGGATCGCGATGCGGGTCGCGATCTCGATGGTCTCGCCGTCGAGCGTAGCGGGCTGGTACCGCAGGCGCGCGACCGCGTCCGTGGCGAGCGCGTCGAGCTGCGGATCGACGCCGGTCTCGACGGCGATCTCCTTGGGGACGCCATCGATGCCGACGACGAAGCGAACGATGACCTCGCCCTTGGGCGGCTCGTTCCGCGCCGCGACATCGGCGGGGTACTCGATCGTGACCGACTCGATGAGCTGCGGCGGGATGATCCGCGCCGCGGGATCGTCTTCGGCCGCCGGCGCTGCGCGTGCCTCCATCGCGCCGCCGACGAGCATCGCGACTGCGAGCGCAGCCGCGAGTGTGCCTCCACGTGTGACGCAGCCGAGGGTCCGTGGCGCACGGGCGCGAGCGCGCCGGGTGCCGCGCGATGGTCTGAACGCGGGGGGCCGCACCACTGCGGCGGCGAATCTAGCAGGCCGTCGGCACCCGGCGAGGGGCAAATCCCGTTCGCGGCGCCAAACCCCCACACTGCACCCGGACGCGACCATCATGCGATCTGCGTGGCGGCCCGTTCACGGCAGCGCCGAGCGTGCCGGGCCGCGATCACTGCGCGCGGCGCAGCACGACGAGTGCGGCCCTCGCCGCGTGGTGGGCCGCGCGCGCGGCCTCGAACTCGGCGCTGCGCTGGCCGAGGTCACGCAGGCATCCCTGCTCGGCGGCGATGCGGGCGACGTGGTGGGCCTGGGCGCGGGCGAGGGCCGAGGCCGCCTGCACGGTCGCAGCGTGGGCCTCGCGATGCACCACCACGAGCGCGTCGTGCTGCTCGCGGCACACCTGCAGCCGGACTTCGGCACAGCGCAGCGCCGCCGCGGCAGCATCGGCCGCCGCAGCGTCGGCCGCCGCAGCATCGGCCGCGTCGTCGTCGTCGTTGGCGCTCGACTCGTCGTCGTCGTTGGCGCTCGACTCGGCGTCGTCGATCGCGGGCACGAGCGTCGGCATCGCGCCCAGCGATTCGAAGCCGGGCGGGTCGAGGTCCGCCGCGAGACAGCCCGGTCCCGGCGGCGGCCACCGACCCAGGGCCGCGAGCGCCTCGAGCGTGGTGGTGAGCCGCCGCCGCGTGGCGATCGACACGCTCGGCAAGAACCCGGCCGCCCGTGTGGTCGCGGCCAGCAGCGCGGCCCGGTGTCGCGCGCGCGCAGGTTCGGTGCCGTGGGTCCCGCCACCGGCGACGAGTGACGCCCGCAGCTCGCCCGCCGCCGCGAACAGCTCACGGATACACGCGGGCGCCTCCCACCACACGCGATCCACCGCCCACGCCGTGGCCAAAGGCTTGGGCAGCGCCGCGATCGCGGCAGCGAGAGGGGTGTGCTCCGCGGCCTTCGCCTGCTTGGCGAGGGCGTTCCTGGCGCTGATGAACCCCTCACGCGCCCCGGCGTACAGCGTGGCCGCGGCGGATTCGAGGTCGGCTGGCAACGACACCGGCGCGATCCTACAATGCTCGAGCAGCGGCTGCGCCGAGCCCGCGCAGTGTAGGCGCTTCGGCGTTCCGACGTTGTCCCGAGACCAAGCACCATGCGCTGGCGACTCCCCGCACTCGTACTGCTCCCGATCCTCGCGGCCGGCGCCGGCCTGTGGTGGTGGATCGCCGACCCCGGCATGCACGAGGTCGTCGACGAACTCCCGCTCGACGACGACGGTCGGCCATCCGATGCCCGCGAGGCGGCGTCCCGCGAGCGCCGCGAGATGCAGGCGCGCGCGCGCAATCTGACGCAGCGCGACGCCAGTCCGCGTCAGTCCGCAGAAGCGGCGTACGGTTCGGGGCAGATCGATCGCGACGCGGCGACCGTCGGCTTCGACTCGGTGATGACCGAGGTCGAGGCGTTCGCGAAGTCGCGCGAGCGCATCCATCGTGACGAGTGGGACACGCTGTATCGCTCGGCGAACGACGCGTTCGCGATCCTCTCGGTGCACCTCGACGCCGCCGAGCCGGGCGATCGGGAGACGCTCGAAGAGGCCCATCGTCGCCTCCAAGACGGCCTTCGGCGGGTACGGGTCCGCGGCAAGAAATTCTCCGACATCTGACCGCCGGCCCACTTCGCAGGGCGCAGCGGCGACGCCTGCCGTGTAGCCGAGATCCGGAGCGCCGTGGTACTCAGGCCGGTATGCGTCGCTGCGTGCTGGGTCTCGCCGTGTTGATGCCGCTGGCCGCCTGCGACAAGGAACGCACCGAGGACTTCCTCACCGAGATCGGCGTGGGTGACGGACGACCCGAGCAGCTGCCGGGGGTCTACACGCCGGTACCCCGCGGCGATCTCGAGGAACTCGCCCGCGTCGGTCGCTGGGTTGACGTCGGCGGCCGCGCCCTCGAGCTCGCAACGGCGACGGTGATCGATCGCATGGGCACGGTCGACGGCGATGTGATCCTCCCGCTGGTCGACATCGATCCCGAAGGCACCTCGGGCCAGGTGGTGTTCATCCGCTGGCCCGGGGCCAAGGCCAACGCTGGGCCGCTGCGGATGGACGACGCCGAGCGCTGGGTGATGGTCGCGATGATGTTCGGACCCGATCGGGTGATCGACGTCGAGCTGCTATACGGCGAGGTGCCCGGGGGCAGCGTCGAGGAGCGACGCATCGATGCGCTGCTCGTCGTCGCCGCCGAGCTGCAGCGACGCCACCCGGGGCAGGCGTTTTACACCGTCGATCGGTTCCAGGCCGAGCCCACCGGTAACAAACGGAAGCCGCAGCGCATCGCCACCGTCGTCTACGCGTTGGCGCAGGGCTCTGGCGGTCCCGACCTCGAGCTCGCGACCGAGGAGCCGCGCAAGCCCAAACGGGGCAAGCGTCCCGAACCGCCGGCGTTGGTGCGCGCGCTCGAGGTCCACGGCAAAGGTGTGCTGGACGCCGATCCGATCGTGGTCGCGCTGCCCGATCCGCATCCACTCACGGTCGCCCGCGCGATGGCGAAGGGAACGCCGACGCGAGTGCGCGCCGCGTCCGGCACGTATGAGGTCGCGGTCGATGGCGCGGTCGTGCGCATGACATCGCCGCCATGACACGCGCGTCGCGTCCTGTCGCGACACCGATGCATCGCCGAGGCCGCGTCGGCGGGCTGGGCGTCGACGATGGGCGTGCTACAGTCGAGTCGTGGGTTTGGTGTCGGGTCGCAGTTCGCGTGCGGCACTGTTCGCGATGTTGGCGGGTCTCATCGGCACCTCGGCGTGCTCGAGCGTCGGCGGCGTGGATCTCGGCGACAAGGGACTCGGACGCTTCACGGCAGGGGACGACGAGCCCCACGACTCAGACGACGACGACTCGGACCACCACGATTCGAGCGACGACGACGATCCCGGGACGCAACCCGGCGAGACCGGTGGCGGCACCGACGGGCCCGGGTTCGCGACCGGTGCGCCCGGCGAGTCGGGCACGGGCGAGTCGGGCGGTCGCGAGTCGGGCGCATCCGATCCCGGTGCCACCGCCGGCGACGGCGACGGCGAGTCCGCGGGCGCAGACACATCGACGGGCGGCGACACGGACGTCGACGGACTGGACACGGGCGACGATCCCACGGCGTCGACGCGGACCGAGACCGGTGGACCCGACGACGGCACCCGTGAGCCGGTCCCCCACGCGGATGACGCGGACGATGCCGGCACCACCGGCGGCTGAATCGCCAGCGCCCACGGCGTCGCCGCGGCTGATAGCGTAGTCGCGTCATGGACACCCGACCGACCGGCCTGCATGCAGCGTCGCCGAGCGATGCCGCCGCCGAGCCGCTGGCGACCCCCGATCTGCCGCCGGGCACCGTCATCGCGTTCAGCAAGCGCTTCCAGATCGTCGGGCCGCTGGGCGAGGGCGGCATGGGCAAGGTGTTCAAGGCCTTCGACCCCTTGATGAACCGCTACGTCGCCCTCAAGGTGATGAAGGCCGACGTGCCCGAGACCGAGCAGCGTCGCTTCCGCCTCGAGGCCCGTCTGGGCGGCGGCTTCGCCCACCCCAACTTGGTCCGTGTGCTCGACGTCGGCACCACGCGCGAGCACGGGCTGTTCTGGTTCGCGATGGAGTTCCTCGAGGGCCGCGACTTCCGCGATGCGCTCGAGGGCGGGCGCACGGTGTCGATGCACGTGCTGTTCGAGATCTTCCGCGGGGTGCTCGACGCCCTGCAGCACATCCACGTGCGCGGTGTCGTGCATCGCGACGTGAAGCCGGCGAACATCTTCGTGACCCGCGATCCCTATGATCCGGAGCTGCGCATCGTGAAGCTGCTCGATTTCGGCGTCGCCCGTGACCTCGGCGATCCGCGTGCCGACGATCCCACGCTCGTGCTCGGCGATCCGCGGTACATGGCCCCCGAGCAGACCCGGCCGGCGGGACCCATCGATCACCGCGCCGATCTCTATGCGCTGGGCATGACGTTCTTCGAGGGCGTCACCGGGCACCACCCATTCGAGGACACCTTCGACGAGCATCCGCGGGCGCTGTTCCGCTGCCACCGCGAGCGCACACCCACGATGCCCAGCGCGTATCTGCCCAGCGACACCGCGACCGAACTCGCCGACGCGATCGACGGCTTCTTCCAGGCCTGCTGCGGCAAGGATCCCGAGGAGCGCTTCGCCGACGCCAAGGTGATGCGTCGGGCGCTGGGCGAGCTGATGCGGTTCGCCGATCGCCGCGGCGGGTGACGGGAGGAGTCAGCGCGACGCGTAGCTGCGGGCGTGACCGTTGCGCCCGTTGGTCACCACGAAGGTGCCGTCGGACTCGACGCGGGCGTGGATCCACGCGCCAGCGTCGCCTTGGCCCTCTTCGAAGTTGGCGGTGAGATCGTCGCGCGCGTTGTGCTCGAGGTCGGTCTCGAGCGCGCGGTGGAGCTGCCACAGATCCGGGCTCCCCGGCGCCGAGACGACGTGCTCGAACGCGGAGGGCGAGCCGCCCTTGCGCGGGCCGTTGTTCATCACCGCGACCACAGGGTCGATGGCGTGCACCAGCTGGATCGCGCCCGAGGTGTTCAGCCCGTGGTGCGTGGTCTGGTAGAGATCGATGGGACCGATGCGATCGACGGGGCAGGCGAGCTGATCCTCGAGGCTCCACGTCAGATCGCCGAGATCCAGCAGATCGAACGCGCCGAACCGGATCACCATGCCCACGCTGCGCGGGTTCTCGTCGGTCTGGGGATCCATGCTCGGCGCGCCATCACAGGCGGGATTGGCCGCGCCGGCGCCGGGCAGTGGCGCGTCCACGACGGTGCCGTCGGACGCGACGATGTCGAGCTGCAGGCCGCCGAACTCCCGCGCCTCGCCGGCGGCGACCACCGTGCGTCGGCCATCGGCCACTGCCAGGTAGTCCTGCCACAGCGAGAGCCCCTGGCCGCCGCCGGCCTCGATGCTGTCGCCGTGATCCCAGAACGCGTCGATGGTGACGCGACTGGCCAGGTCGGGGACGCCGCCGACGTGGTCGACGTGGTAGTGCGTCACCACGAGCAGCTCGATCGTGTCGCGGCCGACCTCGCCTTGGACCACCTCGGCGATGCGATCGGCGTCGCGGTCGCCCGGGAAGCCGGCGTCGATGAGCATCAGCGGGCCCTCGGGCGCGACCACCAGGGTCGCCGCGCCGCCTTCGGTGTCGATCCAATAGACCTCGAGCGTGCCGACGGGTGGATCGCCGGTGCTCGTGTCGGCGGGGGTGTCCGTGGTCGTCGGTGCGGTCGACTCGCCGGACGCGGTGCCCGAGCTCGAGGCGGACTCGCCGGTCGCGCCGGTCGGCGACGTCGTGGCCAGCGTCGAGGCCGGCGCTTCGCCGGTGCCGGTCGTGCCGGTGTGCGGGTCGGCTTCGCCGCCACCGCAGGCGCCCAGCAACAGCGACAAGGTCCAGCGGCGTGCGGGCGCTCGCGGCATGGGGACGAGGATGCCTGCAAAGCCAAGTCGGCGCAAAACCGAGAGCGGGCAGTCAGGAGTGACCCTGCTGCCCGTTCCGTCGTGGAGGTAAGGGGACTCGAACCCCTGACCTACGCGCTGCCAGCGCGTCGCTCTCCCAGCTGAGCTATACCCCCGCGGTCTACCCACGGCGTGCTCGCCGTGCGGGCCGCTTGGGTACACCGGCAGATGGCGGGACGTCAAGTGCGCGATGCGGGTGGGGCGTGGACAGCATGCGGCGGGGTCGGCTGCTCGGCGGCGGGCTGGCGACACCCGCGGCCCAACCTCCGGGCACCTTCTGCGCCGCGCCCGTGCCCGCGCACCAAAACCACCGCCCACCCATGTCCGGAAGGTTGCCCCCAGGACGCCCGGCGACCATGATCCAGCCGGTCTCCCCCGAGCCTGCGCGGGCTTTTCGGGTGGGGTGACGACCGGAGCACGCACGCATGGAGGTCAGGGAACTGTTCGAGCAGGGGGGTCCGCTCATGTGGGCGATCCTCGGCGCGTCGATCATCGGCGTCGCGGTGTTCATCGAGCGGCTGTGGTCGCTGCAGCGCGCCCGGGTGTTGCCACGTGCGTTCGTCGATCGCATCCGCGGCCTGGTGGCCAAGCGCAAGACCAGCGAAGCCCTGCTGCTGTGCGAGGAGAACCGCTCGAGCATCGCGCTCATCCTCGCCGCCGGCCTGCGCACCCACGGCAACGGCCAGCCCCGCGACGAGATCAAGGAGTCGGTCGAGGAGGTCGGCAACCGCGAGGTCGCGCGCATGGCCCGGAACGTCGAGATCGTCGGCACGGTGGCCGCGGTGACCCCACTGCTGGGCCTGCTCGGCACCGTGGTCGGCATGATCCAGGTGTTCAAGAATTTCGTCGAGGCCTACAAGAGCGGCGCCGTCGGACCCGACGCGTTCGCCGAGGGCATCTGGCAGGCGCTCATCACCACGGCGTATGGCCTGGTCGTCGCCATCCCGATGCTGGTCATCTACAAGTTCCTGCAGGGTCGCAACGAGCGCCTCGTGGTCGACATGGAAGAAGACGCGCTGGGCATGGTGGACCTGCTCGGTGACCACGATCGCGCCGACGCCCGCGCCGACGCCCGCGCCCAGCAGGACAAGGCCGAGCCGCGTCGCCGCGCCCCTGCGACCAATCCGGTCGCCACCCAAGAGGACGACACGTGAGCTTCTCGGGGCCGCACGCCAAGCGCCGTAGCCGTCGCGCCGAGCTCAGCATCGATCTCACGCCGCTCATCGACGTGGTGTTCCAGCTGCTCATCTTCTTCGTGCTCACCTCGACCTTCCAGACCAACCCGTCGTTCCGGGTGAAGCTGCCCAAGGCCAAGAACCGTGACGTCACCCAGGAGCCCAAGTCGGTGGTCGTGACGATCGGAAAAGATGGCGGCATCGAGGTCGACGGCAAGGGCGTCGACGACCGTGAGCTGCAGATGCGCCTGTGTGCGGCCGCCGAGGCCGACAGCACCACCAGCGTGAACATCCGCGCCGACGAGGCGACCCAACACCAGTTCGTGATCCGGGTGATGGACGCCGCGAAGGGCTGCGGCCTCGAGCGGCTCGGCATCTTGCACGGCCGGTAGCCCGCGCTCCACGCGGTCCCGGGCGCGCCGAATCGGTCCGCCGTGCCGCTGCGCGGGCCCAAAGCGCGCCGCCGCCGGCCCTCCCAGGGGCCGCCGCAGCCGGTTTCTTGCTGCCGGATCGTGCGCCCCAGTACGTTGCCGCCAGGCTTCGATGCACTGGGCAAACCGGATTCTGATCGCCACCACCGTCGCCGCGCTGGTGGCTTGGGGGCCGACCCAGCTCGAGCGCGCCGCGCAGAGCGACGAGCTCGAGCGCGTGCGACGAGAGCGTGACGTGATCGCCGAGTCCAACCGCGTGCTCAGAGGCGAGATCACCGCGCTCTCCGCCGAGGTCCGCGCGCTCAAGACCGATCCCGACGAGGTCGCCCGCATCGCCCGCGAAGATCTCAACCTCATCGCCCCCGGCGAAGTGGTCTTCGAGGTCGAGCGCGTCCACGCGCAGACGAAGACACCATGACCGCGCTCGCCCGCACCATGTGGCACGCCCGCCGTGGGCTCGCGAGTCATTGGCCACTGCTCGTGGCCGTGGCTTGCTGGCCGCTGCTGCTGACGGGTCGGCTCTCGACGGCCGCGCTCGCCCGCGCCGAGCTCGGGGTGCTGTCGCTCGTGACGCTGCTCGCGACCGCGCTCGGTTGGGCGATCGCGCGCGAGGTCTTGCCGACCCGCGGCGTCCGTGGCATCGAGCTCGGCTCGCCGAGCTGGCGCGAGCTCGAGCTCGGCGTGCCGCTGGTCACCGGCGTCTACGTGCTGGTGGCGATGAGCGGCGGAGCGCGCTCGTTCCTCCATCCGATGGTCTATGCCCTGGTCTCGTTCGTGCTCGTCGTGCAGCGCACGCGCGTAGGCGTCATCGGTGTGCTGGCCGCGGCCTTCGCCCTCGAGGCGATCCTCGCCGCGCGCATAGGGACCCATGGGGCGTGGATGCTGTGTGCGCAGCACGCCAGCTTCATCGCGTTCTTCGCCCTGGGCAACCGCCTGGTCCTGGGCAGCTTGACCCGTCGCTTGCGCGCCGAGCATGCTCGCCGCATCGAGGGCGAGCTGTCGCGGATGCGCCAGGAGGCCAAGGACTTCCGCCTCATCGCCTCGCAGCTGCCGGCAGGATCCCGCGCGCGCAGCCGCGCCGACGAAGAGATCCGCATGGTCCACGCCGCCGTCGAGAACATCCACGAGCAGGTGTTCCACAGCCTCGAGCTGCTGCGGACCTCGATGGGGCTGCACACCGCCGTGCTGCTGTGGTGCGAGGCGCCCAGGGAAGGGGGCGGCAGCCGGCGTGTACCGACCCTGGTGATCAAGGAGCTGGCCTCGGCCGGCGAGCTACTCGCCGATTCGCCCGAGCTCGCGAACCCCGGCGTGCTCGTCGGTGTGCTCGCCGATCCCAAGCCGCTGCGGCTGCACGCCCTGGGCGGCCGCCGCCTGCCGCCGTACTACCGCGGGCCCGAGCCGGTCACCGATCTATGCGCGGTGCCGCTGCTCGAGGGCAACGGCCTGCGCGGGATCCTGTGCGCCGATCGCTGCGGCGATCGTCCGTTCGGCGACGACGAGCAGCGCGTGCTCGAGCGCGCCGCCGCCCATATCTTGCGCGTCGTCGAGCACGAGCGGGTCTTCGGCGCCGTCGAGCGCGGCAAGTACGAGCAGGAGCAGTTCTACCGCGCCAGCGAGCTGCTGAACTCGGCGCTCACCCTCGAGGACGTCTACGAGAAGACCTTCGCCGCCGTCCGGGCGATCGCGCCGTTCGATCTCGCGGTCCTCACCGGCACGGGCACCGGCACCGACGGCGAGCGTCACCGCGTGCTCGCGGTGGACGCCGCCCGCGGCGAAGGCGAAGGCGAGCTGTGGCAGCAGGTCGCCGCGCGCCTGACCGGACTCGAGTTCGATGACACCACCTCGCTGGTGGCGATGGCGGTGAAGAACCGCCACTACATGCCCGCGTCGGGTGAGCTCGCCGATCCCGAGGCGGTGGTGTGGACGGCCCGTACCCGGCTGCGCAACGCCAAGAGCCTCATCGTGCTGCCGCTGTCCCGCGGCGACGAGGTCTTGGGCGCGATCACGCTGGCGTCGGCGCGACCCCACGTGTTCGGGCCCGCGGTGCGCGAGATGCTGCGGGTCATCGGCCACCAGGTCGGCGTCAGCCTGCAGAACGCGCGCATGTACCAACAGATGGAGGAGCGCGCGACCACCGATGGTCTCACCGGGCTCACCAACCATCGGGCGTTCCAGGAGCGCCTCGCGCTGATGCACGCGCTGGCCGAGCGCAGCGATCAGAAGTACAGCGTCATCCTGACGGACATCGATCACTTCAAGGGCATCAACGACACCTACGGTCACCCCGTCGGCGATCAGGTGCTCAAGAAGGTGGCGGCGATCTTCGCTGGGCGGGCGCGCAAGGTCGACATCGTCGCGCGCTATGGCGGCGAGGAATTCGTACTGGTGCTGCCCGACACCGACGGCGCCGGCGCCGAGGCGTTCGCCAACCGATTGCGCGAAGAGATCGGCGATCTCGCGTTGTCGTCGGAGAACGGCAGCTTCAAGGTCACCATCTCGATGGGCATCGCGTCGTACCCCAAGGACGGCAAAGAGCGCCTCGGGCTGATCGAACGCGCCGATCAGGCCCTGTATTGGTGCAAGGAGCACGGCCGCAACCGCGTCCGCCGCGTGGGCGCCAGCGAATGATAGTCTGCGGTCTGCCCCCGTGACGATCGTCGCCATCTTGCGTCTGTTGGTCGAGTTGGCGATGCCGATGACGCCGCCGCCTGGCCGTGTCAGCGCGCAGGTGCCGGCCACGGCGGCCCCGGGGACGACGGTCGAGCTGTCGGTGACGATCCTCGACACGCCGGCCGCCGGAGCGCCGATCGATCTCTGGTTGACCTCGCCCGACGTCGAGCTGGTGCCCAACCGCTTCGACAGCCGCGACGTCGTGGATCCGCAGGCGACCCAGCCGCGGATCCGCGTGCGTGTGGTCGCCCCGGCCGCGCCCGGGCGCTACGGCGTCGACGCCCACGTGCTGTACGTGTCGTGCGGCGAGTCGACGTGTCGACCGCACCTCGCGACGGTGCACTGGGACCTCGAGGTGGCCGCGCCCGCGGCGACCGAGCCGCCTGGCCGGTGAGCCGCCCGGACGGCGCGGAACTCGGTCCTTCTGGGGGACCGGCCCGGTCCCCCTTCCACCGGGCAGAGCCCGGCGCATTTCTTCCCCCTCCCGTTCGCTGTCGCTCTCTCAGAGCTCGGGTTTGCCGTCGCCCGAGGGCGCGAGCGAGAGGAGTATCGCCCCGCTGCGGTCGGTGTCGCCCTCGCCGGAGTCGGCGGCCCCGGGGCCGCCCTTTCGCGGCCCACGCAGCAAGCGCTCGCGCACCCGCTGGTGCTGCCGCACCTTGTAGGCGGCGTGCGAGCTCTCGCCCTTCTCGTTGGCGATCGCGGTCGCGCGATCCATCACCTGGAACTCCGCGAGCACGAACACGACGTTGCCGGTGCCACGGTCCTGCTCGCCCAGCAGCAGCGCGTCGACGCGCACCGGCAGATCGGCGATGAAGTTGAGCACGGCATAGCCGGTCGCCGAGAATTCGTTGGGCGCCTCGACGCGCTGCGGGGTGCCCGGCGGCGACGGGGCCACCCCGGCGCGGCGCTCACCGGGCGACTCGACGTCGACCAGGCTGTTGACGGTCTGGCCCGGTACCACGTAGTTGAACGGTATGAAGCGCTGCAACATCACGTGCAGGGTGGGCAGCACGTCCTCGTAGCGCTCGACCACCACGCGAAATCGCAGGCGGTCGAAGACGCGGGCCGCACTGCTGTCGCGCTTGACGAGGAGCTTCGTCACCAAGGAGTCGGGCGTCTTGCGCGACCACGCGAACTCGACCACCGGCACGCCCGATCCCCGCAGCTCGTCGAACAGCACCATGATCGACTGCTCGACCAACTCGTACAGCGAGTGGTCGGGGATCGTCAGCAACGTCCGCAGCTCGCGGGCGTCGAGGTGATACATGATGTGCATCACCTTCAGCAGCACGCACGAGTGCCGCTGGGTGCGGCCCTTGCCCGACGCGAGCAGGGGCAGCTCGACGACCGGAACCCCCGACACCACGGCTTCGTCGAGGCGCAGGCCCAGGTTCTCGGTGAGGTAGTGGACCGCGCGCACCCGCAGCTCGTCGAGGCGCCGCAGATCGTCGGGGTTGTCGACGTCGATGCTGTTGACCCGCAGCAGCCGGCGGACGTCCTCGGGGTCGCTGAGGTCGAGCCGGTGCCAGTCGACGACCGAGTCGCCGGTCAGCAGCAGCTTGATCTCGCGGAGGTCCTGATCCCGCCACCGCGGCAGCGCCTCGGAGGGCCCCGCTGCCGGGAGGAAGGCGCTGGGCCGGTGAGGAGCCTGACTCTGCATGGGGGGCCGAATCGCTGCAGCTCGCGGCGACGCCAGGACTGCAGTGGCGGCGGGGCGGGAGCGTCCGACCCGGGACTCAGGCGCGGCGGGTCACGCGGAGCGTGGCGACGAGCAGCCCGATGATGACGGACGCGACGAGGAGATGTCCGAGGAAATAGACGGTCATGGGCACCTGGGGGCAGGGGTTGGGCGGTCCGACTTCGGCCGGAGCGGCTGAGCGCGTCGAAGGTTAGACGTAGTCAGATGTAGGTCCTCTTCGTGAGCCTACGCGAAGTCGAGGGCCGCCCGCCAGAACCCGTCGTTTTCGTGACGGGACGATTCCGCGGACGCGGGCGGCTGGGTACCACATTCCTCGCAGGGTTGAACAGCGCTTTTTTCCCTGGCGCCGCGTGATCCCAACTACGAGAAAGGGCAGGGCAAATGCGAAGCGGCACGTTGCTGGGGCCAGACGTGGACCGAATCGGCACTCGCCGGCCTGCTCGCGGAGGGCAGGGCCGTGCGGGCCGATCCGCCATCGGGGTGCGCATCCGCTATGGTTGCCGGGAAATGACCGACGAACGGGACGGGCGACGCGGCGGCGAAGAGGACAAGCGGACGCGCTTCGGGCGGCTGGGGGACCAGCTCCAAGGACTGCTCGACCCCGAGTCGGCGCTGCGCCGCGGTCAGGACCTGGTCACCGGGGTGACCCAGGCGACCAAAGAGGAATTGATGCGCATCGCGACCTCGGAGCTGCGCAGCTTCCTCGACAAGATGGACGCTGTGGACCTGCTGCAGCAGGTCATCTCGGGGCTGGTCGTCGACGTCCACATGCAGGTGAAATTCTCGCGGGCCGCCGACGGCACGACGCAGCCGAAGATCACCAAGCAGTCGTCCGAGATCAGCGTGAAGGACGACGCCGAGGAGGGCTGAGCCCGACCCCGGCGGGGCTCCACGACACGGCAGTCAGGCGGCGGACTCCTTGGGTGTCGGACCGCCGGGCGCCGCCGGATCGGCGGGCATGCCCTCGGGCATCTCCGATTCGCCGGCCGCCGGGGGCGCGACCTTCTTCCGACCGAACCGGTCGACGACGTAGCGACCGAGCTCGGTGCCGAGCTTGTAACCAAAACCGGTGATGATCGCGCGAAGGAGCAACAGGGGCATGGTTTGACGTCCTTGGCGACGGGGCAGCCAGGCCGCGGCGCCCCCCGATCATGACACAGCCAGTTTCTTGGTCCACGCTGGCTTTCCTGGCAGGCTGTGCGGGCGACCAGTACGCGCGGAGTCCGTCGCTTGACCCGTCCCCACGCTTGGGGTACACACGTTCAGTGTCGCGCGCCAGGCGCACGCGGCTCTCCGTCCGCCATCGCAGCGAGTGCACGACATGCTCAGGACAGCGAACAGCCCCTCCCCCTCCCATGGAGATCGCCCCGTGCGCCCGGATTTGACCGACAGGCAACGTCAGGCCCTGGACTACATCACCGACTGCCTGACAGCGCGCGGTTATCCGCCGACGCTGCGCGAGATCGGTGAGCACATGGGCATCCGCTCGACCAACGGGGTGAACGATCACCTCAAGGCGCTCGAGCGCAAGGGCTACCTCGTCCGCGAGGAGCTCAAGAGCCGGGCGCTGCGCCCGGTCGACGTCCGCGAGCCGCGCGAAGACATCGAGATCGACATCCTGGGCCGCGTCGCCGCCGGCGCCCCGATCCTCGCCGAAGAGAACGTCATCGACCGCGTCGTGGTCGACCGCTACTTCCTCGGCGCCGTGCGTGCCAAGGACGTCTTTGGCCTGGTCGTGCGCGGCCAGAGCATGATCGACGACGGCATCTTCGACGGCGACTACATCTTCGTGCGCAAGCAGAGTTCGGCCGAGACCGGCGAGATCGTGGTCGTGCTCATCGACGGCGAGGCGACCTGCAAGCGCTTCTTCCTCGAGGCCGACCGCGTCCGGTTGCAGCCGGCGAACTCCGCGATGGAGCCGATCTATGTCAACCGCTCGGAGTTCCGCAGCGTCGATATCCTGGGCAAGGTCGTCGGCGTCTATCGCCGGATGCACTAGCCTGCGAACCTCGGTGCCTTCCTCCCCGCCGCCGCCGGCGAGCGTGCGCCCGCGCCCGTCCCCTGATGCGCGACGGCGGTCGGACGCATGCTAGGCTAGCGCCACCTTGGCCCGTCGTCGCCGCGCCAGCTGGCTCGCGCTGCTCGCGTTCGCCCTTGGCTCGGCGGGGGCGAACGGCGGGCTCGTGTATGGCCTGTGCGTGTTGGTCCAGGCCGACCCGCTCGCGGTGCCCGATCGCCAGGAGGTCACCTACCTCGAGCTGCGCCCGGCCGAGCCCAAGCCCGAGATCATCGAGCCGCCCGTGCCGCCGGAGCCCGAGCCGCCCCGGCCCAAGCCGCGGCGCAAGCTCGAGCCCAAGCCCAAGTTGCCCGAGATCGAGTTCGCCGAGCTGCCCGAGCCCGAGCCCGAGCCCGAGCCCGAGCCCGAACCCGAACCCGAACCCGAGCCGGCGCAGCCCGTCGAGCTGGTCGAGCAGCAGCTCAAGATGGTCGAGCAGCCCGACGAGCTCGACGAGAAGGACTCACCGACCGAGTTCGACTACCTCTCCAACGTCAACCGCGATGTGCAGGAGCAGACGCGGTCGGCGGTGACCAACCTCGAGAAGGACGCGCTCCAGCCCAAGGCGGCGCAGGTCGAGCCGAGCCCGGAGACGAAGCCCGGCGTCGCCAACGAGGATCGCATCGCCCAGCAGATCGAGCGGCCCGCGGCGGCGGCGAAGAGCTCCCCGAAAGCGCCGCCATCCCCGGTCGAAGAGCGGCCCCAGCAAGACGACCCGAAGCCCAAGAGCCTGCTGGCGATGCGCGAGGTGGAGCCCCGCGACCACCACATGGCCCAAGACGCCCACGAGGCCCTCGCCGAGGAGGCCACCGACGGCAAGCTGCAGCGCGATCGGAAGAAGGAAGCGACGATCGCCAAGCGCAACGCGCAGGCGCGGACCGACGCGAACGATCCGATGTATCGCTTCCGGCCGCGGCCCAAGGATCTGGTCGCGCTGTTCGGCAAGGACAAGAGCGCACCGCAGCGCCCCGACGGTGCCCATGCATCCAAGACCAAAGGTGTCTGGGAGGACGTCCGCGCCCACTACCAGTCACCGCTCGAGAACATGGTCTCGGAGGTGAAGGTCGGCAATCAGACCGCGCTGCGCTCGCGCAAGCATCCGTTCGCGCGCTTCATCGCGCAGATGCACCGCTCGATCCACGACGCGTGGGCCTGGGGCTTCCTCGAGCAGCTCGACACCCAGGGGCGCAGCCATCCGCTCAACAAGTTCGATCTGTGGTCGCGCGTCGAGATCGTGCTCGACCGAGATGGCAACATCGAGAAGGTCAGCACCGTGCGGCACTCGGGCAACATGGCCTTCGATGCGGCCGCGCGCGAGGTCATCTACTCGTCGGGCCCGTTCCCCGATCCGCCGCGCGAGATCCAGTCTGGCAACGGCAAGGTCTATCTGCATTGGGCGTTCCACCGCGACGAGCGGGCGTGCGGTACGTTCGGCGCGTCGCCGTTCATCCTCGACAACGCCGGCTCGGGCGACAGGCCCGATCCCGACGCGGTGGTCCGTGGCTCCCGGGGTGAGCGCGAGGCGCTCGGGCGGCGGCTCGCGAAGCCCAAGGCCCAGCGCATCGCCGAGGGACCTGCAGCGCCCGAGGGGCACGCCCACGGCCCGGGCGATGGTCACGGTCACGGCGATGGCGAAAGCGATGGTCACGGCGATGGCGAAGGCTCCGGCGGCTCGCCCGGGGACGGCGACGTCGATGCCGACGATCCCGACGCCCGCAAGGTCGCCAACGAGTGGCTGCACTACTTTGCCGAAGGCGAGTTCGATCGCACGGTGGCGCGTTCGAGCCTGCCGTTTCTCGCGGGTGACAACGTCGCCGCGCGCACCCGCGAAGAGCTGCGCGAGCTGCTGTCGACGATGCACGCGGAGGCCAAGGGGCAGGGGAAGCCCAAGGCCGCCAACGTCTACACCGCCGCCGGCCTCCGCAAGGTCTTCGGCAGCGTGCCGGCGGGCATCCAGGAGGGTGCAGGGCGGCTGTTCGGTCTCACCAAGATCGGCAGCGACTACGTCATCTTGGTGCTCGAGAAGAAGTTCGGCAGCTGGCGCGTCGTGGGCGTCAGCCGCTGAGGATCAGCCCGCCGGCGGCGGCAGACACACCGAGCCGCCCTCGATCTGGGCGTTGGTGCGGTACGTGCCGAGCAGCTCCCACGAGCGCGGCTCGAACGCGGGGATGGTGCCGTCCTCGCGCACGTTGGTCACGTGGTACGTGTGCTGGTTCCAGATGCGCCGGGCCTGGATCCACCGATCTTGGGCGTCGCGGATCACCTGCACGCTGGGCGCGGTCTGGTTGTCGTCCCAGTCGTTGCTCGACACCACCACGATCTCCGCCGAGCCGTCGTTGTCGACGTCGGCCACGACCGGGTACTCGATGAGGGTCTTGGAGCTGCGGGCGACCTCCATCAGCCGCATGCCGACATCGTCGAAGACGTAGAGATTGGTCTCGTCGGCGTACATCGCGTCGGCGAAGCCATCGCCGAGGAAGTCGAAGGCGGTGCCGGCGGCCCAGCCACTGCCATCTTGGACCTGTGCGCTCCACTTCGGGATCAGATCGCGGTCGTACACGGTGTAACTCTGGGCCGAACTCACCGCGAAGTCGGATTGTCCGTCGCCGTCGAAGTCGTGGATCGTGGCCGGCCGGAACCATGCACCGAGGCCAGCGTCGCCGGTGGGGCGCTGGTCGATGAACTTCACGGCGCCGTCGTGCTCGAGGATCGTGATCCCGCCGTCGTTGTTGACCAGCACCTCGGGATCGGCGTCGTCGTCGAAATTCGCGATCTGCGGGTAGCCGGGCAGCACCGCCGGGTTGTTCCACACCACCGTGCCATCGTGGTGGTACGCCGCCTGGCCGAGCACCAGCTCGAGGTCGCCGTCGCCGTCGAGATCCGCGGCCGCCGTGGCGGTGTTGCGCTGGGCGAAGAACCACCCGGTCTGCGCCGGCGCCATCATCACGAGGCCGCCGTTCGCGTCGAGGATGAACCCATCCGCATAGACCTCGGGCGAACCGTCGTTGTCGAAGTCCGCGATGCCCAGGGCCCCGCCTTGGTCCTGCGGCCACACCTGCGGCGAGGTCCACAGCAGCGCGCCTTGGTGATCGAACGCGACCACACTCAGCGAGCCGAAGACGAGCCCGGTGGCGGCGACGATCTCGGGGATGCCATCGCCGTCGAGGTCGCCGACTGCCGGCGTGACGGACGCGTTGACCGTGGTCGCGAAGCGGGTGTGCTCGGCACCCGTCGCGCCGTCGAGCACCACGATCTGGCCGCCGAGGCCGTCGCCGGCGACCACCACCACGTCGGGCGTGTCGCACAGATCGATCGAACCGTCGGCGTTGTCGTCGGTGAGGTTGGCGACCAGTGGCGTGACGGTGACCTGGCCGCCGTTCCAACTCCACTGCACGTCGGGCTCGAACGCGTCGGGCGGCGCGGTGACGGTGCAGTCGCCGACCGCATCCATGCCGTCGACCACTTTGCACGATGCCGGCGGGAACATGGGGTCGATGTCGGGCTGCGAGAGATCGAGCCGAGGTCCGTCGCCATCGGTGGTGTCGACGACGGCGGTGGTGTCGGCCGCCGATGTCATCGTCGCGGACGCGGACGTCGTGTCGCCCGAGGCCGTGGCGCTGCCCGAAGCGGTGCCGAACGGATCGGTGTTGGCCGCCCCACCGCATGCGGCGTTGCAGCACACACCGAGCATCGCGAGCATCGAGCCGACGGACGTCTTCATCTGCACACCCCCGCGCCATGCTGCCGCAGGTATGGGGGGGCGGGGAACCGCGGGGGGCGTGAGGTTGCCGACGGGTCGTGGACGCGCGCCTCCACAGGCGTGGCCCCGAGGTGGCTCAGCCGAACGCACGGGCGTCGAGGTCGGCCCGGGCGAACCGCGGCGGCTGCACGCCCGGGCGGAGCTGTGCAGGCCCGCGATCGGCCGGCAACGGCGGGCACAGCGACGCGGCGAGCTCGGTGAAGATCGTCTGGTACGCCGGCAGCGTCCACTTGCCGAAGTGGGTGCTCGCGCCCTCGTAGTCCTGCAGCGCGTATTCCTCGGGCGTGGTGACGTAGCCGGCGTACGCGTTGGCGTAACCCACGAGCACCGCGCGGGTGACCCCGATGCCGACGAGCGCGGCACAGACCGTGGCGCACAGGCGGCGACCCGCGACGGTGGTGAACTCGTGGGCGACGGCGATGAGCGCGACGTCGCCGATGACGGCGAGCTGGATCGGCAGCACCTGCGGCGTCCACGGGGTCTGGGCGGCGCCATCTCGGTGCAGCGCGCGGAGCATCCGCAGCGCGCCGCGGGCACGCCCGGGCAGGGGCACCGGCGGCAGGCGGTGCAGCGCGCCGATCCCCAGCACGCGCCGGCGCGCCGTGTCGACCCACGTCACCTTCTCGGCCTGCGCGGCGTCGCGGGCGGGGTTCGAGCGGACGAGGCGTTTCGCGGCGGCGGCGATCCACCGCTGCAGACCCACGGCGATCCGCGGCAGGCCGGGGCCCTCGTCGGTGCCGAAGAACATCGCCATGCCGATCTCGCCGGGCGACGTGCGCAACCCGGTGCGGCCGCCGACGAAGCGTGGAAGCACGGCGACGTCGCCCATGTCGACGAACGCGTGGGCGCAGCGGAGACCGCCGGGCAACGGCGGTCTCTGGGCGGCGCGCGTGTGCACCTCGGTGGCCAACGCCGCCTGCAGCCCGCCGTTGTGCCGGGCGCTGGCGTCGTCGTCGGGCAGCGCGCCGCGGACGAACGGACGGCCTGGGTGGCGCCGGAAATTCGGCGTCGCGTCGCCGCTCGCCCCCTGGGCGAAGGCCGCGACCACGTCGGTGCCGCTGGCATCCCGCAACGTCTGCTCCATCGTCTGCGCCGCGTAGCCCTTGTTGTCGAAGTGCAGCGCGAGGTTGTCGCTGTGCACGCTGGTGCAGTGCACCGCGAACCAGTTGATGCTGCCCAGTGTGCGGCCGTCAGCGGCGTCGAAGCGCAGGAGCAAAAGCGAGCGATCGAGGGCGAGGTGCTCTTCGCCCGCCACGACGGGCGTGACGTCGGGATTGAGATTGTACGCGGCGATCGAGCGGTTGAAGGCGACCGGCAGCTCGGGCGCGAACTCGCCGACGTCCCAGCGGATGGCGCCGGGCGTGCGCGCGTCGTCGGCCGCGACGATGGCGGCCACGATGTCGGCGGCCAGCCCGTCGAGGATCCCCTGGGCGAACCCGGGGATCGTCACGTTGTAGAACGCGTAGTGGGTGAACCCGCCCGGCCCGCTGTGGGTGTGCGTGGCCATCAGCATCACGTTGTCCACCGACAGGCCGCGCGCGGGGTGGCGGGTGCGCAGCGTCTCGCAGACCGCCTCGCGCAGCGCCGTCGAGATGAACGCCAACTCGCACACGGCGAGCGCCACCGAACCGCCGTTGCTCGCGTCGCGGATCACGAAGGCACGCACCGACAGCGGCGTCGCGACCTTGGTCGCGAAGTTGTCGAGCATGCCCCAGCCCATCATCCCCAGGCCGGGCCGCCACCTCGTGAGGTCATGCCGGGCGGCGCCGATCTCGAAGGCGGACATCGAGGCGAGCGTAGCAGCGCCCGGAGGGCGCGCGCGCACCGCCGAGGCTGACGCCGCGGGGGCGGCAGGAATCCCGCTCGCTGCCCCTCTACGCGGTGGAGGATAGGGGATTCGAACCCCTGACCCTCGGCATGCAAAGCCGATGCTCTCCCAACTGAGCTAATCCCCCGGTCCGAACGCCGCGACCCGTGGAGGTTCGCGGCATCGTTCGTGGGCGTGGGGGGACTTGAACACCCGACCTCTGCCTTATCAGGGCAGCGCTCTAACCAACTGAGCTACACGCCCGCGTGTGTGCCCCCGTCCTGGTGAACGGGCGGGTCTTTTACTTCGGTCGGCTGCGGTCGTCAAGCGGGCCGAGATCAGTCCTTGGCGTTGGCGTTGGCGTTGGCGTCGGCGTTGGCGTTGGCCTTGGCGTTGGCGTTGGCGTTGGCCTTGGCCTTCGCGCGGCGGCCGGTGTCCAGCGCGCCGGCCTTGCGGGCGTGGGCGACCAGGGCCCGGATATACGCGACGATCTCGTCGCTGGCGGGCATCAGGTGGTGGTGGTAGCCGGGATCGGCTCCGGGAGCCCAGCGCAAGAAGAGCACGAGTTGGCGGCCCTGGAGATCGGTGGGGACCTGGTCCTCGCCGCGCAACCGCAGCATCTGGCTGTCGCGCGTGCCCTTGGGCAGCTCACCCGAGAGCACGTCGCCGAGCTCGACATCGATGTACTGGGCCTGCTCGCCCTGATAGCGGCCCCGGCTCCACGCCTGCTCGACCTCGACGAGGGCGACGATCGCCGCGTGGCCAAGGCGCGCGGCGAACAGGTGCTGATCGAGGACGTCGTGGGGCGCGCGGCCGCGCAGCTCGAGCTCGGCGTCGGTGTAGTCGTCGTCGAACGCGACGGCGAAGCGCTCCTCCCAGGCGGGCGCGTCGTCTGGGGGGGTCAGGGCGCCGCGGGTGTTGCGACGGGACTTGCACCCGGCGATCGCGGTGGCGCAAAGTGCGACGAGGGCCAGCCGCGCGACGAGATTGGTCATGATTCCGCGGCGAAGCGTAGTGAGGTCGCCCCTGGAAGTCCACCGCGCAGCCACGGGCGCCCACCGGCCTCGCACGGCGCCGTGGAGCCCGCGCAAGCGGAGCTGTCGGCCCGGGCCGCGCAAGCGCGATCACGGACCGCTGGTCGCTGCGGCGCCACCTGGAGAAACCGTGCGGCGTGCGGTAGATCGGCAGCGCCATCGGTCGCCGCGCGACCGCGAGGAGACATCACCGTGAAGCGCCCGATCCCGTACGCAACCGCAGCCCTCTTCGTCCTTCTCGCCGCGTGCATGGGCGAGGCGAAGGACGGCGAGGTGCAGGCCAAGGTCGCCGTCAAGGACGTCAAGCCTGCCAAGGGCGCCGACGCGAAAAAGGCCGACGCCAAGCCCGGTGAGTCGAAGCAATCCGAGGCCGACGCCAAGGCCGACGCCAAGGCCGCCGCCAAGGCCGACGCCGCGCCCAAGGTGGAGGCCGCCGCGCCTACGCGCAGCTTCGACAAGGGGGACCTCGCCCAGCCCCGCATGAGCCCGGAGGAGGTCGCGGCGTACAACGCAGCCCAGGGCGACCCCCGTACCGCCGCGTTCACACTCGCCGACGCGCTCGCCGGCGACGACAAGCTCGCGCCGGGCAAGCCCGGCAAGCTGACCGCGGTGTTCGACACCTCGATGGGCAAGTTCGAGTGCGAACTCTACGAAGAAAAGTCGCCGCTCACGGTGGCGAACTTCGTGGGCCTCGCCCGCGGCACCCGCGAGAGCTACGACAAGAAGTCCGATGCTTGGTCGGGCAAGAAGTTCTACGACGGTGTGATCATCCACCGCGTGGTCGACGGTTTCATGATCCAGACCGGCGATCCGACCGGCACCGGCGGCGGCGGCCCGGGCTTCGTGCTGCTCGACGAGTTCGACAAGTCGCTGAAGCACGGCAAGTCCGGCCTGCTGTCGATGGCCAACCGCGGCCCCAACACCGGCAGCAGCCAATTCTTCGTCACGGTCGCGCCGACGCCCCACCTCGACGGCAAGCACGTCATCTTCGGCGCCTGCGATCCCGCGGTGCCGACCGAGATCAGCAAGGTCGAGGTCGACGCCCGCGCGAACCATCGCCCCTACGAGCAGGTCGTCATCAAGACCATCGACATCGTCCGCAAGTGAAGCCGGAGCCCGACATGACCAACGCGACCAATGACGTGGTGATCCCGGCGACGGGCAAGGTCTTCCTCACCGGTGGCTCGGGCCACGTCGGCGCTCACCTGGTGCGCCGCCTGCTGCAAGACGGCGAGGACGTGCGTTGCCTGGTCGAGCCCGGCGGCGACCGGCGGGCGTTCGAGGGGCTGCCCGTCGAGCTGGTCGAGGGTGACATCCGCGACGAGGACGCGATGGTGCGCGCCATCGCCGGCTGCAGCCGCGTCTATCACGTGGCCGCGAAGATCTCGATCCTCAGCCCCTCCGCCAACGAGTACAAGGACATCTTCTCTATCAACGTGATGGGTACGCGCAGCGTCATGCGTGCGGCGCTCGCCAACGGCGTGCGGCGTGCGGTGCTGACTGGATCGTTCTCGGCAGTGGGCTACGACCCGGACGATCCGACCAAGCCCAGCACCGACGAGATGCCGCACTGGCCGTTCGACAGCGCGGTGATGCCCTACGCGCGCAGCAAGGCGTTGGCCGAGCACGAGATGCTCAAGGTCGTCGCCGACGGCCTCGACGCCGTCATCGCGACCTCGTGCGCGTGCATCGGCGCGTGGGACTACATCCCCTCACGCATGGGCCGGACGATGTGCGACTACAGCCGCGGCAAGGTCCGCGCCTACGTGCCCGGCGGCTTCGAGTTCGTCGCGGGCCGCGACATCGCACAGGGCCACGTGCTGGCCATGTCGCGCGGCCGCACCGGTCACAAGTACGTCTTCGCGACCGCGTTCCACACCCTGCCGGATCTCATCGAGATGTGGCGCGAGGTCGTGGGCACCCGCAGCAAGCCGATGCGCATCCCTGCCGGGCTCATGTCGGCGGTGTCGTCGATCTACTCCGGCGCCCTCTCGCGCTTCTTCCCCAACGTGCCCCAGCGCCTCACGCCGGGCTCGATCCGCATCCTCACCATGCGGCGCCACGCCGACACCACGCGCGCGCGCACCGAGCTCGGGTGGCGGCCGACCACGATCGCCGAGGCCGTCCGGGCGGCGTACGAGTTCTTCGCGGAGCAGGGGATGATCGAGCGGGATACGCTGGTCGCGGTGCCCGCGGCCGCTGCGGAGTGATCGGGGGCGCGGGCGTGGCGGCCGGCCGAGTCGGGCGTCCGGGGGCGAGGTTTCGCACAGGGCGTGATCGTATGCCGGTCATGGGGAACTGACGGTCCGTGACCCTCTCCCGCGTTCGACTCCTGCTCCAGCTGCCGTGTCTGCCTGCGACGGCGGTGGCGGCGAAGATTCCCGGGATCCGGGGCCGTGCGATGTGATCGACGCGGGCGGCCTCGGTGCTGACGCGCAGTGTCCCCCCCCGATGTCACGTTCGGTCGCGTCGCCCCCCCGCGCTCCGGCGCGCGAGGATCGCGAGGACGATGCATGGCATCGCCACCGCGCTGCAGGCGGCCGCGGGCCACGGGTGCCCACTGAGGGAGATGGCGGCCGCGGCGAGCGAGGCGGCGGCGGACGCGAAGAAGAACAGATTCGCACGTTGCCCGACCCCTTGGTTCCACGCCCGGCGCATCGGTTTAACGCCGCGGTCGAAGGCCGCCAGGGATGCCGACGAACACGCCCCAGCACCGCCCGTCCATCACGCCAGAATCTCCTCCAACGGCGTCGTCGACTCGCATACCCCACCACCGAAGGACGTCGCGCCCGGATCGTACCCCTGCAAACCGGCGAGCGCGACATCCGAAGTGTTCCCCGCCGTCGGCATGTCGGCGACGACAGCCCATTGCTGTGCAGCGAGCCCACCGAGCAGTCCGATGAGGCGTAGACGATCGTCGAGTCGAGGAGGTTGCCGCCGAGGTCCTCGGAGTCGCGCAGGATCTCGGCGAACTCGGCGAGCCGCTGCATCTCGAACACGATCGCGGCGTCTAGCTGCTGCAGCGAGTTCGCGACGTCGATACCGTAGATCGAGCCGAGCACCGCGTTCGCGACGGTGTAGTCGGCGTCGAGGATGCGCCGTAGCGCGTGACGTCGGTCGTCGACCAGGCCTGGAGGTACGCGCTGCCGTCCCCGGCGAGGAACAGGTCGGCGCCGTCGCAGCCGATGTCGCAGAACGACGCGCTCAGCCCGGCGGTCGTGCCCTCGAGGATCGCCGCGAGCGCCTGGCCGAGCGCGCACTCGAGGGCCGGATCGACCTCCTCCCCGTTCGAGCCCGGGTCACGCGCGACCGGGTCGCACGGCGCGGGTGCGTTGCACTGCTCGAGCAAGGACGGCTGCTCGACACCGCGCCGCCGCGTTCGTCCCCGCCTGGGCTACCCGCGCACGTGGGTGTCGAACCACGCCACGAACCGCTCCATGAAATCGATCTGGTGCGCGCGCTCGCCGAGTCCATGCCCCTCGCGCGGGTAGAACACCACCTCGGCCGGGACCTTCGCGTGGCGCAGCGCCCGGTACAGCTCCTTGGCCTGCCCGGGCGGGACGCGGGTGTCGTCCAGGCCGTGCACGATCAACGTCGGCGTCTTCGACTTGCCGGCGTGGGCCATCGGTGAGCGCGACCAGACCAGCTCGGGCTGATCGTAGGGCCACAGCTTCCAGTGGACCAGCGAGTTCTCGTGCTCGATCTCCGAGGTGCCGGTGAACGACATCCAGTTGGTGATCGCCGCGCCGACCATCGCGGCCTTGAAGCGCTTGCTGTGCACCGTGGCCGCGAGCCCGGAGAAGTAGCCGCCGTAGCTCCACCCGCCCATGCCGACGCGCTGGGCGTCGACGAGGCCCTGGGCCACGAGGGCGTCGATGCCGGCGAGCACGTCGTCGAATTCCTTGCCGCCGAGATCACCGTGATCGGCCTTGCCGAAGGCGACGCCCCGCCCCGCGCTGCCCCGGTAGTTGGGCTCGAACACCGCGAAGCCGGCGGTCGCGAACAGCTGCGCGGGGTAGCCCGAGCGCGTGTTCCACCCGTCCAGCGAGATGCCCTCGGGGCCACCGTGCGGCATGACCACCAGTGGAGCGCGCATGCCCGCTTTCCAGCCGACCGGCATCGTCACGATCCCCGCGAGCTCGAGGCCGTCGGCGGCCTGCCACCGCAACACCGACTGGGCCCCGAACGCCACGCGATCGAGCGCCGGGTTGTGGTGCGTCCGCCGGCGCAGGCCCGCCGGCCCGAGCTTGCCGACGAAGAGCTCCGCGGGGTGAAGCGCGGTGTCGCCGGCGCACACGAACGTGCCGCTGCCCGCATGCACGTCGGCGCCGTGGCACACCGGTCCGCGATCGAGGGCGATCGTGCGGCCGCCGCTGCGGACATCGACGTGGAGCACCACCGCGCGGGTGTCCTGATGCGCGAGCACGGCGAGGCGGTCCGCGCTGGTGTATCGCAGCCACTGCGCGGTGCCTTCGTATGCTGCAGTGAGCATCGTGGCCTTGCCGCCCGCTTTCGGCACGACATGCACGACACCCGCGGTCGGGTCGTGCAGATCCGCCGCGCCGAGGAACGCGACCTGCCTACCGTCTCGAGACCACGTCAGATCGCCGAGCTTGCCGGCGTGCTCGCATAGCTCGCGCGGCGTGCCGCCCTTCGCATCGACCACGAACACGCCGCCGTACATCATCGTGCCGTCGACATCGGCGCGATCGCCCCCGATGAGCGCGAACGCCTCGCCCTTGGGTGACACCGCCATGCGCTCGACGTGGAAGTCCCGTGGCGTCACGGCGTGGCTCTGCGCGCTCGCGAGGTCGAGCACATGGAGCTGCCGGAACGAGCCGTCGACGTCGCCGAGCTTCCAGTCGCGGCCAGCCGCTTGGTCGGCCTTCTCTTCGGCGCTCGGCTCGCGATCGGCGAGGTACGCGATCGACCGTCCATCCGGGAGCCACGCGAGATCGCGGACCGAGGTCTTCGCGGCGCTCAGCGCCCGCGCGTCCCCGCCGGCGATCGAGACCACGAACACCTGCGCGGTGGCGTCCCCATCGCGGCGTCCGACGAACGCGATCTGCTCGCCATCGGGGGACCACCGCGGCGTCGAGGCGGCGTCCGGCGGGAACGTGAACTGGCGCGCCGTGTCCGTGCGCAGCTCGAGGACGTGCAGCGCGCGATAGGCCGCCCCGGGCTCGTCGGTGGCCTTGCGGGGGCTCCGCACGACGTAGGCGACGCGACGCGCATCGGGGCTGAGCGCGACCTCCGTGACGATCTCGAGATCGGCGATCTGCTCGGCGGTCAGCGCCTCGGTGCGCGCGACCGCCTTCGCGGTGGGCGGCCGGGCGGAGGCGGGATTCGGGACGGCGGCGGCGCAGCCCCAGAGCATCGAGGCGAGGCAGAGAGACGCGACGAGACGCATGCGCCGCGGAGGATACCGCAACGCGTCGTCGAATCCGCGGTTGGCTGGCTGCGGCGACGACGGGACCGCATGCGTTGCGCGTAGCCGCTCTGCCGCGCGGGCGTCCCCATCCCCCCACGCGGTGTCATGCGGTTGGACGCCGAGGAACTCGCGGAGTGCAGCCCGACCGCGATCGCCGCGCGTCGCGCTCAGCGCGCTACTTCGTTCGTCTGCGGGACAATGACGATCTTACCGTCGAGGCCGCCACGCTCGAGGCGCGCGTGCGCATCGGCTACTCCGTCGAGCCCGATTCGGTCGCTCACGCGGGGCTGGATCTTGTCAGCATACAGCAAGCCCAGGAGTACGCCGAGATCTGCGATGAACCACTCCGGGTGTTTCTTCCGCAACGAGGTAATCGAGAAGAAGCTGGTCGAGCGCTTCCCGCCGAACGTGTTCCACCACCAGAGCTTGGCGAACCACCAGCCGATCGTCATGAGCGACGAATCGTTGGCCACACCCGCGGAGAATCCGAACGCGGATAGGTGGCCGGTCGGCCCTACGGCCTGCCAGGTGCGCGAGAATCCGTCTTCGCCGATACCATCGAATACGACGTCGAACCCCCCGCTGACCGCCGTCGCGAGGTCGGTCTCGTCGCTGTCGAGTGGAGTGGCTCCGAGAGATTCGATCAACGCGGCATGGGGTGCACGCGCGGCCCCGTACACCACACAATCGGCGAGTTTGCCGAGCACGATCAGCGCCTGTCCGACCGAACCAGCAGCACCCATGACCAGCAGTTTCTGGCCCGCCTTCACCTTCCCGTCACGATGCAGGAGCTG
Organism: Nannocystales bacterium; assembly: GCA_038325765.1. GTDB lineage: Bacteria > Myxococcota_A > Polyangia > Nannocystales > Nannocystaceae > Xiheibacterium. The sequence goes on from JBBQJI010000034.1 coordinate 53,563, forward strand.
ATAGGCAGTCATCCAGCCGAGCAGCAGTGTCGACACTTCCGCAGGGTCCAGCGCTGCATCGACTGGCGTTGCGCGTTTTGCGCTCAGCGTCCGAAACTCCGCGTACGATCCCGTGATCGTCAGGTCGGCGACATGCTGGCCGACGGCAAGTGACGTCACCCCGCGACCGAGTCCCACGACCTCGCCGACCACGTCATAGCCGAGCACCAGAGGCGGCTTCTGCTTCAAGTCGGGATATCGACCCTTGCGCAGGATCACGTCGGTGAACTGCACGCTCGCGGCCAGCGATCTCACCAGCACCTCGCCCTCACCCGGCTCTGGCATCGGCTGATCTACGACCTTGAAACCGTCGGGACCGCCGAACCTCTCGAGCATGACTACGTGTGGCAAGAGGTCCCCTTCGCGCGAGCACTCTTGCGCCGTGCCAGCATGCGATCGGAACACCGGCACGCTACCGATCGTCCCTGCGAGCTCGGCCAGCGGGGCGCAGAGGTCGATGCTGCAGATCGAGTGGATGTGGGTGACGTCGTCGACGGCGAAGCTCCCCGCCACCACCCGCGCGCGCACAGCGCTGAACCCTGCGGCGTCGCAGGATCGCGGTCGTCGACCGTGCATCCCGGGCCGATACCGAAGTCGTCCTGGAACATGGGATCAGGGCATCGCGGTAGACGAGTGGGTCCTGGCCGCCCGCGGGTGCGCCGGCGATGAGGGCCACGAGGACCTCCTGCGCCGGCATCATCGCCTGTCGGTCGCGCTCGATGCTGGTGAGCAGATCGACGGACCGCGACAACGGCTGTAACACGGGTCCACGCCAGGCCGCAAGGAGGCCTGTGCGTTCCGATTCGACGGGCGCGTCGCACCTCAATCCACCGGTCCTGCGGTCGATGGCGGCGCTGCGCCCCCATCGCCCCCTCCATCGCCCCCTCCATCGCCCCCTCCATCGCATGATCTTCGAAGATGCCACCGGGCGACGGCGCCGCTTCTCGCTGCGCCTGGGTGCCAGCGCCGCGACGCTCGTCGCGATTCCCCTGGCGTTGTACGGCCTCGGCCAAGCCACGCCGACGCACCGTGAAGCACTGCCGATGCCCGGGGCCACGGCCGCGAAGAACGCCATGGCCACGGAGCGCGGCGAGCATCGACCGACGCCCCCGACGAGCCCGCCGATGGACGCGCCGTCGCCGGACTACCTGCTCTTGCTGCGGGCCCGCGAGGCGCAGGCAGACGCCACCCTCGCGTCGATCGACGGCCTCGATCTGCCGCTGCCGGCGCGGACCCACCTCGCGTTCATGGTCGATGATCCCGGATCGTTCGCCTCGGTCCGCGACCACGCCGCCGCGATCGGCGCGGTGGCCCCGGATTGGTTCCGCGTCCCCGGCCCGGGCTGCGCGCTCGAAGTGCACCCCGAGGCGTCGATCGGCTTCGAGCACGGCGATGCCCTCGTGCTCCCGCGCGTCGCCAACCTCGCGGGCGATACCTGGCAGAGCGAAGCGACCGGGCGGATGCTCGCAGACGCCGACGCGCGTGCCTGCGTCGCGACGGCGCTCGCCGACGAGATCATCGCGCGCGGCGCTGACGGCATCAACGTCGACTTCGAGGCCCTCGCGCCCGAGGACGCCGCGCACCTGGTGATGTTCGTGGCCGAGCTGCGCGCGGCGCTGCACCCCTCGGGGCGCCGCGTCACCGTCGACGTCACCGTCGGCGACGCCGCCTACGATCTGGGTCGACTCGCCGTGGCCGCCGACGCCCTCGTGGTGATGGCCTACGATCAGCACCACGGTGGCAGCGATCCGGGTCCGATCGCGGCCCGAGCATGGCTGGCTGCGCGGATCGACACCGCGCTCGGCCAGGTCGATCCGGATCGCCTCGTCGTCGCCCTCGGTGCGTACTGCTACGACTGGGGCGCGAGCGGGGCGACGACGCGGTCGATGACGATCCCCGAGGGCTTCGCCCAGGCGGCGCTGCTCGGCGCCCGTGCGCGGACCGATCCGGGCTCGGCGAACCTGCATTGGGAGTACCGCGACGACGCCGACGCCGCTCACCAGGTGTGGTGCCTCGATGCGACCGCGGGTGCCGACGCGCTGGCGCTGCTAGCCGCGCGCGGCCTCGACCGCACGGCGCTGTGGCGCGCGGGGAGTGAGGACCCCTCGTGGTGGGGCGTGCTCGCCGCGGGAGATCCGGCGGCCCGTACCCACGCGCTCGAGACCATCGCCTCGAACGGTGCGCCCTTGGTCCGCGGTACCGGCGACGTGATCGTCCGCCGCCGCGCCGCACAGCCAGGGCGTCGCGAGGTCGAGCTCGACGACGACGGTGCCGTCGTGCACGCCGAGGTGACCTCTGCGCCGGCGCCCGTGGTCGTCGATCGACTCGGCGACGCGAACGGCGACGGCGTGGTGCTGACCTTCGACGACGGACCCGATCCCAGGTGGACCCCCGCCGTGCTCGAGGTGCTGGCCGAGCAGGGCGCGCCGGCGACCTTCTTCGTGGTCGGCACCGCCGCCGCCGATGCGCCCGAGATCGTGCGCGAGATCGTCGACGCCGGCCACGTGGTCGCCAGCCACAGCTGGGATCACCCCGACATGACGCAGCTAGATCCTGAGCAGGCCACGGCGCAGCTCGAGCGCACTGCGCGACTGCTCGAGTCGCTGGTCGACCACGAGATCCGGCTGTATCGCGCGCCGTACACCGCGATGCTCGACACCAGCTCGATCGAGGCGCTCGCGGTGCAGGCCCCTGCGTTCGATGCCGGCTACGCGTACGTCGGCGCGTCGGTGGACCCCGCCGATTGGTCGGGCCGCGACGCGGACACGATCAGCGCCGCGATCCTCGCCCAGGTCGAGTCCGGCGGCCGCGTCGTGGTGCTGCACGACGGCGGCGGCGATCGCAGCGCGACGGTTTTGGCACTGCGCACCGTGATCCCCGAGTTGCGCCGCCGCGGTCACCCGATCGTGGGCCTCGACGCGTACCTCGGTCGCAGTCGCGCCGAGCTCACGCCGGTGCTGTCGAGCGTCAGCGACGCGGTCGGCACCGGCACGTGGGCGGTGACCCACGCGCGCGCCGGTGGGGCATCGATCCTGCAGTGGGTGTTCGCCGTCTGCACGATCATCGCGGCTGCGCGCATCGTCGCCCTGGCGATCTTGGTGCTGCGTCGGCCGCCCGCGACCGCGGCGTCGACAGGCGAGCAGTCCCCGCTCGTCACCGTGCTGCTGCCGGCATTCAACGAGGGCAAGGTGATCGAGGCCAGCATCCGCTCGCTGCTCGCCGGTGACTACACCAACCTCGAGATCCTCGTCATCGACGACGGGTCGACCGACGACACCTCTGCCGTCGCGGAGCGGATCGCGGCCGTCTTTGCGCGGGTCCGGTGCCTGCGCAAGGCCAACGGCGGCAAGGCCTCGGCGGCCAACCTGGGCATCCGCGTGGCCAAGGGCGAGATCATCGTCGCCGTCGACGCCGATACCGTGGTCGCGCCCGACGCGATCCGCCGCATGGTCGCGCACTTCGCCGATCCCCGCGTCGACGCGGTGTGCGGCAACGTCGAGGTCGGCAACGTGTGCTCGGTCCTCACCGCGTTCCAGGCGATCGAGTACGTCACCAGCCAGAACTTCGATCGTCGCGCCTTCGCGGCCCTCAACTGCATCGGCGTGGTCCCGGGCGCGCTCGGGGCCTGGCGTCGCGAGGCCGTGCTCGCGGCCGGTGGCTACAGCCACGACACCCTGGTCGAGGACGCCGATCTCACGCTCTGCGTGCTGCGACGCGGCGGACGGATCACGTACGAGAGCCGCGCCGTCGGTCGCACCGAGGCGCCGCTGTCGCTGGGCGGGCTGTGGAAGCAGCGTTTCCGCTGGACCTACGGCACGTACCAGTGCCTCGCCAAGCACCGCGCCTCGCTCGGCAGGGGCACCTTGGGCTGGGTCGCGCTGCCCAACGTGCTCGTGTTCCAGGTGCTCTTCCCGATCGTCAGCCCGATCGGTGACGCGGCGCTCGTCGCCGCCGTCACCACCGGCGCGTGGTCGGCCGTGCTGTCGGGCTACCTCGGCTTCCTCGCCATGGATCTGACAGCGTCGGCGCTCGCGTTCCGGCTCGACCGCAAGCCGATGCGCTGGCTCGCGCTGCTGCTCGTGCAGCGCTTCACGTACCGGCAGTTCCTCTATCTCGTCAGCGTCCGGGCGATGCTCGCCGTGCTCGCCGGCTCGCGGCACGGCTGGCGCAAGCTCGAGCGCACCGGCACCGTCGTCGCGCTGGCACCTCCGGCCGCGACGCTCGATCGCGCGGCGTGAGCAGGAGGGCATCCAGCGGGTGGATCGATCCCCTGCGGAAAGTTTCACGAGCCCGGCGAGTACGAGCGCGGAATCGGGCCGATCGTTCGCGAAATCTCAGTCGCCATCGGAGTCGCTCGCTTCCCCGCGACCGGTCTCCGAGTCGGCGTGACGGAACCGAACATGGACGCATCTCCGAAGCGCGGTCGGATTCACGGAAGCGGGGCCGTCGTGCTCGCCACGATCTCGCCCGCGCGGTCGAGGCCGTCGAGCATGTCGGCGAGCGCGTCGATCTCCGAGGCGTCGTACTCGAGCAGTTCGGCGAGGTGACGTGCCGACAGCGGCTGATACACGAGCGCGACGTCGACGGTGTATGGTCCGGCGGCCGCCGGCGCGGCGACCTCGTAGACCACGCGGTCCGAGCCTCCGACGAAGTCGGGATCGTCGACGCCGAGCACCGGCGCGATGCGATCCTGATCGGGCGCGGCCGTGCTCCAGCCCGCGGGCAGTAGCCGGTTGTCCTTGGCGTCGTGATCCGCACGCAGCAGTCGATGGGTGGGTGCGCCGTCGCCGTCGGCCATGATGACCTCGTAGATCTGCACGTTCTCGTCGTCGTCGATCTCGAGGTGATGGGGCTCGAAAGGTCCGCCGACGTGCTCGAGCTCGAGCACATCTCCGTCGCCGTCGAGGATTCGGCCGGTCGCATCGGTCGCGCCCGAGCGGAACATCACTGTGCCGTCCGCCGCGCGCACGAGCACGCGGAGCCACGCGCGCCGGGCGGGATAGCCGCTTGGGAACTTGTGGCCGACCGAGGTGCGCACGACCACCGAGATCCGTACGAGGTCGCCGTCACGCACGACGTCGGCGACGCTCACGGTCGCGGTTGCGTGCGCAAGCTGATCGCGCGCCCACGCGACCGTCGCGGCGAACGCAGCACCGGTCGCGCGCGGACGCAGAGCGGCGGCGTGGTCGCGTAACAGCACCGGCACCCAGGTGTTGCCGCCGACGAACGCGTGCGCGTGATAGGGGCTGCGCTCCGTCAGCATCCCGAAGTCAAAGCCCATCGGATTGTGGGCGATGCGGGTCGCGATCGGTTGGCCCTCGGCATCGAACGACGGCATGTGGCACGCCTGACAGCTGCGCGCGTTGGGTCCGGGGATCGGGGCTTCGGTGGAGAACTCGGAGTTGCGCCACTCGAGGTACGTTGCCTGTTCGGAGTAGTGCGCGCCTGTGGCCTCGCCTTCGGCCGTGAGCGCGTCGGTGTCGAGCGTGTGGCAGCCGCTACACACCGCCGATGTGTCGGTATGCACCGCGTGGCTCGGCGTGAAGCCGGTCCGGTGCTGCATCGGCATGGTAAACGGGTTGGCGTGCGGACCGTAGACGAGCCCCACGTTGGTGAGCTCGGGATTGCCGCTGTAGCTGGCCTCGCTGCCGAGACCGCCGGTGCCGATCTGGTGGCACGCCGCGCACGCCACCCCATCGAGGCCGAGCTGGGAGCGATCGTCGTCGGCGAGCAGCATCGCCAGGGATCCGTCGACTCCGCCGTACAGATCGTTGCGGATCGCGGCCATCGGCGCATGGCAGCGCGTGCACTCCGCCTCGATCTCGGCCTGTCGGCTCGGTGTCGCCGCGACCTCGGCACGCACGGCCGCCCACCACACCGGATCGCGCGCGGCATTGGCCATCATCGTGCCTTGCCAAAGCTCGTAGGGGGCGACCGGCTCGCCCTGTGCAGTCCGCATCGCGAGCGCCGCATCGGAGTTGGCGTGGCACTCGGCGCACACCGAGGCGGTCGCGAAGTTGCCGTCGTTGATCGTGGCGGGCGCGGGCAAATCGAAACGACCCTCGGATGTGCCGGTCTCCCGGGTGCCGCTGCTTTCACCCGTGCTCGCCGGTTCGGTGCCCGAGGTCGCGTGACCGGACTCGCCGCCGTGGGCGTGCGCTGGCCCGTGGCCGGCCGAGCGGCACGCGGCCAAGAAGAACGGGACTGCCATGGACCACGCACGTGTGCTCACGCGGGGTTCGAGCCCGCACGACGTCGTTGGGTTCGAGCAAGATCTGCGCGCTCTGTTCGCCCACCTCGGATCCGAGCGCAACCTGAACGCACGCCGCAGCCGTCGCCCCATCGCACTGCGCCGGGTACGCGAAGCGCATCATCGGTTCGTCGAGGGCGACGCGGGTCGCGACGTGGCGCGACACCACAGCGACGCTTCTCAGCGGGCGCACCATCGCCTTTGATCGCTCCAGGGCCCACGAACCGTGCCCTGAGAAGCTGGCACGGCGCTCGCAACCTGGCCGTGCATGACGCAACTCCGAGCGATGGTGGCGGTGGGTGCGGCCGTGGTGGGTGCGGCCGTGGTGGGTGCGGCCGTGGGTCTGGTGGGCTGCGCTGCGGGCGACGCGGATTGCTCCGACGGGCGCTGCGACGATGACTCCGGCGGCGGTGCGGTCGACACCGGGGACGATCCGAGCGCGTCCGGTGGCGACGCCGACGGAGGGCCCGCGTCAGACCGCGGCCTGCCGTGCGACGTGCAAGACGTGATCGATCGGCACTGCACGAGCTGCCACGACGCGATGCCGCGGTTCGGCGCGCCTATGTCGTTGTACGACGTCGACGCGTGGAGGGTGCCGACGCCCACCGACCCGACGCAGACGGTCGCACAGCGCGCGGCGCTGCGGCTGGTCGACGAGGCCCGGCCGATGCCGGCGACCGGGCAGCTGCCCCCCGACGATCTCGCGGTCCTGCAGGCGTGGATCGACGCCGGTGCGCCGGCCGACGACGCGGCCTGTGGCGGTGGACCCGACGTGCCCGAGCCGGCGGGCCCCGACGCGCTGCCCTGCGAGCCCACTGTCGAGTTCCTCGCCCACGACGGCGACGCGCCGTTCCACGTGCCGGCCCAGGGCGCCGCCAACCTCTACCAGTGCTTCACCTTCGCCTCGCCGGTCGGGCCCACGACCCAGGCCACCGCGTGGGCGCCGATCACCGACGACGCCCGCGTGCTCCATCACTGGATACTTTACCGCACCGAGACGCCGCAGGTCGACGGTGGCTCAGGCCCGTGCAACATGCCGTCGGACGCGTTGTTCGTCGCTGGTTGGGCGCCGGGAGGCGGCAACTACGAGCTGCCCGCCGACGTCGGCCTCGAGCTCGGCGGCGCCGACGTGTCGTTCATCCTCCAGGTCCACTACCACAACGTCTCCGGCCACACCGACGCGCTGGATCGCAGCGGCGTGGCGATGTGCGTCGTCGACGAGCCGCGCGAGCACACCGCGGGCATCGTCACGCTGGGCACCGTGGGCATCAACATCCCCGCCGGCGCCGAAAGTCACGAAATACAGGGCACCTGCCCGAGCTGGATCACCAGCTACCTGCCCGCGCCACTGCACGCGATCGCCAGCTTCCCGCACATGCACGAACTCGGTCGGGGCCTGAAGACCGAGATCCTGCGCGGCGGTGAGTCCGGGCCGGCACAGACCCTCGTCGACGTGCCGAACTTCAGCTTCGAGAGCCAGACCTACTACCCACACGAGCCCGAGATCCTCGTGAACCCCGGCGACGCGCTGCGCACCACGTGCCGCTACGACAACCAAGACGGCGGCACCGTCCACTTCGGCGAGGCCACCGAGGACGAGATGTGCTTCAACTTCGTGATGGTCTGGCCGATCGAGTCCGTCGGCGACAACCGGCAGTGCGGGCTCATCTAGTCCGCCGTCGCATGCAGGAGCTCGGCGAAACCGCGCCGACGTGACGTCCGCGCGCAGCTGCGATATATCCTGGATCGGCTGGCTCCTGATGCGTTCGACTCTCGCTGTAGCCCTGCTCGCGCTCACAACCCTCGCGTGTCGCCCCGACGCCGTGACGACGCCCGCCGGCACCACGGGCGCGGATGCCCAGCCGCCCGGACCGCACCAGCCGTTCCTCGCCGCGCGTGCCGAGCACCCCACGGTGCTGCTGAAAAAGGGCCCCACGCCCGAGACGCTGGGCGAGCCCGCGACGCCACAGGGGGCGCAGGCGATCCGCTATCCGGGCGCGACCGGTGCGCTGTTCGGCTGGCTGATGACGCCGCCGGGCGACGGGCCGTTCCCGGTGCTCGTGTACTTCCACGGCGGCTTCGCGCTCGCACCCTCGGACTTCGCGAAGGTGCGCCCGCTCGTCGACGCAGGCTTCGCCGTCATGACGCCCGCGCTGCGCGGCGAGAACGGCAACCCCGGCGCGATGGAGCTGTTGTTCGGTGAGCTCGACGACGCGGTCGCGGCGATCACCTGGGTGGCGACGCAGCCCAACATCGATCCGGCGCAGGTGCACGTGATCGGGCACAGCGCCGGCGGCGGACTCGCGGCGCTCGTGAGCCTGCGCCCCGACACGAAGGTCGCGAGCACGTCGAGCATCGGCGGCATTTACGTGCCCGAGACGTTCGTGCGCTGGGCCAAGAGCGAGGGCAACAGCAAGCTCATCCGCTTCGATCCGAGCCTTCGCCACGAGCGGGAGCTGCGGGTGCTCGGTCCGAACGTGGCCGACATGGTCCACCCGCACACCGCGTACGTCGGCAAGAGCGACGCACCGATCCTCGAGAACGCCCAGAAAGTGCTCGAGGCCGCCCAGACCGCGAAGGCCCCGCTCGAGCTCGTGATCGTCGACGGCGATCACGTCAGCTCGATCAAGCCCGCGCTCGCCGCCTGGCTCGCCGCACGGCAGGCGAAGCCATGAGCGCGCCCGGGAACCGGACTTGCGAACATCCCCGTGGCTCCACCGGGGTCCAGCCGCGATCGCGCAGCCGTGGTCGCCAGTCGTCGCGATAGTCCGCGTGCCCTACGACAGTGGGCACGGCGGGGCGCCGATCCGCAGCAGCCACGGCGGCGCGAAAGCGTGCTGTGCGAGTCGTTGCGCGCACAGGACGAGGGTCGGCGGCGGGGGCCGGAACGCTTGCGCGACCGTGCTCATGATCGAGACGGTGCGGTCCGGCAGGCGCAGTTGGTGTGCCCACCCGCTCACCCTGCGCCTGTTGACGCGGATCGGCGTGGTCGACTCGACGAGCTCCACCACGACCATCGCCGTCGGTACTGGCGCGCCGACTCCCGCGGACAACCATCCTGTGGCGAGCTCGACGGTCGCGAACTCGACACGCTGCGTCCGCAGCAGCGCACGGACGGCGAGGGCCGCCCCGACGGCGACGAGTACGGCGACCAGCACTGCGAGCCCCGATTCGAACCCACGCGCCACCGTCCACGGGACTCCGTCCTCGCGACGCAACGACCACAGCATCGCGGCCACCGCCACGAGCCCGAGCACACCGACCAGCACGGCGAGCAGATCGTACACGGGGCCGAGATCGCGCTCGATGACGAGACGATCCCCGGTGCGCCGGACTTTGCACACCAGGGCGGGGAACACGACCGTCGAACGAGGGGCGCCCACGAAGGGTGGAGCCGGGCTCGCGCGGGTGTGACAGCGACGGCCGCGCTCGTGCACCGGTTTTCTCTCGGCCCGGATGACCGTACACTCGCCAGATCGGGCCAAGGAGCTGGTCATCCGCCGAGTTCAGCGGCTGCGCCGCGGACCGCGGGCTACTTGCTCACCATGTCCTCGATGCCCTTGAGCTCGCCGAGGTTGGGCATGAGCTGGATCTCGATGCGCCGGTTGAGAGAGCGGCCCTCCTCGGTCCCGTTGTCGGCGACGGGGTCCTCCTGCCCGTACCCCGCCGCGGCCAGGTGCTCGGACGGGAAGCGTTTGTCGACCATGAAACCCACCACCACGACCGCACGCTGCGTGCTCAGCTCCCAGTTGTTCTTGTAGCGCCGCGTCTTGATCGGGACATCGTCGGTGTGGCCCGCGATCATGAGGTCTCGGTGCGCCACGGAGCCCAGGGCCGCCACCAGCTGCTCGAGCGCGGCGATTCCGTCGGGCCTGAGCTCGGTCCGCCCCGAGTCGAACAGTACGGCCGAGGGTAGCTCGACGATCATGCGTCCCTTGCGGAACGAGACCTTGATGGTCCCGGCATCGATGAGCGTGCGCAGCCGATCGAACAGCTCGCGGTAGGTGGCCAGCTCCTCGCGTCGGCGCTTCTGTTCGTCGCGAAGCTCGTCGAGCTCCTGCTCGAGACCAACGACGCTCGCCTCCAGCTGTCCAATGCGTTGCTGGCGGGCGGCGATGTCTAACTCGAGCTCGGCGATCTTCTGCTCGAGGGTGACCCGCTGTTGCTCGGACTGCTCGAGGGTCTTGCGGGTCTGGTCGAGATTGGCCTGGAGCTCCTTGCGGCTGGGGCTACACGCCGCGAGCAGGCCGAGAGAGACGAGGGCGGGGAGCAGGGCGCGGGAGCGTTGCATCGCTGGCAGTCTAGGGGCGGCGCGATGGGGTGGGGCGCGCAAGGGCAGCGCGAGCGGCCGCGGCCGAGCGCAGGAATCGACCCGTGCTCGGCCATCCGCCGCGGCAAGTTCACTCCTTCTGGGGGACCGGCCCGGTCCCCCTTCCTCCGGGCAAAACCCGGCGGAACCACCCCCCCTGCCAATCGCTGTCGCTCGCTCAGCCGGCCGCGTCTTCGCGGGCGTATCGCGCCGCGCGCAGCCCCACGAGCATGCTCGGTGCGTTCATCGCCGACACGGGGGTGAACGGCACCGCCGATGCGTCCGCGATGCGCACGCCCGTGGTGCCGCGCAGCCGCAGGCGGGTGTCGGTCGGCGCCGAGGACCCGCTGCCCATCTTCGCGGTGCCCGCGAAGTGATACGTGGTGATCGCGTTCTTGCCGACCCACTTCGCCAGCGCGACGTCGCTCTGATTCCACGGCCCCGGCATCAGCTCCTGGCTGCGCCACGCCCCCAGCCCGCCGCTGCGGCTCATCTTCCGCGCGAGGCGGATGCCCTCGACCATGGTCTGCATGTCGCCGGGATCCGAGAAATAGGCGGGATCGACGATCGCCGCCGCTCGCGGATCGCCGCTGCCGAGCCGCACGCTGCCGCGGCTCACGGGCTTGCCGAGGATCACGACGATTCCATACAGGTGATCGACGATGCGGTTGACCGCGCCGATGCCGAACGCCAGATCGAGTCCGCCCCGGATCGCGCTCTTGAGCGGGCCATCGTACAGCCCCGGCGGCAATACCTTGCCGGGCAGCATGCGCTGCATCGCCTGCTTCATCGCCGACGGCGCGGGCCAGAACACGTAGCAGGTGTCGCTTTGGTTCGCCGGCAGATCGGCCGAGGCGCGCGTGCGATGGAAGCTGTACAGCTGCGGATACTGGCAGTCGACGTGGCCGCGCGACACGAAGAACAGCGGCACGTTGGGGTGATCGTGGAGGTTCTGGCCGACAGCCGGGGCCTCGAGCACCGGCGCGATCCCGCAGGCGCGCAGCCCCTGGCCGGGGCCGATGCCCGAGAGCATGAGCAACTTGGGGGTTTCGAGGGCGCCGGCGGCGAGCAGCACTTCGCGACCCACAGCCACGCGCGTGTGCACGCCGTCTTGCTCGTACTCGACGGCCACGGCGCGGCGAGCGTCGTCGAACACGATGCGGTGGACCCTGGCGCCGTTGGCGAACACCAGGTTGTCACGGGCCGCGTCCTTGACGAACGCGACGTAGCTGCTGCGCCGACGGTCGCCCTCGTAGGTCATCCACTCGTAGCCGACGACGTTGCCGAGCTGGCCGTCGTTGAGATCGTCGGAGCGGCGGAAGCCGTTGGCGACCGCGGCCGAGATGCACGCCTCCGACCACCGCGTGGGTGGCCGCCTGTGCGGGCGCAGCGTGCCCTCGAGTGCCTCGAAGTCGGGCACCACGTCGTCCCAGCGCCAGCCCTCGGGCCACTGCGCGTAGTCCTGCACCGCGCCGCGCGTGTAGACCATGCCGTTGACCGAGCCGCTGCCGCCCGACACCGAGCCGGTGCCGACGAAGAAGCGCTGATCGCCGCTGTGCCGCTGCGGCACCGTGAACCGCTCCCACATCACCGCGTCGTTGGCGAAGGCGTATTTGTAGCCGTCGGCCGAGAGGGTCTCGGGGTGGGTCTCGGCGGCGGGGCCGGCCTCGAGCACGAGCACGCGCACCGATGCATCGGCTGCGAGCTCGCCCGCGGCGACGCAGCCGGCCGAGCCGCCACCGATGACGACGTAGTCGAACGATGTGCTCACGACTGACCCCCACGCTTGCCACGGATCAGATCGACCAGGGCACCGAAGCGCCGTTTGCCGCCGCGGCCATAGGCGAGCCGCAGCGCGCCCAGGATGCGATCGAAGTCGCCGTCCTCGACGGGGTACAGCTTGTTCGCGAAGTGGATCGGCAGGCGATCCTCGAGCACCGATTTCACGTTGCAGAACGAGCGCAGGCCGTCCTTGCCGTTCATGCGCCCGAAGCCCGAATGCTTGATCCCCCCGAAGGTCAGATCCTGGGCCATGTACGTCATGCCGCCGAAGTCGTTGATCGCGGTCATGCCGGCGTCGAGGCGGTCGGCGATGCGGCGGGCGCGGGTGTGGTCCTTCGAGAACACCGACGATCCGAGGCCGAACGGGGTGCCGTTGGCGATCGCGATCGCCTCGTGGTCGTCGCGGACGCGGCACAGCACCATCACCGGCCCAAAGGTCTCCTGCTGCATGATGTCCATCTCGGGGGTCACGTCGGCCAGCACGGTGGGCGCGAAGAAGTCACCCTGCTCGGCGAACATCCGCGTGCCACCGGCGAGCACGCGGGCGCCCTTGGCCACCGCGTCGTCGACCAGGCGCTCGACGATCTCGAGCTGCATCGGCGTGACCATCGCGCCGACGTCGACGGTGCCCTGCTTGGGATCGCCTTGCCGCAGCTGCCGGGTGAGGCCGCCGACCAGCTCGGCGAACGCGTCGTAGATGCCGTCTTGGACCAAGATGCGCTCGGACGCGACGCAGTTCTGGCCGGCGCTGATGAAGCAGCCCGACATCGCCGCGTGGGCGGCCTGCTCGAGGTGCGCGTCGTCGCAGACGATGAGCGGATCCTTGCCGCCCAGCTCTAGCACCACCGGGATGAGCGAGCGCGCCGCGGCCTCGAGGATCTTGCGGCCGTTGGTCACCGAGCCGATGAACACCAGCTGGGCGATCCCGCCGTCGATCAGCGCCTGGCCGGTCTCGGCGTAGCCGTGGACGATCTGCACCAGCTCGGGCGACTGGCCCTCGGCGACCAGCGCATCCCGGGCGATCTCGACGACGCGCTGGGCCGAGAACGCCACCCACTCGGATGGCTTGATCACGATCGCGTTGCCGGCCATGAGCGCCGGGATGAGCGGGTTCATGATGTTCTGCAGCGGGTAGTTCCACGGGATGATCGCCCCGACGACGCCGAGGGGATGGAATTCGAGGCGCGCACGCTTGTGCACGAACATCCCCGCCGACACCGGCTCGGGGCGCAGGTGCTTCTCGCCGTTGGCGATGGTCCAGCGCAGCTTCTCGAGCACCGTCCACAGCTCGCCCATGAGCACGTTCTCGCGGGTCTTGCCGGCGTCACGGACCACCAGATCGACGAGCTCGGGGCCGTGGTCGAGCAGGTGATCGATCATCCGCTGCAGCACCGCGCGGCGGCGGGTGAAGTCGGTCTCGGCCCAGCCGATCTGGGCGGCGCGCGCCCGCTCGATCGCGGCGCGCACCTGCTCGGGGCTGTCGACGGCGACGGTGCCGATGAGCTCGCGGGTGGCGGGATCGTAGCAACGGATGGTGCGGTCGTCGGCCCGCAGAAGGGCGACATTGGTGTTCGCAGCGCTCATCGGACCAGCTCCTTCGCAGACACGACGTTGCCGCCGCCACCTCGGGCCTCGGCGCTCGCACGGGCGCCGGCGACGTACTGCTCCCACTTGCGGATCGTGAGATCCTGGAACGCGCGCACCACCGGCGACACCTCGGGCGCGGGCTTGTCCCAGAATTTCTCCCAGCCCGCCTGCTCGCGCTGGATCACCCACACGTCCTGGCCTAGCAGCGGCTGCAGGGTGATGAAGCGCTGGGCCTTCATCATGCGGTCGACCAGCCAGTGCGGCAGCTTGGCGCCGACCAGCGGCAGGCGGATGGTATCGGGCCGCACATAGAAGATGAACATGTGCCGGTTGCGGTTCTCGCCGCACGGAAGCGTGAACAAGAAGTGCTTGATGCGACCGTCCGTGTTCGACCAATGGTACGGGTAGTCGTAGCAAGCCAACATATGGTCGCAGTCCGACTCCGAACGGTTGATGAACATGTTCTGGAAGCGGCCGGCGGCGATCTTCGAGCGGTACTCGACCTCGATGCGGTCGCCCATGTCCTCGCAGCGGAGCACCTCGGTGCCGGCGAACGGTTGATATTTGCGGTGCAGAAAGCCGTGGGTGAAATCCGAGACGTTCTCGAGCAGCATCGAGTGGTGACCGGGGCAGTCGAACTGCACGATCACGTGGGGCCAGGGCTTTTCACCCTCGAGCTCGGGGATCATCGGGATGTCGCGGCTGCTCGCGAGCTCGGGATCGCCGGGGAACACGAAGATGAGCCCGTAGCGCTCGCGCACCGGCACAGCGGCGATGCGGATGTTCGGCGCCTTGTGGCCGAACAGATCGTGGCTGATCGTCGCTTTGCCGTCGCCGTCGTACGACCAGCCGTGGTACGGGCACACCAGCTCGCAGCCGACGACTTTGCCCTCGGTGAGCTTGACGTGGCGGTGGGCGCAGCGGTTCTCGATGGCGCGGACGCGGCCGTCGTCGCCCCGGAACAGCGCGATCGAGCGGCCGAGGAACTCGACCTCGACGCGCTGACCGGGTCGCAGTCGACGGGTCTGCTCGACCGCGTACCAGTAGTTCGGATCCAGGCCGGCGGCGCGGGCCTTCTGGCGGCGGTTCTTCGCGTGCTCGAAGCTCGGGGGTGGACCGGGGGCGTGACCGCTCAGATCGTGCATGGGTTCCTGGGGGGGGGCCGGGCTCGCAGGCCGGCTGGCGCGGAGTATCTCAGATTCGGCAGAATGGTGATTCTGGAACGGGAATCTCGTATTCTGCCCGCCAAGCCGTGTCAAGCCCCGCCCAGAGCGCCCGCCCAGAGCGCCCCGACGGGCCCCGGCGCTGTCGAGGTCGGTGGTGACCGAGCGCACCGCGCGTGACGTCTCGATCACCCCAGGTCCGCGAGCCCCCGGTCGCGGGGTCTCGCAGAATGGTGATTCTGGAACGGGAATCTCGTATTCTGCCCGCCACGCCGTGTCAAGCCCCGTCCAGTCCGCCCCGCCGGGTGCCCCCGACCCGCCGCCGACGGCCCGCGCCCGCCTCGCCGACGCGCGGCGCGAGCTGTACCGGCAGGCGATCGTCGAGGCGGCCGAGACCGAGTTCGCCGCCCGCGGCTACGACGACACCCACGTGCAGACGATCGCCAAGCAGGCGGGCGTCTCGCTCGCGACGTTCTATGGCGCGTTCGGTGGCAAGTGGGAGGTGTTCCGCGCCGTGCAGCAGGATCGGCTCGCGGCGCTCATGCAGCAGGTCGGCACGTTCGTGCTCGCCGCGCGCGATCCATTCGAGCGGCTGCGCGCCGGGCTCGAGGGCTACCTGCGCTTCCACATCGAGCACCCGAGCTTCTTGCAGATGCAGCTGCGCGAGCGCGTGCCGTGGGGGACGACGGACGAGCTGCGCACGCCCGAGCAGACCCGCGCGTGGGAGACCGGCCTGCAGATGCTCACCGCCACGTTCCGCGAGGCGATGAGCACGGGGCTGATGGTCGACGACGATCCCGAGTTGTGCGCACGCATGGCGACCGCGATGAGCCAGGTGCGGTTGGTGCGGTGGATGGATCGCGCGGGCACCGATGACGCGGATGCCGATGACGCGGATGCGGATTCGGTGGTCCGCGCGGCGATGCTGCAATTCGTGCGGACGTTCGCGCGGCCCGAGCGGGTGGCGGAGCTCACCGCCCGACTGCGCGGCCAACTTTGACGCTGCTGCGCGAGTTTTTCGACGAGCGCCAGTTTTCATCCGCGCTCGAACCCTGAGTCCCGACCATGAACGAATCCTCCCCGACGCTCCCCACAGTCCTCATCACCGGCGCGTCCTCCGGCGTAGGGCTCTACGCCTCCTTGGCCCTCACCAAGCGCGACTGGCATGTCGTGATGGCGTGCCGGGATCTCCCGAAGGCTCGGGCGGCGGCGAACGAGCTCGGCATCCGCGGCGATCGGATCACGCTCCTCCACGTCGACCTCGCCGATCAGGCGAGCGTTCGGGGCCTCGTGCAGGCCTTCCGCGCGACGGGCCGCAGCCTCGACGTCCTGGTGTGCAACGCCGCCGTGTACCAGCCTCGCCTCGAGGAGCCGATGCGCTCCCCGGAGGGCTACGAGATCAGCGTGGCCACCAACCACTTCGGCCACTTCTTGCTCGCCAACTTGCTCCTCCCCGATCTCGAGCGGTCGACGTGGCCCTCGCGACGGCTGATCACGCTCGGGACGGTGACCGCGAATTCCGCCGAGTTCGGCGGCAAGGTCCCGATCCCCGCTCCCGCCGACCTCGGCGACCTGGCCGGCCTCGAGGCGGGCTTCTTGGCGCCGGTCGCCATGATCGACGGCAAGCGCTTCAAGCCAGGCAAGGCCTACAAAGATAGCAAGCTCTGCAACATGATCGTGGGCCGCGAGTTCCATCGGCGGCACCACGCGCGCACAGGCATCGTGTTCAACACGCTGTACCCGGGCTGCGTCGCCGACAGTGCGCTCTTCCGCAGCACGCCGCGCGCCTTCCAGGTGATTTTTCCGTGGTTCCAGAAGAACATCACGAAGGGCTACGTCACCCAGGCGCTCTCGGGCGAGCGCGTCGCCGAGGTGGTCGCCGGCGAGGACTTCGCGGAGTCCGGCGTCCACTGGAGTTGGGGCAACCGGCAGCGTGAGGGGCGCAAGGCGTTCTCCCAGCCCCTGAGCGCGCGGGCGCAGGACCAAGCGCTGGCCGAGCGCCTCTGGGACGCGAGCGTTCGCTGCGTCGGGCTGTCTGCGGGGGCTGGCGCGGAGGACCAGGCGCCGCGGTGACGCAGCGGAAAGCCCGACGTGCCGGGCGGCTCATGACGGGCGATCGACGGCGTAGCGGAGCAGGATGAGGATCGTGGCCGCGGCGCTCACCAGGTGCATCGCCTCGGTGGCGACGAGCGTCGTGACGTTGAAGAGCTCGGCACCTTCCATGTACGGCGCGTAGACGGCGCTCACCGGGCCGCCGGCGTAGAGCACGACGACGACCGCCGACACGATCAGGAAGAGTCGCACGGGGCGCTTGGCCCAGCGTCCGCACAGCGCCAGCGCGACGCCCCCCGCGACGGCGCCGATCGTGCTCGCCATGAGCACCTCGCCCAGGCCGAGCGTCATGCGGTCTACCGCGTCGCCGACGGCCCAGAGGAGCGAATTCCCGGCCGCGCCGGCGAGCGCTGCCGCGACTGTCGCGGCGGGGAGGCGCGCGAGCAGGACGCGCTCTGTGGCGACGTCTCGATGTTCCGAAGTGCGTGATGGGTGGGAGCTCGGCCCCATGTCGCGGACGATATCGCATCGGGCGGTCGTGATCGACGCGGGGCAGGGGCATCAGGCGTGCGCAACGTGCGGCCGATGCTCGACGCTAGGGGATCGACGCGACGCGTGCCGGCGAGTGCGAGGCGGAGTGTCGGTGGCTTCAGCCGTGTTGGCACGCAAGGAGCATCGCCAGCGCGCGCTCGAGGTTCGCCGCCCATCGAAAACCCGGGGCGTCGTGTCACACCGGCGCCGAGCGCCATATACAGCGGGAGATGTCGCGCTCGATGCCCCGCTTGCTGCCCGCGTCTGCCCTCCTCGTGTTCGGTCTCGCCGCGCTCGCAGGCGTGCGAACTGGACGTGCTGCGGTGCTACCCAAGCCCGATCTCGTGGTCGCGTCGGCGACCATCGGTGGGGTGCGGGTCGAGCCGGGCAGATGTCGATGAAGCCGGGGTCCCACACACTGCACGTGCGGCTCGACACCGGGGGAGCGATCGCCGAGTCCGACGAGGGCAACAATGCGTTCGATATCACCTTCGAGCTCACCGGCAAGTGCTCGAAGGCGCAGCCGACCGACGACCCAGGCAAGCGCACCAAGCTGGCCAAGCAGCGCGCGACACCGACGAGGGCGGTGGAGATGCTCGCCGAGCAGCAGTACGAGTTGGTCGCGGTGCCGAGGATGAAGGTCGACTCGAAGTACAAGCGCGCCGAGGACGTGAAGTTTCAGATCGTCGACGGGAGCGCGACGTTGACGGGTCCGAAGCTGTGGCTGCGGATGCACGAGATCGAGTACTACACGCCGTACACGGTGCCGCGACGGGCGAACGCGCAGATGGGTTGGAATCTGCGCACGCCGAGCTGGACCATGCGCGACGACGAGAGTCTGCTGATCAAGTGGCGATGGTCGCCCGATGCCGATGATGCACCGGCGCTGTCGACGCTCGACGAGCCGACCAGTGCGCTGCTGTTCATCGATGGAAAATCGTACGCGACGATGGTGGACTACGACGCGGCGACCCAGTCGCTCACCAGCTTCGCGCATGGCGTGCCGATGAAGAACGCGGACTGGCCGCTCGAGATCAGCTTGGTCGTCCGCGAAGCCGACCAGCTGTATGCCGCGACGAAGAAGACCATCGGTCGTGGGAGCACGTACGACGACTACGACGCTGCGCTCACGGCGGTGTTCTCGCACGATCGCTGCACGAGCTGTCACTCAGTCGGCAGCGAGGGGGCGATCGCCGACTATCACTGGGACCGGAACGGTTCTCGGCCCGATATCGGTGGCCCTCAGGAACCCGACTCGTGCATGTCGTGCTGCCACTACCAGGCCATCGATCGCGACTGGCGATCGCCGCGCTTCGATCAGGATCTCGACTTTTCACAGATGACGACACGGCAGATCTGCGTGACGATGACCACCAATCTCGACGATCAGTCGCTTTGGGAGCACTTCCGGGACGACCCCAGGGTGCACTGTCCGCCGTGACGCACTGCGGACCGAGCCCCCGCGCTCTCCGTCAATCCCGCCCGCTCGGCGTCGTCTCCACCAACCCCATCCCGACCTTCTTCGTCCACCACAGCAGCCCGACCACGAGGTTTCTACGGTCGTCGACGAAGCTCGGCTTCTTGCCCTCGAAGGCGTGGCCGACGAACTGCAGCGTCCAGCCGACGGTGAACATCGTGGCGGCGAGCGGCAGGCCAACGAGCGTCATGCCGACCGGGATCGAGCCGGCGATGAGCGGGATGCCGACGGCGTGGCAGGCCTGGTTGACGGGGTTTTGGTGATCGCCCGCGTAGCTGTCCATGAGCTGGGACCACTCGGGGTTGAGACGGATGGCGGCCATGATGAGATCCTCGTGGGTCAGGGGTTGGCGGCGGGCCCGACGATGCACACCAGTGCATCGACCAAGGCGGTGATGAAGCGATCGTCGGACACCACAGGGTGTCCGAGCACGTGGGCATGGACCGAGCCCTCGACCAAGCCGAAGACGACGAAGGCGCGCGCGAGCGGATCGGCCGCGGCGCCCCAGCGTTCGAGCAGCGCGGCGATGCGCTCGACGAGCGCGCGCTCGCCCGCGCCCCAGATGGCCTCGAGCTGGGGATCGGCGTGTCGACGCTCGGTCATCACCGCGTGCAGGGCTGGATCCTCGCGGTGTAGATCCATCACCAGGCCGACGACGGCGCCAAGCCGCTCGCGCGTGGGGGCCGGCCCGCTCTCGCCGCGCTCGAGCAGTGCGACGGTGCGCTGACCGATCTCGCCCAGGCGCATGGCCGCGAGCTCGCGGAGCACGACGTCCTTGCTCTCGAAATACTGATAGAAGCTGCCGGTCGCGACGCGGGCACGATCCGCGATGGACTTGCTGGTGGTCCCCGCGTAGCCGCGCGCCGCGAACTCGCGGGCAGCCGCGGTCAGCAGCGCGGCGCGGGTCTTGACCGCGCGCGACTGCAGCGGGACACGGGGCGCGGCGACGGGCACGGCGGCAGTCTGCCCCGTACTGAACCCGACGTCGAGTTCATATTGAGATTCTCTCGCAGATCCGCGAGAAGCGGGCTTGTGGGGCATAGGCCGCGACGATCGCTCACAGCGGCTCGATGCCGCTGGGCAGTCCCGCGAACTTCGCCGCGACGTCGCCGCGATCGACCTGCGCGACGCCGGCGGTGCCCTCGCGGCCCGAGCTGCCGGCGCTGCCATCGGTGCCCGTGCTGCCGTCGGTGCCGCGCGAGGCCGTCTCCGCCGAGCTCGAGCCGCCCGAGCCGCCACTGCCGCCGTCACCGTCCGAGCCCTCGTAACCGCCGCGCCCGCCTCCGACGTCGAGCCGGATCATGCCGGCGAGCTCGGGGTGCTCGGCGTCGACGACCAGCACGATCGATCCGCCCGGGCCACCGTCGCCCCCGACGCCGCCGTTGCCACCGTTGCCACCGTTGCCGCCCACGCCAGCGCTGCCGCCCGAGCCGCCGCCGCCGCCCTGACCGCCCGAACCACCGGGCCCGCCCGCGCCGCCCCTGGCCACGAGCGTGTAGCCGATCGCGGGATCGAACAGCACGACGTCCGTCGCGTCGCCTTCGAACACGAGCATGCCGAGCCGTGCGTGGTGCGGTGTGCGGACCATCGTCGCCCACGCGGTGATCGATCCGCCCCGGCCACCGGCGCCACCGTTGCCGCCTTGGCTGCCGCCGGTGCCGTCGCCACCGTGGCCGCCCGAGGCGTCGGATCCGCCCGACTGCCCGGCCACCCCAGCGTTGCCCGGCCGCCCGGTCGCGCCGCCGGGGCCGTCGGGGCCCGACACGCCGCCGCCGGTGATGCACGCGTATGACGGCGGCAGCGCGCGTTTGGCGGGTGCGACCTCGTTCTGCCGCTTGTAGATCGCCTCGAGGCGAAAGCCGCTGCTCGCGGTCGCGAGCACGTCGGGGTTGGGCGTGAACCACCCCGACTCGGCGTCGACGTTGCCGCCGTCGACGGTGAGGGTGAACTCGTCGAAGCCCAGTTTGCCGATGCGCGAGGCCGCCTGGGCGTCGCCGGCCCAGGTCTCGAACGTCTTGGCCTTGTCGCGCGCGACGTGCCTGGCAGCGGCCGATAGCGCGAGCTGCACCGGCGCCCGCGGGCAGATGCCGTCGCCGCGCAGGCCCAGCGTGATCCTCGAGACGTTCCAGTTGTCCATGTTCACCGTGGTGTGCCGGATCGTGTTGATCGCGAGCACGCACCCCGGCGTCGTCACCAGCAGGCCGCCGAGCGCCGCGCGCAGCGAGAGCGCCTCTGGTAGCGAGCAGGATTGGCGACGCGACGAGGTGCGGGGAGCCGTGGTCATCGGGGGTCGGCGGATCATGAACGCTTTCTCGCGATCATGACGTGCGCGATCGGCCTGGTGCCACCGCGTCTGACTCGAGCCGGAGGCGGCCAGAAACGGGCCGCGCGGCCCCGTGGCGCCGGCTGGGCACCCTCGCCATAGAACGCGCATGGACCGAGCTCCCGCGGCGAACGAAGCCGGCGTCGACGACGCGCCCCTGTGGGATGCGTACCACCGGCTCCTGCTCGGACCGGACGTCTCTCGGCTGCGCAAACTGCTGGTCCGCTACGATCTCTTTCGTAGGGTCGCGGATCTGCCCGGGGACATCGTCGAGTGCGGCGTGTTCAAGGGCGCGGGCCTGCTGACGTGGCTGAAGTTCCTGCACATCCATGCCCCCGGCTCGGCCAAGCGGGTGGTCGGCTTCGACACGTTCGATGCGTTCGCCGAGGCGAGCGGTGCGGACGTGGGTGCGGTGGCGGCGTTCGTGCGCGAGACCGGTCACCGCGGCACGAGCCCGTCGGCGCTCGTGGCGATGGCCCAGGCTGCCGGCATCGATCCGGCGCACATCGAGCTCGTCGCCGGCGATGTGCAGAGCACGGCCTTCCGTTACGCGCGGGACAACCCGGGCTTTCGAATCTCGCTGTTGCACATGGATCTGGATCTCGGGGATCCGACGTTCGCGGTGCTCACGGCGTTGTGGCCGCGGGTGGTGCGGGGCGGCATCGTGGTGTTCGACGAGTACGCGTCGCCGAGGTGGAGCGAGAGCGAGGGCGTGGATCGGTTCTTCGCGACCATGGATGTCCGGCTAAGGACCGTGCCGCACGGGCGGACGCCGACGGCGTATGTCGTGAAGGGGTGAGGCAGGCCAGTTCACGCAGGCATGACCGCGCCCTAACTAACGTCGCCAGCGGTCCGGCGACTGCGGCTGCGTACGGATGCGCGCTGCCAGCGTGCGAAGCTCCGGGGACGGCGCGAACGGATCGCGCTCGAGCATGTCTTCGTCGACCTCTTCCCAGGAAAAGCCGAGCTTGCTGTCGTCGTGCACCGGTGCCGTCGGTGTCAGCGCTCGCGCGCGCATGGCCGCGAGTTCACCGGAGCAAGCGGCGAGCGCTCGCGCTGCGCGGCGCCGCACCCCTACGTCGAGCTCCGGATCGCCCAGCACGGTCGCGAGCTCGTGATGGCACCACGGTTGGTCGATGCAAGCGAGCAGCATCGACGTCCGTTCGGCGCACATCGGGCTGCCCCGCAGCGCGCGGCGAACGATCGGCGGCGCCTCGTCGGCGGAGTATTCGAGCAGCAGGAACGAGAGCGAGTCGAGCATCGGATTGCCGAGGTAGCCGGCGACCTGTTCGACGGCGGCGAAGCGGCGGACGAGCTCGAGTGCGTCGGGCACGTCGACACCACGATCCAGAAGATAGCGTGCGACCTCGCATGCGATGAACGGATGATGCGTCGCGGGATCGAGCGCGCGGAGCACTCGTCGCGCTTGCGCATCGAGGTCGATCGAATGCGTCCGTGCCGATGCGAGCAACCCGGCGGAGACATGGTCGGGCGGACCTACGAGGCTACCCGCGGCCCGTGCCAAGGCTTCCGGCGGGACCAGGCGCGCAACGTCGTCGACCAAACTCCGCGAACGCTCGCGATCGCTGAGCAAACCGAGCGCCCAATCGAGATGCGCAGCGCTGGACGGCGCCATCGACGGATCGAGACCCGCCATCACGTGCCGACGCGACGGCTCGACGCCTCCCCACTCGAGCGCCGCGACGTCCGCGTGGATCGCCTCGAGCTCGTCGCACAGCACGAAGCTTTGCTCGGTGATGCGGCGGATCAACTTCTGATCACGCAGCCGAGCGAGGCCCGCATTCACGAGGCCACCACCCGGTAGCCAGCTGCGCAGCTCGGCCTCCGGGACGTGGTCGGTCGTGAAGCCCGCGACGCGGTTCGCGAAGAACCACGTATCGATGATGAGAGCGCCCTCCTCGCCGAAGTCCATGTCGATGCTCTCGCCTTCGGGCCCCTCGAGGCGCAGGCCTGCGCCGTGGAAGCTCGCGCGCCAGTGCGGGTGTCCCGGCACATCTCCGCTCTCGTGATGCAGCGACTCCGCGACCTCGACCAACCAAGTCTGCCGAGCGCGCTGGCGACAGAGACAGACGAGTAACCAGAGCTGCCACGGCGGCCCACCGAAGCGGCGGGTCAGTCGCGTACACATCGAGGTGACCGGGTCGTGCAACGGCCACAGCGTAGCGTGATTCGATGCGCCTGCGCGCGTGGCCGCGCGCCGGCCCACGACGAAGATCGACGACGACTGCGGCATCATCATGTCGCCCGAGTTCACCGAGATCGGCATCGGCGATCTCGCCGGCGGATCCCCGGTACGTATGTGGACGCAGGTGTTCGCGGCGCCCTGAGCGAGCGCTCGCGGGCGCAGAGGAACCGCGTCGGTGTGAACACGCGCGGGGCGTCGCCGCGGACAGCCACGCGGCGGCGGGCCGAGCAGTGGCGTGACCTTCTAGCTAGGCGCCGCGGGAGAGCACTCGGGCGCTCGAGCGGCTGGGTGAGGGTAGATGCGACCCCCCCCCATCGCCTTCCACGTCCCATACCCGTGTCCCAGTCGCGGTCCGATGAATTCGCCGAGGTTCGCAGCCTCGGCGGCACCCTCATCGTCATGCTGGGGCTACGCGCCTCGATGCGCGCGGTTACGTACGTCGTTCACCGGGTGACCAGTCCGCCTGCGGGGGTCGACGCGCTCGAGTCGCTCGGCAGGCCCACGGCGCTGGCGGGGGCGTGGTGGATCGCGTGGCTGCTGGTCATCCCTTTGACGATGCTCCGGACGTTCACGCGCCAGCTGATGCTCATGCCAGAGCTTGGATGGCGCTGCGCGACCTGCCGTCGGATACGACGAACACGTTCTTCGAGCTGTCGGCCTCCACCTTTTGGCCGCGTTTCTTGCTCGACTCCGGCGTCTGGGTACTCCTGCTGCTCATCGTGTCCACGGTGCCCAACGCTGCGGCACGGCTCGGTCCCTGATGCCGGCCCCCGAAGGCGACGTTCTCGAACATCGACGTGGGGAACGGCCGTACCATGGACCCTTGTCGCCACCGTCACACTCGCGCGAACGCGCCGCCTCGCGGATCGAAGGTGATCACCCGGAGCGGGGCGTCGACGACACGCCGCCCTGTCGCGCCGCCGAGGTTGCGCGCTCGGGCCACGCCGGCGACGCTGGAAACGCGCCATTCCCACCGTCGGCGCAGCGCCACCCGGAGCGTATGCACGGGCTGCAGCGGCTGGGTTGCGCCGCATCGCTGCGCACGGCGGGCGTCGCCGACGTCTTCGGGGGCATGCGACTGTGGACTCTGGGTGCCTGTGTGCTCGCCGCCTGCTCGAGCGGTGGCGATGACGCCGAGCTCCCCGGGAGCACCGGCAGCACCGGCGTGGCGGCCACCGGCGCTCTCACCGAGGCGGGCGACACGGCCGTGCCCGACACGAGCGCCTCGCCTCCGACGGACGGCAGCGGCGACGAGTCCGGCACCACCGGCGATCCCGAGCCGCCCGAGCCCCCGCCTGTGTGCGCGGAGACCCAGAACACCGCCGACGCGGACCGCCTGCCCGAGCACTACGGCTTCGCCACTGACCCGCCCACGATGGCGCTGGGCGACACGTTCTACACCTACGATCTGCGCACCAACATCGGCGCGTGCGCGACCGATCGCGTGCGCTGGACGCTCGAGTCAGCACCTGCAGGTGCGCGCCTCGAGATCGGCGGATCCTCGATCGGCCCCGGCGAGAGCCTGCAGCACGAAGACGGCGGTGCCCCGCGCGAGGCCGCCAAGCTGGCGTGGGACCTGGCCGACGTGGACTCCGGCTGCCACGCGCTCGAGATCCACTGGGAGGCGTGGCGCGACTGCGGCGCCCTCGACGACGGCGAATGGGGGCCACGCATGTCCCAGACGTTCGAGATCGCGGTGCGCGACAACCATTGGTACTCGGGCGATCTGCACGTGCACACGCGCCACTCCGAGCGCGGCGACGAGGCCGGCGGGGTGCACGACTACCACCAGCGCATGACGAATGCGGTGCCCAATGACTCGGGCCTGGATTTCGCCGATCGACGCACGAGGTCGCTGCGCGGCCGACTGCACTGGCTGGTGTTCAGCGATCACACCAACAACGAGCACGAAGAATGCGGTCGCCACTTCTCGAGCTGGTGCGCCGAGGGCGACGACGGTGAGTCCGCGACGGGCCGCGACGTCGCCCGCATGATCACCGAGGCCGATCCGTCGGTGTTGCTCGTGGTCGGCAGCGAGATCTCGAACCGCTTCGACGGCCACTTCGGCGTGCTGCCGCGAAACCCCTATCCCGGCCACCCGCAGTACGCCCCCGACGTGGCGCAGGGCGGCACCGAGTACGACATCGACGCGGGCTTCGGGCCGGGGATCTTCCGCGAGCGCTGGATCGATCCGGCGGCGACCAACCAACAAGAGATCGACCTCGTCCACGAGATGGGCGGCCTGGCGATCGTGAACCACGAGAGCGCCCCGACGTTCTGGATCGAGTACGACTGGACGAGCCTGGACTTCGACGGTCTCGAGGTGTGGAACGGCGGCAACCGCCACGACCGCTTCGACGACGACGCCTACCACGGCGGCATCGACGTCAACGCGATCACCGAAGACGATCTCTTGGAGACGGAGCTGCCCGAGGACCCGATCGAGCGCTCGTACGTCGGCATGCTCAAGTACGGGCGCTGGCCGATGGTGCTCGTCGGCGGCAGCGACGTGCACGACTCGGGTGAGGTGGTCTGCGAGGGCGGACCGTGCGATCCCACCAACGCGGAACTCGCCTCGCCGACCACGTCGGTGTGGGCGCCAGAGTTCGTGTGGCACGACGGGGTGGGCGGGGTGTTCGACGGGCTCGCGCGCGGCCGCGTGGTAGTGCACGACCGCAGCAACTTCATCGATCTGCGGGCCGTGCACGACGACGGCGAGCGGATGGTGGGCGACACCATCTCTGGCTATGTGGCGGGCGAGCCGCTGACGCTGCGCGCGTTCGGCCGCGTGGCGGAATACGTCGACGGCGACAACCGCGTGCTGCTCGTGCTCGGCACCTCGGGCGAGGTCGATGATCGCCGCGTCGACGTGCTGTACAACTCCGAGGACGACTCCCACTTCATCGAGCCGCTACAGGGCGCCACGCACATGCGCACCATCCGACCCGACTCGAGCTTCGATCGCAGCGTCGAGATCACACTGACCACGGAGCAACTCGGCGCGTCGGGCCGTTACTTCATCTGGGCGCAGTTCGTGCCGTGGCACAATCCGCTGTATCTGCAGGGCAATGGCCAGGACATGGCGCTGACCGGTGCCATCCGCATCGAGACCGCACCCTGAGCGGCGTCGGGGTGCGGTCTGACACGGGCTTCAGTGCTCGAACTGCGCGGCCTCGGTCGACGCGCCCATCGCCAGCGTCGAGGCCAGGCCGCCCGACACGATCTTCGACACGTCGTCGAAGTACCCGGTGCCGACCTCGCGCTGGTGGCGGGTCGCCGAGTAGCCGTGGACCTCGGCCGCGAACTCGGCCTGCTGCAGATCGCTGTAGGCCGACATGCCGCGGGTCGCGTACGCCCGCGCCAGCTCGAACATGCCGAAGTTCAGGCTGTGGAATCCGGCGAGGGTGACGAACTGGAACTTGTAGCCCATCGCCCCGAGCTCGCGCTGGAACTTGGCGATCGTGGCGTCGTCGAGGTTCTTCTTCCAGTTGAAGCTCGGCGAGCAGTTGTAGGCCAGGAGCTTGCCCGGGAACTTCCTGTGGATCGCTTCGGCGAATGCCTTGGCGTACGCGAGGTCGGGCTTGCCGGTCTCGCACCACACCATGTCGGCGAACTCGCTGTACGCAAGCCCGCGCGAGATCGCCTGGTCGAGGCCGGGACGCGTCCGGTAGAACCCCTCGACCGTGCGCTCGCCGGTGAGGAAGGGCTTGTCGTTCTCGTCGATGTCGCTGGTGACGAGGTCCGCGGCTTCGGCATCGGTGCGCGCGATGACGAGCGTCGGCACGCCCATGACGTCGGCCGCCAGACGGGCCGCCGTCAGCTTGGCCGACGCTTCGCGCGTCGGCACGAGCACCTTGCCGCCCATGTGGCCGCACTTCTTGACCGACGCGAGCTGGTCCTCGAAGTGGACGCCGGCAGCGCCCGCGTCGATCATCGACTTCATCAGCTCGAACGCGTTCAGCACGCCGCCGAAACCCGCTTCGGCATCGGCGACGATGGGCGCGAAATAGTCGATGTCGTTCTTGCCTTCCGACCACTGGATCTGGTCGGCGCGCGTGAACGTGTTGTTGATGCGCTTGACCACCATCGGCACCGAGTTCACCGGATAGAGCGACTGGTCGGGGTACATCTCGCCGGCGATGTTCGCGTCGCCCGCCACCTGCCAACCCGACAGATAGATAGCCTTCAACCCGGCCTTGACCTGCTGCATCGCCTGGTTGCCGGTCAAGGCGCCGAGCGTGTTCACGAAGGGCTCGGTATTGACGAGGCTCCAGAGCTTCTCGGCACCGCGGCGCGCCAGCGTGTGCTCGACGCGCAGGGACCCGGCCAGGCGGATCACATCGGTCGCCGAGTAGGTACGCCGGACGCCCTTCCAGCGCGGGTTCTCGGCCCAGTCCTGCTCGAGGGCGCGAATCGATTCTTCTCTGGTGGGTGCTTGCATGTGGGCTCCGAGTGGGCGATGGTGAAGACGGCGGGATCTGATCGAGCTTAAGGAGGTCTGCGCTTGCATCGGGCAACAGAGTCGAAATGCGACTTCTCTAGAACGTCAATCAAATCAGTGACTTGACGGATTATTTCGTGATGCGATATTGCATTCTCCACAATGAGAAATTATGCGGCATTGCAGCAATCTTATTTTCCGCATCGTGAGATCGACGTTTTCTGATGCGGAAGTCGGATGGGCGCAGCACATCTTCTAGACTCCGAGCTTCGCCGCCCACTCCCCGCGCGGCGCTCTCCGGAGAATCGACATGCACAAGGACCCTCATCCCGCCTCGGCGACGAGCCCGGCGCTGGCGCAGATCCCGGCCAAGCTCGACGCCTTCTGGATGCCGTTCACGGCAAGCCGCCAGTTCAAGAGCGCGCCGCGCCTGCTGGCCAAGGCCAAGGGAATGCATTACTGGACTCCCGAGGGTCGCCAGATCCTCGATGCCGTCGCGGGCCTCTGGTGCGTGAACGCCGGCCATGCGCGCACGAAGATCGTCCAGGCGATCGCCGAGCAGGCAGCCGAGATGGACTTCGCGCCGCCCTTC
>JBBQJI010000035.1:0-80544 GCA_038325765.1 Nannocystales bacterium
ACGTCGGTCTTGAACGGCAGCGTCTCGCGCCCGAGCTGCGCTGCGAGCTTCGACGCCGCGATCCGCGGCTGCGCGTCGATGATCGCCAGGGTCTCGGCCGTCCACGGCGTCTTGCGGTCGAGTCGTGCCAGCGACGCCGTGATGGCCTCGATGTCGGCGGGCGCCAGCTGGTCGACCAGCGCCGACTCCACGCGATCGCCGTCGCCGCCGTGGTGGAGCTCGATGCGGTACAGCTCGGTGTCGTCGTCGACGGGGCCGAGCTCGGCGATGTGCGCGAGCAGTGCCGTCCGCGATTCGAACCCCGAGCGCCGCGCTTCTTCATCGGTGATGGCGGCGCAGGTGACCTTGCGAACGTCGTCGATCTCGAGCACGCCGATCGGGTGGCAGCGATAGCGGCCGCCCACGCGCACGCGCGCCGATTGCCAGCGCCGGAACGTCAGCGTGGTCTCGCCACGCACCAGGCCGTCCCAGAACCCGCGCTTGAAGAGCAACATTGGTCGCCGCATGCTAGCAGGCGGGCGGCGTCACGGCGGAGCATCACCGGCCGGCGGCGCCACGCTGCTGCCGGCCCGCGGCGGCTCGTACCACCGCCGACCCGTCGACGCCGCGAGCTCGAGTTCGGCGATGATCTGCGCCCCGAGCAGCAAGATGATCGCGGCCACCTCGAGACCGAGCAGCAACACCACGACCGTGCCCAGCGATCCGTACACGACGTCGACCAGCGACAGCGTCGCGAAGTACCAGACCATCCCCGATCGCACCGCCTCCCACAGCAGCGAGGCGATGAGACCACCGAGCAGGGCCCGACGTGGTCGCACGTGGGTCGTAGGCATCACCCAGTAGAACGAGGCGAGCAGCAGCACCAGGCCGAAGAAGGCGAGCAACTTGACCATCGGCACGGCCGTGTCGGCGCCGATCGAGCGTCCGAACAGACGCAGACCGTGGGGCGGGAGCGCGTCGAAGGCGACCATCACCAAGGTCAGCGCCAAGATGCCGACGCCGATGAGCAGCACGTAGGCCAGCGGCAGCACGAAGCCACGGAAGCGTTGTACGGCGCGGACCCGGCGGTTGCGGTGGAAGACCATCGCGAACGCGTCGTCGAGCATGCGAAAGGCAATCGCCGCGAAGAACAGCAGCCCCGCGAAGCCGACCACACCGACGGTGGCGCGACGTTCCACGAACGCGGCGAACGCCTCGGTGATCACGCTCGCGCGGCCGGGCAGCAGCACCGTGGCCTGGGCGTTGATGGTGCCCATCAGCGCGTCGTAGTCGACGATCGTCGACAGCACCACGACGAGCAACGCGAACAGCGGCACGATCGACAGCAGGGTGTTGTAGCCGAGCGCGCCGGCGAGCAAAAAACCGCGGTTGTGGCGGAACTCCTGCAGCACCCGCCATCCGAACGCGAACGTCCGCGTCGTACCCAGCCAGATCCGCGAGGGGACCCGGACCCTCGTCGGCTCGGGGTGCGTCGGGGCGCCGGGCGGCGCTGAGAGGACGGACACGCATCATGCTAGCAGCCCTCTGTGTCACCGCCCGTTCTCGGCAGCCGACGGGGGCCCGGTGCGCGGTCCAGGCCCATCGACGCGCCCCGCGCCTCAGGCGTCGGCCTCGGCGCGACGGCGATCGTGCTCCTGCCAGCGTGATCGCGGCGACGGTGCCGAATACTCACACGTGCAGGCCGACGGCGCGCATCAGCGCCAGCGCATTGCTGGTCTGGACGATGCCCTCGCGCACGCGATAATCGAACACCAGCCGCTCGCCGTCGAGGGTGTCGCAGAAATGAACGTTGCGCACGCGGGGCGCATCGGGCTCGACATCGGTGGCCAGGGCCAGATCGTGCGTGGTCATCATGCCGATCGCGCCGGCATCCAGCAGGCGCTGCAGCACGGCCCGCGCGCCCACCCTGCGATCGTGCGAGTTGGTGCCGTGCAGCACCTCGTCGAGCAAGAAGAGCACCGGCGTGGGCGACTCGCCGAGTTCCACGATCTGGCGCAGCCGTGAGATCTCGGCGTAGAAGCGCGAGGCGCCGTCGCGCAGCGAGTCCTCGATGCGGATCGACGCGCCGATCTGCACCCGCGACAACCGCAGCGACCCAGCGCGCACGGGCGCGCCCGCCAGCGCCAGCGCGACGTTGACCCCAACCGTGCGCATGTAGGTGCTCTTGCCGGCCATGTTGGAGCCGCTGATCATCAAGGAGCGCGTAGTGCCGCCCAGATCGACGTCGTTGGTGACGCCGACCTCGCGCGAGAGCAGCGGATGCCCGAGGGCGGTGCCGATCACGCACGGACCGTCGTCGATGAACTCCGGCCACACGTCGTCCGGCTGCTCGAAGGCGCGGGCCGCGAGCGCGCCCAGGGCCTCGAGCTCGCCGAGCGCGGCGAACCACCGCCGGATCTCGGCGCCGTGGCACAACCGCCAGCGCTCGATCGCGAGGGCGAAGTGCTCGGGCCAGCACAGAAGCCATGCCACGATCGCGAAGAGCTGGCTGCGCTGCAGCTGCATCCACTCGAAGCGGCGCCGCAGCGCGCCGATCCGCGCCGACGCGGCGTGATCGCCCCGGACGAGCGCTGCCTGCAGCGCGACCAACGACGGTGCCGACACCGCCTCGGCCTCGAGCCGTGCGATGAGCTCCGCGACCACCGCGAGCTCCCTCGCCGGGCGCTCGATCGCCGCCGCGGTCAGGGCCGTGAAGCCATGCGCGAGCCGGTGGACCCCCGCGGTGGCCGCGGTCGCCACGATCGCCGGCCACAGCGGCAGGACCTCGAGGACCCACAGCGACCACGTCGCGATCACGCACGGCGGCAGCGCCCAGGACAGCGCGGCGATGCGCCGCCGCGCGGACGGGTCGAGTCGCGCGGGCGCCTCCCCCCACCGCGACAGCGCCTCGGGGTCGACCTCGGCCCGCACCGCCGCGCCCACACCGGCGAGATCCTCGCGCAGCGCGACGTTCGGTGTCAGCTCGATCACCGCGGCGCGTCGGCGCATCAACGTGGCGGGGTCCGAGGGCGCCAGCAGCCACGCGGCGAGGGTGCGTTCGCCGGCAGCGGTGCGGGCGGTGCAAAGCATCTCGAAGATCGATCCGGCACCGAACAGATCCAGATCCCGCGCGTACGGATGATCGGCGGCGACCAGATCGGTGCGGGCGTTGCCGCGTCCGGCCCACGTGCCGGCGATGCGGGCGAGGCCGTCATCATGGTGGGCGACGCCGCGGGCGGCACGATCCATCTGCCGGTGGGCTCGCTCGTGCAGGACCACGAGCCCCAGAAAGGCCATGATCGGCACCGACGACCACACCGCGGCGAGGTGGCCAGCCCACGCCGCCCACACCGCCGCGGCGATTGCAGCGAAGCCCACCAGCCGCCCCCGCGCCAGACGATCGGAGCGTTGTTGGGCGAGGGCGCCGGCGTGGACGCAGCGCGCGCGCGCGGCCTGGTAGATCTCGCACGGCGACGCCATGTCGGCGGACCTTAGCACCACGCCCGCAACAGGGTCCGGTGGCGTGCGAGGCCCGTGGGTCCCGGCCAACGTCGCGTCACCCTCTTCGCCGGTCTACGATCCACGCGTCACCGCGATCGAGAGTGGATACGGGGGTCGTGGCTTCGCCGCTCACCGAGATCGTCGCCCTAGATCGTCGCCCTAGATCGTCGCGTCATCGCTGGACATGGGCGTCGTGACGGTATCACGGCGCCGCGCCTAGGCCGGCGCTCTGCTATCGTGAACGCGATGTCCGTCGCGGAACCGCTGACCCGTCGCATCGCCCTACACCGTTACGCTGCGATCATCTCGGTGCTCTGCGCCTGCGAGTTCAGCCCCCTCGATCCACCCGCCGATTTCCGCACCGGCGTCTACGCCGTCTCCGTCACCGTCGACGATGGTTGCGGCCAGATCGACGTCCCCAACGAGCCGCTCAACTGCCGCGCGGGCCTCGATCTCGCCGACGACGGCGCCCTCCTGGTCGCCTGGCCCGAGGTCGACCGCGCGACGTACATCGTGCACGACGGCGCCCTCACCAACGTGGCCGAGGCCCCTGTGCTGCGGTGGTCGACCAGCGGCACCGAGCCCTCCACCGTCTGCGATGGCGCCGCTCTGCGCTGGATCGTGTCGCTCAGCAACGACGGTGTCGGCGCCCTGTCCGGGTCGCTGCGCAACAGCTGGACCGGCGTCGACGGGTGCCCCGTCACCGTCGCAATGCCGACCGCCGAATGCAACACGGTGTTCGCCTACCGCTACACGCTCGAGGAGTCGTGCGAGGCGCCGTGCACCCTGGAGAACGAGGACACAGCGCCGGCCCCGGGCGAGCCCTACGACTGCGGACTGACGCGCTGCGTGTGTCCGTGATCGACGCGGACGCGCGTCACGCCTCCGGCGGCGAGTCCCAGTCCGTGACGTCCTCGCCCTTCTCGCGCGACAGGATGTCGATCGCCGCCGCGGCCCCGTCGTGCCCGAGCAGGTGCGGAAGAGCTGCGGGCCGATTTCCTCGCGTTTTCGCGCGGTGGTGTCTGCGTAGTTCGCCTGACTACGCGGATTTCCAAGTCCTCGAGGCGCTTTCCCTCGGGGGTCGGGAGTCGTAAGACATATGCGTCCACAGGGGGGCATGTATGCAAAAAGCTTCACTCATCGCGCTCAGCTTCGTTCTCGCCTGCGGCGCATCCGCCGAGGAGGATCAGGGCACCCAGTCCGGCTCGATCGGCTCGGCCGACGAGACCACCGCGGATCCCGACGCGACCACCGATGCGTCGGTCTCGCAGGGGGACGAGAGCTCCAGCGGCGACGCCAGCGACTCGATGGACGAGAGCTCGTCGGGCGCCGAGGCGTCGTCCTCGAGCGGCAGCGGCGAGTCGTGCATGCAGGCCGACTATGATTTCGTCCTGCAGCCGACGCCGCCCAACGTCGTGCTCGTGCTCGACAAGTCGCGCAGCATGAGCAACCTCTGGGACCACGACAACGACGCGGCGACCGGGACCATCTCGCGCTGGCACAGCCTCTACAACGTCGTCGAGTCGCTCACCGCAGAGTTCGGCGGCCGCATGAATTTCGGCGCGCAGCTGTTCCCATCGGCGTCGGCCTATCTCGACGAGCCGACCAACGCGTTCTCGTGCCTCGTCGAGCCCGAGCCCGAGGTCGCCGTGGGGGCCGACACCGCGGCGGCGATCCTCGGCGCGATGCCGCCTGCAGACGACTTCTCGATCTCCGGCGGCACGCCGGCGGTCGCGGGCATCAGCAGCGCGCTCTCGCATCTGCTCACGCTGCCGGCCGAGGCCCCACGCGTCATCTTGCTCATCACCGACGGCGCGGCGAACTGCAGCGCCGATGAGGCCCCCGGCGACACGTTGTTCGTCTACGACGATCAGACCCGGGCCGTCGTCGCGCAGGCCTGGGAGGACCACGCGATCCCGACCTACGTCGTCGGCATCAACATCCTCGACGCGCTGGGGAACAAGCCAGCCGTGAACCCCTACGAGGCGCTTGGCGAGGTCGCGGACGCCGGCGGGGTCGCGGCCCAGGGCGCCGATCAGTTCTACAACTCGTTCAACGAGATCGAGCTGGTCGAGGCGCTCGACGTCGTGGCCAACCAGATCGAGTGCACCATCGTTCTGCAGGACGAGCCGCAGTTCCCGGACCACGTCGACGTCTCGGTCGACGGTCAGCCGTGGGCCGCGCTCGACGGATGCGAGGGGCAAGACGGGTGGATGTACACGGCGCCTGCTGGCCCGTTCAACGCCGTGCGCCTGTGCGGAGCCGCGTGCGAGGCCCTCCAAGGCGGCGGCACGGTCGAGGTCGACTTCAACTGCCCGGCGTGACCGCTCGGCGTCAGCCGCACCAACGCGCGACGTTCTCATCTCGACGCCGCAGCTGGCAGCGCGGGATCAGTCGGTCATCACGATCTCTGCGGCGGTCTGCTCCGGATAGTCGATCTCGACCGCGAACGTGATCGGATAGCCGAGCTGCGATCCTCCCGAGAGCAGGCAGACGCCGCTCTCGGAAGGCCCGTCGCACTCGCAGGTGCCCGAGCAGGTGCGGAAGACCTGCAGGCCGATCTGATAGCGACCCGCGGGCGCCGTGTCTCTGCGCTGGCAGGTGCTGTCGCACGCCGCGCCCGAGGCGCAGCCCGCGGGCATTTCCAGCGGCACCAGCCAGGTGCCGGGCCACACGTCCTGCCCGATCCCGCCGGCGTCGAAGCGGCCCGAGGACGGCACGCCGCAGTCGGGGCACGATGGGCTGCAGCTGTCGGCCGCCATGAAGTCGTCGCACAGCGACGGGCCGCAGTGCTCGAGGATGTAGGGCGCCGGCGTGCCCTCGGGCAGCTGGATGACCTCGAAGCCGATGCTTCCGCCGCAGCCGTGCGGGTCGAAGTACACCGGGGTCGTGCCGGTGTGGCGGATCGCGATCGTCACCGGCGGACCGCTCTCGTCCGTCGATCGAAACTCCTTGCAGTTGGGCGCCGTCCCCTCGTCGGCGCTCGCCTGGGTGGTCGCGACGTCCGTCTGCAGGCCGTCGTCGTCGGTCGAGGATCCCGAGCCACACGCGAGCAGGACGCACAGGGCGAGCGGGACGGGCCGGGCGATCGGACGCATGGGGAGCTCACCATACCAGCGGTCGGCTGCGGTGACGTCGCGGCTGAACCGCGCCGCGCGCACGGGCGGCGCCAAGCCGGTGGTCCCGGGGCGCTCACCACCGCGCACCGGTGGTAACGATGCGCACCGGCGACGATGCGCACCGGCGACGATGCGCACCGGGGATGACGACGCTGGCGGCTCCTCAGCCGCCGCGCACGTCGAAGCTCAGCTTCCAGCGGGCATCGGTGCCCGCTTCGACCGCCGAGAGCTCGAGCGTGCCGATCTCCGTCACCCGTGCGCGCAGGCGCACCTGCACGATCGCGCCCTGCTTGCCCTCGGGCGCCGGCAGCAGCGTTTCGAGCGGCGAGAGCTCGGTGAGCACCGCGGGCGCGACCACGGCACCGACCGCATCGTCGCGCCGCGTCGAGCTGCCGAAGAACCGGAACGACACCTCCTCGCCCAGCAACAACCCGAACGACTGCGGCAGCTCGACCTCGGTGCCCTCCTCCATGCCACACGGGGCGACGCAGACCGCGTCGAAGCGCGGCGGCACACCTGGCACCACCAGCTCGGCGCGGGCGATGCCGATGTAGTGCGACTGCGCGGTGCCGCCCCTGATCCGCACACCTCCGGTGCGGCGGACGCGGGCATAGTGCGCCGCGCCACGGGCGACGGCGAGATCGGCGTCGGTCCCCGGCAGCACCTTGGGCACCGCGCCACCCTCGGCCCCGACCCATCGCGTGATGACCTCGCAGATCCGAGCGCGGATGGTCGGCGAGCGGGTGACGCCGCCGTTGAAGAGGATCGCGGTGGGATGCACGAAGCTGGCCCCCAGCTCCGGGTTGGGCGGCTTGGTGCCGCCCTGCGCCACAGGCCGGGCGAGGAACGCTGCGAGGTGGCGCGTGATCGCAGCGTCGCTCGGATACGGCAGCCCCATCGCCACGAAGCCGGCCCGCTTCGTCACCTGCGGCCGCGCGTCGGCGTCGACGATCGGGAAGAACCCCTCGACGAGCACCGCGTCGACCTCGGGCTTGGTCAACGTGGTGCGCAGCGTGTTCGCGACCAGCCGCGAGCCACGGCCGGCGATCGCGACAGGACAACTCTCGGGGCCGTCCTCGCCGAGCAGCGACTCCTTGGCGCCGCGCGCCGCGTGGGTCAGCGCGCGCATCTGCCAGTCGTCGAGCTCGGTGCCGCCCTCCTCGAGCTGCGCGCGCACTGTGTACGCGAGCGCGAGATCCATGTTGTCGCCGCCGAGCAGGATGTGATCGCCGACGGCGATGCGCTCGAGCACCAAGGCGCCATCCTCCTCGCCGACCGCGATGAGCGAGAAGTCCGTGGTGCCGCCGCCGACGTCGACCACCAGCACCACGTCGCCGACCGTGAGCTGCTGCCGCCAGGTGTCGGCGTGCTGCGCGAGCCAGTCGTACATCGCCGCCTGCGGCTCCTCGAGCAGCGTCGGCGACTCGAAGCCAGCCAACATCGCCGCCTCGCAGGTCAGCTCGCGCGCCACCGCATCGAACGACGCGGGCACGGTCAGCACGACGTCTTGCTCGGCGATCGGGCGGTCGGGGTGGGCACGCTCCCACGCCGCCCGGAGATGCCCGAGGTAGCGGGCGGCGGCCTGCACCGGCGAGCACTTGGGCACCTCGGCGGGCGACTGCCACGGCAGGATCTCGCCGTTGCGATCGACACCCGAATGCGACAACCAACTCTTGGCCGACGACACCAACCGCGAGGGCGTCGATGCGCCCTGCGCCCGCGCGAAGGTGCCGACCACGTCGCGCGCCGCGGGGTACCACGGCAACGCGAGCGCGCCGGGGGCGAACTGACCGTCGGCGGGGATGTAGAGGAACGAGGGCAGCAGCGGCTGCTCGGCGAGCTCGCCGGCCGCGACGATCTGGGCGATGCCCAGGGGCTTGGCCGGACCGTGCTCGCCCTCGCAGTACGCGAGCGCGCAGTTGGTGGTGCCGAGATCGATGCCGATGGTGAGCGTCTCGCCGTCGTCCATGGTCGCGCTCACGCCTTGCCCAGCTCGACCTCGGCCGGGGCGATGATCCTGGGGTCGTGGCCGGCGGTCGTGCTCGGCAGCTTGACCGACTCGACCCGCCAACCGTGGTGCGCGAGGCTGCCGCGGTAGGGCGGCTCGCCGACAACGTTGCCGGTCACGCGCACGCGCGCCGCATCGTAGCCGACGGGCAGCTCGATGCTCGCGCCCTCGGCCTCGGTGCGGACCGGACGCAGCTCGAAGTACTGCTTCATCGCCCGCGCGCAGCCCTCGTGGACCACACGCGCCGCCGCGCCGATATCGGCGTCGGAGAAGCCGGCCATGTCCTCGGTCAGGAAATCGACGAGCCGACCCTCGCGCTGGAGCAGCGCGAGCACCTGGAGCGCCGCGGTGTGATCAGGCGCCGCGATCACCTCTGCCTCGCGGGTCTCGACGGCAGGCGCAGGCCGCACCGTGGTCGCCGGCAGCGGCGGCGGAGCATCGAGGGCAGCGATACGCCGCGCGCTCTCGCCGTCGAACAGCAGGCGCCAGGGCAAGACGAAGGCGAGCCACAGGCGCGCCAGAAATCCGAGTGGTTCCACGTCCGTGACCTCCACGATGGCGGGGTGATAGCGCACCGGGTGGCGTCTTGTCGAAGACGTGGCGCGGATGGCCGACGCGCGCGCACAACCGAGGACTGCGCGCAGCGGGGGGTAACGCCGCGACACGCGCGCGCGGCCGCGGCGGGGGGTGAGCAGGCGTCAGTCGGGGATGCGCGCCAGCCAGGCGTCCACCTCGGCGGCGGGGACACCGGCGGCGCGATACGCAGCCTTGGCCTGTTCGGCGAGCGCACGCCCGCGCTCCCGGTCGGGCAGGAAGCGGGCCAGCGCGAAGCGGGCCTCGGCGATCTCCACCGGCAACGCCCCGCCCCGCTCGCGCCGCGCGAGGGCATCCTCGGCGAGCTGTACCGCCTCGGGCGTGTGTCCGCGCGCGGCCGCGATCTCGGCGAGGCCGATCATGATCGCGGCCCGTCCCGGGTGATCGCCCCCGAGCTTGGCGTCCGAGATCGCGAGTGCTCGCTCGACATACTGCTCGGCGCGATCGAGATCGCCGCGCCGGCGCACGACATCGCCGAGATTCATGAGGTGCAGCGATGCGTTCGGATGATCCGGGCCAGTTCGCTCGACGATCGCGACCGCCCGCAGCAGCGCGGACTCTGCGGCCGGCAGCTCGTCGAGCTGCACCAGTGCGGTCGCGAGGTTGCCGAGGGCGAAGGCGATCTCGGGATAGTCCGGACCCAAGGCCTTCTCGTAGATCGCCAACGCCCGTTCGAGCAGCACCTTCGCCGCTTGCGGGTCGCCAAGGCTGGTGCGGATGTCGCCGAGATTCGTGAGGCTCTGCGCCACCTGGGGGTGCTCTGCACCCAGCACCCGCTCGCGGACCGCGAGCGCGCGCTCGTGCAGCACACGAGCGCCGGCCGCGTCACCCTGGAGTTTGCTGAGGTAGCCGAGGTTGTTGAGGACCTGGGCCACGTGCGGGTGATCGCCACCCAGCGACGTCTCCCAGTTGGCGAGCGCGCGCCGGTACAGCGCGCCAGCCTCGACGAACTCGCCGAGTCCCCGGTGAGCCCGGGCGAGGTTGTTGAGCGAGTTGCCGACGTCGGGGTGATCGGGGCCCAGGGCTTGCTCACGCGCGCGCAGCCCCTCTTGGATGAGCGTGCGCGCGGCGGCGTACTCGCCCATGTCGGTGAGCAACGTCGCCAGGTTGGCGCGGACGTGGAGGACGTCGGGATGATCGGGGCCCAGCGCCCGCCCGTACCGTGCGATCGCGTCCTCGTACAGACGTCTCGCCGTCGGGTAGTCCCCCTTGGCCTGGTGCACCTGCGCCAAGACTTCGGCGAGCGCTGCCGCCTGCAACCCGCTCGGATCGGGAAGGCTCACCAGCGCCAGCTCGAGGTGATGCGCCCAGCGCAGCCCGTCGTCGTAGCGCGCCAGGCGATCGCCGACCACGAGCACCAAGAGCTGCGCCGCGGCGGCCGCGACCTCGGTGGCCCCGGCGCGACCCGCCTCGAAGTAGGCGGCCTCGAGCGCCTGTTCGGCCTGCGGATACTCGCCGCGGCGCTCGAACAACTTGCCGACCCGGTCGCGTGCCTGGGCGACCAGCGGTGGCCATGCCACCACCTCAGCGCGCGCGAGCACCGATTGCGCGAGCGCCAGTCCGTCGTCGTAGGCACCGATCTGTTGCAACGCACCGGCGCGCAGCAGATCGTCGCGCACCGCCACGATCGCGGCGCGGTCGTCGACGGGCAGCGCGGGCCGTCGCGACAGCGCGAATGCGTCCGTGCACGGCTCGAGCCGTCCCAGGCCGGCGACCGCTGACACCGCGTTCGCAACACCGGGGCCCTCGACCTCACCCAGTGCGTCGAGCAGCGACTCGAGCTCGATGCGCCGCTCGTCGAGGCACCACGTCGACCGCTCGAGCGTGTCGGCGTCCCACTGCTGCTCGACGTCGGCGAGCATGCACGCACGCGTCGTGGCCCCGCGCCAATCCGCGGCATACGCATCCAGCCACGGGATCACCTTGGTCGCCGTGGTCTCGGCGTGGTTCACCCCGGTGGCGACCAGCGCGCCGCGGAGATCGATGGCGCGCTCTTGGCCCCACACCTCCGCGATCGCGTCGCCGGCCGTCTCGCACGCGGCCTTGCGGCGTTCGGTGTCGAACCAGCGCCAGCCCCCGAAGGCGACGCCGACCAGGGCGACCGCACCGCCGAGGGCGATCCAACGGCGACGACGCGCGCCGTCGCGCCCGCGCTCGAGCGCGAGCACCAACGCCTCCATCGACGGCCAACGCCGATCGGGCTCGCTCGCCAGCCCACGCACGAGGATGCTTCGCAGCCACGCCGGCACCTTTGCGT
Organism: Nannocystales bacterium; assembly: GCA_038325765.1. Lineage (GTDB taxonomy): Bacteria > Myxococcota_A > Polyangia > Nannocystales > Nannocystaceae > Xiheibacterium. Next base: position 11,459 of record JBBQJI010000035.1, read on the forward strand.
CCGCCGGCGGCTCCGTCAGCGCGCCCGCCATGATCTGCGATACCAACGCCGGTACCGAGTCGGCGTTGAACGGACGGCACCCGTGCAGCGCCTCCCACAGCGTCACACAATACGAAAATTGATCGGCGCTGGCCTTGGTCCGTCGCCCCGACAGCTGCTCGGGCGCCGAGTACGTCGGCGTCCCCACGAACGCGCCTACGGGCAGGTTCGCGCTCGCGTGCGGATCGCCCGCACCGTCGCCGGCCCGCCGCGTCGCCGCGCGCGCCAGCCCGAAGTCCATGACCCGGACGCGCCCGTCCCGTCCGATCATCACGTTGTCGGGCTTGATGTCGCGATGCACCAGATCACCGCGGTGCACCGCCGCCAGCCCGCGCCCGGCCTGCAGCATCACGGCGAGGATCTCCGACCAACCGCGGCGCGCCTGGCCCAGCCACTCGCGCAGCGTGCTGCCCTCGACCAGCTCCATCGCCACGAACACCAACCCGGAGTGCTCGCCGACGTCGAACACCGTCACCACGTTCGGATCGCTGAGCCGCGCGAGCGCCTGCGCCTCGGCCAGCAACTTGCGATGCCCCGACACCACCTTCGCGAGGTCTTCGCGCGGCCGCAGCAGCTTGAGCGCGACCGTGCGATCGAGCTCTGGATCACGTGCGGTGTAGACCACCCCCATCGCCCCGGCGCCGAGCTTGCCCAGCACCAGGTAGCGGCCCACCGTCGTGCCCGGCGCCATCCCGGCGTCGTCGGACCGTCGCGCAGGCCCGGTGCCGTCGTCGCTGCCCGCCTGGGTCTCGTCGGCCATCGACGGCGACACGACGCCCAGGGTGGACGAGGGAGCGCTGCCGATCTCGAGCGACTCGTGGCCAGGGTCCGCCATCGGGCGGTGGGGAGCGTACTACGGCGGGGCGCGACGACGCACCCGCGATTCAGGGCGCCACGCCGGCCACGACCGCATCGACGAACCCCTCGGCGAGCGGCACCGTGGGATCCGTGGAGGCGGCGTTTTGCCCCTGAGCGGTCTTGAACACGTGCGTCATCCCTTCGATCACGAAGCCCGTCGCTTCGGGCTGGGCGGCGGCGAGCACCCCGCCCTTGGCGACCGGCACCTGGATGTCGGCGGCACCGTGGCGAACGGGGGACAGCCGGCAGGTGTCGCCCACACGCCTTGGATGACGCCGGTATCGGTCGTCAATCCGACCTCGCGCATGGTTGGCGCGTCGCTCACTTCGGCGCGGGCGTCGGCGTCGCGGTCATCTCCGATCCCATCGGCGTCGGCGCGCTGCCGGCCGGCTGAGTGGTCCCGACCGCCGGCGTCGCGCCGCCCGGCGTCGCCTCGGTCGACGCCTGCGCGGGCGGCTGCACCGGCGACGTGTACGCCTTGCCCTTCGCGATCGCCTCGGCGTGGGCGAGGTGCTCCTCGAGCTTGGGCAAGGTGCCTTCGGCCCAGCGCTTCAATTCGGCGTCGGTGCCCGAGCTCGCCTGCGTGCGGAACAACTCGACCGCCTTGCGGTGGTCCTCGACCATCATCGTGGCGTAGGCCTTCTCGAGCTTGGTGCCGGTCTTTTTCTCGAGCTCGGCGCGGCGGGCCTTGGTCGCCTCGTCGGTGTCGGTCGGCAGCGCGACGCCGCGGGTGTTGCACATCGCGGTGAGCTCGGCGGCCACGGCGGTGTGCTGATCGATCATCTTCTGGGCGAACTCCTTCACTGCGGGCTTCTTGGCCTTCTCCACCGCGACGCGGCTCAGCTCGATCTCGGCGAGCCCAGATTGCGACGCGGCGGCGACAAACGCCTTGTCCGCATCGTCGAGCGGCGGCGGCGGCGGCGGCTCGGCGGCGGCCTGCGCCTCGCGGCGGGCGGCGTCCTCGTCGGCCGCGACCTGCAGCACATCCTGGGCGGGGATCGTGGAGTAGGCCTGCTCCCCCGTGTTGTCGTAGCCCGCGGCGGGTGCGGTCTTGCAGGCGGCGAGGGCGAGGGCGGCAACGGTGAACAGCGGTAGGCGGGTCATCTGCGCGCCAGAGTGCGACACGATCGCGCCCGCGCACGCGACGATCTGCGAGAAAGTCGTGCGATCCCGGCTACGTCGGAGTCGCCCGCTACAGCCGCCGCTGCGTGACCGGCTCGAGACGCGGCGTCTGACCGCGCCGTCCTGCGTGCACGCGAAATCTCCGCCGCACGATCCAGTCGCCCTGCACGAAGTCGATCTCGATCTCCGCCGGCCCATCGATCGGCTCCGCCACCAGCTCGGCCCGCAGCGCGAGCCCCGACAGCGGCGCCGATCCCAGGCTCTTGCGCTTGTCGGCATCGACCACCTCGACGCTGCCCGGACGCACGATCACCAGCGTGTCGCTGGGATGTCGAGTGAACAGCAGCGACACCGCGCGACCGTCGTCGAACTTCTTGATCGGTTTTCCCGACTCGCCGTGCACGAGCTGGACCTCGCTGCCCGTCGCCATGGCGACGTAGCCGGCAGCCGCGACGACGGCGTGGATCGGACCGTGACCGAAGCGGTGCTGCCACGGCACCTCGCGCAGCTCGCGATCCCAGCGCGTCAACGTGCCGTCCGCTTGGCCGACGAGCACGTCGCCCTCGCGGGCGCCGCCGATCGCGGTGACATGTGCGGCCGAGGGGAGCGGCCGCATCAACGTCTCCGCCTCGGGGTCGGACCAGTAGCTGAGCCCGCGCGGATCTGCGCGGTACAGCTGCGATCCGCTCTCGAGCACGAACGCGCCCGGCGTCGCGAGCTCGTGACGAAAATCCTGCACGTCGCTGGTGTCGGGCGCCACGGTGGGCGTGGCGGTGGGAACCGCGACGGCGAGGGCAGCCGGTGACCCGGGTGCCGCCTGCTGCCTCCCGATCCACGCCGCACCGAGCGACGTGATCGCGACCGTGACGATCCATCCGCCGACCATCAACGCCGCGCTCGATCGCGCCGACGACGGCGGCGGCGGCGGCGGCGGCGGATCGATCGCCACGACCTCCGCGGTCCGCCTGGACACCACGGTGACCCGCAGCGCGGCCCGCAGCGCCACCAGCAGGCTGTGCGTATCGGCGAAGCGATCGCCGGGGAGCTTGGCCAGGCACTTCTCCACGACCGACACCACCGCCGGCGGCAGATCGGGGCACAGCGTCGACAGGCTGGTCGGCTGCTCGTAGACGATCTGATGCAGCAGGGTCGGCGTCGACTGGCCGTCGAACGCACGTCGTCCCGACAGCAGCTCGTAGAGGATCGCCCCGAGCGCGAAGATGTCGGTCGTCGCGTCGACCGAGTTCGTGTTGCCTGACGCCTGCTCGGGGCTCATGTAGTTGGGCGTGCCCATCACCACGTTGGTGCGGGTCATGCCCTCGGCCGACGTCTTCATCTTGCTGATGCCGAAGTCGAGCAGCTTCACGCCCAGGCGCGCCCCCGACTCACCGGCCTGGCCGCGCACCATCACGTTGCTGGGCTTGAGATCGCGGTGCACGATGCCAGCGGCGTGGGCGGCTGCGAGTGCGGAGCACAGCGGCTCGAACAGACGGATCACCTCGCGCGGCGTCGCGCGACGGCCCTGCATCCACACGTCGAGCGTCACGCCGTCGACGAACTCCATCACCATGTACGGGTTGCCATCGGCGCCGGTGTTGAAGTCGAACACCTGCACGATCGCGTCGTGGTCGAGACTCGCCGCGATCTCGGCCTCTTGACGGAAGCGCGCGTAGGCTTCGGTGTCACGCGCGGCGCGGTGATCGAGGAACTTGATCGAGAAGCGCTGCTGGAGGCGGACGTGGGTGGCCTCGTACACCGTGCCCATGCCGCCCGACGCGATCTTGCGCGTCACGCGGTAGGTATCGGCGAGCACCTTGCCCAGGCGCGGATCGTCGTCCGGGGACGGATCGCTGCCCTGGGGCAGGACCTGCGTGGCCTCGCCGCCCGGGGCGATGGCGAGATTGTGGCGCGGCGGCACGAAGGGGCCCATCGGCGACCATTCCGCCTGCTTGAGCCCGGCGCGGCGCTCGACGCGGCACGGTCGACTCGGGCAAGCTCGGCCGATGGGTGCCGTGTCCGCGTCCGTGTTCGTGCGACCACCGGGGGTCATCGATGCGCGCCCGCGGATTCCCGGCAGCAAGAGCATCACCAACCGCGCCCTGCTGCTGGCGGCGATCGCCCAAGGGCGCTCGTCGCTCACGGGCTGGCTCGACGCCGACGACACGCGATGGATGCTAGGTGCTCTGCGAGCGCTCGGCCTCGTCATCGACGGCGCGGACGATCCCGCAGCGGCGCTGCGGATCGTCGGCGAAGGCGGACCGCTGCGGGCCACCACCGCCCGCACGCTGCAGGTCGGCACCGCCGGCACCGTCGCGCGATTCCTGCTCGCGGTGCTCGCGGCGAGCCCCGGACACTTCACCATCGATGGCAGCGCGCGCATGCGCGAGCGGCCGATGGGTGCGCTCGTCGTCGCGCTCCGCGAGATGGGCGCGCGGCTCCACGACGAGACAGGTGGCGACGGCACGGCCCTGCCCCTGCGCACCGGACCCCACGCGACGCGCCTCGCCGGCGGCACCCTGCGGATGGCCCGCCCCGCGAGCTCGCAGTTCGTCAGCGGCCTCGCCTTCGCCGCCGTGCTCGCCGCGGCGCCGACCACCCTCGTCCTCGAGCAGGGCACGCCCGCGCGGCCCTACGTCGACATGACGCTCGCGATGATCCGCAGCTTCGGAGGCGACGCCGACTGGCGCGGCGACGACACCATCGTGGTGACGCCCGCGCCGCTGCGCGGCCGGGCGTGGCAGATCGAGCCCGATGCCTCGGCGGCGAGCTACTTCCTCGCCCTCGCGGCGATCCGCGGCGGTCGCTGTGAGATCGACGCCCTCGGCACCGGCAGCCTGCAGGGCGACGCTCGCTTCGCCCACGTCCTGGGCCGCATGGGCGCGCGCGTGCAGCAAGACACCCACACCACCTGCGTCGTCGGCACCGGCACCCTGCGCGGCGGCACCTTCGATCTGTCCGACATGCCCGACATGACGCTCACCCTCGGCGTGACCGCGCTGTTCGCCGCCGGCGATACGCGCATCGACGGCGTCGGCATCCTGCGCGATCACGAGAGCGACAGGCTCGCCGCGATCGCGACCGAGCTGCGGAAATTCGGCGCCGAGGTCACGATCGAGCCCGACGCCCTCGTGATCCGTCCGCCGCAGGTCCTGCCCAGCGCCACGGTCGCGGTCGACACCTACGCCGATCACCGCATGGCGATGGCGCTCAGCCTCGCGGGCGATGTCGAAATCCGCGATCCGGGCTGCGTCGCCAAGACGTTCCCGCGCTACTTCGAAGAGCTCGCGGCGCTCGGCATGGTCGATCTCCCGGCCCGAGGCCGCGCGTGATCGCCCGTCCCGCAGCGTCGGCGAGCGCACCCGCAGCCTGCCCGTGCATCCCCACGCCCCCAGCACTGGACGGCACGCCCGTGCCCGCGCTATCTCCACCCTTCTGACGATGAAGCCCGGTGACACCCTGACGGTGATGGCGGAGTCGCTGTCCAAACACGGCGACGGCATCGCCGTGCACGATGGCGTCGAGATCCACGTCGCCGGCCTGCTGCCGGGCGAGACCGGCGACATCTCGGTCGACTACGTCAGCAAGCAGCGGCCGCGCGCGCACGGCCAGGTGCTCGTCCGCCGCAACACCCACCCGGGACGCCGTCCGGCGCCGTGTCGCCACCACGGTCGCTGCAACGGCTGTGCGCTGATGGACATGGACCTGGCCAGCCAACGCCAGCTCAAGCGCGTCGAGCTCGAGCGCACGTGGGGCATCATGATCGATCGCATGGTCTGCGAGGATCGCGATGGTCGCGGCTATCGCTACTCGAGCAAGCGCGTGTTCGCGGGCAGCCCCGGCCACATCAAGCTCGGTAGCTACATGCGGGGCACCCACAACGTCGCCGACATGCGCGGCTGCCTGGTCGATCACCCTGACATCGCCGAGTGCGCGGACGAGCTCGCCGAGATCGCGAGCGAGCTGGGCGCAGTGCCCTACGACGAGACCGACGGCCACGGCGATCTCCGCTATGCGTGGTTCAAGACCGACGGCAAGGGCCACGTGGTGATCGCGATCATCACCGCCGAGCCCGTGCACTCATCGGTTCATGAGATCGCTGCGCGCCTGCAACGACCGGCCGGTGTCGCGTGGGGCACCAACGGTGGCGGCGGCAACGACATGCGCGGCACCACGCTGCGGCCGCTGCGTGGCCGCCAGTCGGTCGAGATCGATTTCGGCGACATCCGGGCGTACTTCGGCCCGCTGGGCTTCTTACAGCCAAATCCCCAGATCGCCGCCGCGGCCTACCACGATCTGGTGCGCGTGCCGGCCGGCGGCACGCTGCACGGCAAGGTCGCGCTCGATCTGTACGCCGGCGCCGGTGTCACCACACGGCTGCTGCGACGCAACTTCCAGCACGTCGGCGCCTGCGAGTCGTTCCCCGAGAGCGCGCGGGCGCTGGGCTGCGAGCCGATGCTCGTCGAGGAATTCCTCGCGGGCATTCTCGCCGATGCCCATCACCTGCATCGCCACCCCGAGCTCGTGATCGCGAATCCGCCGCGGGGCGGCCTCGGCCCGACCGTGTGCGAGCAACTGTGCGAGCTCACCGTGCCGCGCCTGCATCTGATGAGCTGCGCGCCCGCGTCACTCGTCGACGACCTCCGCCGCCTCACCTCCGGGCCGACCGGCCGCTACCGCGTCATCGGGGCCCGCGCGTTCGACACGCTGCCGCAGACCAACCACGTCGAGGTCGTCGTGTGGCTGGTCGGCCGCTCCGACTGATCGGGGCCTGCGCCCGTCGCGGGCGCGCTTTGTCATCGGGCCCTTGCGCGACGCCCCTGCCGGCTCGCACACTGGGGTCCTCCCGGAGACGCCCGTGACCAGCCCGCAGAATTTCATCTCGGAAGACACCACCATCAAGGGGAGCATCACCACCGCATCGACGCTGACGGTGGCCGGCGCCATCGAGGGTGACATCAACGCCGGCGGCGACGTCGAGATTCTCCCCGACGCCAGCGTCAAGGGCGACATCTCCGGGCCCGCGGTCACGATCTCGGGCAGGGTCGAGGGCCGCATCAACGCCTCGGGCCGCCTGCTCATCACGGCCAAGGGGCTCGTGCAGGGCGACATCGCGGTGCGCTCGCTGCTCATCGAAGAGGGCGGCACGCTGCAAGGCCAGTGCAGCATGGGTGCCGGTGCACCGACTCGACCGGTCGGAAACGGTCGCACCGCCCTGCCGACGCCGAGCACCACGATGACGCCACCGTCCGCGCCCGTCGCCGCACGCCTGCCCGAGCGCTGATCGGCGCCCGCTCGGCCCTTGCCGGCGGGCGCGTCTCACGTCGGCTCAGCGTCGGCGACGGCGCGAGACCACGCCCAGGCCGAGCCCGAGCAGGGCCAAGCCCTCACCACCGCGGCCGCCGGCACCGCGGCCGCCGGCGTCACAGCTGCAACCCGCGACGTCGTCGTCCAGTCCAGCATCACCCGACGTGTCGCCATCACCGGTCTCGTCGGAGGCCCCGCTCATCGCGCCCGTGCTCTCTTCGGCCGTGCCCTCGGCGCCGCCCGAGGTGTCGCCCGCGATCTCGCGGACCTCGATCGTGACCGGATTGCTGATCCCCTGGTTCGGCCCGTCGCGCACCACGAACCCGAACAGGTAGGTGCCCTCGGGGATGTTGGTGACGCCGTACTCGTAGGGCGGATCGAACAGCTTGAAGAGCGGCTGGGCCTCGTCATCCGTGCCGATGATCTGCAGGTAGAGCTCGGCCTCGGTCACGTTGCGATCATCCATCGCCTCGGCGGTGATGGTGAAGTCGGCGCCGATCGGGAACACGTCGCCGTTGGCGGGATACGTGATCTCGACCGTCGGCGGGACGGTGTCGAGGGGGTACGGCGCGTCGGCACAGTCGAGGACGCCGACGTTGCCAGCGGCCGAACCGGGCAGGCCACCGCCGTCGCACACCGGCTCGCCGCTGCCACCATCGGGGAAGGTGACCTCGATGACCGCGTGGGTGTCGAGCATGTCGACGACGGTGAAGGACACCGTGCCCATCGGGTCGGTGAACGTGTCACCGGGCTCCATGAAGTACTCGGTGCCGCCGGCGTCGTCGATGCCGGACTCGATGATGTACGGCGATGGCGTGTAGTCGTGGCCCGACGACCAGTGCAGCAGCACGGCGTCGAGACCGACATCGACCCCGTAGGGCTGGCGGTACTCGACATAGTAGAAGCGATCCTCGTCGAACGAGGGGAAGCGCAGGGCCTGGGTACCCGCGCACGGCAGCTCGGTCGGGACCACGTTGAACGTGCCGCTGGCCTGCGTCGTGACGACGTTGCACTCCTCGAGCCAGCCCATGTACGCCTTCTGGGCGACGTTCATGTGGTCGCAGCCGCCGCCCATCGGATCGTAGGGATCGCCGTACTCGACGTGGGAGCACTGGCCCTCTTCCGTGGGCACCAGCGTGCCGGCCGGGCAGTTCCACGAGTGGGAGTGGCCCATGCCGTAGTTGTGGCCGATCTCCTGGGCCCGCACGACGCAGCCGAAATTGCCGTTGTACCAGCTGTCCCGCGCCGCGAACTCGACGCTGCCGACCGACGCGAGCCCGCTCCAGCCGCAGTCGCCGCGCTGCGGGAAGTGCCACATGAACTGGCGATATTCGTCGGGGTCGTGGCCGTTCGCGATGAAGGCCTGCACGCCCTGATCGGCGATGAACGACGCGCTGCAGCTGCTCGGCTCGCTGATCTCGTAGGGTCCGAAGACGTCGCCGGCGATGGTCTCCTTGCCGTAGGAGTTCTCGCCGTAGAACACGTTGGTCGAGTCGCCGGCGATGAACATGTCATCCTTCGCCTGCCCGTTCGTGAGGCCCGGCTGGTTCCAGAACAGCAGCACCGTGGCGATGCGGCGGTACGGGTAGCGCTCGGGATCGAGGAGCGGCTGGGCCGGCGGCGCGAGGACCTCGAGCTCGTCGAGGGAGAAATCACCCCCCTCTTCGTGCTCGCCCCACGCCCGCACGCGCGTGTCGTACTCCAGATCGAAGTGCTCGTCGGTGATGAGGTCCATCACCCCGTCGGGCGTGCGCACGTGGTACGTGACGCGCGCCGTACCGTCGTCCATCGACGCGATGCGCTTCTCGAACATGCCCTCGACCGAGGGCGCCGTGAGGCCACCGATGCGTGCAAAGGCCGCATCGGTGGGACTGTCACCTTCGTGGCACGCAGTGAGGAACACCGCGATGAGCGGCAGGCAGAGCGTGGGGATCCGGGACAACGGCATGGGGCAGAGGCTCCATCTTGGTGGATATCATCGTTTTGTGTCGCGTGGGGCGCCCCCCGTGCGATGGGGCGGCCCCGTGCGATGGGGGCCCGGCGTGCGACGGGGCGCGATGCCGGCCCGGGTCCGCGCGAGCGATCCGTGTGTCGTCGCACGGATCGCCTCAGCGGATCGCGGGCGAGCGTCGCATCGGCAGTGCGCGCGGGATGCCCGAGCCCGAGGTGTTTCGCACGACGCCGTCCCATGCGTCGTCGGATCGTGACGCCGCCTCGTCGACAGGTGCTCGGCGCACGCGTGATGCCATCGTGCGGCTCCACACTGCACTGCGCGTCGCGACGCACGGTTGACGCACGCTGTTCGCGTCGCGACGTTTGCTAACTTCGATCGCGGAATGCAGGACGTTGCTCATGGGTCGGCCGCACATCCGGTCGAGTTCGAGGTGGACGCGAGTGCCTATCACCACTGGAAGGTCAGCTACGACGGCGCCATCGCCCGCGTCGCGATGGCGGTCGATGCCGCCGCACCGCTGCGCGAGGGCTACGATCTGAAGCTGAACTCGTACGACCTCGGCGTCGACATCGAGCTCGCCGACATCGTCCGGCGCATGCGCTTCGAGCACCCCGAGGTGCGCGTCGTCGTGCTCACGTCGGCCAACGACCGGGTGTTCTGCGCGGGCGCCAACATCACCATGCTCGGGCTGTCCACGCACGCGTGGAAGGTGAACTTCTGCAAGTTCACCAACGAGACCCGCTGCGAGATCGAAGACGCCACCGAGTCCAGCCACCAGGTGTGGATCGCCGCATGCAACGGCACCACCGCCGGCGGCGGCTACGAGCTGGCGATGGCATGCAAGGAGATCTATCTCCAAGACGACGGCAACTCGGCGGTGAGCCTCCCCGAGGTGCCGCTGCTCGGCGTGCTGCCCGGCACCGGCGGTCTCACGCGCCTGGTCGACAAGCGGCGGGTGCGTCGCGATCGCGCCGACGTGTTCTCGACGACGGCCGAGGGCATCCGCGGCAAGAAGGCGGTGCAGTGGGGGCTCGTCGACGCGATCTTCCCGCGTTCGAAGTTCGACGAGAAGGTGCTCGAGCGGGCCCAGGCGGTCGTCGCCACCGCGAGCGAGAACCTCGCCCCGGGCACCCGCGAGGGCGTGGTGCTCGGTCGCCTCGATCCCGAGATCGGCACCCGCGGCCGCACGTATCGCCACGTCACGCTGACGTGGGACGACACCACCCGCACCGCGCAGCTGACCATGGCGGGGCCAAAGGCCGAGGATGTCCGCATCGTCGAGCAGGGCGGCGAGGCGATGCGCACCGCCGGCTCCGATCTGTGGTCGCTGCGGGCGTGGCGTGAGCTCGACGACGCGCTGCTGCAGCTGCGCCTCAACCACATGAAGGTCGGCCTCGTCGTCGTGCGTGCGACCGGCGACATCGCCACCACGCAGGCCCACGACGCCGCGCTCGTGCGTGCGCGCGATCACTGGTTCGGCCGCGAGGTGCTCCTGCACACCGCCCGCGTGCTGCGCCGCTTCGACAACACCAGCCGCTCGTTCTTCGCGTTCGGCGACTCCGGCACCGCGTTCGCCGGCTGCCTGCTCGAGCTCGCCCTCGCGTCCGATCGTTTCTACATGCTCGAGTCCGCCGCCGTGAAGGTCGCGACCTCGGACCTCAACGAGGGCGGCTTGCCGATGCACAACACGCTGACGCGCCTGCAGACGCGCCTGCTGGGCACCCCCGAGCAGATCGAGGGCCTGGTCGGTCGGCGCGAGCCCATGGACGCCGAGGTCGCCGACGAGGCGGGCCTGGTCACCGTGCGACTCGACGACATCGACTGGGACGACGACACCCGCATCGCGATCGAAGAGCGCGCGAGCATGTCACCCGACGCCCTGACCGGCATGGAACAGAACCTGCGCTTCCCCGGTCCGGAGTCGCCCGACAGCAAGATCTACGCGCGACTGTCGGCGTGGCAGAACTGGATCTTCATCCGGCCCAACGCGACCGGACCTGCGGGTGCACTCACACTGTACGGCCGCCCCGAACGCCCCCACTTCGACTGGCAACGCGTCTGAGATCAACCAAGCTCGCCACGCGACAGCCGTCATCGACAACCCAGGCGAACGCCAGAGATCACGAACAGACATGACGACCTCCAACGTCGACCTCAACGGGAAGATCCCCAACAACGTCGGGCTCTCCGACGATGTGAAGCTCCGCCGGGCCCTCGAGACCTGGCTGCCGCAGTATCTCGAGTGGTGGAACGACATGGGCCCGTCCGACTTCGCGGACAAGCCGGTCTTCCTGCGCACCGCGGTGTCGGTCGATGCCGGCGGCTGGGCCCACTACGACTACGTGAAGATGCCCGACTACCGCTGGGGCATCTTCTTGGATCCCAACACCGAGGCCGCCACCATCAAGTGCGGCGACGATGCCGGCGCACCGGCATGGACGGACGTGCCCGGTGAGCACCGCAACACCCTGCGGCGCATCATCGTGACCCAAGCCGACACCGAGCCCGCCAGCGTCGAGCAGCAGCGCCTGCTCGGCCACATCGCGCCGTCGCTGTACGATCTGCGCAACCTCTTCCAGGTCAACGTGGAAGAGGGCCGCCATTTGTGGGCGATGGTCTATCTGCTGCACAAATACTTCGGCAAGGACGGCCGCGACGAGGCCGACGAGCTGCTCAACCGCCGCAGCGGCGACCCCGACAAGCCGCGCATCCTGGGCGCGTTCAACCAGCCGTGCGACCACTGGCTGTCGTTCTTCGCCTTCACGATGTTCACCGACCGCGACGGCAAGTACCAGCTCGCCGCGCTGTCGGAGAGCGGGTTCGATCCGCTCGCCCGCACCACGCAGTTCATGCTCACCGAGGAGGCCCACCACCTCTTCGTCGGCGAGACCGGCATGGACCGCATCATCAAGCGCTCGGCCGAGCTGCAGAAGCTGGACCCCAACGGCGACATCCGCCGCCAGGGCGGCATCGACTTCGACCTCATCCAGCGCACGATCAACTACTGGTTCACGTACAGCCTCGATCTGTTCGGTGGCGAGATCTCGAGCAACGCCTCGACGTTCTTCGCCAACGGGCTCAAGGGTCGCTATCGCGAGTCGCAGTACGCCGACCACCGCGCGATCGAGGGCATCTACCGGGTGCCCGTGGTCGAGGGCGGCAAAGTGGTCGAGCAGGACGTGCCCCTGCGCAACGCGATGAACGAGGTCCTGCGCGACTCCTACATCGCCGACTGCGAGCGGGCGCTCCGCAAGTGGAACCGCACCCTCGAGGCCGCCGGCTCGCCCACGCGGCTCACCCTGCCCAGCCGCCGGTTCCACCGCCACCAGGGGCTGTACTCCGACCACCGCTTCGACCCGGCAGGAAACCCGATCTCGCAGGGCGAGTACGACGCGAACCTCGGCCGCTGGCTGCTGGTGCCGGCGGACAACGACTACCTGCTGTCGATCATGAAGCCGGTGTACGAGCCGGGGAAGTTCGCGAACTGGATCGCGCCGCCGAACAAGGGCATCGAAGGGCAGGCGATCGAGTTCGAGTACGTTCGGTTGGACTAGCCAGGCTCGGGTTGACCCGGGCACGGGCAAGTTCATGGAGCAGGGTTGAAGAACGCTTTGCGTTCTCCAAGCCCTGCTAGCCATGGATCTGCTGCGCCAGGTAGTGCTTGGCCCCCACCTGCTCGATGAGCTGCAGCTGGGTCTCGAGCCAGTCGACGTGCGACTCCTCGGACGCGAGCATCACCTCGAGGATGTCGGCGGAGGTGATGTCGCCCTCGTCGCGGCAGACGCGGATGCCCTTGCGGAAGCGATCGACGGCGTCGTACTCCATCTTGAGATCGAGCTCGAACTGCTCTTGCACGGTCTCGCCGACGGTGATCTTGCCGTAGCGCTGCAGGTTGGGCACGCCGTCGAGGAAGAGGATCCGCTCGATGAGCGAGTCGGCGTGCTTCATCTCGTCGATCGACTCGGCGCGGATGTGGCTCGCGAGCCTCCCGAAGCCCCAGTTGAGGCACATCTTGGCGTGGATGAAATACTGGTTCACTGCCGTCAGCTCGGCGGTGAGTACGTCGTTGAGCGTGTCGATGACTGTGGCGCTGCCCTTCATTGCGAGGGCAAGCTAGCACGATCGCAACGCGGCTCGTCGACGGGCAACGACGCGCGCGTGCGCGGTGCGTGGCGCCGCCGCCCGCGGTGCCCATCGAAAATGGAATTCGTGTGCGGCCTAGCGGCCACCGCAGCGCTCAGCGACGGACTGGGGCGTCGGACTGGCCGCGCGCCGAGCTGCCGTTGCCGACGATGAGCTCGTGGATCTGCTGCACGCAGGCTCCGCATCCAGTGCCCGCCTGGCAGGCCTGGGCGATGCCCTTGATCGTGCAGTTGCCCCGACGGATCTCGGAGAGGATGGTGCGGCTCGACACGGCTTTGCACAGACAGACGATCATGGCGGTGCTCGCTTGGTTTTGAAAACGACTTTCAAAACCACATCCTATGTAGCGTGCCGTGAACCGTCCTGCAAGCCCTGCGTTGCGGTCGCCCGGCCAAGGCCGCGCCCGCGGCGCAGGGCTTGACGGCCCTGGCCCCCTCCCCGTTTCGGCTGCTCCGGACGCGAGAAACCCGGCTCCGCGGACGCTGGAGCGTCCGTCGGGCCGGGTCCTCGGAGCCACGCGGGCCGGAGCCCGTGCGATCAGTCGCGCGGCGTGCCGATGCGGCGGGCGAGCGCGAACGCCAGCGCGCCGTTGGCCAAGAGCCACGCCCGGTCGATCCACTCGCCGCCAGGCAGGCCCGACAGCAGGGTCGGCAGGGCGACGGCGCCGTGCACCAGCAGCGCGGCGGTGCCGAGCGAGAGCCCGACCAGAAGCGGTCGCATGCCCCGGACGCGCAGCAGCAGCAGCGCGGCCACCAGCGGCATCGCAGCCGAGAACACCAGCGGCGAGCCGAAGCCGGCCGCGGTGCCCAACCAGGTCGCGCCAGCCCCGGCGAGACCGTACGCGAGCGGCGTGGTGCCCAGCGCACCCGAGGCCCACGCGGCAGCGGCGGTCATGCCCGCCAGCCCGAGCCAGCGCGAGCGGCCCGACAACGCGCCGAGCCCCAGGCCGCCAAGACCGAGCAGCAGCAGCAGACCGGCGAGTCCGGCGCGCTCCGGCGCGTAGCCGGCGTCGGCGACGTTCACCGCCGCCTTGGCGTCGATGATGCCCGCGCCGAACTTCTCGTCCCACTTCACGTCGCGCGGATGCACGGCAGTCTCCTTAAGCACGCGCTCGACCTCGGCGGGGTTGGTCACGCCCGAGGCGACGATCAGCGCGGCGACGCCGGCGGCGTGCGGCGACGCCATCGAGGTGCCCTGGAACCACAGGTAGTCGTTCTCGAGCGGCTGACCGATGCGGATGGTGTTCTGCAGGACGCCGTCGGGCGCACCGTCGCCGTTGCGATCGGCCCGGGTGTCGCCGCCCGGCGCGGCGACGTCGATGTCCGCGCCCCAGTTGCTGTAGAAGGTGAGATCGCGGGCGTAGTCGGTGGCCGACACCGCGACTGCGAACTTGTTGGCGGCCGGGTAGCCGACGCGGCTGCGGTGCTCGTTGCCGGCGGCGCACACCGTGGTCACGCCCTTGGCGTGGGCGTACTCGATCGCCTTGGCTAGCACGCGCGACGGCAGCGGACCGCCGAGGCTCATGTTGATGACGTGCGCGCCGTGATCCGCGGCGTAGCGGATCGCGTTCGCGATGCCCGGCACCGAGCCGCGGCCGTCCTTCGACAGCACCTTGAGCGGCATGATGGTCGCCTCGTGGGCGATGCCGGTGACGCCGATGCCGTTGTTGGTGGTCTGCGCGATGGTGCCGGCGACGTGACTGCCGTGGGCGTGATCGTCGAGCCCCTCGGGTAGGCCGGCGATGAAGCTCTCGCCGTCGGCGAACTTGGTGCCCGCCATGTCGGGCAGCATCTTCACGCCGGCTGCGTCCTTCCACGCCACGCCGGTGTCGATCACCGCGACGACGACGCCTGCACCGCGGTTGTCCGTCCACGCCTCGGGGGCGCGGATCTGCTCCATGTGCCACTGCAGCTCGAACATTGGATCGTCGACCGGCATGCGGCCGGGCTTGTCGATCTCGGCGCCGTCGTCGGGCAGCGGCGCGTCTGCGGCCATCGCGTTGGCCGGCAGCGCGTAGATGACCTCGGGCTCGACGCCCTCGACCAGCGGGTCGTCGAGCAGGCGCGCGAGTTCGGCGTCGCCCAAGTCGGTGCCACGGATGCGGAACAGGTGCTCGCCCTCGCTGTAGAAGCCGGCCGGCTCGACGTCGATGCCGGGCAACGCATCGAGTGTGTGGACGTAGGCGGCGAGTTCGGACTCCGAGCCACCCTCGCCATCATCGGGCTCCACGAGATCGAGCAGCAGGTTGCCGGTGGTCCATGGCGAGCTCGACTCGGCCGCGAGCGTGCGCGTCGCCTCGGCGACGAGCTCGGGCGTGATCGCTTCGGCGTCGATGCCGTCGTCGCTGGTGGCGACGCCGTGATCGAGGGCGATGGCGGAGGCGAGGGCCACGAGGCCGAGGGCAGCGGCACCACGGATGCGGCGGGTCGCGCTGCCCGGGGGGTTGGTGCGCACACGAGACGGAGAGCTGGAAGCGTTCGTCATGGATCACCCTTCGATGCGGATCGGCTTCGGCGCGAATCGGCGCTGATTGCACCGATACTAGCAGCCCGCGGCGAAAGTCCCACCGCCATCCCTTCCTTCTTGTCTGGCTGCTCTGGCGTTCGGAAGGGGGCGTCGGCGCCGCGTGCCGGTGTGGGCCGCACCGGTGCATGCGTGCAGGATCGGACGCGATGCGGCAGACCTCACCAGATGCGCCGTGGCCGTCACTCGAAGGTGTCCTGCGGTCGATACCATGCACGCACGAGTCATGCGTGCACGAGTGAACGACCGGGGAGTAACGGGCGCGCGGCGCCGATCGCAGACGCGGCGACACGATGACATCGCGTGGGTGGTGCTGCTCGCGTGGGGCGCCGGTTGCGAGGTCATGGGTGAGATTGGCGCCGCTGCAGGCGAAGCCAGCACCGGTCACGGCACAGTGCACGCGGCCGAGCCGTTCGACAACTCGGGCGCGACGACCTCGTCGACCCGCGACGCGACGTCGAGCGACGACGGCACCACCTCGAGTTCGGGGGGTGCCGGGTCCTATTCGAGTGGGACCGCGTCGAGTTCGGGTGACACCGGCACGAGCATCGGCGAGACGACGGTGCTCATCGACGACCTGGGCTCGGGCCGCGAGACCGACGACGATCCCAGCGGCAGCGAGACCTTCGTCGATCTGGCCGCCGGCTGCTGCGAGCCCGTCGACGAACCCGGCTGCAGCGACCCCGCGATCGAGCCGTGTGTGTGCGGCATCGACGACTACTGCTGCACCACCGCGTGGGATGCGAGTTGCGTCGCCATCGCGAGTTACGGCGACTGCGCGGGCGGCTGCATCGTCGACGAACCGCCGCCCCCGGGAGATTGCTGTGCCGTCGAGGGCGGCGGCGGCTGCGTAGAGCCCGATGTGCAGGACTGCGTCTGCGCCCACGATCCCTACTGCTGCCTCTACATCTGGGACGACATCTGCGTGGAGTACGTCGACCAGTACGAGTGCGGCACCTGCGGATGAGCGCGCCCGGCCTGCGCCGGTAGGCCAGACCAGGTGCGGGGCGGAGACTTCCGCGGCGCCGGGAGTCCTGGTACGGTCGGCGCGCGCGCTCGTAGCTCAGCTGGATAGAGCATCAGGCTTCGAACCTGAGGGCCGGGAGTTCGAATCTCTCCGGGCGCACGAGATCCCGGGGCCCGACTACCCGCGGGGCAGATCCAGCGTGAACACGCAGCCCTTGCCCGGCAGGTCGCGCGCGCGCAGCTCACCGCCGCTCGACTTCGCCGCCTTGCGGCAGATCGACAGCCCCAGGCCGACGCCGCTGCGATCGGCGCCGCGCTGCTCGAAGGGCCGGAACAGATCCTCGATCGCGCCAGGCGGCAGGCCGCCGCACTCGTCCTCGACCTCGAACATGACGCGCTCGTCGGTGACCTGGGTCCGCAACGTGACGCTGCCGCGCCGATGGGTGAACTTGAAGGCGTTCTGCAGCAGGTTCGCCAGGGCGGCGGCGATCACCGGCCGATCGCCCCGGATGATGACGTCGCGCTCGACCGAGCAGACCGAGAGCGCGATTTCCCGGCCCTGGGCCTGGATCGCGCCGCCGATCTCGACCTCCTCGAGTAGCGCCGCGACCACGATCTCGTCGCGATGGCCGACGCCGGCGTCGAGGCGAACGTCGGCGAGCGAGCGATCGATCAGATCACGCAACCCGAGCAAGCTGCGACCGTGCAGCTGACCGGTGCTGCCGCTGACCGCCACGAGCCCGCTCTTGATGTGCTCGAACGACAACGTGGCGACGTTGAGCAGATTGCGCAGCTCGTGAGCGAGCACCCCGAGCCGCTCGTTGCCCTCCGCGGCGATCGCCAGTCCGGTGACCTGCGAGTACGCGGAGACCGCCTCGGCGACGGCATCGTCGAGGCACAGGCTCATCGCGCGGAAGTCGGCCGAGGGAATGCGCGCGCCAGCGGCGACCGCGAGCTCGGTGACGACCTGACAGACGTCGCCGTAGTCATGGACCACCTGGGCAATCGTCAGGCCGGCGTCGAGGAGGTCGCGACCGTTGATGCCCGCGGTCGCCTTGATCGCGTCATGGTCGACGGGATCCGACGACCGCGCCCTCGTCAGCGCCTCGACGAGTTGTTCGAGGAACACCGGAATTCCGTGTCCAAGCTCGACCACGGACGGCGGTCGAGAGTCGCGCGCGGCCACCCGCGCACGTACGCGCACGGCAATGTCCTCGCGATTCGCCTGGATGAACTCTGCGAGCAACGCCCGAGTATGGGGCTGCGCGAGCGCCCATGCAACGCGAGCGACGGTGGGCTCATACGCGAGCTGCGTCGAGCGAGCCCGAGGACGGCGTGCACGCCCTCGTGCACGCCGTTCCGAGCGTCACCGCGCACATGACCCCGTTGAGCGAAGGCATGTGACGGTCCTGCACCGGTCAGCCGCCGGGCTTGCGATCGACGATGATCTCGACGCGACGATTGTTCGCGCGACCCTCGGCGGTCGTGTTCGGGGCCAACGGCTGGGCCTCGCCTTGTCCCATCGCGGTGATGCTGCCCTGGGCGACACCCTTCGACACCAGGTACGCGCGCACGGAATCGGCGCGCCCCTGCGAGAGCTGCTGGTTGTGGGTGTCGCTGCCGCGAGAGTCGGTGTGACCGTTCACGGTGATCGAGAATTCCTCTCCGTACTGCTTGAGCACCCCGGCGACCTCACCGAGCTTCTCCTGAGCGATCGGGAGCAGCTGGGTCTCGTCGGTGCGGAAGAGCACCGCGCCACTGAGCGTGATGACCGTGCGCTCGCCTTCTTGGGAGATCTTGGCCATGTCGGAGAGGCTCGCCATCGCCGCGCTGAGCTGGCGTTCGAGCGCCGCGCGTGCCGCCTCGGCCGTCGCGAGATCCTTGCTCTTCGACGCGAGCGCGTCCTCAGAGGTCGCGAGCCGACTCTCGGCGCTCTCCTTCTGCCCCTCCAGCGTGCTGACATAGTCGGCGTTGGCGCTCTGCGTCTTCGCCTGGAACTGCAGGTACGTGGCGTAGGCCATCGCGTTGGTCGACTTGCGCAGCGCGACATAGGCGAGATCGACCTCCTCGGCTGACCCACTGCGCTTGTCATGGGCCTGCTCGGCCCGCGCGAGGGCCTTCTCGGCCTCGTAGACCTCCGCCTTGGCCTCGGTGCCAGCGGGGCCGTCGGCGGCCTCCTGGTAGCTCACGCGGGCGGCGACGAGTTCTTTGGAGGGATCGTGCGCGCAGCCGAAGCCGAGCAGCATCGAGGCGGCGCCGAGCATCGAGGCGCCAATGAAGGAGATCGGGGAATTGCGGGTCATGGTGAAGTCCTCGTCGGGGGCGGTTGGGGGGTGGCGCAGCGTCATTCCGCGATCCTCGGTCCCGCGCTCGGCATCTCGTCGTTGCGCAGGGCGTCGACCTCGGCGATCGCCCGGCCGCTCTGGGACTTGACCTGCTCGGTGCGCGCGAGCGTGAGTGCGAGCTCGGCGTCGGCGCTCGAGCGATCGAGCATGCGGAGCGCCTCGTCGTCCTCGCCGTCGGCCATCAGGCGCTTGGCAGTCTCGAGCTGCTCGCGTGCGTACTGCAGGTGCAGCTTGGCGTCGGCGTTCTCGGAGGCGTCGATCTCCTCGGCCGACGCGATCGTGCTCTGCGTGTCGAGCATCTGCTGCTGCGGCAGCACCTTGGTCGCGCAGGCGGGCACAGCGACGAGGGCGATCAGGATGGTGGAAAGACGGGGGTATGACATCTCGGAGGTTCCTCTGCGGTTCACGGTGAGGCACGCGGCACCAGCCGGACAAAGCGTCAGGCTCGGCCACGCGCCGGCATGTCGAGGGTGCTCGGCGCGTCCGATGTCACCCGTCGACTCCGCCGACGACGGTTTCGAAGTCGGCCGCGGCCCTCAGAACGAGGCCGGCGTCAGCCTGTCCGCGGTTGTGCACGGGACGTGCCGCCCGATTAACCCAGCAAGTGGAATCGCTCGAAGCCGACCTCGGGCGAGGCGTGCACGCCATCGCGCCTCAGTGTGGCGCGCACGCGTGACCCGGATGCCGGCGCGACCCCGGCGCAACCCCGGCGCAACCCCGGCGCTTGGAGACCTCCGGAGGGATCGCCATGGCCAGCATGGCTGAAGTCTGTCGTCCACCCCGGTTTTGCCGGCCGCGCATCGCTTGTGCACGAACGGGCACAAGCCAGCGTGGGGCAGGTGTCGCATCGCGCAGACGTGGGTGCCGGTCGCTGGCCGGCGGCACGCGGCACGGAGCTTCGCCGCGGCTCGACCACGCGCACACGACACCCGAGTTGGCCGAGCGTACATCGCGGCGCATCGCGGCGCATCGCGGCGCATCGCGGCGTATCGATGCCGGCGTGCCGAGGCGAGTCGCGGCGCCGTGTTCGAGCATGCCTGCGCCCACATGCTGCGACCCGTGACACGCATGCCCCCGCCTCGGTTCGCGAAGCACTGGCAGCCGCCGCCCGCGACCGTCGGCGCGACCGACCGCGCTCGCGGCCTGCGCGCGCACGGCCGCTTTCGCGATCGGTCGCGGCCGTCTAAGATGTCCGGAGATGGTGGGGTCCATGACCGGTCCGATTTTGCTCGTCGAAGACGACGCCGACGACGAACGACTGACGCTTCGAGCGCTGTCGAGCTGTGGCCTCAACCACGAGGTGATGGTCGTTCGTGACGGTGGTGAGGCGCTCGACTATCTCTTCGGCCTCGGGCGCTGGAAGGGCCGCGACGTCCGGCGCCAGCCCGTGCTCGTGCTGCTCGACCTCGCGCTGCCCACGGTGGATGGGTTCGAGGTCATGCGGCAGATCCGGGCCGAGCCCGTGACCCGCACGGTGCCAGTGGTGATGCTCACGGTGAATGCCGAGCAGAGCGCGCTGCTGCAGAGCTACGGCGCAGGCGCCAACGGCTACGTGGTCAAGCCGGTCGACCTGCTCACCTATGCGCAGACCGTGCGCGAGGTCGGCAGCTACTGGCTCAAGGTCAACGAGACCGCCCGCGCCGGCTGACGCCTCCCCTTGCAGCTCAGACCCGCCGCCCGCGCACATAGGTCGCCGCGACCGGCGGCGCATCGTGGCGAAAGAGCAGTGCGTCGAGCATGCCCGCGTCGGAGCCGAGCGGCAGCGGCAGCGCCACGACATCCGCATCGAACCCAGGCGCGAGCCGACCGATCACATCGCCCAACCCGAGCGCCCGGGCGCCGCCGGCGGTCGCCAACCACAGCAACTCCTCGGCGTCCACGGGCGCGCCGACGAGCAGCGCGTTGTCGTAGGCGCTGGCGGCGATGCGACGCAGCGAGAAGCTGCGGCCCGCACCGATGTCGGTGCCGAGACCGACCGCGACGTCGCGCGTGGTCGCCTCGCGCAGCGCCATACCTCCGCTGCCCAGGAAGAAGTTGCTGTCGGGGCAGTGCGCGACGCTGCAGCCGGCGTGCGCGAGCCGATCCCACTCGGAGCTCGACAACCAGATGCAGTGGGCGAGGATCGTGCGCGCGCCGACGAGGCCGTGGGCCTCGTAGACCGCGAGGTAGTCGGCGGCCTCGGGGAACGCCGCGGCCGTCGCCGCCAGCTCGCCGCCGTTCTCGGCGATGTGGGTCTGGATCCACAGACCATGGCGAGTCGCCAGCTCGGCGGCGCCACGCATCAGCGCACCGCTGCAGCTCAGGGCGAAGCGGGGCACGATCGACATGCGCAGGCGGCCGCGGTCGTGATCGTGCCACCGCTCGACCAGCTCGGCGCACGCCTTCAGCGCCGCGCCGGCCTCCAGCAAGACCTGGGTGGGCGCGCCCCGATCCATCAGCGCCGGGCCCAACGTGCCGCGGAGTCCACGGCGATCGAGCTCGGCGAACAGCGTGTCGCTCGCGGCGGGGTGACTCGAGCCGTAGATCGCGGCGCACGTCGTGCCCTGGGCGATCATCGCGTCGCAGAACTCGACCGCAACCTCGCGCGCGTAGGCGGGCGCGGCAAAGCGCGCCTCCTCGGGGAACACCGAGCGCTCGAGCCACTGCAGCAACGGACCCGACGCGCTGCCGATCACGCGGGTCTGCGGAAAGTGGACGTGGGTGTCGACGAAGCCGGGCAGCAGCACGCACCCGGGATGGGTGGGTGGAATCGGGCAGTCGGCCGGCGCAGGCGCGATCGAAACTATCCGACCGGCCGCGTCGATCTCGACGAGCGCATCGTCCCATCGCTCGAGCTGGCGGATCTCGGCCCGGGGCGAGAGCGCGGGGCCACGCAGCGTGCGGATGGGGGCGGACACGGCGTGCTCTTGTACCAAAGCCGACGCACGGCGCCGAGACCGAGCAGCACGAGCCAGGTGGCGCCCAGCGGCGATCGGCCCGGCGCGTCGGTGCGGCAGCCACAACCGCCACCGATGTCGTCCGAGCTCGCCGCGGTGCCTGTGCCCTCGCCACCGGTGCCGCCCTCACCGGGCCCGTCGTCGCCGCCGCCACCGGTCGCACTCGCGCCATCGCCCGCGTCCGCAGTGTCACCGTCGCCGCCTCCGCTCCCGCCGCCGCCCGAGGTATCGTCGCCGCCTTCGCCGCCGGGAATCTCGCAGTCGTCGATCACATCGTCGAGCGGCCCGCACGGATCGTCGCCCTCGCCCGCGTAAGCGCCGCGGAACGTCAGGGTGCCCTTCGCGGCGCCGTTGTAGTCGCGATCCCAAGCCACATCGTCGGCGAACTTCGATAGATCGAGCGCCGCACCCTGTGCCTCGCCCGGCAGCGGGTAGAAGTCCATCGCGCCCAGCGCGACGGCGGGCGCGGCGACAGACTGCGCCGCGTCGGCCTCGGCGCCCACGAGGTTGTCGCGAGAATCTGTGATCGAGCCGCCGATCGGCGTCGCGGCGAAGATCAGGTTGCCTACCACCGCGTCGTCCTCGCTCGCCATCTGCGAAACCGAGATGCCGGTGCCGCCGCCGAACACGGTGTTGTTGTAGACATGGGCGAGCTTCACCGTCTTGCCCTCGTGCGGCTGCAGCACCAGCGCCGTGCCGCCCGCGTGGGCGCCGATGAACAGGTTGTCGTGGATCGACACGCGCCCCGTGGCCTGCAGCAGCGCCTCGCGCGGGTTATAGAACAGCAGGTTGCCGTAGATCTCGTAGATGTCCGCGGCGCCGGGGCCCGCATCGGGGAAGCCACCGACGAGCAGGTTGGGCCGATCACCGTCGGGGCTCGGGCGATCGTCCTTGATGAAGATGTTGCCGCGGATCACCGTGCGGCTCGGCCCCACCGGCATGTCGGGTGTCGTCGTGTAGTCGTTCTGATGCTTGATCTGCATGCAGTAGCCGACCGGGTTCACGATGACATTGTCCTCGATCGTGCCGGCGAGAAACGGCGTGTCGCCGCCCGAGCCCCCGAGGTAGATGCCAGTGCCGGGCTCGACGATGCGGTTGCCGCGGATCGTCCAGTTCCACACCGTGACCTTGGTGTTGACCCCGACGATCTGCTGTCCGCCCGCGGGGAAGCCGTACATGATGTTGTCTTCGACGAGGATGTCGTGCGACGGCGTGTCCTTGGCGTTGACGGCGTCCACCGCCAGGCCGCCGACGTCGATCGAGAGGCCACGGATCGCCACGAACGACGAGTCGTACAGCTGCACCGTGTTGCAGCACGCGTTGGACGTGACTACCGCGGGCTCGCCCGACGCCGGCCCGGCGATGGTGATCCACGCGTCCTGCGTGCCATGGATGCCGGAGATCGTCAGCCGCGGGTAGCTGCCCGCCGCGAGCACCAGCGTGTCGCCTGGCTGCAGCGTCGGCAGCAGCGCGGTGTAGTTGGAAGGATCGGCGGGCACGTCCGCGGCCGACGCGAGCGCGGGGACGCCCGCGAGCACGGCAGCGAGGGTTGATGCAGAGCGGGCACAGAAACGCATGCCGCTAGAGTACGAAAGGAAACATCACGCCCATCGTCGGTCGCTTG
The DNA here is from genome assembly GCA_038325765.1 of Nannocystales bacterium. GTDB lineage: Bacteria > Myxococcota_A > Polyangia > Nannocystales > Nannocystaceae > Xiheibacterium. The sequence goes on from JBBQJI010000035.1 coordinate 35,273, forward strand.
AAACGGGCGAACTAGGCCGTCTGCACCGCGTTCACGACACACATCTCGAAGGCCGCCGAGCCGACGGCTGGCGGTTGGACATACGCTTTCGCGACGGTGCCGGTGGCTCCGTCGACGGTGAGCTTCACCACCACCTTTGTCGCGGTGGCGACTCCGTGGACGGAGCCGCAGGTGCGCACCGCACCTTTGACCGGCTCGAGCGCAGCCTCGACGTCGGCGGCTGCGAGTCGCTCGGGCAGGGGCGCATCGACGGCGGCGACCGGGGTCGCTGCACATCCCGCAGGATCGTCGGCACACCCATCGCGTGCGGGCTTGCGCGCCGCCGGCTCGCGGGCGCTCCACCTCCGGCGACGCCGCGGGCTTCTGCTTCACCACGCCCGGCTCGGAGACCGCCGGCTCCGGCCAGCTCGGACTTCGCCAACTCGGGCTCGGCCAACTCGGACTTCGCCAACTCGGGCTCGGCCAACTCGGACTTCACCGGGGGGACGACCGGCGTCTGCTCCGGCGCGGGAGTCGGCGCCCGGGCCGGCGCCACCTCGGTCACTGGCGGCGGCGCCGGAGCGAGCACCTGCAGTGGCGCGGGCTCGGGCGAGACCTCCTCGGGCCGATCACGGAGCACAGCCCAGCCCAGCGTCGCGATCGCCCCGGCCGCGAAGGCGAGCGCCGCCACCGGCACTCGCCGCGAGATCAGCGGCGCACGGCTCGCCGCGACCTGCTCGACACCATCAGCGACGAGCTCGTCCCACGGCGCCAACTCGACGCGCAGCGGCATGGCCCGTCGTTGCAGTGCGCGCACGAATGCTTCGTCACTCATCGTTGCCTCCCTCGATCTCCAGGATCCCCCGCAACTGCGCGAGCCCACGGTGCAGGTTGACCCGCACCGATCCACGCGTCATGCCGGTCTTCGCCGCGATCTCGACCGGCGACATGCCCTCGACGAGTCGCATCGCCAAGGTCTCGTGGTAGCTGGGCGAAAGCTGCCGGATCGCCCGCAGCACCGTCAGCGCGTCGGCGCGCGGCGGATCTCCAGACGTCCACGCCTCCTCGTCGACCGGCTCGATCGTACGACGCCGGCGCAACGCATCGACGCAGCGGCTACGGGCGATGCTCGCCAACCACGCGCCGAAACGCGCCGGCTCCCGCAGCTCGGGCAGTCGCCGCAGCGCGACGAGAAACCCGTCCTGCGCCACGTCGGCGACGTCGACGACGCCGATCGACGCGAGCACGATGCCGCGCACCATCGGCCCATAGCCCGTGTACAGCCGACCGAACGCCCTGCGGTCGCCCGCGATGGCGGCGTGGACCGACTCGAGGTCGCCCACGCTCGCCTGTCGCTCACCGTCTTCGAGCTCCCCGAGATCCTCCACGATGCCAGCTTGCACGGTTGCGACCACCTCGCAGGCCAAGACGCGCGGGTGGCCGGGGCGTTAGCGGGCGAAGTTCACGCGACCGTGATGTCTCGGTCCAGGTAGACGTCCTGGATCAGGTTCAGCAGCTCGATCCCCTCGGCCATGGGCCGCTGGAAGGCCTTGCGGCCGGAGATGAGCCCCATGCCGCCGGCGCGCTTGTTGATGATGGCGGTCCTGACCGCCTCTTCGCGGTCGGTCGTGCCCGACACACCACCGGAGTTGATGAGACCGATGCGACCCATGTAGCCGTTGGCGACCTGGTAGCGGCACAGATCGATCGGGTGGTCGGTCGACAGCTCGGTGTACATGCGCTTGTCGAGCTTGCCGTACGACGAGTCACCGGAGTTGAGCGCCGTGAAGCCACCGTTGTTCTCGGGCAGCTTCTGCTTGACGATGTCGGCGCCCAAGGTGGCGCCGAGGTGGTTGGCCTGCCCCGAGAGATCCGCGCTCACGTGGTAGTCCTTCGCGCCGACCTTGAACGCGGCATTGCGGAGGTAGCACCACAGCACTGTGGCCATCCCCAGGCTGTGGGCGTGGGCGAAGGCCTGTGCGACCTCGACGATCTGGCGGCCGCTCTCGGGCGAGCCGAAGTAGATCGTCGCCCCCACCGCGACGGCGCCCATGTCGTGGGCTTGCGCGATGGTGCCGAACATGATCTGGTCGAACTTGTTCGGGTATGTCAGCAGCTCGTTGTGGTTGATCTTGACCAGGAACGGGATGCGGTGGGCGTACTTGCGCGCCACCGAGCCGAGCACGCCGAACGTCGACGCGACCGCATTGCAGCCGCCCTCGAGCGCGAGCTCCACGATGTTCTGCGGATCGAAGTAGGCCGGGTTCTTGGCGAACGACGCCCCCGCGGAGTGCTCGATGCCCTGGTCGACCGGCAGGATCGACACGTAGCCGGTGTTCGCCAGCCGCCCGCTGCCGAACAGCCGCTGCAGGTTCGCGATCGTGCGGTTGCTGCGGTCCGAAGGCCCGAAGCTGCGATCGACGAAGTCGGGACCGGGCAGGTGCAGCTGCTCCTTCGGGATCGTCTTGCACGTGTGCTCGAGCAGGTTGCCAGCGTCCGCACCGAGGAGATCGACGAGTTGCTTGTTCATGACGGCCCGACGAGCGTACGGCGGTCGCGGCGATCTGGGCAACCGCGCCGAGCCGCACGCAGCACGACAGAATCGCCCTCACGCGTGCGCACCGTCACCCGCGCTTGGCGGCGTGCTCGTCGTGCACGCGTTGCGACGCCGCCTCGACGTCGCGCGCCGTCGCCTCGCGCCGCGCCTGCAGCCGCGCGGCGAGCCCCTCGTCGCCGAGCGCGAGGATCTGCGCGGCGAGCAAGGCAGCATTGACCGCCTGGCCGATCGCGACGGTCGCGACGGGCACGCCCTTGGGCATCTGCACGATCGAGAGCAGCGCATCGAGCCCGCTCATCGCCGTGTTGGCGATCGGCACCCCGATGACCGGCAGCGTGGTGGTCGCCGCCAGCATCCCGGGCAGGTGCGCCGCGCCCCCGGCTGCGGCGATGAGCACGCGGTGGCCGCGGGCGCGGGCGTCGTGCCCGAACTCGATCATCCGATGCGGGGTGCGGTGGGCCGAGAGCACCAGCACCTCGTAGCGGATGTCCAGCTCGCGCAGCGTCGTGGCGCAGGCGTCCATCACCGTCATGTCGGAATCGCTGCCGACACAGATCACCACCGCGCTCGGATCGCTCATGCCCCCAGACCTTCCATCGCTCGGCGGCTGCGCGCGAGCACGTCGTCGAAATCGTCGCCCCACGCGGTGACGTGGCCGATCTTGCGACCGACCCGCAGCTCGCGCTTGCCGTACAGGTGCACGGCGACACGTGGCTCCTGCAACGCCGTGGCCAGATCGAGCCCCAACGCGTCGCCGGTGCGGCTGCCCAGCACGTTGGCCATCGCCACCGCCGGCGTGCACATCGCGGTGTCGCCCAGCGGCCAGCCCAGCACGGCGCGGATGTGGTTCTCGAACTGGCTGGTGTGCGCGCCCTCGATCGTCCAGTGACCGGTGTTGTGCACGCGCGGCGCCAGCTCGTTGATCGACAGCACGCCGCCTCGGGCCTCGAACAGCTCGACCGCGAACACCCCGATGCCGTCGAAGCCGGCGACGGCAGCACAGGCGATGTCGCGGGCCGCCTGGGCGACGCCAGGATCGATCCGCGCCGGCGCGACCACGAACTCGCACCGACCATTGGCGTTGATCGACTCGCACACGTCGTAGCAGCGCATCTCGCCCGAGGGCGCCCGCGCCACCACCACCGACAGCTCGCGCACGAAGGGCACCCACGCCTCGACCAGCGCGCCACCGCGGCCGAGCCGCTCCCAGGCCATCGCCGCCTCGTCGGGCGTGGTCGGCAGGGCGACGCCATAGCCGTCGTAGCCACCGCGGCGGCGCTTGATCACCACCCGACCGCCGGCGTCGCGGATGAACGCCTGCAGCGCGTCGAGATCCCCGCACACCGCGTGGCGCGGTTGCGGTAGCCCCAGCGCGGTCAGGCGGGCCCGCTGCACGGCACGATCGGCGATCGCCCCCATGCACCAAAGCGACGGCCGCACCACCACGGCGGCAGCGATCTGCTCGGCGAGCACGTCGAGCGGCGCCCACTCGTGCTCGAAGGTCAACACACCCATGCCGTCGACCAGGGCGCGCAAGGCCTGCGGATCGTCCTCGGGGCCCACGACCACCTCGCCGATCGACGCGGCCGGATCGTCGGGGCGGCCGGCGAGGCAGCGCACGCGCACGCCCATTTGCACCGCACTACTGGCCAACATCCGCGCGAGCTGACCGGCGCCGACGATCGCGACGCCGGCTTGGGCGGTGGGCTCGGGCGGCTCGGCCACGACGCCGTGGACTGTCCACCACAACCGCGCCCTGCGTCCAGGGCCCGCCCAGGCGCCGCCGCAGTCGGGCATTGTGGCCGGCTGCGCCCGGTGTGCGGCGCCGGACACGGTTCGGCTCCGCGGTCGGCGCGCGCGCCCGTGGAGCACCTGGAGCGGGGTAGGCTGGCCCGCCCTCGCATGAGCAAACACGCGTCCAGGGTCGGCATCGACTTCGGCACCTCGAGCTCCGCGGTGGCCATCGCCAGCGGCAGCGGCAGCGCCAGCGGCAGCGCCAGCGCCAGCGCCAGCGCCAGCGATGGCCGCCCGGTGCGCTTCGCCGCGCTCCCGACCCTCGGCGAGCTGGCACCGAGCTGGCGCACGCTGCTGTTCTTCGATCCCGACGAGCAGAAGGTCACGCTGCCGATCCAGTACAGCGCCGGCGGCGAGGCGATCGCCGCCTACCTCGAGAGCATGGGCGAAGGCCGGCTGGTGCAGTCGTTCAAGACCCACCTCACCACGGCGGCGCTCGGCCGCACGCAGATCGGCCGGCACGCGATCGGCCTCGACGACATGATCGCGCTGTTCTTGCTGCGGCTGCGCCAGCGGGCCGAGGCCGCGCTCGGTCACCCGATCGCCGCGGCGACGATCGGCCGCCCGGTCCGTTTCGCCGGCGGCCGCACCCCCGAGGACGATGAGGCCGCCGCGACGCGTCTGCTCGCCGCCGCCCGCACCGCCGGGTTCCACGACGTGCAGCTCGAGCTCGAGCCGGTCGCCGCCGCCCATCACTACGAGCGCACCCTGACCCGCCCCGAGCTCGCGCTCATCGCCGACTTCGGCGCCGGCACCACCGACTTCTGCCTGATGCGCGTCGGCCCCCAGCAAGGCGGCGAGCGACGCCACGAGATCCTCGCCACCGGCGGTGTGGGAGCCGCCGGCGACGACCTCGACGCGGCCCTCATCGATCACGTCGTGTGCCCCGCGCTCGGCAAGGGCGACACCTACGTCGAGATGGGGCAGGAGCACCCGATCCCCACGTCCTACTTCTACAAGCTCGCGCGCTGGCACCACCTGTCGTTTTTGTCGGGCAGCCGCGTGCGCACCGAGCTCGAGCGGCTGCACCGCGTCGCCCGCCACCCCGAGCGCATCGCGGCGCTGATGCACATCATCGCCGCCAACCAGGCCTTTCACCTGCACAAGTCGGTCGAGCGGGTGAAGATCGAGCTCTCGCAGCAGCCACACGCCCGCTTCGACTACGTGGACGCGCCGGTCGAGATCCACACCGAGGTCGATCGCACAGACTTCGAGACCTGGATCGCGCCGGTGACCGAGGCGATCGCCGCCTGCCTCGACGACACGTTGGCGCGCGCGGGTGTCTCTGCGGCCGAGGTCGACTGCGTGTTCATGACGGGCGGCACCGCCTTCGTGCCTGCGGTGCGGCGGCAGTTCGAGGCCCGCTTCGGCGCGGCCAAGCTGCGCAGCGGCGACGAGCTGATGTCGATCGCCTCGGGGCTCGCGCTGCTCGCCGGCGCCTGAGCCCAACCCCGAGACCCGCTCACGCCGCGCGGCGGCGGCGACGGACGAGCCCCGCGAGCAACACCACGAGCCCGACGGGGGCGGTACCGCCCCCGTCGGTGCGGCAGCCACAGCCGCCGCCATCGTCGTCGTCGCTGCCCAGACCGTCATCGGTGGTGCCGACAGGCGGCACGCCGGTCGCCTCGGCGCCGCCTTCCTCGGTGGTGGCTGAGGTCACGGAATCGGCGGTGGTCTCGACGCTGCCACCGTCGGTGCTGTCCTCACCAACACCGGTGTCCTCCCCGGCTCCGCTGGTGGTCCCGGCGCCCGTGTCGCCCACGGCACCGGCCGGCGTGATCGTGATGTCGGCGCACTGGTAGTACAGCTCGTTGCCGCCCGCGGGACCCCACGGCATCTTGTCGGTCATGATCTGCAGCAGCTGCAGCGTGCACTTCTCGCAGGTGACGCCGGCTGGCAGCGTGATCTCGACCGAGTGATCGGAGACGCCGTCCGGATCGGGGATGTCGTCGAGCAGCACGTTGGCAGCGACGTAGAAGTCGTCGTAGTCGGTGGGATCGACGAGCGCGGCGTCACCCTCGGCCGACAGCGCGATGCGAAAGTGGCCGGGGTGGCCGATGTACTCGTCCCACGTCACCGTGATCGTCGAGCCCTCTTCGTAGGTGCGGGTCACCGCGCCATCGGGGTTGTCCGGGTGACCACAGGGGTAGTCCTTGATGTAGACGTTCGAGTCGTAGCGCGCCGGTGGTTCGACGAGGGCCACGTGTGCGGCCGCGGGGCTCGCCAAGGTGAGCAGGACGGCGGCGCAAGGGGACGCGACGAGGGCGGAGCGGACGAGGCGGGACATCGGTGGATCTCCGGAGGCAGGCAGCGCCTGTCAGCATATACGAGGGCGCCGTTTTTGGTTCGCGCCGGGGCGCAAAGGCGGACTACAGTGGTCGCGGTGATCGCGTCACGTCTGCTCCCGGTCGCCGCGTTGGTGTGGGCGCTTGCCTGCACGCACCCCGGTTCGGGATCGCGACCGGTCGCAACTACGCCGCAGGCGCCCGAGCCGACGATGGGTGACACCGGTGTGCCGCTCGGCAACGACGTCACCCTCTCGGCCTCGCCCGCCCGTCACATCACCACGGCTGATGCGTGCGGCGGCGGCCACCTCACCGCCCTCGAGCTCGTGCCGGCGTCGGCGAGCGTCGTGGCCGGCGTCGACGTGCGCAGCGTCGCGCAGTTGCCCGCGTATGCCAGGCATCGCGGCTCCATCGAGGTCGGCGAGGTCGCGCGGCTGTTCGCGGTCGCGACGGCATGCGACGTGGGCATCGGCGCCTGGCAGACGGCGACGTTGGCGAGCGACGCACCGGCATCCAACACGGCGCTCGTCCTGCGCGCCAGCGGTCTCGGAAGCGCCGAGCGGCTCGAGTGTCTGCGCACGCGCATCGGCGCGGCGGGCGGGGACGCACCGTTCACGCTGGGCACCGACGCGGGCATGCCTTCGCTGGTGTTCGCCGACGGCAGCCGCGGCTGGGCGGTCGATCGCTGCACCGTCGTCATCGCGACCGACGGGTGGGTCGAGCCGACGCGGGCGCGCATCGCCGGCCGAGGCCCGTCGCTGCTCGCGGGCGAGCTGCCACTGGTCGTGGCCCGCGCCGGCGAACGAAGGCACGTGTGGGCCGCGGGCAAGTCGCAGCCCGCCGCGATGCTCCCCGGCCCGTTCGCCGCGGCGCAGGACTTCGCGTTGTCGCTCGAGCTGCACGCCGGCTTCGCGCTCGATCTGTCGATCCAGTTCGCCGACGCGGCGCAGGCCAGCGCGGCCGCGACATCGATCAGGAGCCAGCTCGACGCGTTCCGTTCGATGCTCCCGAGCATGGGCGTGCCCCAGTCGGTGGCCGACTCGCTCGCGACCACCGCCAGCGGCAGGATCGCCACCTTGCATGCGCACGGCGATTCGCTCGCCGTCGACGCCGTCGTCGACGCGGTGAACAAGGCGACTGGCCGCGTCGAGCCCCGCCTACCCTGACATGATCGAAGCTGGCCGATCGCGGTCGGGGGGTAGTGGATTCGGGGCGACGCTCGCGCGATCTCTCGGAGCTCCCGGTGCCCCCGCCGCCCAGCCCGGTGCACGATCGCCATGCAGCCTCGGCAGCCCCATCTGCCACGCGCTCGCGAGCGGCCGTGCGACCGCGTCGAGCCGGGCGTATGCTGCCCGCATGCAACACGGCCGCTCGCTTCGCGTCACGCTGCTGGGGATCTCGATCGCCGGTTCCGTCGCCGGCTGCCAAGAGCCCGACCAAGGCGTCTACATCGCGGCGACGCTGTTCGGCGACCACGCCGAAGCGAGCGATCGGGGCACCCATCTGTTGGTCCGCGCGGTGCCCGATCACGCCGATGGCTTCGCGCCCGGTCGGCAGTATCTCGGCGATCGCGAGTACACCGACGAGTGCCCCCTCGATCACCTCGAGTTTCCGCTGCAGTTCGCCCTGTTCGGCAACGATCGCCTCCTCGACGGCACGCCGCCGCGCTGGCGGCTGCTCGCGTGGGTCACCGACGACGTCGACGCGACGTGGGTCGCTCCGGGCGAGCTGTACGCCACCGCGAGCTTCACCTACTGGCACGACCCGTACTTCGGCTACGTCGCCGAGGGCGTCGAGCTGCAGCTCGATCAGGTGCGGCCCGAGTAGTCATCGCGCGGGCGAGACCGAGGTCGCGACCCGACCCGACGCACTGCGCGCAGCGCGGGGATCGCGGCGGATGACTCGATCGGATGGCCGTGAAGCCGCTTCGGACCGGCCTGTTCACGTGGCGCGCAGCCGTGGCCGTCCCGCCCCGAAAAAACCCGACAGCAGGCCGTAGATCCAGCCTCTTCGGGCCCCTGGACGCTCCTACACGCCCATTTTCCGGATCTGTGAGTCCGTTCACAGCGCGGTTCGAGCGAAATCCCCCGCGATCGGGTAGATCCGCCGACGGTACGAAACCCGCGCTTGGACGGTTCGCGAGCAGCGAAGCAGGCGTGAGAGAGAGAACGAAATGTCGAACAAACTTTTTGTAGGCGGCCTCAGCTGGAACACCACCGACGAGGGACTGCGTGAAGCATTTTCCCGCTTCGGCGAAATCGTCGAAGCGAAGGTCATCAGCGATCGTGAAACCGGTCGTTCGCGAGGCTTCGGCTTCGTGACGCTCGCCGACTCCACGGCAGCGCAGAACGCCATCCGAGAAATGGATGGCAGTTCGCTGGATGGTCGCAACATCCGCGTGAACGAGGCACAGGACAACGGCCGTGGCGGCGGCGGCGGTGGCCGTGGCGGCGGCGGCGGCGGCGGTGGCGGCGGTGGTCGCTTCGGCGGCGGCGGTGGTGGCGGTCGCGATCGCGACCGTGGCGGTGGACGCGATCGCTACTGAGTGATCCGCGACGGCGCGTCGCCCTGACGACGCGCTTCACCTTCCAAGACGGCGGCGCGCTTCGACTCGAAGCGCGCCGCTTTCGCGTCCAGCACCTCGAGAAATTGCCCGAGCGCCTGCTGAGCCCGCGTTCCGCCCTCGCCGAGCCCGCTGCGCTCGAGCAGACCGAGTTGGCGGACGATGGGCATCAGCACCTCGTCGCGATGGATCCGCAGATCGTAGATGCCGGCCTGTGCGATCGCCAGCGAACGACGGCTGAAGTTCTCGATCGTCGCGCCCGGCATCTTGAAGCCGAAGACCGCGTCCCAGATCGCGGTGAGCGTGCGGTCGGGCGCGAGGTCCAACGCCGCTGCCAGCAGGTTGCGATAGAACACCATGTGCAGGTTCTCGTCGGCGGCGACGCGCGCGAGTAGCCGCTCGCAGTCCGGATCGGCGCTCGCCTTGCCGGTGTTGCGATGGGCGATGCGGGTGGCGAGCTCCTGGAAGGCGACGTAGGCGACGGTGTCGAACAGGTCGGGCTCGCCGTCGCGACCGTAGCCGTGGGTCATGTGGGTCATGCGCTCGCGCTCGAGCGCGACCGGATCGACGGCGCGGGTGACCATCAGGTAGTCGCGGATGGCCACGCCGTGGCGGGCCTCCTCCGCGGTCCACCGGCCGATCCACGTCGCCCACGCCCCGTCGGCGCCCATGCAGCGATGGATCTCGCGGTGGTAGCTCGGCAGGTTGTCCTCGGTCAGCAGGTTCACCACCAACGCGGTGCGCACGACCTCGGGCATCGCCGACTGCGACGGTGACCACGCCTCGCCGCCCATCACCCCCCCGAAGTCGCGCCCGAGACTCCACGGCACGTACTCGTGCGGCATCCACTCCTTCGCAGCGTCGAGGTGGCGGTTGAGCTCGCGACCGACGATCGGCTCGAGCTCGGTGAGCGCGGAGAGACGTGCGGGTGTCATGGTGGCCTGGGGATGACTATCCACCGCGGATCCGTGCGGGCTCGCGGCACGGGGGTCACACTCGCGTCGCGGTGGGTCATCGTTCGGTCACCGCGGAGCGCACGGTGGGCGGGTGGGCGATCGGGGTGGCGGGCTCGTTGTGGCGGGCGGCAGGCGGGTCGCTGTGCGGACCTGCGCAAGTCACTGGCCCCTGGGGCTGGCGAGCCGATCGTTCGCGACGATATCCTCGCGCCTCACCCTGGTCGTCACGGAGGACCTCGCCTTGGAAAAACCGTTCTGCCTCGCCTCACTGCTGCTGTCCGCCTGCTTCTCGCCCAACAATCCGATCGTCATCACCGCGAGCGGCGACGACTCGACCGGCGAGGGGAGCGCCGACTCCACAACCGCGACGGGCATGACGGCGACCGGCATGACGGCGACAGCGGCGGACACCACCGCCGAGTCAGCCGAGGTCGGTGACTCGAGCACCGTCGGGTCGCCCACCACCGGAGACGACACGAGCACGAGCAACGCGCCGGTGTGCGGCAACGGCGAAATCGAGGGCGACGAGGTCTGCGACGACGGGAACAACGACGGCAGCTACGGCGGCTGCACCGAGGACTGCAGCGCGCTCGGTCCCCACTGCGGCGACGGCGTGACGAACGGGCAAGAGGCCTGCGACGACGGCGACGAGATCAACGGCAACGGCTGCAACTTGGACTGCGTGGTCTCGGGCACGGTGCTGTGGACGGTGAACTCGAGCGAGGGGTACGACTTCATCAACGCCGGCTTCATCGACCGACGTGTAGCCCTCGACCCGTTCGGAGATGCGTACATCATCGGGACCATCCGGGATGGCGCGAGCAGCGACTCGGTGGCGTTCGCGCGTAAGTACTCGGCCGAGGGCGATTCGATCTGGGTGCATACCTTCAACCCTCCGACCGGCAATGCGCCCGTGGGAGGGATCGGCGTGGGCGCAGCGGCCGAGGTCGTGTTCACGACCTCTAGCACGGCAATCGGCAGTGGCTACGCCCGGAGACTCACCGCAGCGGGTTCGCTCGAATGGGAGATCTTCGTCGCCGGCCAGAGTGGCCTCTCCCCCCGCGGCGTCGCGGTCGACGTCGATGAGAGCGCGGTCGTCAGCGGATCGTCTGCGGGAGTGGGCACAGTCCTCGCCCGGATGAGCGCCGACGGCGACATCGTGTGGTCGGAAGTGGAACCGAACGTCACGGGGGGCTGGCGGCGCGTCTCGATCGATGATGAGGGTGACATCTTTACCTGCGGGGGCAGCGGAGGAAGCACCGCGCGGCGCCATACGGCGAACGGGACCACGGTCTGGACCCGAACGTCAGCAGCAACGGCGTGCTACAGCATCGCAGCAACGAACGACGGCGGTGCTGTCGCTGCGGGCTCGGCAGACGGCGACGGCTGGCTGAGGCGCATCGACGCCGACGGCGACGTCATCTGGACGGAGATCTACGACGGACCTACCAATGACAGCGACTTGTTCGCAGATGTCGCCTTCGACGGCTCTCATATCGTGCTCGTGGGATACACGCAGGCCGGTTCCGAGCGCTCGATCCTGATCCGAAAATACGACATCGATGGCGCGCTGCTCTGGACGCAGACCGCCACAGGTGGACGGAATGAGAATGCCGGCGAGGGTGTGGCCGTCGACAGCGACGACAATATCTTCGTCAGCGGCTACATCAACGCCCCTGCCGGCCCGCACCTCTGGCTCCGCAAGCTGACCCCCTGAACCAAAGAAAAAGCGGCAGCCGCTTTCGCGACTGCCGCCTTCTTCACGACGCGAGTCGTTCGACGCTGCTCAGACGCAACCGCCGTCGGGTACTTCCTGGGCGTGCGGGCAGTGGAGGACCGGATCGTCGGCAGCCGCGTTCACGTGGTACAGGTGGCAGCCCTGGGTGTTGCCAGCGGTGTCCTCGGGGGTGCCGGCCGGCCACACGGCGCAGGCGGCGAGACACGCGTCCTCGTCTGCGTACTGCGTGCCGTTCTCGGTGCAGTTGGCGGCGTAGGCGTCGCAGTACTGCTGGCAGACGCTGACGTCGCCGGTGTCGCCGCTCTCGCTGCCGCTCGAGTCAGCCGGGCCGGCGCTGGTCTCGCTGCCGCCGCTCTCCGAGCCGCCGCTCTCCGAGCCGCCGGACTCGCTCTCGCTGCCGGGCATCGTGGTGGTCAGGGTGTCGTCGCTGCTCGACTCGGACGGCGCGGTGGCGCTCATCCCAGCGGTGCTCTCGCTCGAGGGATCGCTGCCGAGGGTGTTCGCAGTGTCTTCGGCATCGTCGCCGCCGCAGGCGACGAGGGAGGTCAGGAAAAGAAGGGTAGAGATGCGCATGGTGTTCCAGTCCCTCGCGTAGAGCGGAGGGAATCGCGGAGTCTGGGACCTGCGGCCTCGCGACGCAATACGACAGCGAAGTCGTGCGGCGCCACGGGGTGCCGACGCAACGGCCTCGTTGTGAAACCCGTAAGGCGCGCATCAGAGAAATCCCGATCGGGATCACGAGGCGGGGCCGCTTCGCCGCCGGTGCCCGCAGCGTCCGCACGGCCAGACAAGCCGTCCCAGCGCCGATTCCGTCCCCTTCCCGCGTGATACGCTGCCTCCCAAGGGCGACCGCAGGTGCGGCGCGGGTGGTGGGTCGATGTCGAGTTCGATGGGCGTCATCGTGGTCTTGTCAGGAATCCTCGCTGCCGATCCTCCGGTGCAGCGGCCGACCGGCAGCGCGCCCGTCGAGGCGGCCCCGGAGGCTGCAACGCCCGAGCCCGAGCCCGCAGAGTCAGAGCCAGAGCCAGAGCCCCCACTCGAGCCAGAGCCCGCACTCGACCCCGAGCCAGCACTCGACCCCGCTCCCGCACCGGACCCCGAGCCCACACTCGAGACCGCGGACACCGTCCCCGTCCCCATCCCCGACGTCGACCCCGAAGCCGAGTACGCCGCGTCCACCGACCTGTTCGCGGACCACGATCGCAAGCTCCGCCGCTCCCAAGCCGCGCTGGGCGGCGGCGCCGTGATGGCGATCGCGGGCCTCGTGATGCTCATCGGCGCCGCGACCGAGGCGGCCAAGCCCGACTGCAAGTTCGACCTCGACACCTGCCGCAACGCGCCGCGGCCCCGCGTCGCCCGCGGCCTGGGCGTCGGATCGGCGCTCGCGCTGGTCGGCGGCGGATCGCTCATCACGTGGGGACTCGTCCGTCGCCATCGCCTGCGCACGAGCGTGGTCGGCAGCAGCGGCGCCGTCGCGTTCACCGTGCGCGGCCGCTTCTGACGGCCGCGCACACCCGAGGACTACTCGAGCGGCTCGAGCTGGCCGAGCGCCGTCGGCAGCAGCTCGCTGACCGTCGGGTGGGCGAGCACCGCCCGCGCCAGCGCGGTGTACGGCGCCTTGGCGTACATCACGGCCGCGATCACGTGGATCGCCTCGTCACCCTCGATGCCGAGGATCGCAGCGCCGAGGATCTGCTCGCTGTCGCCGTCGACGAGGATGTCGATGAAGCCGTGGGTCTCGCCCCGCTCGCGCGCACGACCGACGCGCGCCATCGGGTAGTGACCGACCATCACGCGCTTGCCCGACTCCCGCGCCTCGGACCTCGACATGCCGACGCGGCCGAGCGGCGGATCGATGTACAGCGCATAGATCGGCAGCCGATCGGTGACCTTCCGCGAATCGCCGTCCAGGAGGTTCGCCGCCACGATCTCGTAGTCGTTGTACGAGGTGTGGGTGAACGCGCCGCGACCGTTGACCTCGCCCAGCGCCCAGATGTGGGGCACGTTGGTGCGCAGCGTGTCGTCGACCGCGATCGTGCCGTGCGGGCCCATCTGCACCCCGGCGGCGTCGAGACCGAGATCGTCGGTGTTGGGCCGTCGGCCCACCGCGACCAGCACGTGGCTGCCCGCGACGTCACCGTCTGCGGCGCTCAGCACGAGCGCATCCCCGTCGCGGCGCGCGGCGGAGACGTCGATGCCCGTGCGGATGTCGATGCCCTCACCCTCGAGGATGCGGCGGATCTCCGCCGAGACCTCGGGATCTTCGCGGCCGACCAACCGCGGGCCGTGCTCGAGCACGGTGACGCGGCTGCCGAACCGGCGATACATCTGCGCGAACTCGAGGCCGATGTAGCTGCCGCCGACGACGACGAGGTGCTCGGGGAGCACGTCGAGATCCATCATCGAGCTGTTGGTCAGGTGGGGGACGCCCTGCAGCACCTCGGGCACCACCGCGCGGCCGCCCACGTCGATGAAGAACCTGTCAGCAGTGATGCGCTCGTCGCCGACGCGGATGGTGGAGGCATCCTCGAAGCGCGCCTGGCCCTCGATCACCGCCAGGCGCTCGGTGCCGCCGAGCCAGGTCTGCAGGCTGTCGCGCGACATCTGCACGACCGCGTCCTTGCGCGCCTTGATGCGCGCCATGTCGACGCTGACCTCACCGCCGGTGCGCACGCCGTACGTTGCGGCGTTGCGGACCACCCACGCCGCCCGCGCCGACGCGACCAGGGTCTTGGTCGGGATGCAGCCGTCGTTGACGCAGGTGCCGCCCAGCCGGCGCCGCTCGACGAGCGCCACCGACATGCCCGCGCCCGCCAACCGCACCGCCAACGGGGGTCCAGCCTGGCCGGCACCGATCACGATCGCTTCGAAGTGTCGTGGCATGCGTGTCCTGCTGGGCACTGACGGCCGCGGCTCAGCCCTCGAGCCCGTGGGCTTTCATGATCTCGGCGTTGCGCAGGTTGGCGGCCACCATCGCCGGGCGCTGGTCGAGCCGCTCGACGTAGGCCGTGAACGAAGGCCGCGCCTCGAGCATCCCGAACCGCAGCATGTAGCGCAGGGTGCTGCCGAAGATCACGTCGGCCATCGAGAAGCGCTCGCCGAGGATGAACGGGCCGCTCGCGAGGGCCGACTCCATCGCGGCGATCATCGCCTCGTGCTCGCCCCATCCCGCCGCGCTGGTCTTGACCTCCCAGCCGGCCATCTTCGCCATCGAGCCGGGCTCGATCACCGACGGAGCGAACAGCGACCAGCGCAGGTAGGCGCCGCGCAGCGGGTGATCGAGCGCGGGTGCGAGCTTGCCCGGGGCGTAGCGGTCGGCGAGGTACAGACCGATCGCCGCGACCTCGGTCACGACCACGTCGCCATCGGTCAAGATCGGAAGCTTGCCCATGGGGTTGAGCGCGAGGATCTCGGGCGCCTTGTGGGCTCCTTCGAGGAGGTCGACGTGGCGCAGCTCGTAGGGAACGCCGAGTTCTTCGAGCATCCACACGACGGATGCGGCTCGGGTGTATGGGTGGTGATACAGCGTGATGGTCATCGGGCCTTGGTCGAAGGACCATGCCATACCGCAGAATCACGCGCGGCGGCTACCGCCGCAGGGCGTCAGAGCGCCGGGAACGGACGTCCGGGGCGGGCGATATGATACCCCTGCAGCAGATCACAGCCGAGCTCGACCAGGGTCGCGCGCTCGGGCTCGGTCTCCACGCCCTCGGCGACCACGAGCACGCCGAGCTCGTGACACATGGCGGTCATCGACGCGACGAGTTGGCGTCGCATGCGGTCCTTGTCGATGCCGCGTGCGAGGTGCATGTCGAATTTCACCACGTCGGGGCGCAGCTGCAAGAAGCTCGAGAGCCCGGCGTAGCCCGCGCCCAGATCATCGATGGCGATGCGGTAGCCGTGCGAGCGCAGCTGCTCCACCCGACTGGCGATGTCCGAGATCGCATCGAGCGTGGTGCGCTCGGTGATCTCGAGCACCAGCGGCTGTCGCGTGTCGACGAAGGGCGGCCCGTTGACGCCGAGGACCTCCGGGTCGAGCAGATCGAGGGGGTGGAGGTTCACGAAGATCGTCCACGCGGGATCGGCGTCGCGGAGATCGGCGGTGATCCGGCGGCGCACCGCCGCCGCGAGCTCGGGCAGGCGCTCGAGGCGGGTGGCAGCGTCGAGGATCGTCGCCGGGTTCGAGCCCGGGTCCTCGGTTCGCAGCAGCGCCTCGTACCCATACAGCTCGCCGCTGGCGAGAACGATCGGCTGGTACGCCATCCACAGGCTGCCGAGCGCGCGATCGAAGCGGACCTCGAGGCCGGCCCGGTCGGAATCCTCGCCCGTGACGCCACCCACCAGGCTCATCACCTCGCGCTTCGCACGGGCGAGCCGCCCGAGGTTGCGGGCGTTGCGGACGCTCTCGAGGAACACCGACATCTCGAACGGCTTGGTCAGGTACTCGAGCGCGCCCAGGCGCACCGCCGAGATCGCCGAGGCGAGCTCGGGCGCGCCGGTCATCAGCAGCACGGGCACGTCGAGATCGATCTGCCGGATGTCGCGCAGCAGTGAGAGGCCGTCTTGGCCGGGCATCGAGATGTCGCTGACGACGACGTCGATGTTGCCGCCGCGCATGATGGTGAGGGCCTCGGCCGCGCTCGTGACCCCGACCGCCTCGACGCCGGCGCGCTGCAGTGCCCGCACGAGCACGGCCGCGAGCCCCTGCTCGTCGTCGACGACGAGCACGGCACCTTTGGCCGCGGGGAGCTTGGCCGACATCGCTGCGATGATAGCCGTGTGCGCAACGGGATCCGAGCCCAGCTTGGGCCGTGATCTCGGCTCGGTTCTTGCGGGCGGTGGCCCAATTGCCGAAGGGCGGTAATCTCGGAGCGCCGCGCACCGCCAACCCCCCGGCGCCCGCGGCACAGCCCGGGCCCAGCGCTCGGCCGCACCCCTATGAACGACGAACGCGAGATTCCGACGGGCCGACTCGCGCGACTCGCCAAGCTCGTGAGCGTAGGCGCCCGCACCGGCGCGAGCCTGCTGATGTCGCGCGACGGCAGCGGCGCTGCCGAGCACGCGGCCCAGGTCCTGGGCTCGCTGCGCGGACTCGCGGCCAAGGTCGGGCAGATGGCCAGCTACGTGGACGGCTTCGTCCCCGAGGAGCACCGCGCCGCCTACGAGGGTGCGATGTCGAAGCTGCAATCGGCGGCACCCCAGTCGTGTACGGCCGCGATCCGAGCCCTGGTCGAGTCCGAGCTCGGCGCGCCGATCGAGACCGCCTTCGCGCGGTGGGAGGACGCACCGTTCGCCTCGGCGTCGATCGGCCAGGTCCATCGCGCGACGCTCCACGATGGCCGCGACGTCGCGGTGAAGGTCCAGCATCCCGGCATCGAGCGCGCCATCGAATCGGATCTGCGCAACGCCGGGGTGATCGAGGGTCTGGTCGGCACCTTGGCGCCCAAGGGCATCGGGGTGCACGAGGCTTTCGCGGTGGTCTCGCAGCGCTTCCGCGAAGAGCTCGACTACGAGCTCGAGGCCACCCGACAAGAGCAGTTCCAGCGGATCCACGCCGGCGATCCGGGCATCCGCATCCCCACGGTCGTGCGCGAGCGCAGCGCCCGTCGGGTGCTCACCAGCAGCTTCGAGCACGGCATCACGCTCGACGAGGCCGCCACCGCCGATCCCGCCCTGCGAACCACCTGGGCCGAGGTGCTGTGGCGGTTCGTGTTCCGCGGCAACCTCGTCGGCGAGATGTTCAACGCCGATCCGCACCCCGGCAACTACCTGTTCCGCCCAGATGGCACGATCGTGTTCCTAGATTTCGGCTGCGTGCAGCCGATCGTGGATCCAGAGCTCAGCAACGCCAGGGCCGTCCACCGCGCCGCCTTGGCCAAGGACGAGGCCGCGTTCGCCCGCGCCTCTGCGCGGCTGCTCGGCACCCGCGGCGGAAGTTTCCAGACCGCCGCGCTCGCCTACGTGCGCCGCTGCTTCGAGCCGATCTTCGTCTCACCGTTCCGCATCGATCGCGCCTACGTCACCGAGGTCGTGCGCGGCATCCAGGACCTCAAGAAGTTCATGTTCGCCAAGGACAAGAGCTTCGTCGCCCTGCCGCCGGGCCTGGTGTTCATGAACCGGCTGCAGTTCGGGTTCTACTCGGTGCTCGCGCGGCTCGATGTGCCGGTGGACTATGCGGCGGTGGAGCGGGGCATCCTCGGCGACGCTGGCCTGCTCGAGTGACGAGGGGCGGCAGGCCTCGTCAGCGTCGACGCAACACGAAGCGCACCGCCGCCGCGACGGCAGCGGGGCCCGGCATCGTGGACTCGACCGCCGATTCCACCGCGAAGCCGCCCCCGAAGGCTGCCCCGATCCGCGCCGTATCGAGCGACCGCAGGCCAACCGCCGCGGGCCCGACCAGCGCCTTGATCACCACGATACCGCCCGTGGCGACCAGCCGCGGGAGCGCCTCGGCATACGCCGCAAGGCCGGCGTCGTCGAGCAGGTGCGCGCAGCCGCGATCGAGCACGAGGTCGAAGGTGCCGTGCAGCCGCGATGCGGTGATGTCGTCGTGCAGCCACACCACGCGGGCCTGCGGCGCACGGGTGCGCGCGGCATCGATGGCGACGGCCGAGATCTCGGTGGCGACCACGCGGTGGCCTGTCGCCGCCGCCGCGGCCGCGTGCACCCCCAGACCGGCACCGATCTCGAGCACGTCGGCGCCCGGCGGCAGCGACTCGATCACCGCCATGAGATCGGCGTCGGGCACCGCGGTGGACCAGGGCAATGAAGAGGGGTCGCGCCGCCACACGGCATCCCAATCGGCGCCATCGCTCGGGCGCGACCGCGGGTGCTCGCGCAGCATCGACTCGAGCAACGCGAGCATCACCGCCGGTGGCGGCGCGCCCCCGATCATCGCGTGCCGCTGGTCGGGGGCATCGGCGAGCTCGATCGCCGCGGTCGGATGCGCGACGTGGTAGCCGTCGTCGACGAGCTGGGCGAGGTTGCGCCGCACGGCCGCAGCGTCGAGCATCGCCGGGTTCATCGACGGGGCGAGCATCACCGGTGCGTGCGTGCACCCAGCGACCGCGGCCACGATCGAGCCGTAGTCACCGGCGGCGATGCGACCGATGGTCGTGGCCGACGCCGGCCACACGACGACGGCGTCGGGCCACTGCGCGAGGTGGAGATGCGGCACCACCGGCGCCGGCTCGCGGTCCGCGGCGGCGGGCCACATGTCCGTCACCACGGGCATGTGTGTGAGCGCCTCGATGCCCTCGGTGCGGACGAATCGCAGCGCCTCGCGGGTGGCCATCGCCCGCACCACGTAGCCCCGATCGAGTAGGGCCTGGACGAACGCCGGGGCGTGCATCGCAGCGACCGCACCGCAGATGCCGACGAGCACGCGGGCGCCGGGTCCGTGGTCCGCCACCATCGCCCCGCTGCCCGCGACGCGCTCGATCACCCCGGTGCCGAGCAGCAGCGCGAGCAGCTCGTCGACGACGGCCAGCCCGTCGAGCGGTGCGCCAGCGAGCTCACCGAGGTGGTGAACCAACGCTGCGCGCGAGCACGGTCGGCACAGGCGCTCGAGCACGGCGCGGGCGAGGGCCGCGGAGTCGCCGTGCAAGACGTGCCCACCGGCCGGACCGCCGAGCACCACCAGACGGTCGCGCACGTCGTAGATGCGCACCACCGCCGCCCGGCGCAGCAGGCCCTCCGCATCCACCACGTCACTCGATACCACGGCGGCCTCGACGGTACCCGACGCCGCGGACTCCCGACGATGTGCCCGGCCCCGCAGCGACCTGTGCAGGCCTTGCGCGGGCCGCCCGCCGCGAACGCGAGATACTATCCCTGCCCACATGGTCGCAGCGCACGACACGGAGATGGCGTCCGGCAGCGCGCCAGACACAGCGATGACACGTGCACAGGGCGCCGCGGCCGCGGCCGCACTGTCGCTCGTCCTTGGCTTGCAGCGGCGCATGGTCGACGCGATGGAGGCGGTGGCGCGCGCCGCCGGCGACGACACGCCGATGCGGGCGACGCACTGGCTGCGCGACGGCGGCCGCCACGGCGGCGGCGTGCGCTGGGGAGTCGGCGACACCCCGATCTTCGATCGCGCGTCGGTGAACGTGTCGCAGGTCCACTACGACGACGAGCCCAGCCGCCAGCTCGCGTCGGCGACCGCACTGTCGACGATCATCCACCCGGCCAACCCCCACGCGCCGTCGGTACACCTGCACGTGAGCTGGACGCAGTCACGCAGCGGCCGCCACTACTGGCGCATGATGGCGGATCTCAACCCGTCGATCGCACAGAGCACCGATGCCGCCGCGTTCGAGGCCCGCCTCCGCGCTGTGGCCGGACCCCACTACGACGACGCGGCGCAGCAGGGGGCGCGATACTTCTGGATCCCGGCGCTCGGCCGCCACCGCGGCGTCGCGCACTTCTATCTCGAGGCGTTCGACAGCGGCAACTTCGACGACGACGCGGCGCTGGCCCGTGCGATCGGCGAGGCCACCATCGACGTCTACGCCGAGCTCGTGGCGGCGTCGCTGCGCGAGCATCCGTCGCCAACGGAGGCCGATCGGGCGCGTCAGCTCGACTATCACACGCTGTATCTGTTCCAGGTCCTGACCCTCGATCGCGGCACGACGGCGGGCCTGCTCGTCCACGATCAGAACGACGTCGGCATCCTCGGCTCGCTGCCGTCCCACGTCGATGGCGGGCTGCTGGCGTCGTGGGCACAGCGGTCGCCGGCGCCGCTCGATGCGCTGGTCACGGCGATCGTGGACACGCTGGGTGCGACCGGATCGGTGCCCGTCGATGCGCCGACCAAGGCGCGGCTCGCCGCCACGGTGCGGCGCTTCCACGCCCAGTTCCCCAGCGCGATGGATCTGCAGGCCGCCGGCAACGTCGCGGTGCCGACGGTCGCGAACCACCGCGAGGTGGCGCGCTCGCCCGGCAACGGGATCGAGTAGTCCGCGGGGATCCACGCGCATCATCCCCGCCTTCATCCGTGTGGGACTGCGGGGATCCACGCGTCCGACTCCCGCGGTGCTCGACGGCGATGTGCTCCATGCTCGCATGAGCTTTGCGTCTGGGCATGGCGCGGCGCGGAAGAAGCTGGCATCGAGGTGTCGAACCTTCGCCGATGACCAACCACGTCCACTCGATGCTCCGCGCCTGTCCGCTGCTGCTCGTCACCGTGGTTGCCTGTGGCGACACGTCACCGACGAACGGGAACGCCGCCGAGGGCGCCGAGGGCGGGATCCTGAGCGTCGGCGAGTCGGGCACCGACGCACCGACCACGACGCCACCGGGCGACGGCACCGCCTCCGACAGCGAAGGCAGCGCCGACGACACCCTGGGCGACGACGGCCCGCGGTTCGACATCGCCGGCGCTCCGCTCAGCGACGCCGGCGCGGTCGAGGTCGACTGCGAGCCGCTGGTGGCGACGGTCCGCGACTTCCGCTCCGACCACCCGGACTTCGAGGCGTACTCGGGCTCGGGCGCCTACCAGGGGTTGGTGACGCAGCAGCTCGGCGTCGATCAGAAGCCGGCGCTCGATCCCAACTATGGCGGCGCGCCGATGATCACGAGCGCCGACACGTTCGCCCAATGGTACGCGGACATCGACGGGGTCAACCAGGCGTTCTCCATCGAGCTGGCCCTCGCGCCGGATGACACCGGGCTGTTCGTCTACGACAACTCGGCGTTCTTCCCGATCGACGCTCAAGGCTTCGGCAACGAGGGCAACCCCCACAACTTCCACTTCACGACCGAGGTGCACACGGGCTTCACGTATGGTGGTGGCGAGGTCTTCACGTTCCGCGGCGACGACGATCTGTGGATGTACGTCGACGGTCAGCTCGCGTTGGACATCGGCGGCCTACACCCCGCCGTCGAGGACTCGATCGCGATGGACACGCTGGGCCTCACCGTCGGCGAGACCTACGCGATGGACATCTTCCACGCCGAGCGCCACACCAACCAGTCGAACTTCCGCATCGAGACCACGATCGAGTGCTTCATGACGCCGCCGCCGCCGGGCTGACGCTCCCGGAGCCGCGCCGAGAACCTCAGCCCACCGCGGAGTGGGTCATCGCCGCGTCCCAGCAGCACACGCGATTGCGGCCCGCACGCTTGGCTGCGTACAGCGCCTGATCGGCCGCACGCAGCAGTCGCTGGCCGTCGCCGTCGAGCTCGCCCATCAGATCGGTGGCCGTCACCCCGGCCGAGAGGGTCTGCGGCGGGCCCGGGACGATCTGGGCGCTGCCGCGCTCGAAGGTCCGGCGCACGCGCTCGGCGAGGTTCTGCGCACCCGCGGCCGTGGTGTCCGAGACCAACACCACGAATTCTTCGCCGCCGTATCGACACACCAGATCCGAGGGCCGGACCGCGGATCGCAGAAGATCGGCGCTGAACTCGAGCAGGCGATCGCCGACGAGGTGCCCGTGCTCGTCGTTGACGCGCTTGAAGTTGTCGATGTCGAGCATCACCACGCCCAGGGCGCTGCCGTAGCGGCGGATGCGAGACAGCTCGACGGCGATGCGCTCGTCGAGGCAGCGGCGGTTGGCGAGGCCGGTCAACGGGTCGCGGAGCGCCGCCGCAGCGAGCTCGCGACTCTTGGCCTCGAGCGCCCACGTCAGGTGGCGGATCCGCAGCAGCGCACCGAGGCGGAGATGGAGCTCGAAGGGGCTCGGCGGCTTGGTCAGCACATCGTCGACGCCGACCGCGAGCGCCTGCTCCCGCGACGCGTCGTCCGACAGCGACGTCAGCATCAGGATCGGCACGTACGACGACGAACGCGCGCGCAACAGCTGGGTCAGCTTGAACCCGTCGACGGTGGGCATGAGCGCGTCGACGACGACCAGATCGAACGGCTGCTCCTGGAACAGGCGCAGCGCCTCCGACCAACCGTCGGCGACGACCGGTGTCCAGCCCTCGGCGCGGATCATCGCGGCGACGGAATCACGGGTGGTGGGCTCGTCGTCGATGACCAGGATCTGCGAGGTCGTGGCCCGCGGATCATCGGTGTACGCGTGCCATTGTCCCGTGCCTGCCAAAGCGGTTGCGATGATATCCGCGGGCCGCAGGTGCGGCAATCGGATCGAGAACCCGCCGGGTGCGACGCAGCCGCTGCACCGGCCCGTACGCCGGCGACGATCACCGGGTCACTGCAGCGGCCGTGGGCCGAGCGCACCGAATTCGTTGCTACCCCAGCACGTGGCATCGCCCCGCTTCCTGGCGGCGCAACCGTGGTGGGTGCCCATGCCGATCGACACCGCATCTTGCACCCCCCGCACGGCGACGGGCGCGACGCGGGCCGGACCCGACACGCCGAGCTGGCCGCTGTCGTTCGATCCCCAGCACACCACGCGTCCGTTGGCCTGGCGCGCGCAGCCGTGGCTGCCGCCCAGGGCGAGCTCCTCGACTTGGACGAGCCCGGCCATCGCGACCGGCACATGCCGCTTGCGTTCGCCCTTCGCCCCTGCCCCGAGCTGACCGCCGGCGTTGTCGCCCCAGCACGCGATCTGGCCGCCGCGGCGCCGCGCACACGTGAAGTTGGTCCCCGACGAGACGTCGACCGCATCGACGAGCCCCGACACCTCGACCGGTCGCAGGCGGCTGCCGCTCTTGCCGTCGCCGAGCTGCCCCTCGGTGTTGCGGCCCCAGCACAGCACCTTGCCCCGCGCATCCGCGGCACAGACGTGGGCGGCGCCCGAGGCGATGGCCCGCGCACCGGCGACATCGGGAATCGTGCGCGGTGATGCGAACACGCGCTGCGCGTCGCTGCCGAGCTGGCCGTTCTCGGCGTTCCCCCAGCAGCGCACACTACCGTCGTCGATGCGGGCGCACGCATGATAGTCGCCGGCGGTGAGCTCCGCCGCGCCGCGCAGACCGAACACGGGCTGGGACCGCGGGGTGATGACGCCGGGCCGTCCACCCTTGCCGCCGCCGAGCTGACCGTCCTGATCGTTGCCCCAACACGCAACGGTGCCACCGCGGCGGCGCACGCACGAGAAGTCGAGACCGACCGCCACTTCGACCGCGTCGCCCACCCCGACGACCCGCACCGCGCGTGCGGTGTCCTCGCGCGTGCCGTCGCCGAGCTGACCGTAGGTGTTCTTGCCCCAACACAACACGCCGCCCGACTGCAGCACCGCGCACGTGTGCCAGCCTCGGGACGCGATGTCGACGATCGGATCGACGGCGACGGGCTTTGGGGTCGGCGTGACGGGCGGTTGCGTCACCGGTGGCTTCACCACCGGCCGCACCGGCGTCGTCGTCGGACACGCGGTCGAGAGCAGGACGCCGGCCATCGCAATCCATCGCGCGCGCAGTGAAGCCATCGGGGAGCGCGATGATAGCCGCATGTTCCCACCGGCGCGCGAATGGCTTCCACCGCCCGCTGCGGCCTGCTAAGCCCGGGGCGATGACGGCGCGCAGCGTGGTGGTGATCGGCGGCGGAACGATGGGCCTCGCAGCAGCGTGGGCCCTGGCCCGTGCGGGGGCGCGGGTGACGGTGCTCGAGCGCTTCTCGCACGTGCACGATCGCGGCAGTCACGGCGGCCTGACGCGCATCATTCGCCAGGCGTATCACGAGGGTGAGCACTACGTGCCGCTGGTGCAGCGCGCCGACCGGATGTGGGTCGAGCTCGGCGCTCGCACGGGCCGGCCGGTGCTCGAGCGCAGCGGTCTGCTCGAGTTCGGACCCGACGACGATGCCGAGTTCGGCGACGCGATCCGTGCGTGCGAACACCACGGCGTCGAACACACGCGGTACGACGCGACGGAGCTCGCGGCGCGCTGGCCGTTCGTGGTGCCGCGGGGTTGGTCCGCCAACTACACGCCGTCGGGCGGCTACCTCCGCGTGCAGCCATGCCTCGATGCGCTGCGCGACGAGGCGATCGTGGCGGGCGCGATCGTCGAGTACGGCGTCACCGTGCGCGAGATCGACGTGCACACGCCCGCCGCAGTCCTCGGCGACGGCCGTCGCATCGGCGCCGACGCCATCGTCGTCACCGCGGGCGCGTGGCTGCCGGATCTGCTGCCCACCGTGTTGCCCGGCAGACTCCATCGGCGCCGCCGGGTGCTCACGTGGTGGACGCCGGCGCACGCTCACACACACGCGCTGCGCAGCCTGCCGGTGTGGGCGGCCTTCGATCCCACGGGGTTCCTCTACGGCTTCCCCTACGGCACCGACGGCATCGTCGGGCTGAAGATCGCCTGCCATGTCACGCGCGGCGACGACGACGCGCCCGTCGATCCCGACACCGTCGATCGCACGCTGCACGCGCGCGACGTCGCCGGGCTGCGCAGCTTCGTCGACGCCCGCTTCCCCATGGCCCGCGGACCCATCGCCGACCACCGCGTGTGCCTGTACACGACCACTCCCACGTCGGACTTCGTCATCGATCGCCATCCCGAGTCGGCGCGGGTCGTGATCGCCGGCGGCTTCTCGGGCCACGGGTTCAAGTTCGCGCCGGCGGTAGGCGAGCTCGTCGCGGGACTGTGCCTCGACGACGGCGCGGAGCCACCGGGGCAGTTCGCCCTCACGCGGCATCGCGGATGACGCGGCACCGCGGATGAAGCCTTCGCGGCGGCGCCGAGCGCCATGATATCCTCGGGTGCCATGATCCGCACCGCGGCAGCGCTCGCGCTCGGGATCGTCACGCACGCGTCTGCGTGCGGCGAGGCGGCATACACGTGCGAGATGTCGTCGCAGTGCGTCGATGGGCCCATCGTCGGCGAGTGCCAGCCCGATGGCTTCTGCAGCTTCCCCGATGACCGCTGCGCCTCGGGGCAGCGCTACGGCCGGAGCAGCGGCACGGCCGCGGGCCAGTGCGTCATGCCGACCGACGCGGGCACGGCCGGAGCCAGCTCGGAGAGTGGCACCTCGCTCGGGTCCGGCACGCATGGCAGCAGCGGCCCGAGGAGGGACGCGAGTTCCGCACCCGACGACGACGGCAGCTCGGCCGGCGCCACCGCGACCACCACCCACTCGGCCGAGGACTCGACCACCGCCCAGCCGTTGCTGCCCGATCCGCTGCTGTGGTTCAGCTTCGACGAGCGCTTCGCGCTCGGCATCCCCAACCAGGGCATCCTGGGCGGCGCGGCAGACTGCACACCGCAGACGTGCCCTGCGCTCGTCCCAGGCGTCGTCGGCAACGCGGCGGCATTCGACGGCACCATCACCTGCGCGATCTATCCCTACGTCGAGGATCTCGCGCTGCCGGGCGGGCTCACGATCGCGGCGTGGATCCGCCGCGACTCGATCACCGGTACCAACTTCGACGGCCTGTTCACCAAGCCCGTAGGCGCCCTGCCCTTCAACAGCTGGCGCCTCGCATCGTATGGCGGCGGCCGAGATCCCGTGCTCGTCGAATTCCACGTGGGGGTCGAGGACGGTAGCGGCGGGAGTTTCCTCGTACCGCTGCTCGATGACACCTGGACCCACTTCGTGGGCACCTGGGACGGGAGCACCATGCGGCTGTGGCAAGACGGCGTGCTGCTCGACACCATCGAGAACAGCCTCTACGAGGTCGACGAGCAGCCGGTGTTCCTCGGCTGCGACGACGACCACCTGCCGAGCTTCCCGGTGCATTTCTACACCGGTCTGCTCGACGAGGTCCGGCTGTACGACCATGCGCTCGACGAGTCCGAGATCGCGCAGCTGTTCGCGCTGCGGGGCTGACGTCGACATGTGCCGTGCCGGTCGCGGTGTCGCCCTCGCAGGTGCGGCGCGGCCGCGGTGCGAGCGTGTCCGGCCCCCTTCGTTCCGCGAGACGCACTCAAGGTCTCGCATCGAACGTCGATGACCCGAACTGACGCCGAAACGTGACGCCCATCCGGGACCGGCGGACCAACCCAGAACGAAGGACTGACGATGCAACCCGCACTACAAGACGCGATCAATCGGCGAACCAGCGAGCGGTTCGACGTCGTATTGCCGGTGATGGCCGGCGTCGGTCCCGACGCCCGAAACGGCTCGAGCTCCAACCTGTCCGAGGGCGGCGCATGCATCGAGCTCGACGGCGCTCCGCCGCAGATCGGCGATTCGCTGCAGGTGCGCTTCGCGATGCCGGGCACCGACGAGATCGTCGAGGTCGAGGCCGAGGTGCGGTGGACCAAGCCAGGCGAGCGCAGCATGTTCGGCGTGATGTTCCGCCGCGGACACCAGCGCCTGGTCGCGCTGCTCCTCGCCGGCATCGTCGGCGGCGCCTCCGGGATCGCGAGCGCGGCCGCGACGACCACGGTGCCGACCTTCGATCCCAACGAGGACTCGGTCATGGACATGAATGGCGGCGGCGAGCGCCCCGACAAGCACACCGTGCTCGAGGCGTTCTCGCGGCAGTACGACGCGATCGATGCCTGCGTGATCGATTCGAAGGGCAGTGCCGACCGCACGCTCGAGGGCGAGGCCCACGTCGCGGTGCTGCTCAACCCCAAGGGCGCCACGCCGCTGGGCGTGAACACGGAGCTGCCCAAGACCAGCAAGAAGGACCGCGAGCTCCACGAGTGCCTTCGCGCGGCGGTCGCCACCGCGGACTATCCGAGCTACGACGGCCCGCCGATCGTCGTCGAGTTCGACTTCGAACTCGACCCCGGCTACGAGGAGGTGCCCGCGGAGTGAGCTTCGTTTGATGCAACTGCCGCGGTGGGTCGCGTGCCCCGATGCCCGACCCACCGCAACCCCCTCGCTCGCACGATGCGGCGCGTCGATGGAATCGCGACCGCTGCCGGTGCGCCCGTGCCCGTGCCCGTGCAATAATGCGCCGTGCGCCGAAGCCTCGCGACCCTCGCGCTCGTCATCGTCATCGTCATCGTCATCGCCTGTCGCCCCGAGCCGGTCCAGACCCCCGTCGCGAAGCCGAAGCCTGCGACGACCCAGGAGCTGCTGATCTCCACCGCCGCGGAGATCGGCCGGTTCGGCTTCCCCGTCGATCTGACGAGGTTCCTCATGGAGACGCGCGAGCCGGACGGCATGCGCGAGGTCGCGGAGGGCTACGTGTCGATCATCCGCCGTCGCGCGTCGCACGATGCGTTCGCGCAGATCCGCCGCGCCCTCGAGATCCCGCCGCTCACCAACGGCGAGGGCCTCCGCGAGGGCGTCGTGCAGATGATCGCTGCCTCGATGCTGGTCGGGTTCCTCCACGACCGCGACACGATCGTGTTCCGCACCGACGCGACGACGCTCGGCGGTCCCCTCGAGCACGCGCTGGCCCGGGCGCTGGTGTTCGCGTACATCGACCACAACATGGGCGGCCTCGCCGCGAGTGTGCTCGATGCCAGCGCGACCACCGAGGTCGCGCTGATCCGGCAGTGCCTCGCCGAGGGCTTCGCCACCTACGTCGCCGACACGCTGCACGCCGCCAAGCGCAACCGCGCCGAGGCGGTCCCGACCGACGTCGCGGCCGCGCTGCTGGGCACGCACGCCAACGTGCCGTGCGCCCCTGGCGTGGCGTATGTCGCGACGCTGCATGCAGCGGGCGGTTGGCAGGCTGTGCTCGCCGCGTTCGGACAGCCGCCGACATCGACCGAGCAGCTGCTGCACCCGCGCAAGCTCGGCACCGACTTCCCCGTGAACGTCGAGCTGCCGCCGTGGCCCGACGACTCCGCCAACGCCGAGCAGATCCAAGACGACGTCGTCGGCGAGCTCGCGATCGAGCGGATCCTCCGCGAGCGCGGCTACGACGACGCCGTCGCGTCCAAGGCTGCCGCCGGCTGGGACGGCGATCGACTGGGCATGTGGCGGTTGCCCGACGGCGAGTCCGTGCTGGTGTGGCGCAGCGTGTGGGATCGCGAAGAGGACGCCGAGCAGTTCGCCGGCACCATCGCTCCGTTTTCGCAGAGCGAGCCCCGCGGCTTCCGCATCGTTCGCCGCGGCCGCATGGTCGACGCGGTCTCGGCCCTCTCGGAGCCCATCGCGACCCAGTGGTATGCGACGCTGCAGGATTCGCTCGACCAGCTGGCGATCGAGCCCGCCGATGCGGTGAGCACCCGCGAGATCGAGGCCGAGCCACCACCGCGGGCGCGTTAGGATCGCCCGCGTCCAATGCCACGCCGAGGCGCGGCCTGAGGAAGGCGCGGCCTGAGGAGGCGCGGCCTGACTTAAGAAGGATGGTGCACGTGACCGAGCACCGCGCCCTGCCGCGCGCCGGTGACCTGGGGCAGCGAGCTGGGCAACCGTGAGAGCGTGCGCGCGGCGATGAGGGCCATCGCCGCCGGCTCGTGGTGCTCGGGCGCGAAGACGCCCTGCGCGTGGACGATGACCGGGACCCCACCCGCGGCCTCGGCGACCAACTCGCGCAATCCCGGGTGCCGGGCACCGCCACCGGTGAGCACGATCTCCTGGATGCCGATTACATCGTCGCCGGCGGTGCGGGCGATCGCCGTCGCGGTCGCGCATAGGCTCGAGCGCAGCAAGCTCGCGCCGCCGACCCCGGCGAACCGCATGAGCAACGCAGTGACGAAGCCGGCGCCGAAGTCCTCGCGGCCGGTCGAGCGCGGCATCGGCCGCGCGAAGAACGGATGGTCGAGGATGAAGGCCACCACCGCGGGATGGATCTCGCCGTCCTCGGACAGCTCGCCGTCGCGATCGCAGTCCAGTGCGCCGCGCGAGACGTGGCGCGCGAGCGCGTCGGTGATCATCATGCCGGGGCCGATGTCCGACGCCCGCACGTCGTCGAGTCGGCGCGTGACCCGGGTATAGTTCGCGATGCCACCGACGTTGACGACCATCCGTGGCGGATGGCCCTGGGGCGTGAAGAACCAGTGCGAGAACGGGGCGATCGGTGCTCCCTCGCCGCCATAGGCGATGTCGGCGGCCCGCATGTCGCCGACCACCGGCATCCCGAGCTGCACCGCGAGCGCGCCGCTGCTGCCAAGCTGCAACGTGTTGGCGACCGTCGGCTGCTGCGATGGCGGCGCGTGCCAGACGGTCTGGCCATGCATGCCGCAGACCGCCGCCGACTCCCACTGCGGCAAGGCTCGCACCGCCTCGGCGTACAGCCGCGGCAGCTCGAAGTGGAGCTCGGCGATCCGCCGCAGACCGAGCTCGCCCGGATCCCGCAGCTCGGCGCGCAACGTCGCGGGCAGCGGCACGTGGGCATGACCGAGCACGACCGGCTCGTGGCGCGTCTCGACCGATTGCAGCTCGATGAGCAGCGCGTCGACGCCATCGCACGACGTCCCACTCATCAGGCCGATCGCACGCATCATCGGATCCCACCCCCGACGCTCTCGCCCCCGAAGAGCCGCTCCTCGAGTTCTTCCATCACCCGCGCGCCGCCGGGCGCGTCGAGCACCAGGTGCGCCGTGGTCAGGGCGCGGGGATGGGCATCGGCCACCGCGCAGCCCAGGCCCACATGACCGAAGACGTCGGCGTCGTCGATGCCGTCGCCGACGACGCAGATCTGCGTCGGCACCATGCCGTACTCGCGACAGATCTCGGCGATGGCGCCGACCTTGTCGCGCACGCCGAGCCACCGCGCGTCGAGCCCGAGCATCGCCATGCGTTGCTGGGCCGAGGTGGTTTGGTTGCGCGACAGCGGCAGCACCGGCAGGCGGGTCTTCATGCGCAGGATCGCCTCGCCGTCGCGGATGCTGTAGCGCTGGACCCATCCGGTCGTCTCCCCCGTCCACCACGTGGTGGCGTCGGTGAGCGTGCCGTCGATGTCGAAGGCCACGAGCGCCACGCGGGAGACGTCGACCATGGTGCACGACCCTAGCCGAGCTGGCCCGGTGCGGTCGAGTTCGGGGCTGATCCGCGTGGGGCGATCTGGCGGGCGGCGATTCGGCCGGGCCCGCCGCCCGTCACAGGCCGACCACCACGTTGTGGCGGTAGTACGCCGCCGCCTCGACGTCGCGGACGCGCTCGGCCTCGCCGAGCAGGAACAGGCACATCCCATGGGCGAGGCCGCGCTCGCGGCGCTCGTTCCACAACCACGCGGCGCAGTGGCGGACCTCGAGTTCGACCTCGGCGTAGACGATCGCGCGCTGGCCCGCGTCGAGGGGCACCACGGCGCCGAGGTAGGCCTCGCGCAGTCGCACCCACGCGCTCCACGTCGCGGCAGGGCCGAGCTCCGGGTCGCGCGCGCGACCCAGCGCGGCGGCGTCGCGCACGATCCGGACGATCACGTCCTCGAAGTGGACGTCGCGGGCGCGGCGGAGCACGCCGGTATCGCGGCGCAGGCCCTCGGCCTGCTTACCGCACTGCGCGACGAGCAACGCGACATCGTGGGCGACGGCGCGATGCAGTCGCGCGACCAGCAGCTCGCCGCTGGCCACGGTCGCGAAGGTCTCGGCCCGATCGCGCACCTTGGCGCGCATGCCGAAGTCGCCGAACGCGATGTCCCACGCCGATGCGAGCCGCTCGACGACAGCCGGGACCAGCGGCACCGTGGTGGGTTGGGCCGCGATCTCGGCGTGCAGCGCGAGCGCGTCGAGGATCGGCTCATTCGCACCGTTGGCGGCCAGACGCGCGAGATCGCCGTCGTCGATCGCCCGTCTCGGCGTCCGCGGGCGGCGCAGCGACGACCACAGCAGTCCCAGGGTGCGCACGCGCCTGGGCGCACGCAGCCAGCACCAGAGCACGGCCGTGCGCCCGACACCCTCGCCGACCATCCGCCCCGCGGCCACGCCGACGAAGCGGGTGGTGGCGGTGGGCTCGGGATCGTCCGCAACACGCTCGAGCAGCTCGTGCCAGGCGCCGCGGGCTGCCGCATCGGCGACCCACCAATCGAGGGCGATCGTGCGGGCCAACGGCGGGCACAGATCGGGATCGAGATCGTCGAGGCTGGCGAGCACCCGCCGCGCCGTGTCGCGATCGCCGGCGTCGGCCGCGAGCAGGCCCAGCGCGACGAGACCCGCGCCGCCGATGCGATCGTCCTCGAGCCGCGCCCGCAGCCAGCGGCCGCGCTCGTCGCTCGGTCGACATCGAAGCGACGCCAGCACACCGGAGAGCACCGCGCCGCCGTTCGGATCGCGGAACCACGGATGGCCACCGAGTCGCGCGACGCGGTAAGCCGTGCGCGAGGCACCAAGTGGCACCAGCACCCCGCGCACGAGCAACCACGGGTGGACCAACGGCAGGCACACGCCGAGCATGATCAGCATCGGCCACCACGGCTGCCCCGACTTGCCGTACAGCCACAGCGACAGCAGGCCGCACGTGGCGGCCAGCATCACCGCCGCGGCGAACTGGTGCTCGGCGCGGCGGATCGCGCGGCCGCGGGGACCCTGCGGATCGCAGTCGAGGACCGACGCCAGCGGCGACACACCCACCCCTGCGCAACCCGCTACGCACAGCAGGACGACGAGTGTCTCGGTCATCGGCGCCTCCAGCCCAGCGCCCGCGCGCCGCCGTCCCACGGCGCGGGCCCCGGCGGCGGTGCGATCTCCTGATGGCGAACGGGGAGGCGGGACCACAGCTCGTGCACGATCCGCCGCTCGGCATCGCGCAGCGCATGTGCGGCGTCGTTCACGGTGCCGGCGTCGCGGCGGCGCTCGCCCAGTGGCGTGGGATAGCGGGCGACACCGGGCTCCCCTCGCTCGAGCGCATCGAGCAGCCGCATCGCGACCGCGTCCAGCTCATGGCGGCTGGCCGTCGATGGCGCCTCCAACACGCGAAACGGGTCGGCGGTGAAGCGCCGCGCCACCTCGCCGTCGTGCGCAGCGGCCTGAAGTCGGTCGTCGTTCGATTCTGCGTTCGATTCTGGGGGCTCGGGGTGACGCTGCACGGCGCAGGGGTGACGCCCGCCTCGGGGCCGAAGTTCCCACACCCCGTGAAAGTTTCTGCCGAGGCCGGCCGCACGCGTTCGCGGGTTGACCGACTCGGGTGGGATACGGTACTCCGACACGTCGAGGCCGTCGGCACGACCGACTGGGAGACACGTTGAGAGGCATCAAGATCGTCGGAACCGGCGTTTGTCTGCCGAGCCAGGTGGTGACGAACTTCGACCTCGCGCGGCGGGTCGATACTTCGGACGAGTGGATCACCGATCGCACCGGCATCCGCGAGCGTCGCATCGCCGAGGCCGGGGTCGCGACCTCAGATCTGTGCGCCGACGCGGTGCGGGCGGCCTGCGCCGACGCGGGCATCGCCCCCGACGCGCTCGATGGCCTCATCGTCGCCACGTCGACCACCGACACCCTGTTCCCATCCACCGCGTGCTGGGTGCAGCGCAAGGTCGGCATCAAGGGCATGCCGGCGTTCGACGTCAGCGCCGGCTGCAGCGGCTTTCTCTATGGCCTCGAACTCGCGACCGCCCTCATCACCTCGGGCACCATGCGCAAGGTCGCCGTGGTCGGCGGCGAGGTCATGAGCAAGGTCGTCAACTGGAACGACCGCGGCACGTGCGTGCTGTTCGGCGACGGCGCCGGCGCGGCGATCGTGACCGCCGGCGACGGCAGCTCGGGCCTGCTCGCATCGAACTGGGGCGCCGACGGCAGCCTCGCCCCCATCCTCTATCAGCCCGGCGGCGGCACCCAGATGCCGGCCACCCACCAGAGCGTCGACGCCAACGCCCACACCGTGCACATGGAGGGCAACACCGTGTTCAAGCACGCGGTGATCGCCATGAGCACGGCCGCGGTGCAGGCGATGCGCGACGCCGAGGTCGGACCCGACGACGTGTCGCTCATGGTGCCGCACCAGGCCAACATGCGCATCATGGAGGCCGCGCGCGAACGCTGCGGCATCTCGCGCGACAAGATGTACTCGGTGCTGCACAAGTACGGCAACATGTCGGCCGCCACGATCCCCGTGGCGATGCACGAAGCCCGCACCGAGGGTCGCATCAAGGACGGCGACATCGTCGTGACCACCGCGTTCGGCACCGGCTTCACCTGGGCCGCCGCCGTCCTGCGCTGGTGAGGCGCAGACGCCCTGCTCACTCCGCGGCGGCGCCGAGGGGTGGCGAGGTGTGGCCGTGGTCGAGCGCGGCCGGCCAGCCGCCGTGCACGACGCCGTACTCCACCACCGCGTGCAGCTCGTTGGCGAGCTGCTGCACCTGGGCGTCGTCGAGGCCTGCGGTCTCGAACTGCGGTCCGACATAGACGTCGACGCGGCGCCAGGGATGGATGAGGAAGCTACCCTTGCGGTTGACCTCGAAGAAGCCGCGCGCCGCGATCGGCACCACCGGCATCTCGGCGTTGCGGGCCATCACGAACACGCCGCGGCGAAACGGGTGCACGCGGCCGTCGGGGGTGCGATGGCCCTCGGGGAAGGTGAGGATCGACATGCCGATGCGCTTGCGCTCGCGCGCGGCGGCCGTGAGCTCGGCGATCAGCCGCTCGCGACCGTTGCGGTGCACGCCGATGCCCTTGGACAGCCACATCAGCCAGCCGTAGATAGGGATATAGAACTGCCACGCGTTCATCAGCCCCGAGAACGGCGTGGGGATCGCCGCCGAGGCGAGGTGGCCGTCCATCAGGTTGACGTGATTCTGGGTGAAGACGCTGCGGCGCTCGGGATCGAAGCGCGGGTGATAGTGGATGCGCACGCGCACCGCACAGAAGACGCGCACCACCTGGGTGAACAGCGGCGCGGTGACCCACCCGTGCACGCGTTGGTATGGCACGCCGACGACCCGTAGCAGCATCGTGAGCGTCGCGCCCACGAGCATCCACGCGAAGCCGCCGCCCCACGTGAAGCACGAGAACGCGATCACGCCGATGCGGCGGAGTACGGCCACTGGCGCGGAGCATACGCAGGCCCGCCCGCAGCGGTCCAGCCCCGCCCGCGCCTCGGCGCCGCCCCGCCACCGCCGGCGAACGCGAGCCGGGTGCGTCGCCGCACCTTTGCGCGTGGCATGGTGGTTGGGCCGCCGCAAAAACCAGCGCGGACTGGGCCGCACAAAGCTCTACAATCTGGTGGTGGGCGACACGACGCGCATGAAGATCGCGTTCATCGGCACGCACGGCGTCGGCAAGACCACGCTGTGTTACGGCCTCGCCGCCCGGCTCAAGGCCCGCGACGTCGTCCTCGATATCGTGCACGAGGTCGCCCGCCGCTGCCCGCTGCCGATCAACCGCGAGACCAGCCTCGCCGCGCAGTCGTGGATCCTCCACACGCAACTCGCCGAGGAGCTCGTCGCCGCCGCGCGCTACCCGGTGGTGCTGTGCGACCGCAGCGTCCTCGACAACTACGTGTACATGCTGCTGTCGGCCGGGCGGCAGCCGGCGCTCGAGACGCTCGTCGAGTCGTGGATGTCCACGTACGATCTGCTGGTGACGGTGCCGATCACCGGCGCGCCCAATCCTGACGGCCTGCGCGCGACGGACCCCGAGTTCCAGGGTGCGGTCGCCGAGCGGCTCATGAGAGAGCTCGATCGCCGCAGGCTGCCGGCGCTGCGCCTCGACGCCGATCATCGCGATCGCTGGCTCGACGAGGTCGAGCACGAGGCGCTCTCGCGGCTGGCTTCGCCCCAGCTCGCGCTGCTGTAGCGTCACGCCGCCGCCGCGCGTGCTGGATGATACCTTCGCCGCCGATGGACCTGGTCCGCATCAGCCGCAAGCTCGCGAAGGACGTCGATGCGCTGGCCTTCGCGGACCCGGTCACCCATATCTACAACCCGCTGCAATACGCCCGCGCGCCCCACGAGCAGTACCTCATGCGATACGGCGAGGGCACGGGCCGGGTGATCCTGTTGGGGATGAACCCCGGGCCGTTCGGCATGGTCCAGACCGGCGTGCCCTTCGGCGAGATCGATGCAGTCGTCCGTTGGCTCGGCATCGGGGGCCGCATCGATCGTCCGGCCACCGAACATCCGGCGCGGCCGATCGAGGGCTTCGCGTGCATGCGCGCCGAGGTCAGCGGCAAGCGGCTTTGGGGTTGGGCCCGCGCGCGATTCGGCGAGCCGGCCCGTTTCTTCGCCGACTTCTTCGTGATGAACTACTGCCCGCTCGCGTTCCTCGAGGCCGGCGGCAAGAACCGCACGCCCGACAAGCTGCCCGCGGCCGAGCGCGCGGCGCTGTACACCGCCTGCGATGGCGCGCTGGCGGCGTCGCTCGCGGTGCTGCGGCCGCGACTCGTCGTCGGGATCGGCGCGTTCGCCCTCGCCCGCGCCCTCCCGATCGCCTGCGCGCGAGGCATCGCCACGGGCACGATCTTGCACCCCTCGCCCGCGAGCCCGCTGGCCAATCGCGGATGGGCGGCGCAGGCCGAACGTCAGCTCGCCGCCCTGGGCATCGTGCTGCCCCCAGGCGCGTGAACGCAGCGCGCCCAGGCCCACGCGGCGTTTCGCGGCCTGTCGCCGGTGCTCGCGCGTGGTTCCGCGCGGCGAAGCGTGATACCCATAGACCCAGGCATGGTGGATACGCGCGAGCCCACGCCCGATCAGATCCCCGCTGGCAGCGACATGACGCTGCCGCGGACCCCCGATCCGCGCCGTGGCGTCCCCAACCACGGCCGCACGCCGAACGCGGAACCGCCGCGCACCCGCCCGCCCATGGGCTCGATGGCCGACCTGTTGGTCGGCACCGTGCTGGCCGATCGCTACAAGCTGACGTCGAAGGTCGGCGAGGGCGCGATGGGCTGGGTCTTCCTGGCCGAGCACACCGAGATCGGCAAGAAGTACGCGATCAAAGTGATGCGCCCGGCGCTGTGCCGCCTGCCCGAGGCGGTCCGCCGTTTCCGCCGCGAGGCCCGGGCTGCGACCCAAGTCGGCTCCAAGCACATCGTCGACGTCACCGACTTCGGCACCACGCCCAGCGGCGCGGTGTTCTTCGTGATGGAGTACCTCGAGGGCGGCGAAGACCTCGGGACACTGCTCAAGAAGATCGGTCGCGTTCCCCATGCGCGCGTCGTCCACATGGTCGCGCAGCTGTGTGATGCGCTGCAGGCCGCCCACGACGCCGGGATCATCCACCGCGACGTCAAGCCGGCGAACTTCTACCGGGTGCCGCAAGACGGCGACGCCGACTTCATCAAGGTGCTCGACTTCGGCATCGCGCGGCTGGCCAACCCCACCGACAGCATCGTCACCCAGACCGGTGTGGTGATGGGCACGCCCGACTACATGGCGCCCGAGCAAGCGCAGGGTCTGCACGTCGATCACCGCGCCGACATCTATTCGTTG
Organism: Nannocystales bacterium; assembly: GCA_038325765.1. Classification (GTDB taxonomy): domain Bacteria; phylum Myxococcota_A; class Polyangia; order Nannocystales; family Nannocystaceae; genus Xiheibacterium. The sequence continues at coordinate 72,212 of JBBQJI010000035.1, forward strand.
GGCGCGACCTGCTACGCGCTTCTCACCGGGCGGCCGCCGTTTTCCGGCAAGAACGAGTACGACATCATCTACAAGCATCTCAACGAGACCCCGCGGACCCCGAGCCTGCTGTGCTCGGACGTGCCCGAGTGGCTCGATCAGGTGGTGCTGCGCGCGATGGCCAAGGCCCCCGATCAGCGCTACGCGAGCATGGCCGAGTTCGCGGCGGCGCTGCGCAGCGAGGGCAGAGGTGATCGCCGGGCGCGGTCGTCGGTGTCGCTGTCGGGCGGCGCATCGATCGACGATGCCGAGCGCGCCGCTCCCCACGGCATCACGCCGGCAGTCCTCGCGGTCGGTGCGGTCGTGCTCGCCGGTCTCGGCGCGCTGGTCGTCTACCTCGCGTTCGGCTGATCTCCATCGGGCCCGGCCAGTGGCGCTGCGCCCAGCAGCACCGGCTCGCGCTCGAGGGTCACGCCAAAGGTGGCATGCACGCGATCGGCCACGCGATCGGCGAGCTCGAGCAGCGCAGCGGTGGTGCCGCCACCGTGGTGCACGAGCGCCAAGGTGTGACGCCTCGACACTCCGACGGCGCCATGCCGCTCCCCGCGGCGGGTGCCGCTGTGCTCGATGAGCCAGGCCGCCGCGAGCTTGATACGGCCATCTGCCTGCGGCCACGACGGCGGCGTCTGCCCCGGCGACGCCGCGAGGGCGCGGTCGGTCACCGCGGCGAACGTGGCGGCATCCACCACCGGGTTGGTGAAGAAGGAGCCGACGCTGCGACGGTTCTCGTCGGTCGCATCGAGGACCATCGACTTGCCGCGGCGCAGCGCGAGCACGGCCTCGCGCACGGCGGTCACATCGGGCGCGCCCTTGCCCAGGGCGCGGTCGAGCTCGGCGTATCGCGGCCGCGCGGGCGCCCCCAGGCGCAGGGCGTACTCGACCCCGAGGACGATCCAGCGCCCGGGATCGCGCTTGAACACGCTGGTGCGGTAGCCGAAGCCACACGCGTCCGCGGGCATCCGCGACACCACGTGTGTGTCGCGATCGAACACAAGCACCGCGACGATCACCTCGGCGACCTCCTGCCCGTAGGCACCGACATTCTGGATCGGGGTCGCACCCACCGAGCCGGGGATGCCCGAGAGACACTCGATGCCGGCGGCGCCCTGGGCGACCGCGAACCGCACGATGTCGTCCCAGCGCTCACCGGCGGCGGCCTCGATCCGCAACACGTCGCCGTCGACATGCGCGCGCACTCCCGTGCTCGCTATACGCACGACGAGGCCCGCGATACCCGCGTCGGCGACGATGACGTTCGAGCCGCCGCCGAGCACCGTGACGGCGAGTGCGCGCGCCTGCGCCCATCGCAGCAGCGCGCCGAGGTCCTCGTCGCGCTCGAGCGTGACGAAGTGCTCGGCCGCCCCGCCTAGCTCCAGGCTCGTCAGCGGAGCGAGCGGCACCGCGCGGGCGATGGACTCGTGCACGCGATCGCCCACCGCCGCCGCACCCATCAGACGCCCCCGCACCGCAGTTGGCCAGGCTCGAATCCGGTGACCGGGAACACCGCGCAGGCGCGCGATGAGGATCCCGCGCGGATGGACGCGCCAAGACGCCGCTGGCCAGACGCACGAGCGGAGGTCCGTGAGATGCGACGCAGCCTTCGCTCGAACCCCAGATGCGAGCGGGACGCGGATGCGTCGTCGAAGCCGCTGCTCGCTTCCGGCCGATCACATACGGCGAACGACGGCAACCGCACGCAGACACCGATCGCGAGGCTGCCCCGCAAAAACGGCGGTCTGTCGGACGTCATCGCCACCAGCATCGCGTGGACTCTCTCCCAGGGCGCGGTATAGCAGAGCGTCTTCGTTTCCGCCGACTGCGCCGCGAACGCCCGCCCGACGGGCACGTGCCCGGAAAATGGTGGTACGGTCGAAAGGTGGACACCATGGACGGCCCATCGGACCGCGAGGTCCCAGCGCGTCCCGACGTGCGCGACGCGATCCTGCGCGCCAGCCTCGAACTGGGCACCGAGCTCGGCGAAGATGGCCTGACGATGCGGGCGATCGCCGGTCGCCTCGGCGTGAGCGTGACGGCGCTGTACCACCACTTCGACGGCAAGCCCGCCATCCTCCGCGCACTGCGGTTCTGGGGCGCCGACCTGCTCGCCGCTCACCTCACACCCGCGCACGACCTCGTCGATCCGGTCGACCGCCTGTGTGAGGAATCGGTCCGCTACGTCGGCTTCGCTCGCGAGAACCCTTGGCTGTACCGTCTGCTCTTCCAAGAGGAAGAACTCGACTGGACGAGCTTCACCGAAGCGGAGCGCACGCGGTTGATGGCACCCAACGCCCGCACTGCGCGCTGCTTCCACGAAGCGGTCGCCCAGGGTCGCTTCCGTCCGGACGTCGACGTGATGACGGCGCCGTTTCTGATGTGGGCGGCCAACCACGGCCTCGCCACCCTGATCCTCGGTGGACGCATCAGTGAGACCCACCCGGCGTTTCCGGTGCGCAGTCAGGACGAGTTCGTCCACGCCTTCGTGACGAGCTTCATGCGCGGCTTCGAGATCTGACGCCGCGCCGCCAGAACTCAGAGCCCATCGTCGCTGGGGCGCGTCGCCGTGCGGCCGATGAGGCCGACGACGATGAGGCCGAGGCCCGCGAACGACAGGATGTTCTTGGTCATCGGCGGCAGCGAGGCGATCGCCGGCACCTCGTGCAGATACGGCATGGCAAAGCCGGCGAGCCCCAAGAGCACCCCGGTGTACATCACGAACTTGAAGAACGCGAACATCGTCGAGCCGACCTCACGCGAATAGCACGACGCGAATAGCACGACGCGAAGCGACGGACAAGATCGCGAGACGGTGGGGCATCACGCCTTGGGCTCGAGCTCCGCGCGCAGCGAGCGGGCCCAACCATCGAGGTCGGACATCGTGCTCTTCAGCAGCGCGTCGGAGTCGGAGACGATGCCGAGCTGCTCCTCGAGCAGCTGTTTGGCCCGGCGGATCCGGCTGCGGACGGTGCCCTCGGGCAGCGCGAGCACCTCGGCGAGCTCCGAGGCCTCCATGTCCTCCCAATAGTACAGCTCGAGTACGAGCTGGTACTCGATGGGGATCCGGCGCAGCGCCTGCAGCATGAGCGCCTGCTCGCGACCGGCGGCGAGCAGTGTCGTCGGCGCCAGGCCGAGGTCGAACACCGAGGTCATCCCGAAGTCGAGCCGGTCGCCCTCGCGCTTGCGCGTGCGCAGCGTCGATCGCAGCACGTTGTGGGCGACCCCGAACAAGTAGGTCCGGAAGCTCGAGTGGCCGCGGAAGCGCTCCTTGCCCTCGACGCAGGCGATGAACGTCTTCTGCACGAGGTCGTCGACGTCGCGGTCGACCTTGTTGGCGAAGAAGCGGCAGATCGCATCGAAATGGCGCTCGAACAGGGTGCTGCCCGCCGTGCGGTCGCCGCCACGCCACGCGTCGAGGAGCTCGATGTCGGTCGGCATGGGCAAGGGCACAGTAGCAGCCAAGGCGCAGATCGGGCGCGGCCGGTTTGGCGACGCACGGGCGCTGGGGCATGCTCGGTGGGCGAGATGGCGTCCTTGCCCCCGGATCTGCCGCGCGTCCACGCGCCCGCCACGGCCGGCACACCGGCGGACGCACCGGATGGAGCGCCACCGGATGGGTCACGCGGTGGGCTGACAGGGCCGCCACCGCAGGTGGTCGGGCGCGACGACATCAAGGCCCGCGCCTTCGCCCGGCTCTTCGGCGCCCCCGACGGCAACGACGACGACGCGATGCCGCCCCCCGCCGCCGCGACGTTGGGGCGTAACGCCGACGATGACGCCGCGCCGACGCAGATCGGCCGCTTCCGCGTGCTCGAGCGCAAGGGCGGCGGCGGCATGGGCGTGGTGTGGGCGGCGTGGGATCCCGAGCTCGCCAGGCGGGTTGCGATCAAGGTGCTGCGCGCCGATCTCGACGGTCCCGCGGGCAGTGTCGGCCACGCCCGACTGCTGCGCGAGGCCCAGGCGATGGCGCGGATCAGCCACCCCCACGTGATCGCGGTGCACGAGGTCGGCTCGCTCGGGCAGCAGGTGTTCATCGCGATGGAGCTCGTCGAAGGCACCACCTTGGCCGGGTGGCTGGGCGCCGCGCCACGGCCGTGGCGCGGGATCCTCGACGCGTTCCTCGCCGCCGGCGACGGCATCGCGGCCGCGCATGCGGCGGGCGTGGTACACCGCGACTTCAAACCCGACAACGTGCTCGTCGGCGATGACGGACGCGTCCGGGTGGTCGACTTCGGCCTGGCGCGATCGGGCGGCGCGGCGCCACCGATGGCTCCCGTCGCGACCCACGACCCCGACGCGGCCGACCCCGACGCGGCCGACCCCGACGCGGCCGACGCCCCGCTCACCCGCACCGGCGCGATGATGGGCACGCCCGCGTACATGTCGCCCGAGCAGTGGCGGGGCGAGGCCGCCGACGCCCGATCGGACCAGTTCTCCTTCTGCGTGGCGCTGTTCGAGGCGCTGCATGGCCGACGCCCGTTCCGCGCCACCACGTTGGTCGAGCTCGCCCGCGCGGTGACCAGCGGCCAGGCCGACGTCGACGCGGCCGATGCCCGGATCCCCCGCTTCATCGATCGCGCGCTGCGCCGCGGCCTGGCGCGCGAGCCCGACGCCCGGTACGCGACGATGACCGAGCTGCTCGGCGCGCTGCGACGCGACCCCGCCGTGCGCTGGCGCCGAGTCGGGATCGCGAGCGCCGTCGCGGTGATCGCGAGCGCCGCGACCTTCCTGATCGCGGATGGCGATCCAGCCGGGCGGTGCGACGGCGTCGGCGAGCGACTGGCGGGCATCTGGGATCCGCCGGTGCAACAGCGCGTGCACGACGCGCTCCTCGCCACCGACACGCCGTTCGCCGCGCGCACCTGGGAGAGCACGCAACGGCTGCTCGACGGCTACGCCGAGGGTTGGATCGCGGCGGCGGCCGAGTCGTGCGCCGCGTCGATGGCCGCCACCGGCGGCGACGATCCACGGCGCGAGCGCTGCCTCGACGCCCGCACCGCCGAGCTGCGGGCGCTCACCGAGCTGCTCGCGGGGGCGGACGTCGGCATCGCGCTGCAGGCCGTCGACGCGGCGGCGCGCCTGCCCGATCCCAGGGAGTGCGCCGATCCCCGTCGGCTCGCGGCGTACCGCGAGATCGCGGACGCGGCCGCGCGCGATCGGGCAGCCGAGGCCCGCGCGACGCTGGGACGGGCGAGCGCAGCCGGGGCCGTGGGCCGCTACGCCGAGGCCACCGCGAAGGCCGACACCGTCGTGCGGGACGCCGGCGAGCTCGACGATCCGGCGCTCGAGGCCGCAGCGCTGCTCATCCGCGGCCAAAACGAGATCGCCGCCGGCCATCTTGCCGCGGGCGAGGCCAGCCTGCGCCGCGCGGTGAAGCAGGCCGAGCTCGCCGACGACCACGCGACGCGCGCGCAGGCCCTCACGCATCTGGTCTTCGTCGCGGGCCAAGACGCGGCGCGCTTCGCCGAGGCCCGCGCGCTGGGGGCCGACGCCGGCGCAGTGCTGCGGGTGATCGGCGCCGATCCTTTATTGCGTGCGCAACTCGACGGCGCCTTGGGCGTGGCGGCCAAGCGCGGCGGCCAGCCCGAGCTCGCCCTGTCCCACCACCGCGAGGCGCAGGCGACCACGCGATCGATGTATGGCGACGATCATCCGGCCACGCTGCGGGCCACGGCGAACCTGGCGATCGCCCTGCGGGCGCTCGACCGCGACGAGGAGGCCGAGCGCCTGCTGACCGAGGCCACCGCCGGCCTCGAGCGCGTGCTGGGTGAACACCATCCGGCGGTGTCGACGTCGCTGTCGAACCTCGCGATCACCGTGGCCAAGCGCAACCGCCCCGACCAGGCCGTGGCGCTGATGCGGCGGTCGTTGGCGATCCGCGAGCGCACCGATCCCGGTCACCCTTCGATCGCGACCGGCCACTTCAACCTCGCCCGCGCGCTGTACGACAGCCGCGCGTACGCGGAGGCCAAGACCCAGTACCGGGAGGCCTTGGATCTGCGCATGGCCGCGGCCGCCGACGATCCCCTGCTCGCGATGTCGTGGGCGGGGATCGGTCGCTGCGCGCTGCGGCTGGATGAACTCGACGTCGCCCGCGACGCGTTCGAGCACCAGCTCGCGCGGCTCGAGGCCACAGACGACGCGGCGGCGAACGAGGCGCGGATCGATCTGGCTCGGACGCTGCTCGTGCACGATCCCGTGCGCGCCGACGCGCTGCTAGATCGGGTGGCGCGCGGGCTCGAGGATCGGGCGTCAACCGCAGGCCCTCCCACCCGGGAGGTCCGCGCCCAGCTCGCCACCGTCTCGATGCTCGCCGATTCGATCCTGCTCGCGCGCGACGTCGCGGCCGGGCGGCGATGACGGCGGCCATGGTGGTGGGGCAGTCGCGCACTGCGCACCCTATCCCCCCTGAACATTTCGCCAGAAGTTGGACATCAGCTCAGTGCTGACCGAATCTGCAGCCATGAATGCGCCTCGAAACGACGCACTGGAGCTGCTCCGGGCCCTCTTCGATCTCGCCGACGCCGACATCTCCGCCGATGCGCGATTGCTCGGCCGGCTCACCGGTCACTCCGCGACCCATGTCCACGATCTGGTGCGGTGGCTGCGGCAGCGCGGCCTGGTGCAGCCCGCCCGTCTGGGCCTGACGATGGCGGGGCTCGCCGCGGCCTCGGCCCTGCCCGAGTTCTGCATGGCGCCGATGGCCGAGCCGCCGCGCCGGCCCGCCCTCGCCCGCCGCGCCGCCTGATCGTGGTCGCCCGCCGCCCCACACCGCAGACGAGCCCAGCGGTGGACGTGCGCGCGCTCCAGGAAGTGGCGCGCGCCGCCCTGGCCTCCGCGTTCGGCCACGGCGATTTCCGCGGTGGTCAGCGCGACGCCGTCGTCGCTGCGCTCGGCGGACGCGACGTGCAGGTGCTGCTCCCGACCGGTTCGGGCAAATCCGTCTGCTACCAGGTGCCGGCAGTGATCGCCCGCACCGAAGGTCGCGGCGCCACGATCGTGGTCTCCGCTCATCGCCCTCATGCAGGATCAGGTCGAGGCCCTGCGCGGGCGCGGCAGCGCAGCGGGGGCGCTGCACAGCCACCACGATGCGGACGAGCAACGCACGACCGAAGCCGCGCTCGAGCGCGGCGAGCTCGCGCTCGTGTATGTCTCGCCCGAGCGCGCCGGCAAGGCGGGCTTTCGCCGCGTGCTCGCCCGCAGCCGCATCGCGATGATCGCCATCGACGAGGCCCACTGTGTCAGCCAGTGGGGTCACGATTTTCGCCCCGACTACATGCGCCTGGGTGAGCTGCGCGAGCTCGTCGAGGGACCGATGCTCGCGCTCACGGCCACTGCCACCCCGCGGGTGATGGACGAGATCGCGTTGCGCCTCGGCCTGCGTGATCCCGCGGTGATCCGCGGCGACTTCCGCCGGCCCAACCTCGCGTTCTCGGTGCAACAACCCGGGGGTCGCGACGCCCGACTCGCCGCAATGTGCAGCGCGCTCGAGGACGCCGGGCTGCGCGGCCGCAGCCGTGCCCATGGCCGCGCGATCATCTATTGCAACACCCGCAAGAGCACCGAGTGGGCGGCCACGGCCCTGCGCACGCGGGGCTTCGGCGCGGGGCACTACCACGCCGGTCGCACCCAGCTCGCGCGCGAGCGGGCGCACCGCGCCTTCGCCCACGGCCGCACGCCGATCCTCGTGGCGACCAACGCCTTCGGCATGGGCATCGACTTCCCCGACGTGCGGCTCATCGTCCACTTCGGCGCGCCCGGCAGCCTCGAGGCCTACTACCAAGAGGCCGGTCGCGCCGGCCGCGACGGCGATCCCGCGACGTGCGTGATGTACTTCGGCGAGGAGGATCTCGCGACCCAGCGTCGCCTGACCACCCCCGGGGCGGGCGTCGAGATCGAGCTGCGCCGCGAGCTCGCGCTCGAGGCGATCGAGCGCTACGCCCGATCGTCGCAGTGCCGGCAGCAGATCCTCTGCGAGCACTTCACCGGCACCCACGACCACCCGCGGTGCGAGCGGTGCGACTGCTGCGGCGATCCGCAGGCCGTGCGCGAGGCGATGCTCGAGGCGGCCCGCGCCCGGCCTCACGCCGAGCCGCTGGACGATCCTGCGCGCGCGACGATCGTCGCGGCGATGGGCCGTCTGCGGCGGCCGGTGGGCAAGACCGCGCTCGCGCGGGCGCTGCATGGCAGCCGCGCCAAGTCGCTGGCGCGCGGTGGTCTGCTGCAGCTGCCCGAGTACGGCGCGCTCGCGGGCAGCGGCGAGCTGGCGATCGTTGCGACCATCGAGGCGCTGCTGCACG
>JBBQJI010000036.1:0-77988 GCA_038325765.1 Nannocystales bacterium
GTCATGCAGCTCCGCGATCTCACCGGCCACACCCTGGGCATCTGCGTCTCCGGCGGACTCGACAGCCGTACGGTCACGCGCCGGCTCCTGGACGCGGGCTGCAACGTCGTGTGCTTCACCGCGGATCTCGGGCAGCCCGACGAGACCGACATCGCCGACGTCCGGCGCCGCATGGAGACCACCGGCGCCGAGTGCCACATCGTCGACCTCAAGGCCCAGATGGCCGAGGCCTGCTTCGCGACCATCAAGTCGCTCGCGCAGTACGACGGCGGCTACTGGAACACCACCGGCATCGCCCGCGCCGTGACGGTCCGCGGCCTGCTGACGGCGATGCAGGAGCGCGGCTGCACGGTACTCGTGCACGGCGCGACCGGCCGCGGCAACGACCAGATCCGCTTCGAGCGCTACACCAACGTGCTCGCGCCCCAGATGAAGGTCTACGCGCCGTGGCGCGACCCGGCGATGCTCGAGCAGTTCCCCGGCCGCAAGCAGATGGCCGAGTACCTGCAGACGCTCGGGCTCGAGGCCAAGCTCGAGCGCAAGCGCTACTCGACCGACGCCAACCTCGCGGGCCTCAGCCACGAGGCCGAGGACCTCGAGTCCCTCGAGACCTCGTGCCTCATCGTCGACCCCGTGATGTGCACGTGGCCGCAGCAGGCCCCGGATCACGTCGAGGACGTGACGCTGCGCTTCGAGCGTGGCCGTTGCGTCGCGATCGACGGCGAGCACCTCGCGCCGCTCGAGCTCATGCAGCGGGCCAACCTCGTCGGCGGCCGCAACGGCATCGGCCTGGCCAACGCGCTCGAGAACCGCATCATCGGCACCAAGAGCCGCGGCGTGTACGAGGCGCCCGGCATGGAGCTGCTCGGCTGCGGCCTGCGTTCGGTGTACCAGGCCGTCCTCGATCGGCGATCGACGTCGCTGTTCGGCCACGTCTCGCGGCTCGTCGCCGAGGCCACCTACGACGGTCGCCTCTACGATCCGGCGTCCCGCGCCGCGCTGGCGTGCATCGACGTGCTCGGTGAGCACGCGACCGGTACGGTGGTGCTCGGCTTGTACCGCGGCAACGCGTTCGTGCAGAAGATCCGCGACGTGCCGGCATCGCTGTACAACCCCGCCGACGCCTCGATGGAGGCGAGCGACGGGCTCGATCCCCGCAGCAGCCAGGGCTTCGTCGAGATCCAGCGCTGCGAGGCGTTGGCCCTCGCCCGCGCGGGTCAGATCCGGCCGTCCGAGCGCTTCTGAGTGGCGGCGGTCGCGAGCGTCGGGGTCGCGACCGTCACTGCAGCACGCGCACGGCGTCGCCGACGATCTCGAGCACCTGCGTCGGGCCACCGTAGTGGGCGGCGAGGCCGACGTCGATGCGCCACACCCGGCCATCGCACGCCGAGTTGATGCCGTCTTGCTGAACGGTGTGACCGACGACCATGCGGGTGACGCCGAGCTTGGCGAGTGAGTCACCCAGCCGCGCGCAGACCTCGGGCTCCTCGGTCCAGGCGAAGTCGCGGGCCCACAGCGGCCCCTCGGGATCCATCGCAGCGGCGGCGATGCGCCGATCGACCGCCTCGCCCCGCATCATCGCCTGCACCCCGGCATCGAGGGCGACGAGGCCATCGACTTGCTCCGGCAAGATGCCGCCGTGCACGAACACCGTATCGCCCACGATCGCGGCGAGGTGGCGCTCGGCGAGCTTACGCGCGTACGGGCCCCCGGGCGCGAAGGCGGCAGCGCGGGCCCGTTGCTCGGGGGGCAGAGGCGCGAAGCGGGGATCGCCGGGATCCGCACCGGCCACCCCTTCGAAGTCGCGGAATCCGCCCGGCGTCACGTAGCGGAGATCGCCCAGCACGTTCATCAGCTCGTGATTGCCGTTGAGCACGACGAACGTGCCGCCCGCGGCACGTGCGTCGACCACGAGCCTCTCGAAGAGATCCACGATCTCCTGCTCGTCGTCGCCGCGATCGAGCTGATCGCCGGCTTGCACGACGACGAGGGCGCCGCCGATCCACCGATCGTCGGCATCGATGGCGCCGCCGAGTCGAAGGGCGCGCCTGGTCGCCTCGAGATCGCCGTGCACGTCGCCGATGGCGATGATGCGTCCCGATGCGGCGACGCGCAGCGCGTCGATGCCCGCGACCTGGGCGGCCGCTCGCGTCGCGGCCGCGGGAACCGATGGAGCCTCGGCACGCGGCTCAGCCTTGGCGATCGGCACGGTCGCCATCCCGCCACCGCTGGGCGGCGCCGGATTGCACGCCGCAAGCGCCCCGAGCGCCCCCAGCACTCGGAGCCTCAGCCGAATCTTCGGCCGAATCTTCAGCCGAATCTTCAGCCGAATCTTCAGCCGACCGCCGCTGGCGGAGGCGAGACCACCCGAGCGTTCATCCCGCCTTCGCACGCCGATCATCGTACCCGATCCCCTCCGGGAGGCCGCGCCCCCAACGACCGTCGTCGACAGAGGCCCGCGTCCCCCACTGCGGCGTTGACTCCGCACACACCCCAACCTACTACCGGCTCGGCAACGCGGCGGCCCCGCGCTCGCGATCGCCCGCGAAAGAGCGCACCAAGCGGTGCCCGTCGAAGGTACCCTCGTACGCTGGATGTCTCTGCCGATCAGCGGCCTCACCTCAGCCGGGCGAATCCTGCTCGTCGACGACGACGCGCAGGTGCGTCGAATCATGCAGCGCCTGCTCGTCAGCGAGGGCTACGACGTGCTGCCGGCCGCCGACGGTCACCGCGCGCTCGAGATCGCGGCAGTCGAGCAGATCGACACCGTGGTCCTCGACATGGGCATGCCAGGGCTCAGCGGGCTCGACGTGTGCCGGCGGCTCCGGGCCGATCCCCGCCACGAGCACACGCCGGTGGTGTTCGTCACCGGTCTCGATGATCGTGCGTTTCGCCGCGAGGCCCTGCAGGCCGGTGCGACCGACTTCCTCGGCAAGCCCTTCGACGAGGTCGAGCTGCTCGCCCGCCTGCGCAACAGCATCCGCGTGAAGCTGTACTTCGACGGGCTCGCCCGCGAGCGCAGTGTGTTGCGCGGCGCCGTCGACCAACACCTCCGTGAGCTCGAGGTCGCGACCGCGCGGCTCGAGCGCCTGCAGCAGGACCTCGCGGTCGCTCGCCACGAGACGATCGACAGACTCGCCCGCGCCGCCGAGTACCGCGACGACGAGACCGCCGCCCACCTCCACCGCATGAGCGCCTACTGCCACCTCCTGGGCCAGAAGGTCGGGCTCGACGAGTACGCGTGCGAGATGCTGCGCATCGCCAGCCCGATGCACGACGTCGGCAAGATCGGCATCCCCGATCAGATTCTGCTCAAGCCGGGGCGGCTCAGCGCAGACGAGTACACGATCATGAAGGAGCACGCCGAGATCGGCTTTCGCATCCTCTCGGGATCGGACTCCGAGCTGGTGCGGTTCGCGGCGACCATCGCCCATACCCACCACGAGCAGTGGGCCGGCAGCGGCTACCCCCGCGGACTCGAGGCCGAGGACATCCCCCTCGAGGGTCGCATCGCGGCGATCGCCGACGTGTTCGACGCGTTGACCAGCGCGAGGCCGTACAAGAAGGCGTGGCCGATCGCCGACGCCGTGGCCCACCTCGAGGCCGGCGCCGGGAGACACTTCGACCCCAACCTCGTGGCGCTGTTCCTGGGCTCGTTCGACGAGGTGCTCGCGATCCGCGAGCAGTTCCACGATTGACCGACCCCGCGGATTCACCGACCCCGCGGATTCACCGACCCCGCGCGGTCGGTCGCCTTCACCTGCCGCGCTGCTTCTCGCGCAGCATGAACAGGTACAGGCTCTCGACCTTCTCGCGGGCCCACGGCGTCTTGCGCAGGAACTTCAGGCTCGAGGCCACGCTCGGCGCGTCGGTGAAGCAGCGGATGCGCACCTGCTGGCCGAGCTCGGGCCAACCGAAGTGCGCGACCAGCTCGGTGACGATGTGCTCGAGCGTGATCCCGTGCAGCGCGCTCCTCGGATGATCCTCGGACATGGCCGGCTGCTCAGTACGCGGGCTCGTCCTCGTCGGTGCCGCCACGGACACGGTCGCGGGCACGATCGCTCTCGATGCTCTCGAGCGCGTCCACCGTGTAGCGCGTGGTCGGCTCGAGCTGCAGCCGGCCGAACGGGATCGGATCGCCGGTCTCCTCGCACACGCCATAGCTGCCGTCCTCCATCCGCACCAGCGCGGCCTCGACCTCCTCGAGGCGCTCGCGGCCGTGGTCGACCAGCCTGACCTCGCGCTCCAACCGGGCGGCTTCGGCGGCGTGATCCTGCACGTCGCCGATCGCGTCGTCGGCGACCGGGCGAGTCTGGGTGCCGAGCAGTCGGGTGCGCTCCGCGACGAGCAATGCACGCAGGACGGCGAGCTGATCGTGGCTGAGGTGCTGGGACATCGCGCACCAGCGTAGCAAGCCCAGCGCGGATCCGGGACCGAGCGCACGCGCTCCCCGCCGCGCGCTGTTGGCAGTGTGACGCGCCCGGGGGCGGCGCGGACGTTCCCGTGCACGCACCCAGCTGCTAATGTCCCCCGCGGTTCATGACGGATCTCGACTACGACTTCGTGGTCATCGGCTCTGGCTTCGGCGGCAGCACCGCGGCGCTGCGGCTGGTCGAGGGCGGTCACCGCGTGCTGGTGATCGAGAAGGGCAGCGAACTCGGGGCGGCCCAGTTCCCCAAGTCGAACTGGGATCTGCGCCGCTACATGTGGATGCCGTGGCTCGGCTTCCGCGGTCTGTTCAAGATGACGTTCTTCCGCCACGTCACCGTGCTCTCGGGCGTCGGCGTGGGCGGTGGATCGCTGGTGTACGCGTGCACCCATCCGGTGCCCAAGGACTCGTTCTTCAGCTCGCCGTCGTGGGTGCACCTCGCCGACTGGCGTGACGAGCTGGCGCCGCACTACATCGAGGCCAAGCGCATGCTCGGCGTCGCGACCACGCCGTTTCGCACGCGCACCGACGATGTCCTGCACCAGATCGCGATCGAGCGCGGTCAACCGGAGGCGTTCGAGCCCACGCAGGTCGCGGTGTACTTCGGCAAGGCGGGCCAGACCGTGCCCGATCCGTTCTTCGGCGGGCGCGGGCCCGCGCGCACCGGCTGCATCCGCTGCGGTGGCTGCATGCTCGGCTGCCGCCACGACGCCAAGAACTCCCTCGACAAGAACTACCTCCACCTCGCCCGCCGAGGCGGCGCCGAGCTGCACGCCGACACCGAGGTCAGCGCGGTCCGGCCGCTGCCCGGCGGCGGCTACCGCATCGAGGCCCGCCGCGGCCGGCACCCGCTTTCGCGCGCGCGCGCGCAGTACACCGCCCGCAACGTGATCTTCGCCGGCGGTGTGCTCGGCACCGTGGCCCTGCTGCTGCGACTGCAACGCGACCAGGCCGCCCTGCCCCGCCTCTCGAAGCGGCTGGGCTTTGGCATCCGCACCAATTCCGAGTCGCTCATCGGCGTGATCTCGCGCCGCACCGACGTCGATCTGTCCAAGGGCATCGCCATCGGCTCGATCCTCCAGACCGACGCGCACTCGCACCTCGAGCCGGTGCGGTTCTCGGCGGGCTCGGGCCTGTTCCGCCTGCTGATGGCGCCGCACGTGGCCGGCGCGTCGATGCTCGGCAGGCTCGGACGGCTGCTCGGGGCGATGGTGCGTCACCCGGTTGCGATGCTGCGGGCGCTGACGGTCCGCGATCTCTCGAAGCAGACCACCATCTTGCTGTACATGCGCTCGGCCGAAGGCACGCTCCGATTTCGCCGCAACTGGTACGGCCGCATGGTCAGCACCTCGGATGTCGGCGCGCCGCCGACCGCGTCGATCCCCGAGGCCACCGAGCTCGCCCACCGCGTCGGTGACAAGCTCGACGGTCTGCCGGTGTCACTGGTCACGGAGACGTTGTTCAACATCCCCACCACCGCCCACATCCTCGGCGGCTGTTGCATGGGTGCGACCGCAGACGAGGGCGTCATCGATCACGAGCATCGCGTCCACGGCTACGAGGGCTTGTTCGTGATGGATGGCGCGGCGGTGTCGGCGAACCCTGGCGTCAACCCGTCGTTGACCATCGTCGCGATGACCGAGCGCGCGGTGGCGCGGATCCCCGCCGCCTGAGCCCCCCATCCCATGGATCCCATCACCCAGGGCGTGCTCGGAGCCGCGGCGGCACAGGCCGTGCTGCAGCGGCGGCTCGGGCCGCGCACATGGCTCTTCGGCGCCATGGGCGGTATGGCGGCGGATCTCGACGTGCTCATCCGCAGCAGCGACGACCCGCTGATGTCGCTGGTGTGGCACCGGCACTTCACCCATTCGCTCGCGTTCGTCCCCATCGGCGGTCTCGTCTGCGCGCTGCCGTGGCTCGTGCGATCCAAGCTCGGTCCGCGTCGCTGGCTCATCGCCGCCGCCACGACGGTCGGCTACGCCACTCATGGGCTGCTCGACGCCTTCACCAGCTATGGCACCCAGCTGCTGTGGCCGTTCACCGACATGCGCGTCGCCTGGGACTTCGTGGCGATCCTCGATCCGATCTACACGCTGCTGCTCGCGGTCGGCGTCGCCTTCGCCGTGCGGCGGCGCAGCCCTCGGCCGGCCCTCGCGGCGCTGATCGCCTCGTCGGCCTATCTCGCCCTGGGCGGGGTGCTGCATGCCCGCGCGGTCACGGCCGCCCGCAGTCTCGCCGAGGCGCGCGGCCACGTGGTAGCCCGCGCCGAAGCGTTTCCCGTCGTCCCGGTCGACTTCGTGTGGCGCACGGTCTACCGCGCCGGCGGACGCGTCTATGTCGACGAGGCGCGCACGCCATGGTTCGGCGCCACGACCATCCACAGCGGCGACTCGGTGCAGATCGCCGAGACCACCTCGCTACCCGCCGACATCCTGGCCGACCCGCGCGCGCGCACGGCGTGGGACAAGTTCCAGTGGTTCACCGACGGCTGGGTCGGGCACGACCCGAGCACGTCGGGTCGCTTCGTGGATCTCCGGTACGGCCTGCGCACTCGCGGCACCGAATCGTTGTGGGCGCTCGAGCTGCGCCCCGGCACCGAGACGCCGGTCGTGCTCGACCAACGCCGCCCCGACTCGTCCGGGTTCTTCGCCTCCCGCTGGCGCGAGATCCTCGGCGAGGACTGACGGTGGCCAGATCAGCTCGCCTCGCGCCGCAGTCGACGCGCGGCGACGGCGAGTACCGCACCGCCGATCGCGATCGGCAGGGCGCACCCCGCCACCGCCCAGCGCAGATCGCTGTGCTGGCTCACCACGCCGATGAGCCACGGCGAGCCGGCGTCACCGAAGGCATGGATGCAGAACACGTTGATCGAGAACGCGACCGCGCGCATCGCCGGCGGCACCGAGCCGACCAGGGCCGCGTTGAGCGGACCGGTGTTGAGAAAGAGCAGGAACTCGGCCACGAACGCGAACCCCAGGGCAAGCGTCAGATCCGGCACTAGGGGCATCGCGAGCACGAACGGCGATCCGAGCAGCAGGCCGTAGCCGCTGACCGCGAAGTAACCGCCGGGATGGCGGCGCATCGCCCGGTCGCCGAGCACGCCGCCCGCGATGGTGCCGAGCAACCCCGCCACGACGGTGACGCCGCCGAACATCGTGTTGGCCGCGCCGACGCCGAGCTCGAACCGACGCTGCAGGAACGTCGGCATCCAGAAGGCGATGCCACCGATCGCGAACGTCATCAGCGTCATGCCGATGGTCGTGACCCGCCACTGGTACGAGCGGAACATGGTGCGCCAGGCGTCGACGAGCCGCGGCGGGGCGCCGACCGCCTCCTCGTCGTGGGCGCCGCGGACGGGCTCGTACATCCACCACGCGAACAGGGCCAGCACCATGCCCGGTGCGCCGGCGACGAAGAACGCGGCACGCCAGCCCCACAGCTCGCCGACCCAACCGCCGAGCAGGTAGCCCATCGCGCTGCCGACCGGGATCGCCATGTAGAACCACGACAGCTTGCGCCCGCGCTCCGCCGGCGCGAACAGGTCGGCGATCATCGACGGCGCGACTGTGGCGTAGCCGGCCTCGCCGATGCCGACCAACGCACGGCACACCAGCAGCATGCCGACGTCGTCGACCAGCCCGCTCGACACCGTCGCGAGGCTCCACAGCCCCACCGACACCGCGACGACGCGACCGCGGCGCACCCGATCGCCGAGCCAGCCCGACAGCGGCGCGACCACCGTGTAGACGATCATGAACGTCGAGCCCAGCAGGCCGGTGACGTCGTCGCCGAGCTCGAACTCGACGCGGATCTGCTCTGCGATCGCGCTGACGACGTAGCGGTCGATGTAGTTGACGAAGTTGATCGCCGTCAGGGCGACGAGCACGCCGAGCGCGACTCGGCGCGGCGGAAACCCTGATGTCGGCACGCGCGGCATCCTACAGCGGCGGCGCGGGCCACAGCGGCGGCGCGGGGCCAGCGACGCCGACAGGCCCAACCCTGCCCCACCACCGAGGCGGGTCGGGCTTGGCCGCGATCGCCGGCGCAGCCCCTCCCGTGACGCCGAATTCGCACCAATACTGCGCTTGCGTTCAGTCTATGAATTTTAGACGTCGGAGGACACCATCTCGCCGATCCCGATTTGCCGGCTCGGCGTAACGACAGTCGCAGTCTCGCGATTGAACGACCGATCCCAACCGGATTCTACCGACTCAGGAAACACACCATGCTGAACATCAAGGAAATCGCCGCCACTCTCGCAATCCTCGGCTCGGGCAGCCTCATGACGGCCGGCTGCGAGAAGGACGCCCCCGCGACCGAGACCCCCGGTGGCGCCGAGGCTGCCCCGGCAGCCGGTGCCGAGGGCTCCTGCGGCGAGGGCAAGACCGAGGGCTCCTGCGGCGAGGGCAAGACCGAGGGCTCCTGTGGCGAGGGCAAGACCGAGGGCAAGACCGAGGGGTCTTGCGGCGGGAAGTAGTGAAATCCCGCCGAGACACGGGCCCGATCCGCGGGCCCGTCGAATCGGCGGACCAAGACGCCGGCGTCCCCAGTGATGGGCACGCAGTGTCGACGACCCGCGGCGCCGCTCGGCTCTGCGGGTTCGTCATCGATGCGGTCCGCCCGGAGGCAGCCGGTGCACCTGACCGAGGATCGCCATGAGCCACGATGTGACCGGAGTCGGACTCGGCCTGCGGGCAGCGTTCATCGAGCGCGTGGACCGGGGCGACGCCGACGGCAAGATCGCATTCCTCGAAGTCGCCCCCGAGAACTACATGCACCGCGGCGGCAAGGCGCCCCGGCGGCTCGCGACCATCGCCGAGCGGATCCCCATCCTCAGCCACGGCCTGATGATGTCGCTGGGCAGCCCCGATCCGTTCGACGACGGCTACTTCGCCGATCTGCGCGGATTACTCGATCGCGTCGACGCGCCGTGGCATTCCGACCATCTGTGCTGGAGCGGCATCGACGGCGTGTTGCTGCACGATCTGCTGCCGGTACCGTTCACCACCGCGTCGGCGATCCGCATCGCCGACCGGGTGCGCGAGGCTCGAGACCGCATCGGCCGGCCGATGGCGGTCGAGAACGTGAGCTGGTACCTGCAGCTGGGCGCGCCGCAGAAGGACGAGCCCGACTTCGTGGTCGAGGTGCTCGAGCGCGCCGACTGTCTGCTGATGCTCGACGTCAACAACGTCTTCGTGAACGCCACCAACCACGGCTTCGACCCCTATGAGTGGCTGCGCAAGATGCCGCTGCAGCGCGTCGTCCAGATGCACATCGCCGGCCACGATCGTTGGGAGGAGGACCTCATCGTC
This sequence comes from Nannocystales bacterium, assembly GCA_038325765.1. Classification (GTDB taxonomy): domain Bacteria; phylum Myxococcota_A; class Polyangia; order Nannocystales; family Nannocystaceae; genus Xiheibacterium. The sequence goes on from JBBQJI010000036.1 coordinate 9,742, forward strand.
GACACCCACGGCAGCGAGGTGAGGCCCGAGGTCTACGACATGCTCGCGTGGGTGATCGAGCGCTGCGGACCCAAGCCGGTGGTGCTCGAGCGCGACTCGGACATCCCCGAGCTGTCCGTGCTGCTCGACGAAGTGGCAGCGATCGACACGGTCTACCAGGCGGCGGTCGGGCGCTGGGAGGCGCAACGACAGGTGCTTCGTCATGGGACATGAGGGCGATGCGATGGCGGCGCTGGCGGCTGCAATCCGCCGCGTCGATGCGCCCGCTGCGATCGAGCGCGACGCCGAAGGTTTCCTCGCCGAGTTCGGCGTGGCGGGGGCCGACGCCCAGGCCCTGCTCGCCCGCGGCGCCCAGCGCTTTCTCATCTATCGCACGCTGGTACACAACCGCCTGCGCGCGGCCACCCGCGAGTTCATCACACGCACGGCAGCTCGACGGGGCAAGCAGGCCTTCGTCGCCGACTTCGCGATGTTCATGCAAGAGCACGCGTCGCACAGCCCGTATCTCCGCGACGTCCCGGGCGAGTTCGTGACCTGGGCGGCGCCGCGCTGGGACGCCGATCCGAGCCTGCCGCCGTACCTCGGCGATCTCGCCCGCCACGAGCTGCTCGAGGGCGAGGTCAGGAACGATCCCGCCGGCGGCGAGGCGGCCACGGGCAAGCCGGTCGCCCTCGACGCGCCGCTTGGCTTCGACGGCGCCGCACGGCTGATGCACTACGGCTGGGCGGTGCATCGCCTGCCCTACTCCACCGAAGACCGCAGCGAGCCCGACCACGAGCCCACCCGCCTGCTCGTCTATCGCGATCGCGACGCCAAGGTGCGCTACCTCGAGCTGACGCCGTGGGCCGCCGCGGTGCTCGACGCGCTGCTCGGCGACGGCATGCCGGTCGGCGCCGGCCTGCAGCATGCGGCCGCGGCGACGGGCGAGCCGCTCGACGACGACAAGCTGGCGAAGGCCGCGATGCTGTTCGCCGACCTCGCCGAGCGGGGCGTGCTGCTGGGCGCTGTGTGACGAGCGAGCAACGGGAGGCTCCGCGTCTCAGGCTGTTGTCGCCGCTGCCACCGGTCGCACGACGCACAGCAGTTCGCCCGGCGCCATCGTGTCGCCGAGCGCCACCGCGATGCGCTCGATGACGCCGGCGATGGGTGACGTCACGACGGTTTCCATCTTCATCGCCGACAGCACCACCAGCGGGGCGCCGGCCTCCACCTCCGCCCCCACCTCGGTGCGGACCTCGATCACCGCGCCGGGCATCGGCGCCCCGATCGAGCCCGGGCTCGCCACATCGGCGCGCTCGCGCACGACGACGGTCTTGCTGGCCTGCTCGTCGCGCACCGGCACCGATCGGCCGCGGCCGTTGAGCTGGTAGTGGACCTCGCGGGTGCCGTCGGACCGCAACGCACCGATCGAGCGCATCGTGATGATGAGCGTCTTGCCGCGCTCGATCTCGACGGTGAATTCTTCGCCCGGCTCGACCGGCCCGAAGAACTGCCGCGTCGGCAGCACCGAGACGTCGCTGTGCAGCTCGCGAAAGGCCATGAACTCGTCGAAGACCTTGGGGTAAAGCGCGGCCGACAGCACGTCGACCTCGCGCACGTGCGGGCCGTGGGTCTCGCGGAGCTTGCGACGCAGCGCCTCGAGATCGGTCGGCGGCATGCTGGCGCCCGGGCGGCCCTCGATCTGCGGGCGGCCGTGGAGGATGCGCGTGCGCAGCGGCTCGGGGAATCCGCCGTGGGGCACGCCGAGCGCACCGGCGAAGAACTCCACCACCGAGGTCGGCAGCGACAGCGTCTCGGCCTGCGCCACGACGTCGTCCTCGGAGAGATCGTTCTGGACCATGAACTGCGCCAGGTCGCCGACGACCTTCGACGAGGGCGTGACCTTGATGACGTCACCCAGGAGGCGATTGGCGGCCGCATAGGCGCGCTTGATCGCGGGCCAGCGATCGGCGAGGCCGAGCTGCCGGGCCTGGAACTGCAAGTTGGTGTACTGCCCGCCGGGCATCTCGTGCAGATAGACATCGGCGCTGCCGCTCTTGAGCCCCGACTCGAACGGCGCGTACAGCTGGCGCGTCTGCTCCCAGTAGTCGGCGAGCCCACCGATCGCCTCGAGGTCGACCTCGCAGGCCCGCGGCGCGCCCTGCATCGCCGCCACGATCGCGCCCATCGCCGGCTGCGACGTGAGCCCGGCCATCGGCTCGAGCGCGACATCGACGACGTCGGCGCCCTCCTCGGCCGCCGCGAGCATCGCCGCGACGCCGCCGGCCGCGGTGTCGTGGGTGTGAACGTGTACCGGCACGTCGGGGAAGGCTTTGCGCAGCGCACCCACCAGCGCCACGGCGGCGCGGGGCTTGAGCAGACCCGCCATGTCCTTGATCGCGAGCACGTGGGTCCCGAGTTCGACCAAGGCGCCGGCGAGATCGACGTAGTACTGCAGGCTGTACTTGGTGCGCAGCGGATCCGAGACATCGCCCGTGTAGCACAGCGAGGCTTCGATCACGCCGCCGGCCGCACCCACTGCGTCGATGCCAAGGGCCAGGTTGTCGATGTAGTTGAGGCAGTCGAAGACGCGGAACACGTCGACGCCGCGCTCGCGGGCCACCTGCACGAAGCGGTGCACCACGTTGTCGGGGTAGTTGGTGTAGCCGACCGCGTTGGCCCCGCGCAGGAGCATCTGGAACGGCACGTTGGGCACCAGCTCGCGCAAACGCTCGAGTCGATCCCACGGGCACTCGCGGAGGAATCGCAGCGCCACGTCGAAGGTGGCGCCGCCCCACATCTCGAGGCTGTAGCAGCCCGCCAGCGCGTGGGCGGTCGCGGGTGCGATCGCGACCAAATCGATCGTCCGCACCCGTGTCGCCAGCAGCGACTGATGGGCGTCGCGCCAGGTGGTGTCCATCAGCAGCAGTCGATCGTGCTCGCGGACGGCCTTGGCGAAGCCGGCGGGGCCGCGCTCGAGCAGGATCTGTCGCCAGCCCGCGGGCGGCGGCGTGGTGGGCACCGCAGGCACGATCGGCTCGATCTTCGCCGGCGCCGCGGTGCTCAGCATCGGGGAGCTCGGACCGTTGACCGCCGTGGTGGCGAGGTATCGCAGCAGGCGCTGGGCACGGTTGAGCCGCCGCGGGAAGCGGAACAACCGCGGGGTGTCGTCGAGAAAGCTGGTGTCGACGCTGCCGGCGAGAAAGCGCGGGTGCGTCAGCACGTTCTGCAAAAACGGGATGTTGGTCTGGACTCCGCGCACGCGGAATTCGGCGAGCGCACGGTGGAGTTTCTGCGCCGCCTGGGCGAAGTCCAGACCGCGGCCGATGACCTTCGCCAACATCGAGTCGTAGTGCGGCGAGATCTCGGCGCCGACGTACCCGGAGCCGGCGTCGATCCGGATGCCGAAGCCCTCGCCGGGGCGGAAGACCTCGATCTTGCCGGTATCGGGCTGGAAGTTGCGCAGCGGATCCTCGGTGGTGAGGCGGCACTGGATCGCGAAGCCGCGCACGCTGATCGACTCCTGCGTCAACCCGAGCTCGCGCAGACTCGTGCCGCCGGCCACGAGGATCTGGGTCTGGACGAGATCGACGCCCGTGACCTCCTCGGTGACGGTGTGCTCGACCTGGATGCGCGGGTTGGCCTCCATGAAATAGTGGCGGCCCTGCGGATCGACGAGGAATTCGAAGGTGCCGGCGTTGGTGTAGCCGACCGCCTTCGCCAGGCGCACCGCGTCTTCGAGCAGGCCGGCGCGGACCTCTGGCGCCAGGTTGGGGGCCGGCGCGATCTCGACGATCTTCTGGTGCCGCCGCTGCACCGAGCAGTCGCGCTCGAACAGATGGATCACGTCGCCGGTGTCGTCGCCTAGGATCTGCACCTCGATGTGGCGCGGATGCTCGACGTACCGCTCCACGAACACCGCGCCGTCGCCGAACGCAGCGTTCGCCTCGGAGCTGGCCCGCGCGAAGGCGTCGTCGAGATCGGCGGCCGCCCGCACCACCCGCATCCCGCGACCGCCCCCGCCCTTCGCCGCCTTGAGCATGAGGGGATAGCCGTGGGTCTCGGCGAAGGCGCGGATCGACTCGAGCGCCAAGACAGCGTGGGGCGTCCCCGGCACGACGGGCACGCCGACGCGTTGGGCGAGCTCGCGGCCCGCGGTCTTGTCGCCGAGCGCGTCGAGGATCTCGGCCGAGGGCCCCACGAAGGTGATGCCCGCCGCAGCGCATGCCCGCGCGAAGTCGGCGCGCTCGGAGAGGAAACCGTAGCCCGGATGGATGGCGTCGACGCCGTTCGCCACCGCGATCGCCACGATGTCGTCGATGTCGAGGTAGGCGGCTACCGGCGCGCGCCCGCGGCCGACGAGGTACGACTCATCGGCCTTGTAGCGGTGCAGGTGCAGCCTGTCCTCGTGGCTGAAGATCGCCACGGTCCGGACCCCGAGCTCGGTCGCGGCCCGGAACACCCGGATGGCGATCTCACCGCGATTGGCACACAGCAGCTTGCGGATCGGGCGGCGCGGGCTTGTCATCCGAGGTCGAGCTTGCCGCGCGAGGGCCGGGCTTTCAACACGAAGCGAGCAGCTTTGTCGCAGCCGTGGGGTGTCGAGCCTGCACCGGATTGCGGCCGCGCGATCGCGTCAAGCAGGCGGCGCGATGCGTGCGAGCGCGGCCTCGCTGCGACCACCGGCGGGCCCCATGAATGCGCCGGCGGGGACGCGGAGCGTGCGGGCCTGGGCGGCCTCGGCCACACACAGATCGATCACGTTGTCGTCGAGGACGTCGGTGCCATTGGTCCGGACGTCGTCGAGTGCCCGCGGATGCACGGTGCTGCCATCGGCGAGCACGAGCTCGACGCGGGCGAGGTCCGCGTCGTCGACGTCGAGCACCGTGTCGCTCCAGTAGGTGCGGACCACCTGCGAGGCGCCGCCGCAGGCGGACGACGAGGGCAGAGCGACCACCGCGACCACGCGCGGACCCGCGCCGTGCTCGGTGACCTTCGCCGACGCGCCCAGCAGCGGGCCGCCCTGCTCGTCGAAGATCCGATCGATGACCACGACATCGGTGGGCTGCGGACCACCCGGGCCGCCGAACTCGCCGAACAGGGTCACCGTGCGATTCTCGTCGGCTTCGCTCGCCGGCGCCAGCGTGGCCCCGGTGGCGCGCAGACGCCCGCCGTCGCTGAGCACCACCATGAACGCGCCCGCCGTGAGGCTGGCGGCGTCGAGCGGCCGATCGAACACCACCACGATCGCGTCCTCGGGCGCGTGGTCGCGCGCGGCGTCGTACGAGAACTGGGCCGACAGCATGACGGCGCCTGTGGTGGCGGTCTCCGAGGGCTGCGGCACCACGTAGTCGATGCCCGTCGCGGCGCCGCGCCAGCACCCGGGCATGGTCACCGCGAGGGTGCAGGCGAGCGCGCTCCACCTCTTGGTGGAGTGACGCCGGTACGGACGCAACATGCGCGGAGGATACCCCTGTCGCCGCCTGGTGCGTCACTCGAAGCTCTGAGCGATCCACTTGATGCGGATGTGATCCGTGACGACCTCGATCCACGCGCCGTCGCCGAGGCGCAACCACCACGTCGACTCGATCGGCACCGGCCCGGTCGACGCCACAGGCGAGCTGAAGCCCTCCACTTGCGAGCAGTCGCCGTGGAAGATCCGCGCCCCATCGCCGATGAGACAGCCGCCCTCACCGGTATCGGCGTACAGATGGACGACGCGCCCCGCCGGCACGTCGAGCAGGGCCTCGGTCGGCGGTGCGCCGGCGTTGGCAGGATCGAAGATCGTCCAGCGGGCCTTGATGGCCTCGCGACTGACCGCCACCGCCGGCGCACGCACCACCACGCGCGACTCGGCATGGCGGACGGCGGCGCCCTTGCGCGCCTTGCGGGTGCCCGTGGCGGGGGCACCCGGGGCGGCGTGGGTGGGCACGGAGGCGACCGCGAAACGCGGCTCGGGCACCTGGCCCTCGTCGGCGCCGGGCAGCGTCTCGACGCCGACCTCGGTGCAGTCGTAGCGGTAGACGTACTGCGTGAACGTGCCGTCGGCGGCGGTGGTGGGGTCGGGGACTCGGCGGGGCGCTTCACGCGGCGAAGGACGTCCTCGGTCTCCCAGTATTCCCGAAATCGCGCGGCCGCGCGCCGCGGTGCCGACTTATGCTTCCGCGCCGATGGCGTCCACGCGAATGCTGCACCTTCACGCGCGCACCGAGCTCGCATGGGGACGGGCCGCGATCGGCCACCTCGACGAGATCCTGCACGACCATGTGCACTGCGAGAAGAAGGCGGCATCGACGGCGATCGGGCTGGTGTTCCGCTACCCTGATCTGCCCGCCCTCGCGCTGCCGCTGTCGGCCCTCGCGCGCGAAGAGCTCGAGCACTTCGATCGCGTGCTCGGCTTGCTCCGTGCGCGCGGTGGCGAGCTCGGTCGCCTGCCGCCCTCGCCCTACGCCGCGGCCCTGCTCGCCGCCTGCCGCACCCACGAGCCGGCGCGGGCGATCGACACGCTGTTGTGCTGCGCGCTCATCGAGGCGCGGAGCTGTGATCGCATGCAGGTGCTGCATCGCGCCCTCGTCGAAGCCCTCGCCGCGGGCCACCCCGGTGTCGACGCCGACGTCACCGCGCTCTACGGCGACCTGCTCGCCTGCGAGGCGCGGCACCACGGCGCCTACGTCGAGCTCGCGAGGACACTCGGACCGCGCAGCGTGCTCGACGGTCGACTCGACGCGCTCGCCGAGCACGAGGCCGCGGTCATCGCTGGGGCACCGGTGATGCCGCGCCTGCACGCAAATCTCGCCGCCACCTGACCTGCGGCCGGTCGATACGGCGACTAGCCCTGCGACGGCGCCGCGCGCGGGAACAGCTCCACCGCGAAGCAGTCGAGCCGCTCGGGCAGATACCGTAGCGCGACGCCAGTGCCGGGCTCGAGCCGCGCCCAGTGATCGGTGGGGCAGGTCTCGACGAAGCGATGCACGCGGGTGCGCCGCGGATCGCGGGCGCGGTAGGCGAGCTCCGTTGCCGGCTCGGTGACGGGCAGGTCGGCCTCGACCACGACCGACATGATGTCGTTGGCGAACAGCCGCCGGCTCCGATCGACCACCCGGCCCTCGACCCGGGCGCCGCCCGCCATCGCGGCGCGGCGACGGCGGCCAGCGAACGCGAGGATCACCGCGTTGCGCAGCCCCACCGCGGTCACGAACGCAGGCGGCAGGCTGATGAGCGCCACCATCACACGGCCGGGCTCGGATCCTGCCCAGTCGTTGGCGATCATCGGATACGTGAACGCGGCGGCGAGCAGGATGCCCAGGGCGGCCAGCAGCCCCCAGAAGCGGACCGACAGCCGATCGTGCTGTAGCTCGTCGGTCGCGCGGCCGATCGCCCGCATTGTCGCGAGCATCGCGGCCACACCACCGACGACGAGACTGAAGATCGCGAGCGCCCATCCCATGACCCCGAGTCTGCGGCACACCCGTCGAAGGTGCCAGCGCCGCCCGGTCGACCGCTCGCGCCGCGCCGATCGCCGGCCCGATTGACCGCACGGGCGAAGCGGTGCCACGATCGGGAGCGATGGACGGGCCCCGACCGTTTCGCGTGCTCGGCGTGCAGCAGATCGCGGTCGGCGCCCCCGACAAGGCGGCGCTGCGACGGCTGTGGGTCGACCTGCTCGGCGTCACCGCGGTGGGCTCCTTCCGCAGCGAGCGCGAGAACGTCGACGAAGACATCCTCGTGCTCGGCGAGGGCGACGCACGGGTGGAGATCGACCTCATGATGCCGATCGATCCCGACGGCCGCCCGCGCGTGCACGAGCCGCCGCTCAACCACATCGGCCTGTGGATCGACGATCTTCCCGCCGCGGTGGCGTGGCTGCAGGCCCACGGCGTCCGCTTCACCCCCGGGGGGATCCGCCCCGGCGCCGCCGGCCACGACGTGTGCTTCATCCATCCCAAGGGCGAACAAGGGGCGCCGCAGGGCGGCTGCGGCGTGCTGATCGAGCTGGTCCAGGCGCCCCAAGGACGCGCTGCGGCCGTCGACGCGCCGTGATCGAAGACCGCCGGGGCGTCGCGATCGCGAGGCGAGGCTGGATCGTTTTCGCCGGCTTTGCGAAGCTTCCGCGCGATGACCGGTCGTCGCGGATTCTATCCCGAAATCGAGCCCTACGACCGCGGCATGCTGCGCGTCTCGGAACTCCACACGATCTACTACGAGCAGTCGGGCAACCCCGACGGCAAGCCGGTGGTGTTCGTCCACGGGGGTCCCGGCGGTGGCACCGATCCGAAGCAGCGTCGGTTCTTCGATCCCGCGGCCTACCGCATCGTGCTGTTCGACCAGCGCGGCTGCGGCAAGAGCACGCCGCACGCGTCGCTCGTCGACAACACCACCTGGCACCTCGTCGCCGACATGGAGGCGCTGCGCGGGCACCTCGCGATCGACCGCTGGCAGGTCTTCGGCGGCTCGTGGGGCAGCACCTTGGGCCTCGCGTACGCCCAGCGGCACCCCGAGCACACCTCCGAGCTGGTGCTCCGCGGCATCTTCTTGTTGCGCAAGGCCGAACTCGACTGGTTCTACCAAGGAGGTGCGAGCGCGCTGTTCCCCGACGCGTGGGAGACCTACCTGGCGCCGATCCCCGCGGACGAACGCGGCGATCTCATGCAGGCGTACCACCGACGCCTGACCTCCGATGACCGCGCCACGCAGCTCGCCGCGGCACAGGCGTGGAGCGTGTGGGAGGCCAGTACGAGCTTTTTGTACCCGAGCGGGGACTTCATCCGGCACGCGGGCGAGGACCACTTCGCCACCGCCTTCGCCCGCATCGAGTGCCACTACTTCGTCAACCGCGGGTTCCTCGAGGTGGAAGATCAGCTGCTGCGCGACGTCGACCGCATCCGCGACATCCCTGGCGTGATCGTCCAGGGTCGCTACGACGTGGTGTGCCCGATGATATCCGCGTGGGATCTGCATCGCGCGTGGCCGCAGGCGCGGCTCGAGATCATCCCCGACGCCGGCCACTCCGGCTACGAGCCCGGCATCGTGCACGCGCTCGTCGAAGCGACCGACAGCTTCCGCCGTCGCGCTGCCTGACGCCAAAGGCGTCGTGGAACCCGAAACCGAACCCGAAATCGCTGGACGCAGCGGCGGGTTCTGGGCGACGTTGGCCGCAGTGGAATCGCGTGCCCTGCTCTACCCCGAGATCGAGCCCTACCGCACGGGCATGCTGCCGGTGTCTGCGCTGCACTCGATCTACTACGAGTTGTCGGGCAATCCCGAGGGCAAGCCGGTGGTGTTCCTGCACGGAGGCCCGGGCGGCGGCACCGAGCCCCGCCAGCGCTGCTTCTTCGATCCTGCGCGCTACCACATCGTCCTGTTCGACCAGCGCGGCTGCGGGCGCAGCGTTCCGCACGCGTCGCTCGTCGACAACACCACCTGGGATCTGGTCGCCGACATCGAGCGGCTGCGCGAGCACCTGGGTATCCACCGCTGGCAGGTCTTCGGCGGCTCGTGGGGCAGCACGCTCGCCCTCGCGTACGCCCAGACCCACACCCAGCGGGTCACCGAGATGGTGATGCGCGGCATCTTCACCTTCGCCCAAGACGAGATGGACTGGTTCTACGGGGTCGGCACGCGGGTGCTGTTCCCCGATGCCTGGGCCGCGTTCGAGGGCGCCATCCCACCCGACGAGCGCGGCGACCTCATCGGCGCCTACCACCGGCGCCTCACCGGCGACGATCGACGCGCCCGCGAGGCGGCGGCGCGGGCGTGGAGCACATGGGAGTGCAGCGTTGCCACCTTGCGGCAGGACCCCGAGCTGGTCGCCCACTGCGGCGACGTGGCGTTCACGATGGCCTTCGCCCGCATCGAGTGCCACTACTTCGTCAACGGTGGGTTCCTCGCCCGCGACACCCAGCTGCTCGACGGCGTCCCGCGCCTGCACGGCATCCCGGCCGTGATCGTGCACGGCCGCTACGACACCATCTGTCCGCTGCGCAACGCCTGGCGCCTGCATCGCGCGTGGCCGCAGGCCGAGCTGGTGATCGCCGAGGCCGCGGGTCACTCGGCCAACGAGCCGGCGATCGCCGCTGCCCTACGGCGTGCGACCGATCGATTCTCCGAGCGTTGACGGCGCTGGGGCGCGGCGCGAGCATCCGCGGCATGACCCGCCTGTCCGCCCTGCTCGTGCTCGCCGCCCCGCTCGCCTGTCACCACGCCAAGTCCACCACCACGCCCGAGTCCACCGGAGCGACGCCACCGCCGCCCGTGGCTGGCGGCGACGGTGCCGCCGGCCTCGACGCCGAGCTCGTCGCCATCGCCGCCAAGCCAGGGGCCGCGATCAAGTTCAAGCTGCGCGTCGACGGCAGCGGCGCCATCGTCAAGCAGGCGCTGTATCACAGCGATGCCGCGTCGATCCCCGCCGAGGTGCGCAGCAAGGCCGAGCAGCGCTGGCCCGGCAGCACCATCGTGCGCTACGAGACCGAGCTGTATGCCGACCACGGCCGCGTCCACGAGGTCGATGTCACCACCGCCGAGGGTGCGCGCTGCGAGATCGCGATCAAGGCCGATGGCGCCGTCCTGTACGAGGAATGCCAGCTCGCGGCTGATGCCCTACCGGCGCCGGTCGCCGCCAAGGTCGCCGCGCTCTATCCCCAGGGCAAGGTGCTCGAGGCCGAGACCAAGCGCGGCGAGGAGGTGGACGAGCTCACGATCGAGATCGAGTCGGGCGGACAGCAGTTCTACCTGCGGATCGAACCCGATGGCACGGTGCTCGGCAAGCTGCTGCGCATCCCCGGGGTGTTCGAGGTCCCGATCGATTGAGTTGCACGGCCGGGGGTTTCGTGGGGGCGCGTGTCAGCCCTGCAGCCACGAAGCGGCCTGCGTCGCGTAGTACGTGAGGATGACGTCGGCGCCGGCGCGGCGGATCGCCAGCAGCGACTCGAGCACCGCCCGCCGCTCGTCGATCCACCCCCGCTCGCTGGCGGCCTTGAGCATCGCGTACTCGCCGCTGACCTGATACGCCGCTACCGGCAACGCGGTGGCGTCGCGCACCCGCGCGATGATGTCGAGGTACGCGCCGGCGGGCTTGATCATGACCATGTCGGCGCCCTCGGCCTCGTCGAGCTCGACCTCGCGCAGGGCCTCACGCGCGTTCGCGGGATCCATCTGGTAGGTCTTCTTGTCGCCGTGACGCGGCGCGCTGTCGAGCGCATCGCGGAATGGCCCGTACATCGCCGACGCGTACTTGGCGGTGTAGGCGAGGATCGACACCTCGGTGAAGCCCTCGCCATCCAGCGCGTCGCGGATCGCCCCGATGCGGCCGTCCATCATGTCGCTCGGCGCCACGATGTCGGCGCCGGCGCGGGCCTGGGCGACCGCCTGCTTGCACAGCACCGCGATGGTCTCGTCGTTGAGGATGCGACCGTCGGCCGCGACGATACCGTCGTGGCCATCGGACGAGTACGGATCGAGGGCGATGTCGGTCACCAACACGAGGTCGGACCAGCGATCCTTGAGCGCGGCGATCGTGCGCGGCACGAGGCCGTCCGGGTTGTGCGACTCGCGGCCGGTGGGATCCTTGAGCGACTCGGCGACGGCGGGGAACAGCGCGATCATGTTCACGCCGACGGCGCGGGCGCGCTCGACCTCGGCGAACAGCCCCGCGGGCGACAGCCGGGAGCAGCCCGGCATCGACGCGATCGGCACGTCGTCGCCGCCGCCGTGGATGAACAGCGGATAGATGAAGTGCTGGGGTCCGCAGGTGGTCTCGCGACAAGCGCTGCGGATGACCTCGGACTTGCGATTGCGGCGCGGGCGGGCGCGCTGGGCGACATGGGTCATGGGCACAGTCACGCTATCACGCCGAATCGACGCGGCGGAGCCCACGGCGATGCGAGACCCACGGCGTATCGGCGACGGCGAAGCGCCACGGCAACGCCCGATGGGCGGGCTCCGCGTAGTCGATGCCCACGCGCGGGCCGACCAGCACGTCGGCGACGGCATCGCCGCCCTCGAGCCACAGGCCGCCCGGGCGGTACACGGGGATGTTCGAGTCGCGGAGACCGAGTCCCAGCGCAGCGGCGATCTTGCCGGGGCCCGTGAGCAGCACAGGCCCGTCCTTGCCACCGCGACGACGGCGGATCGTCGGCAGTCCCGTGACTGGTTCGGCCGCGCGCACGAGCACCGCGGCCGCGTCGGCGTCGCCGCCGGTCACGATGTTGAGCATGTGGTGCAGCCCGTAGCAGAGATACACATAGCTGTGGCCGCACGGCCCCCACAGCGCGGCATTGCGGAGGGTCTTGCCGGCGCGGGCGTGGCACGCCGTGTCGCCTGGCCAGCGATAGGCCTCGACCTCGGTGATGCGCAGCGCCACGCCGCCGTGGTGCACGATCACGCCGAGCAGGTCGCGGGCGACGGCGACGACATCGCGATCGTAGAACTCACGCGGGAGCGGCACCTTCGGTCCGCCCCGATCACAGCACGATGGTGCGCTCGTACTGCGCGACACCGTCGACGTCGTAGAACACGCCGGTGAACGTGTTGTCGATGATCTCGACCCACAGGAATCCCGGCGACTCGTCGTCTTCCCAATAGGTCGGGTTGTCGTTGCGGTTGACCAACCCGGTGAGCTTGGCACCGCCGCCCGAGACCAGGAATTCGGTGCCGCACTCCGGCAGCAACCACTGCCGATTGTGGTCGTGGCCACAGATGTAGATGTGGGCCTGACCGCAGATGCTCTCCTCGAAGAAGTCCTGCACGCCGGCGCCACCGATCAGTCCGCCGAGCCCCTCGTAGTTGCCGGCGTTGCCGTGGCGGCCGTTGGAGAGGTACGGGTGGTGCCCGAACGCGATGATCCAGGTGTCCTGCAGCCCGGCGAGGTCTTGCTGGATGAACTGACTCTGCAGGTCGACGTCGCGGTCCCAGAAGACCTGCGAGGTGTCGAGGGAGATGAAGTGGGCGTTCTCCTGCTGGAACGAGTAGTACTCGGCCGGCAGCATCCACTTGTCGCTGTAGGTGCTGTACTCGATCTGGTGCTGGCTCTTGCCCCACTCGTTGCCGAGCGCGCCGTAGTCGTGGTTGCCGAGCGTGACGTAGAACGGGAAGTCGATCGCCGCGTACGGGATCTCGAACTTCTCGTCGAACTGCACGTCCATCGGCGAGTCCACGCCGACATCGTAGAAATTGTCGCCGAGGTACAGCGCGAAGTCGCAGCCCCGCTCGGCACACACCGACGCGATGGTCTCCCCGACGGCGATCTGGGTCGCGTTGCCCTCGCCGGCGTCGCCCAGGGCCACGAACCGGACCTCGCCCTTGCCGACCTGCGGCCCGTCGGTGTCGGCGCCGGTGCTGGTGTCGGCACCGGTGCTGTCGGGGTCGGTGGGGCTGGTGGTGGGGCTGGGATCGACCGCGGTCGTCGATGTGCTCGAGCTCGTAGCGGTCGTTCCGGTGCTCTCACCGGCTCCGGGCTGGGATTCGTCGGAGCACGCCGCGAGCGCGGCCACCGTGCACAGCAGGACATGGATGGGACGGCGCATCGTGGATCCTCACCGCAACGCTATCTGCGTGCTCCGCGGGGCGCAACCGCGGATCGGCGGTGGCCTCCGCGAAACGCCGTCGGCGCAGCGGGTGGCCGGGCGCCGCCGCCCCCGCAGACACCGCGCGCGCCGGCGATCTCGCAAACGGCCGACGGCAGCGCATCGCGTGCGCTAGCGTATCGGCGCCGTGCAACTCCACCACTTCGACGAGCTCTCGCCCCACCTCGTCCACGCGAGCTGCATCCTGCGGCTGCGCGAGTCCGTCGGTGACGACGCTGTGCGTGCATTCACCGCGCATCTGCTGGAGGCCAACGTCCTCGAGGAGGTCGCCGCCGAGGTGGGTGAGGGCGACGCGAGGACGCGCTTCATCGTGGGTTCGTGGGTGCCTCGCACCGAGCTCGCCCACGCGGCTGCGATCGAGCGCCTGCGAACCCTCGAGGAGGCGGGCGTCGACGCGGCGTGGCTGTTCTCGGTCACGACCACGGTCGATCAGCTGATCCAAGACGAGGGCGACGGCGACGCCCAGCCCGACGGCGACGGCGACTCCCAGCCCGAAGGCGACGCCAACGGCGACGCCCAGCCCGACGGCGACGGCGACGGCGACGGCGACGGCGACGTTCCGCCCGAGGACGAGCAGGACTCCGACGCCGAGGTCACCCACTGGCGTCACGGCCCACCGCCGGGCGTGCAGTCGGTCCCATTCCCGCTCGAGGGCTATCCCGCGATCCTCGAGGATTTCGATTCCGACGACTTCGGGGTGGCGCTCAAGCTCGCCGCGCCGGTGCTGCCCGGGGTGCGCGCGGTGCTCCACGCGCTGCACCAGGCGTGGATGGCGGCCTACGCAGACCGCCGCGCCGACGAGCGGCCGTTCCGCAACACCTCGGTGGCGTTCGATCCCACCCACGGCGCGGCGGTCTTCTGGGTCGACGAGTTCACGCCGCCGGCCACCGTCGCACAGATCGCCCACCACGCGATGTGGATCCTGGCGGCGGTGCACGACGTGGTGCCGATCGCCCATGCTCGCTTCTCGGGCGCCTCGCTCGATCAGAAGTACGGCGCGCAGATGGGGCGCGTCGGCCCGCCGTTCGTGCTCGCCGGCAACCCGCTGCGCGGCGTGCTGGAAGCCGAGGACGAGGCGGGGGCCGAGCGCTGGGCCGCGGCCCAGACGACGTGGTCGACGGGCGAGCTCGCGGCGATGTACGTCGAGGTCGGCACCGATTTCGATCCCGACGATCCGGAGCAGAGCGAGATCGCGGTGCGCCGCTTCGAGCGGGCCGCGACGCTCGATCCAACCAACAAAGAGGCCGCGCCCTACGCCCAGGTCGCCCTGGTCCGTGGTGGCCGAGTGCCCGAAGCGATCGCCCAGGGTGCCGGCGCCGATGCGGCGACGCGGGCCCACATCGTGGCGCTGGTGGCCGAGCACGCGACCCGTCATCTGCGTGAGGCTTTGCCGCTGCTCGACACCGACGCGTTCGACGCCGGACCCGAGGAGCAGATCGCCGACGCGCTGGCCGCCGTCGCCTCGCACGTGCCCGACGCGCTGCCCGACGTCCTGGCGCGGGTGCCCCAACGCGGCGACATCGTCGCCCACGTGTTCAACGCGTCGTTCCGCTGCGACGACGTGCGCGTGCGGCTGATGCTCCTCGAGTTCGCGATGGACCTGCCGGTGCCCGATCCGGGGCCCCACCGCGAGGCGTTCACGTACGCCCACAACAACGCCTGCGTGCTCGCCCATCAGATCGGTGATTTCCCCCGTGCCGCCCAGCTCGCCGATCTCGCCCAGCAGTGGGCCGACGAGAACCCGTACATCTTCCACGGCGCCGCGTGTGCCTACGTCGGGGTGGGTCGCATGGACGACGCGATGCGCCAGGTCGAGCGGGCCCTCGCGGTCGACTACGACAATCTCGAGCAGCTCGAGGCCGACGCCGACCTCGGCGCGCTGCGCAGCCGCCCCGAGTTCGCGGCCCTGTTCACCGCGTGGCGTGAACGGATCGCCCGCAGCGAACCTGTACGAACCATCGACGCCGCCGAGTTCGACACCGCCGTGCTCGAGTCGGACCTGCCGGTCCTCGTCGATTTCACCGCCACGTGGTGCGGTCCGTGCAAAAGCCAGGCGCCGATCCTCGAGCGGCTCGCCCGTGGATCGGCGGGTCGCTTCCGCATCCTCACCGTCGACATCGACGCCAACCCCGAACTCGCCGGCCGCCACGACGCCACCTCGGTGCCGACCCTGGTCGTCTTCCACGGCGGCCGCGAGCTCGGCCGCAGGGTCGGCCTGTCGACGGCCGCGGAGCTCGAGGCGATGCTCGCCGCGGCCCGCGGCGGGTTGAACTAGCCGCAAGTCGGGACGGAGGCCGACCGCACCCGTGCGCCCGCCTCCGTGCGCCCAGCGCAGCGCTTGCTACGCTACCGCCATGCGACGTCGCCTGCGGTGTGTGCTCCCGGCCCTC
The DNA here is from genome assembly GCA_038325765.1 of Nannocystales bacterium. Lineage (GTDB taxonomy): Bacteria > Myxococcota_A > Polyangia > Nannocystales > Nannocystaceae > Xiheibacterium. The sequence continues at coordinate 25,691 of JBBQJI010000036.1, forward strand.
GTGTTGGCGATCGTCGCGTGCGAGGGCCAGCCGTTGCCCACAGAGCGCGGCGACTATGCGGGGATGTGGCGCGGCGATGGCGTCGAGCTGCGCATCGATCTGGACGGCACCGTCTCGTATCGCCGGCGCTCGGGCACCGGCACCGTCTCGATCGACGGGCCGTTGCAGGGCTTCGACGGCGACGACTTCGTGGTCGGCGTGATGGTGGTCAAGACCACCTTCGATGTCGGCGCGCCGCCACAGCAGCGTGAGGGTCGCTGGGTCATGACGGTGGACGGCGCGGAGCTCGTCCGCGATCCGTGAGCGCGGGCTGTCCACCGCGCGATGGTCCGAGGGCGCCGGGCGGCAGTGCCGACGCCGTCCATGCCGCAATGACCGCGAGCACCGCAGCGCGTCGAGAATCGCCGCCGGCGTCACCTCCATCACGATACCCAGCCGCGGTCGGGCTTCCGCGATAAGCTCGGCAGACCCCACGTGATCCGACCGCCGAGCGCCGCCTTCCGCACCGTCTCCGAGGCTCGCCACGCCGTGGTCGGGGGCCGCCGATGATCGCCGCAGACGTCGTGCTCGCCGCGGGTGGCGGGCCCGCGCCGCTCGTCGCCGGCATCGCGATCTGCTTCCTCGCCGCCGCCGTGCTCGCGCTCGTCAGCGGCGCCATCCGCTTGCCGAGCATCGCCGGCTTCATCCTCGCCGGATTGCTGGTCGGGCCGGTCGGGCTGCAGCTCATCAACGATCGCGAGCACATCGAGACCATCGCCGGGCTCGGCCTCGTCTTGCTGCTGTTCCTCATCGGCCTCGAGCTCGATCTGCGGGCGCTGCTGGCCAGCGGACGCACGCTGCTGCTCACCGGGCTGCTGCAGGTGCCGCTATCGGTGCTCGCGGGCTTCGGGTTGTTCAGCGTCGTCGCGACGCTCGATCTCGGCGTCGGCGGCTCGGGCTTCGAGCCGCTGTACCTGGCGCTCGCGTGCGCGTTCTCCTCGACCTTGCTGGTGGTCAAGGTGCTGCAAGAGCGCCTGCAGATGGACACCGTCGACGGCCGGCTCTGCGTCGGCCTGCTCATCTTCCAGGACATCTGGGCGATCGTGTTGTTGGCGCTGCAGCCCAACCTCGAGTCGCCGCACCCCGCACCGCTGGTGGGCACGCTGCTCGGCGTCGTGCTGGTCATCGCCCTGGCCTGGGCGGCGACGCGGTTCGTGCTGCCCGTGGCGTTCCGTCGGGTCGCGAAGTCGCCCGAGCTGGTGGTGACCCTCGCGCTTGGCTGGTGCTTCGGCCTGGGCACGTTCGCCGGTCAGCTGGGGCCGTGGGCCCACGCCCTGCACCTGCCGCTCGAGCCGTCGGTGTCGATGGAGCTGGGCGCCCTGGTTGCCGGTGTCAGCATCGCCTCGTTCCCCTACGCCCACGAGGTGATGGCGAAGGTCGGCAACCTCCGCGACTTCTTCATCACGCTGTTCTTCGTCGCGCTGGGCATGAGCATCCCGATCCCCGAGGGGCCCACGGTGCTGCTCGTGGCTCTGGTGCTCGCGACTGTGATGACGGCGCTGCGCTACCTGGTGTTCCTGCCGCTGCTATACGCCACCGGGCTCGATCGCCGACACGCGGTCACGACCTCGACCAAGCTCGCGCAGGTCTCCGAGTTCGCGCTCGTCATCGCGTACCTCGGCCTGGCGCTGGGCCACATCGACGGCGGCCTCGTCAGCGTCGTGATCTTCGCGTTCGTCCTCACCGCGATCGTCACGCCGGGGCTGTTCACGATCGCCGATCCCCTGCACCACCGCATCGGTCCGCTGCTGGCGCTGTTCGGCATCCGCGAGGGCAGCCGCAGCAAGGCCCCCGCTGCGGCCGACGCCGACCACGGCCTGCCCCCGCGCCTGGTCCTACTGGGCTTCCACCGCCTCGCCTCGTCGCTGCTGTACGAGCTCGGCCGCACCCACCCGACGCTGTTGCCCCACGTGCTCATCGTCGACTTCAACGTGGCGCTACACGACCGCATCCGCGAGCGCGGCGCCCGAGTCGTCTACGGCGACGTCGGCAACCTCGAGACCTTGCGCCACACCGGCGTCGCCCAGGCCGAGGTGGTGATCTGCACGATCCCCGACGACATCCTCAAGGGCATCACCAACCTCGAGCTGTGCCGTCAGCTGCGTCGGCTGGCGCCCGATACCCGCGTGATCGTGAACGCGGTGCGCCTCGCCGACATCCAGCCGATGTACGACGCCGGCGCGAGCTACGTGTTCTCGTGGCGCACCGAGACGGCGATGGGCATCAGCCCAGCGGTTTGCGCCGCGCTCAACGGCGATCTCGACGGTTTCATCGAGTCGCGTCGCGCCGAGATCGGCGAGGAACGCACCCGCGTCGAGGTGCTGGACTAGGTCCCTGGGACTGGCCGTGCTCAGCCCTTCTGGGGACCGGGCCGGTCCCCCTTCCCCCTCCCGATCGCTGTCTCAGCGCTGCAGCAGCTCCGAGACCTCGGGATAGCGCGCCTGCAGCCCGTCGAAGCGCTCGCCCGCCGCCGAGCAGTGCAGCGTCTCCTCGAACGCCGCAGCGGTCACGTCGTCGATGATCTCCCAGCCGCGGGTGTCGGCGATGAGCTCGTCCGAGCACTGGAACAAGAACCCGGCGAACTGGGCGCCGCACACCCCGGCGTCGGTCGCGATCTCGAGCAGGTTTGCGCCGGCAGCGTTGGTCATCGAGCAGATCTGCGAGAACGTCAGGTGACCGGCGTTCTCGATCCCGACCAGGCGCTTGGGCGAGGGCGACGCCGTGAAGCCACCTTGCGTCTGGGAGTAGGCGACGATCGTGTCGGCGGTGCCGCCGAGCACCAGCGTCGAGACCAGCGCCGCGCCGGCTTGGGTGCCGCCCGCGGCCAGGGGAACCAGCACCTGGGCGTCGTCGCCGAAGCCCTCGATCGCGCCGCCGCCGGCGCTGTGCCCCGACATCCCGATGCGCCCGGTGTCGATCCGATCGCCGAGGAACGCGAGTTCGTCGGTCTCGCCGCGCACCGCCTCGAGGATCGACTGCACGTTGCCCTCGAGATCCTGCGCCACCGTGCCCGCTCCACACACGCTGCCGAGCAGATCCGCGAGCCACAGCCCGGGATGATCGGCGGCGACGACGATGAAGCCGCGGCTGGCCCAGTGCACCATCTGTGGCAGCGACTGCGAGCGGAAGCTGGCGGTGCCGTGCACGAACACGATGACCGGGTATGGCCCGTGGTCGGCATCGACCTCGAGGTCGCGAAAGCAGTCACACGGCTGCCACGGGTTGTCCTCGTCGGAGATCTTGCGCCGCTCCGAGGCGGGGATGGCCTCGCGGATGTCGTAGACGACCTGCTCGGCGCCGTCCTCGGCACCGGGTGCCGCGGGGTACCAGACCTCGACGTCGAGCCCTGCGACATCGACGGTGCGCGCGCCCACCGTCCACGGACCGCGCATCGCGGTGTCGGCCGGGATGTCGCGGAGCGAGACGCCCTCGCAGCCGCCGCCCGGACCGGTGTCGCTCTCGCTGCTCGGATCACCGCTCGACCCATCCGCGGAATCGGAGGCCGACATCGGGGTCGGACCGCCGGAGCCCGAAGCGGTGCTCGGATCCTCGGTGGCCGTGGCGGTGGCGGCCATCGTCGAAGCGCCGGTGCCGACGCTGACCTCGGCGCCCGCGCCATCACCGGCGTCCCCGCACCCGAGTGCGGCCACGAGGCACGCCACCGCTCCGCCGTGCCCCATCTCGCGTCGTCGTCGTGCCATCGCGCTGCTCCCTGGGCGGTCTGACCGCAGCGTTCTCTTTATCACCCCGCGGGCGCCGTGTGCACGCGCGCTGCGTCGATGAGGCGATGGGCGGTTGTGGGCGGGCTGCAAGGCGCACCCGGGGATCGCCTTGGGGTTGCGACTCGGGGCGCCATGGTGGGAGCATCCGCCTTCACCGCGAATCGCGAGTCTGCTCGATGTTCAAGAACCATCCCCGAGGCCTGCCGGTTCTGTTCTTCACCGAGATGTGGGAGCGGTTCGGCTTCTACCTGATGCTCGGCATCTTCGTCCTGTACATGACGGACCCGGCCGACCCGAACAACCCGTCGATGGGCGGGCTGGCGATGTCGGACCGCAACGCCTCGGATGTGTTCGGCACCTACCTGGCGCTCGTGTATCTCACGCCGTTCGTCGGCGGCCTGCTGGCCGACCGCGTCATCGGCTACAGCAAGGCCATCATCTTCGGCGGCGTGCTCATGGGCGTGGGCTACTGCGGCCTCGCCATCCCCGGGGACGGGGCCTCGTTCTGGCTGTCGCTGCTGCTCATCATCATCGGCAACGGCTTCTTCAAGCCCAACATCTCGGCGCTGGTCGGCAACCTCTACGACAACGATGAGCGCTTCCGGCCCTACAAAGAGGCCGGCTTCAACATCTTCTACATGGGGATCAACATCGGCGCGTTCGTGTGCAACTTCGTCGCCGCGGTGCTGCGCAACAGCATCGGCTGGTGGGCGGCGTTCATGGCGGCGGGCATCGGGATGTTCCTGGGCGTGTTGTGGTTCATCGCCGGTCGCAAGCACATCGCCGAGGCCGACGTGATGAAGCCGGCCAAGCCCGGCGACGAGCCAGTGGGCCGTATCCTGGGTCGCGTGTTCGGCCCCGCCGCGGCCTTCGGCGTGCTGGGATGGTTCGGCGTGCCTGCGCTGCTCGGCGAGGGCAACACGCTGTTCGGGTCCAACAGCAACGACTCGTTCCTGTTCGCCTGCGCACCCGTGGTGTGGTTCTACGTGTCGCTGTGGCGCAACTCGGAGGGTGAGGACCGCGAGCGCGTCGGCGCCCTGCTGCCGATCTTCGGGGTGGTGGTGGTGTTCTGGGCGGTGTTCCACCAAAACGGATCGGCGCTGACGGTGTGGGCCGACCGCTACACCGACCGCGAGATGCCGGCGTCGATGGCGAGCGCGGCCAAGACCTTCGATCTCGTCGAGGAGGTCGACACCAAGCCGCGGCCGGTGCCCAAGACCGACGCCCACGGCGTGCGCGAGCTGGGTGCCGACGGCAAGCCGATCGAGGTCATCGGTCCCCACCCGTACTTCAACAACCTGCCGAAGAGCGAGTGGACGCCGCCAGGGGTGAACAAGTCGTTGGTCTCGACCGAGTTGTTCCAGTCGATCAATGCGTTCTTCGTCGTCCTGCTCACACCGCTCGTGGTGGGCGTATGGGCGTGGCTCGCTCGGCGCAACAAGGAGCCGTCGACGCCGGGCAAGATCTCGATCGGCTTGCTCATCACCGCGCTGTCGACGTTGGTGATGGTCGCGGCGACCTACGCCACGCACAACGGCATGGAGAAGGCGAGCTGGCTGTGGCTGGGGGGCACCTACGCGGTGATCACCGTCGGCGAGCTGTGCCTGTCGCCGATGGGTCTGTCGCTGGTGTCCAAGCTCAGCCCGCCACGGCTGACCGCGCTGATGATGGGCGGATGGTTCTTGTCGGCGTCGATCGGCAACAAGCTGTCGGGCCTGCTGTCGGGCCTGATGGACGCCTTCGAGCACAAGTCGGTCATCTTCTTCATCAACTTCGGCGGCGCGCTGCTGGCTTCGTTGATGATCGCGATCATGATCCCGCGGCTGCGCGCGGTGATGGATCGCTACGTGGGCAAGTAATGCGCACCAGCCCGAGCGAGCCCGCGTCGTCGGAGCCGTCCGGCTTCGCCGCGCTCGGCGTACCGGCGGCCCTGGTCGCCAACCTCGAGGCGTTGGGCTACGCGACGCCCACCGCGATCCAGGCCGCGGCGGTGCCCGAGATCCTCGCCTCGCGCGACGTGCTCGCAGAGGCGCCGACGGGCAGCGGCAAGACCATCGCCTTTGGCCTCGGCCTGCTCGCGGCCCTCGATGTCACCCGCTGGGGGCCGCAGTCGCTCGTGCTGTGCCCGACCCGCGAGCTGGCCACCCAGATCGCGGGGGTGCTGCGCCAGCTCGCGCGGCCGATCGCGAACGTCAAGGTGCTCGTGCTCTGCGGCGGCGTGCCGCTTCTCCCTCAGATCGCCTCGCTGCGCCACGGCGCCCACATCGTGGTCGGCACGCCGGGCCGCGTGGGCAAGCACCTCCGGGATGGCAGGCTCGAGCTGTCGCGGGTGCGCACGTGCGTACTCGACGAGGCCGATCGCATGCTCGACATGGGCTTCGGCGACGAGGTGCTCGCGCTCGTGGCTGCGTGTGGCCAGCCGCGACAGACGCTGCTGTTCTCGGCGACGCTCGTCGGCGACGTGCTGCGGGTGAGCGCGGCGATCCAGGACGCGCCGCGGCGCGTGAGCGCGGGGCAAGCCTCGGTCCCGCAGATCGCCCAGGCGTTCGTCGGCCTGGGCGAGGCCCAGCGCGAAGATGTCGCAGCGGCGTGGCTGCGCACGCATGCGCCGGGCAGTGCGCTGTTGTTCTGCAACACCCGCATCGCCTGCGCATCGTTGTCCGCCGCTCTGGTCGCGCGGGGCATCGACGCCGCCGCGCTCCACGGTGATCTCGAGCAGCCCGATCGCGAGCGGGTGCTGGCGCGCTTCGCTGGCGGCAGCGTGCGGGTGCTCGTCGCCACCGACGTCGCCGCCCGTGGCATCGATCTCGCCGGACTGGACGCCGTGGTGAACATCGAGCTGCCCTTCGATCCCGAGGTCTACGTCCATCGCATCGGCCGCACCGGCCGCGCCGGAGCGACCGGCGTCGCCGTGAGCCTGGTCGGCGACGACGACCTGCCTCGGCTGCATGCGATCGAGACGTTCGCCGGCATCACCGCCGTCCTCGAGCGCGCGCCCGAGCCCGACAGCGACGCCCCCGTGGTCGCGCGCCGGGTCACCCTGTACATCCACGCCGGCCGCCGCGACAAGCTGCGCCCCGGCGACATCCTGGGTGCCTGCACCGGCCAAGGCGGCATCGCGGCGGTGCATGTGGGGAAGATCGAGGTCGCAGAGCGCGCGAGCTACGTGGCGATCGATCGCGAGCTGGGCGCGACGGCGCTGCGATACCTGCAAGGTATTGCGATCAAGGGGCGACGCCGGCACATCACGCGGGCTACGTAGGGACGGCGGGGTCCAGGGGCCGACGCGCGCGCGCGGGGCTGATATCCTGCGCGGGGGGATCGTGCATGAGAACATTGACGTACGTGGTGATCGCAGCGCTCGGCGCCTGCAGCAGCGAGACGCGCGGGCGTAGCGAGGACGCGAACTCGGGCACCTCCGCGGGTGAGACTGCCGGGCCCGGTGAGACCGCCGGGCCCGTCGACAGCAGCGGGACATCCGCGACCGCCGACACCACGTCGGGGTCGGCCAGCGCGACCTCGGAGAGCGGAGGCGGCACCTCGGTGCCCATCTTCGACGTCGGCGGGATGCCGATGCCCGACGTCGGAGTGCGCGAGGGCCCCGCCATCCCCGAGACCTGCGCGCAGGCGTTGGAGGGGCAGAGCACGGTGGGCTGCCTGTTCTTCGCCGTCGACCTCGACCAAAACGGCGGACTCGAGAACGATCAGTACGCGATCGCGGTCTCGAATCCGCAGCCGAGCACCGACGCCGACGTCGTCGTCGAGCAGAAGGTCGGCGGCGTGTGGCAGGAGGTCGCGAGCATGATCGTCTCGCCGCTCACGCTGCACCCGTTTCCCCTGCCCAACATGAACCAACAGGGCTCGGGTGTGCGGGTCGGCGGCGCGTATCGGGTGACGTCGGACGTGCCGATCGTCGCCTACCAGTTCAACCCGCTCATCATCGGGTCGGCGAGCTCGGATGCGTCGATGCTGTATCCGGTGCCGAGCTGGGACTCGCTCAATCGCGCGCTGCACTGGGGCGGCGGCTTCGGCCGCGGCTATCTCACCTTCGCGGCGGCGTACGACGGCACCACGATCGAGGTCACCCCCACGGTGGCCACGGCGGCGGGCCCGGGTGTGCCCGCCGGCAGCCCAGGCGTGCCGTTCGAGATCACCATCGACGAGGGCGACATCGCCGAGGTGATGGTCGTCGCCGAGGCAGCGACGCTCGCGGGCACGCGCATCGAGAGCACTGACGTGAACAAGCCGATCGCGGTGTTCTCCGGTCACGAGTGCGCCTGGGTGCCCCACAGCGTGCCGGCGTGTGACCACATCGAAGATCAGCTCAGTGGCGTGCGGCTGTGGGGCACGCAATTCGTCGCGTCGCGCATGCCGGTGCGCCAGGTCGGCGTGCCCGAGACCTCGCTGTGGCAGATCGTCGCCAGCGAAGATGGCACCACGGTGAGCTTCGACGCCAACGCCGAGGTCACCGGCTTGCCGGCGGGCCCGGTCATGCTCGATGCCGGCGACTTCGTCGAGCACTACGTCGGCGGCAGCGTGGAGCACCCCGGCGATTTCCTGGTCGAGGCGAATCGCCCGATCGCCGTCGCCAACCTCATGACCGGCCAGGCCAACCTCACCGGCAGCAACCTCGGCGACCCCGCGCTCGTGCAACTCAGCCCCATCGAGCAGTACCTGCAGCGGTACATCGTGCTCGTGGCGACGGGCTGGCAGGTCGACGTCTTCGTGATCACCAGGCCCGCCGGCATCGCGGTCGAGCTCGACGGCGTCGCCATCGAGAACTCGGCGTTCATCGACGTGGGCGGCGGTTACGAGGTCGCCCGCATCACCACCAGCGACGGGGTGCACAGCGTCGAGGCGACCGACGGCGTGATGATCACCGTCGTCGGATACGCGAGCGCCGACAGCTACGCGTACCTCGGTGGCACCGGGACCGGGGTGATCAACCCCACGCCCGAAGGCTGAGCGCAGGGCCGCGCGACGGCGACGCGCGAGGGCCCTTTCGCCGCTTCCGCGCGCGCTCTTCGACCCGGCCGACTTGCGGTCAGGGATCCGCCTCGGGCATCATGAGGACCTCCTCGAGGGACCGCATGCGCAGCCTCGTTCCCCACCGCCGGGCCGCGCCAGCCAAGCGCAAGCTGCAGAAGGTGCCCTACGTCGAGCTGTACGACGGGCGATTGCAGGGCGTCGTGTCGAGTTCGTCCGATCCCGCGCGGGTCTACGTGTCGTTCATCGAGGCCGGCTCGGGCGACTACGCCTGCAGCACCAACAACAACCGGCCGTGCGGCGGAGGCGGGTTCTGCGGCCACATCCGGGCGCTAGTCGACAGCGCCTTGGCGCAGTACGGCGCCGATCGGGTGGCGCGGTACCTCGGCTGTGCCGATCGCAACCTCGCGAGCGAGTCGGACATCGCCCGGCAGCTCCACGGCACCAAGACGGCCCACGATCCCGGGGTCGTGTTCGCGCGCTTCCTCGACTACCTGCGCTACATCGAGCTGCCCTCGAGCACGGAGCCGCTGCCCGAAATGGCGTGGTTCGTGACCGGATGAACGCGCCTGTCGTCCCGGTGGGTGTGGCCGAGGCGCGCGCGGTCGTAGACGGTGTCGATCGGGCGCTGGGCTCGGGTCTGGCGCGGCTGTCCCCCGACGCGCGCGCGGCCCTGCGCGAGCTCGGCCACGCCGTCGCCGGCACGCCGCTGGGCAGCGCGGTCACCGAGGCGATCGCGGCGATCGAGCGCGGCGAACTGCTCGCCCATCACCTCGGCGCCCTCGCGGCCGGGCGCGCGGCCCTCGAGGGTGCCATCTGCGACGCGCTGCTCGCCGCGATGGTCGCGTCAGCCGGACTCGTGCTCGAGGCGCCGACGCTCGGCCCCACGGCGGCCCCCGACGCGCGGACGCTCGCGCTGATGCACAGCACCCAGCAGTGGCTCGTCGAGATCGCCCTCGCCGGCTTCGGCCAGCTCGATCTCTCGACGATCGCACCGGCGCTCGCGGCCCTGCGCGCGCTGCAGGAGCACCCGCCCCTGCGGCGACTCGCGGCGCTGCTGACCGGCTTCGCCCACGAGCTCGCCGACACCGCGCCGACCTCGGGGAGCACCGAGCTGCCCCTGCGGCGCTGGTCGGATCTGTGGTCGACCGCGATGCTCGCGAGCTCGGCCCTGCCCGCGACGCCGGCGCGCCGCAGCGTCACGGGCGTGCTCACGCCCCTGGGCGCCGACCTCGTGCACCACGATCACCTGGTGTCGCTCGTCGTCCACGGCCTGTTCGAGCCGGACGGACAGCCGCGGCGCCTGGTCCGGATCACGCTGTCGGCGTGGCGCGTCGACGCGATCGCCGGCCCCGAGGTCTTCACGCGGCTCGCCCCGTTGGCCCCCGAGCTCGTTGCGGCGCTCGCGTCCCCGGTGCGGCTGCAGATCACCGACGCGACCGCCCTGGGCTCGGGCGATCTGCTCTGGGACGGCGCGGTGAAGCCGTTGCCCGGCGCGCTACAACCCCACGCGATCGATCTCGCCGGTGCCACGATCACGGCACCACCCCCGCGCGACCGCCATGCCGTGCAGCTCGCGGTCCCGATCGTGGGCACGCCGCCCGAGGGCGTTCCTCTCGCGTTCGATCGCACGAGCCCGCTCGTGGGCCTCTGCGAGGGCGACGAGCGGGGCGCGCTCGGCTTCGTCGGCCTGCTCCGCTACGACGACGGCTTCTGCGTGCAGCCCCTGGCGTTCGCGACCAAGAAGGGGCTGCGCGGCCCGGCCAAGGGCATCGCCGACGCGGGCAAGCTGAAGGACCGCGCCGCCGCCGTGCTCGAGGAGCGCGCCGGCCGACTGCTGAGGAAGTCATGAGCGGCGCCCGCGAGCGCGAACTCGGCTTTTGGTGGGCGCTCACCGAATCTCTCGGCGACGATGGCATCAAGCAACGCATGGGCGAGCTCATGCGCCCGGTCGTGGACGAGCTCGATCTCCCCCGCGTGCTGCTCGAGCCCGGCGGCTCGCTGCGCCAGGTGCTGCGCGCCAAGCCGGGGCTGCGGCCGCTGGTCCAGCTCGACGTCGACGGCGTGGTGCAGGCCGACGTCACCACCGACCCCGAGACGCTCTCGCGCGAGCTGCTGTACCTGCGCGCGGTCGTCGACGTGTTCGGCGGCCAGCTGCCCGAGCAGGTGTCGGCCGAGCGGTACACGGAGTGGCTCTCCGACGTGCGGCTGTTCGAGGATGCCTCGGGGCTCGGGCGCAGCCAACAGTTCGCCGGCCGCGGCTCGGGCACCGGCGGTGGACCGCAGGTGACGGACACCGACGTGGCCGACGCGGTGAGCGAGCTGAAGAAGGGCCGCGGCCTGCTCTCGGCCCCCGAGATCGAGGCCGGCCTGCGCGTGATCGAGAAGCGTCATCTCGATCGCATGGCGCTGGCCGAGGTGCTGAAAGACGCCAAGCTGGCCAGGACGCTGCAGCCGTCGATGGCCATGGTCGAGCAGCTCCTGCGGCAGAAGGACGGACTGTCGGGGCCGGCCCTCGTCCACGCCAAGGCGATCATCCGCCGGTTCATCGACGATCTGCGCGACGTGCTCGCGCGCGACGTGGCCTCGACACCGCGGGGCAAGCCCGATCGGTCGACGCTGCCGCGCCGCAGCTTCCGCAACCTCGATCTCAAGCGAACGCTGTGGCGCAACCTCGTCAACTGGGATCCGAAGCAGAACAAGTTGTTCGTCGATCGTCTGTACTACCGCCAGCGGGCCAAGCAGGTCGATCGCCACCGCATGATCGTGGTCGTCGATCAGTCGGGGTCGATGGTGCCGGCCATGGTCAACTGCACCATCCTCGCCAGCATCTTCGCCGGGCTACCCGCCGTCGACGCCCACCTGGTCGCGTACGACACGACCGCAGTCGACCTGTCGGCCTGGGTCCATGATCCGTTCGAGGTGCTGCTGCGCACCCAGCTCGGCGGTGGCACCGACGGCATGTGCACCCTGCCCCTGGTCACCGCGAAGATCGACGATCCGCGCAAGACCGTCATCGTGTGGATCTCGGACTTCTACGACAACCGCGAACTGATGCCGGTGTTTCGCAGCTTCCACCAGTCGGGTGCGACGTTCTTGCCGGTCGGTTCGGTTTCGACCGGCGGGTTCTTCTCGGTCGATGGATGGTTCCGCCGGGAACTCCAGCAGCTCGGCACACCGGTGCTGTCGGGCAGCATGAAGACCCTCATCCGCGAGCTCAAAGCCGCCCTGCCATGATGTCTGGAGCCCACGATGTCTGAACTCCTGCGCGCCCCCGCCGAGACCAAGTACGCCGAAGAGCTCGCCTACCTCGCCTGCGTGGACGACACCAAGCGCCCGTTCTCGTGGAGGCTCTCGCCGAAGATGGTCCGCATCTTCGTGCTCGGCAGCCGCGACAAGGACGGTCTGGACCGAACCATCGCACAGAAGTGGTACGGGCACGCCGCGCTGGTCGAGAAGGCGATCGTGACCCTGGCGTCCGACCGTGGCCTGCTGCTCATCGGCGACCCCGGCACCGGGAAGAGCTGGCTCGCCGAGCTGCTCTCCGCGGCGATCTGTGGCAACTCGACGCTGGTCGTCCAGGGCACGGCGGGCACGAGCGAGGACCACATCAAGTACGCGTGGAACGTCGCCGAGGTCATCGCCAAGGGCCAATCGAAGTCGTCCATGATCCCCTCGCCGATGATGACCGCGATGCTCGAAGGCAAGCTCGGCCGGTTCGAAGAACTGACCCGCTGCACCTCGGACGTGCAGGACGCCCTCATCAGTATCCTCAGCGAGAAATACGTGTCGATCCCCGAGCTGGACACCGACAACATCGTGTTCGCGCAGCCGGGCTTCAACGTGATCGCCACCGCCAACAGCCGCGACCGCGGGGTCAACGAGCTGTCGAGCGCGCTCAAGCGGCGGTTCAACTACGTGCAGATCCCCATCGTCACCAACCGCCGGGCGGAGAAGGAGATCGTCGAGTTCCGCGTGCGCGACCTCCTGCGGCGCAACGAGTTCGAGGTCGAGATCCCGCCGGCACTGCTCGAGGTGCTGCTGCAGACGTTCGCGGATCTGCGGGCCGCCGCCCAGGCTGCGGCCAGCGACGACGAGCGACTGGAATCGGCGTTGTCCACCGCCGAGCAGATCGGTGTGGTCGAGGACGCTGTGCTGCACGGGCAGTTCTTCGGCGCGGCGACGGTCGAGCCCGCCGCGCTGGCGCAGGCCCTGGTCGGCACGCTGGTGCGGCGGATCCCCGAGGATCTCACGGTGCTCAACAAGTTCTGGCACGCCGTGGTCCAGGAGCGGGCCAAGGAGCACGGCGGGCCGTGGGACGAGTTCCTCGCCGCGGGCAAGCAGGCGCTGGCGCTGCATGAGTGACACGCCCGAGCCCGGCACGGGCCCGGCGCCCGTGTCCGCCCTCGTCGAGGAGCTCCGCGCAGTGGCGCGGGCCTTCACCGCCGACGAGGCCGCGACCGCGTCGATCCTCGAGACGATGGCCGAGGACGTTCGTCGCGCCCTGGCCGAGCCCCTGACGATCTTCCCGGTGGCGCACCACAGCCCCGCCAGCGCGGTCCACATGGTCCGGTTGCTGCGGGCGCGCCAACCCAAGCTGGTGTTCGTCGAGTTCTGCGAGGATCTGCGGGATCAGGTCGAGGGCCTGCGCGACTGCACTCTGCCCGTCGCGCTGCAGGCCTTCGCGTCGGAGCCCGTCGGGTTCCCCCCTGACTGGGCGCCCCTGGCCGTGGTCGCGCCGCTGACCGAGCTGTCGGCCGAGTATCAGGCGATCGCGTACGCCCTCGGCACCGAGGGCGTCGAGCTCGTGTTCGTCGATCGCGACGTCGACGCGGTGTTCCGGTGGATGGATCCCGCGGACAACCCGATGACGCCCGTGCCCGACGACGACGCGGCGGATGCCGCGACCGACGACGACGATGACGCGGGCCGCCTGCACGGCGAGGCAGTCGGCGTGGAGGTCGGTCGGCTCGAGCCGAGCTTCGTCGAGTTCCGCGACGCCCTGCTGCAGAATGCGCGCATGACCCACTTCTCGGAGTGGAACGCGCTGTACATCGAGGAGCCGACGATCGGCGCCGACACGCACACCTACCGCGAGGTGATGGCGATGGTCGGCAGCCTGTTCCGTCGGCTCGGCTCGACGCCCCACGCCCGCGAGGAGATCCGCCGCCGCGATCGCTTCATGTGGACGCGGATCAAGCAGACCCTCGCCGCACGCGGGGTCGACCCCGAGGACGCCGTGTTCATCTGCGGCGCCGCGCACACCGTCGCCGACGACTGCCCGGAGTGGGGCACGGCCAACGCGCTGCTGTGGGCAGGCGCCGAGGGCGACGCCAAGAGCGGCACGGCGTGGAAGTACGGCTTCATCCCGTCGAGCTATGGCGCGATCGAGCTGCAGTTCGGTCACCCACGCGGGGCGGTGTCGCTGGCCGAGACCGTGTGGCGCAAGGCGATCGCGCGGTGGAACGTGGTGCCGTTCACGCTGGATGCCGGCAAGTCGACGAAGTCGGCCAAGGCCGCCAAGGCCGCCGGTGGGCCCAAGCCCAAGCCCAAGCGCACCGCCCCGGTGCCCGAGCAGCTCGGGCTGCGCGCGGTGCTGCGCGATCCTCCACCGCTGACCGAAGCCGACGAGGCCGAGCTCATCGGGTGGTGCACGCGGGTGGTCGCGGACGCCCGAAAGCACCGCTACCTCGCGTCGACGGCGGACGCGATCGCGATCTACGAGACGTCGATCCTGCTCGCGCGGATGCGATCGCGGCGCCGGCCGTCGCCGTTCGACTTCATCGACGCCGCACAGACCTGCCTCGAGAAGGGCGCCGTGCCTGGGCGCCGGGATGTCCGCGCGATCTGCCACGCGATGCTCGGGGGCGATCGGATCGGGCAGGTCGGATATGCTTCGCTGCCGCCGTTGGTGCAGGACGTCTACGATCGACTGGCGCCGATCGGGCTCACGGCGAAGACCACCAAGGTCGTGCGCGCCCTGATGGACTTCGACGCCGAGCCCGAGCTGCGGGCGTGCTCGCGTCTGCTGTGGCGACTGCACTGGATCCTGCCCGACGCCCGAGTGGCGCGCCCGATCATGGGCAAGCTCGAGCTCGGCGCCGAGCCGCGGCAGGAGAGCTGGGACGTGCGGCTCTCTGGCCCCGAGCAGCGTGCGGTGATCGAGCTCGGCTTCGCCGGCGTCACCGTCGAGCAGGTCCTCGAGCGGCGGCTCACCGAGGCGGCGTTCGCCGAGACCGCGCGGACGACCGACGCCCTCGAGGCCGCGGAGTCGTGCGTGCTGCTGCTCGATCAATCGCGCCTGGCCCAGACGCTGGGCGAGCGCGCCGTCCACCTGCTCGCGCGCGAGCACGGGCCCGACGACGCCGGCGAGATCTTCGAGCGCGCGCGGCGGCTGGTGCACCACTTCCGGGCCCAGCCGCAAGGCGTGCCCGCCTGGCTATCCCGGTTCGTCGCGACCGGCTACGCGACCTACGCCAGCTCCCTGCCGGCCGCGTTCGGCGATCGCGGGACCTCACCGTTGCAGCTCGGCGCGGTGCTGTCGTTCGTGTTCACGCTCGAGAGCCTGGCGCTCGCGATGGGCTGCCAGCGCAGCCAGCTCGTGATCGCGATCGAGCAGGCCAGCGCGCAGGCGGCCGACCCCGAGAAGCTCGGGCTGCTGTGGGCGACGCAGTGGTTGGTGCAGCTGCGTGACGAGGCGGGTGTGCGTGGGGCGTTCGCCGCGGTGCTCGAGCATCCGCTCGGGCGTAACGGGTTCCCGCGCTATCTCTCGGGGTTCCTGCGGGCCCTCGCGTTCGCGCCCAAGGCCGCGCCGCTGGCGGTGGAGCTGCTCGGTCGCGCGTTCTCGGTGCTCCCCGACGCGGTGCTGCTGCCGTGGATGCCGGGCCTGCTGACGACGTTGCGCGAGCAGGCGATCGACACCGTGCCTGCGTTGATGAAGGAGCTCGCGCGGACGCTGCCTCTGCCCGGTGCCCTCGCGCGGTGGTCCCCGCCGTGGATCGACGCGCCGGCGGTCGCGGTCGCGGTCGATGGACCGATCGCGCCGACGCGATCGGAGCAGGCGGGCGCGGCTCATGGGTTGCTCCGGCGATTCCCCGAGGCGACCGATGCGTGGGCGCAGGCCCTGGCGATCGAGTCGCCATGGATCGCCGGAGGAACCGACGTCGGCAACACGCCGGACGGCGACGCCGCGCGGCACGAGATCTCGGGGCGGTCGTGAGGTGCGACGACGCCATGGGATCGCGCGCTCGCTCCTGGGTCCTCGTCGTGTCGCTCGTCGGCTGTGGGGCTCCGCCGCCCACTCCCGCCGCGCCTCCGGCCACCCCGCCACCGCGGTCGCCGTCGACCATCGTCGCGACCCAGGCCGCGCCGGGGCCGGTCGCGCCGACCCCCAAGCCGGTCGCAGTGACCCCCAAGCCGGTCGCGCCCGATCCGGCGCCGCCCCCACGCTTCACCCACGCCGATCTCGATCCCGACAACGACGCAGTGCCCGGTCCGCCCGCGCCGCTCGCCGACTGCGAGACGCGGCTGCGCGACGCGGGCGTGACGTTCAAGCCAGCGCGCATCGGCACCAGCCGCGAGGTGGACGGCGTGCCCCGGTGCGGCGCAAAGCAGGTGGTGCGCTTCCGTCGGGGGCCCGGCGCGATCCGTTACAGCAGCGCGCCGTTGCTGACGTGCACGATGGCGCTCGCGCTCGCCGACTTCGAGCGCGTCGCGCAAGAAGAGGCCGAGCGCGCATTCGGTAGCCGCATCGTCGGGATCGAGCACCTTGGCACCTTCAACTGCCGCGAGATGGCGCGCTACGATCTCGTCAGCGAGCACAGCTACGCCAACGGCTTCGACCTGCGGCGGTTCACGCTCGCCAACGGCGCGGTGGTCGACGTGCTCGAGCACTTTCGACCCAACGAAGCCGAGCCCACCGACGCGAAATCCCGGTTTCTGCGCGCGCTGGCCAACCGCCTGTTCGACGAGGCGGTGTTCTCGGTGGTGGTGACGCCCTTCTTCGACAGCGCGCACCGCAACCACCTCCACGTGGATCTGGCGCGCTACCGCGTGGACGGCTCGCGGCCCTGAGCTGGGCGCGCTCGAGCGGGACGGCATCCACCGCGTGGCGCGCGGTGCTGAACTCGCGCGACGATCCGACGATCGTGTGCTCGGACCCGACCCGGTCGACGACGATCGTCGTGAACTTGACGCAGCGAGAGCGGACGCCCTAGATTCCCGCCGCGAACGGTGCCCCGGTGCAACCTCGCGTAGCGAGTTTCATCGACGTACCGCCGCCACCACGGAGCATCAATCACATGCGCGTTCGCACCCTCTCCACCCTCATTTTCATCTCCCTCGTCGGCTCCGGCTGTGCCGGTGCTCTGGGCTACCAGCCGCCGGTCGGTGGCATCTACGCCGGCGCCAAGGGCATCAACCCCTCCACCCGCGTCGAACTCGAGGACACCGCCCGTCCCGGCCCCAAGACCGGCAAGGCCTGCGCGTCCGGCGTGCTCGGCGTCGCCTCGTGGGGCGACATGAGCCTCGACGGCGCCAAGAAGGCCGGCGGCATCAGCCGCGTCGACACGCTCGACTACAAGACCATGGACATCCTCGGCGTCGTCTACCAGCAGCACTGCACCATCATCACCGGCGAGTGATGATCAGCGGGGCGCCCCGCGAGTCGATTCGGCTCGCGGGCCCTGCCCCTTGCGACTACCCCTTGCTGATGCGCGCCCGCAGGAACGGCTCGAGCTTGCCGCTCTCGAGCTTGCGCGAGTAACGACGCAGCCGCTTCGAGTGGCTCTTCGGGTCCCACTTCCGCAGGGCACGGAACAGCCGCTGCATGCCCTCTATACCCGCCGTCTCGGCCCCGAGATCGAACGACGCGACCTCGGTCCCCGCGTCGTGCATCCGCAGCAGGTAGTCGGCCTTGCCGCACTGATACGCCGCCCGCATGTATGACGAGTACACGAAGCGGCGATCGGTCGCGGCATAGGCGACCACCGGCTGCGCCACCGGCAGCGACGGATCGGTCATCGCCTCGATCCAATCGATCGCGAAGTCGCGGGTGCGCACCCACTGCTTCGAGTCCGCCGTCGCCGGCGCGACGTCGAGGTACCACGCGCACGCAGCCATCGCCGCCTCGCGGTGCGCGGGCAGCGTCGCGGGATCGCTGAAGTCCCACTGCTCCGGCACGGCCGACGGCGCGGCCGGAGCCACGACCGCGCGCAGGTGCTTGCCCTGACCCGCGCCGCAGGCGGTCAGGGCCGCGGCGGCGCAGCACGACAGGAACGCGCGAGAGAAGCCGAGCATCGCCGCGCTCGGCATAGCCCAACGCGATCCGTGGCTCAAGTGGGTTCTTCGCGGCGCGAGTCCACCACATCACCGCCTGCGCGACATCGCGCGGCAAGGCCCAGGGCGCGTGGCAGATCCCCGCTCCCCCGAACTGCGCTACGGTGGGCGACTCTCCGGATGGCCTCCCAACCTCGTCGGTACGACATCTCGCCCTACTACGAAGGCTGGTTCCAGCTCGCGTGGAGCCGCGATCTGAAGCGCGGCCAGCTGAGGAAGATTCGGCAGTTCGGCACCACCTTCGTGATGTTCCGCGGCGACGACGGCAAGGTCGGCGTCATCGACGACATCTGCCCCCACCTGGGCGCCCACTTCTCCGAGGGCGGCTGCGTGCGTGGCAACACGGTGCGCTGCCCGTACCACCACTGGTCGTTCGGCCGCGATGGTCAGTGCGTCGACATTCCGTACAGCAAGAAGATCCCGGCCAAGGCCAAGGTCGGCAGCTACGCCGTAGAGGAGCGCTACGGCATGATCTTCATGTACCGCAGCGCGTCGGGTGGCCCGCCCAAGCGGCCGCTGCCCACCATCGAGGGCTTCGATCCGGCGCAGTACTGCGAGCCCGAGCACTTCGACTTCTCGATCCGGATCCACGGCCAGGACATCATGGAGAACTCGGTCGACGGAGCCCACTTCTGGGCGGTCCACGGCCACACCATGCCGCGGTTCGAATTCACCGAAGATGCCGGCAGCCTCCGCGTGAACCAGCAGATGGCGGTCGAGCGGTTCGGCACCACGATCGACTTCCGGCTCGAGTTCCACCTCATCGAGCCCGGCTTCCACTACGTCCACTTCCCCAAGATCCCCGGCACCACCGCGATGGTGTTCTCGTCGATCGTCCCGATCGACGAGGTCTACACCAGCCACCGGATGACGTTCTGTATCAAGAAGACGACGGTGCCGGGCTGGTCCAACATCGTTCGCCGCTTCATCATCTGGCAGATGATGAAGACCTACCGCGAGGACCTGCGGATCTGGGAGAGCAAGGAGTACCACGCGCACCCGGTGCTCTGTGACGGCGACGGATCAATCATGAAGCTGCGGCGGTGGTTCGCCGGCTTCCTCGATCCGGTCGACGGCCCCAAGCTCGCGCGCCTGCCGGTCTCCTCCGGCCTCGCGTGAGCCGGCGGAGCGGGACCTCATGCGCATGCGCTTGCTCCGTCCCGCGATGGCCGCTCTGCTCGCGGTGGCAGCGTGTCATCCCGCGGTCGCGGAACCTGCGAGCCCGACCCTGGCCCCCGCCGACGCCTGATCGACCGCGGACACCATCGAGCCACGCCCACCCCCGCACCAGCGCCGCCAGAGCCGCCGCCCACGTGGGAGTGGGCGGTCTCGGTGCTCTCCGAGCTCGCCGAGCACACCGATGTCGATCCCAGTGAGGCCGCGCTGGCCCGCTTCGTAGGTTCATGCAGCGACTACAGACCACCGCCGCGCCGACCGACATCGACGCGACGCGCCACGACGCCGTGTTCTTCGCCGGCGGCCACGGCACGATCTGGGACTTCCCCGGCGCCGCCGATCTGGCTCGCATCGCGGGTGCCGTCTACGATCGCGGCGGGGTGGTCGCGGCGGGGTGCCACGGCCCCGCCGGTCTGCTCGGCGTGACGCTCGCCGACGGCGATCCGCTCGTCGCCGGTAAACGCGTCGCCGCGTTCACCAACGACGATGAGCGTGAAGTCGGCCTCGCGGAGGTGGTGCCGTTCCTGCTCGCCGACGCGTTGGAGGCCAAGGGCGCCACGCACGTGCCGGCGGCGAACTGGCAGCCGCAGGTCGTCGTGAGCGATCGCCTGGTGACCGGGCAGAACCCCGCCTCGGCGGGTGGTGTGGCGCGAAGTGTCGCCGAGTTGCTCGTCGGCTTGACGCCGCCGCGCTGAACGACGACCGTCGCCCGCGATGCCGCGCACGATCCTCGGAGTCCTCGTGCTGTTCCTGGTCGGCTGCCCGCCACCACCGGAGACGCGCGTGGGCGACGGGCCCGCCGGCACACCGACGGATCCGGTCGAGGTCTGCCGCGACGCCGGTGAGGTGTGCCGGTACGACGGCTCGCAACTCGGCGTGTGCAACGTGGACGCGGCGCGCGTGGGGACGCCGGCGTGTGCGGGGCCGGGCAAGTGTTTTCGCTGCGTGCCGCAGCACTGAGCATGGACGGGGCGCGTCGTTCGTCGGCCGCAGCACCAAGCACCAAGTACGCCTGCCCGTGCGTGGGCTGACGCGGGGACCCGGGGCAGCGCCACACCGCCCGAGCCCGCCGCCGCCCTTCGACGTAGCACCCCTGGGATCGCGGCCAGGAGCCTGGGCCCGCGAGGCCAGCCCATTCGGGCTTCGGCACGCCCGTCACCCGTGCTACCCAACGTCGCGTGAACCCACCCGCGCACACGCTCGAGTCGATACAGACCTTCGAGGGCCGCTATCCTCGACAGCTGTGGTGGTTGTTCTTCTCCGAGATGTGGGAGCGCTTCAGCTTCTACGGCATGCGCGGGGTGCTGACCTACTTCATGGTCCACCAGCTGTTCATGGACGAGAAGACCGCGAACCTCCAGTACGGCGCGACCCAAGCGTTCGTCTACGCGTTCACCTTCGTGGGCGGCCTGTTCGCCGACAAGATCCTCGGTTTCCGCAAGTCGCTGTTCTGGGGCGGCTCGCTGATGGTGGTCGGCAGCCTGGTGCTCGCCACCGATCCCGAGGAGTTCTTCTTCCTGGGCATCGCGTTCAACATCGTCGGCACGGGGTTCTTCAAGCCGAACATCTCGACGATGGTCGGCGCGCTCTACAAGGACGGCGACGCGCGTCGCGACGCCGGTTTCTCGCTGTTCTACTCCGGCATCAACGTCGGTGCGCTGCTCGGCGGCTATATCTGTGTGTACGTCGGCAAGAACCACTCGTGGAACCTCTGCTTCGGGCTCACGGCGATCGTGATGACGATCAGCGTGCTGACGTTCGCGCGCTCGCAGCGGCTGCTGGGACCGATCGGTCTGTCTCCGAAACACGGGACGGCCGGCCAGACCGAGGAGAAGCGGCTCCAGTGGGCGACCTACGCCGGCACGCTGCTCATCATCCCGGTGATCATGACCATGGTCTCGCGCACCGAGCTGACCGACTACTTCATGTACACCATCGGCCCCCTGACGCTGGTCTACATCGGATACGAGATGACCAAGTACTCGAGCACCGAGCGCAAGAAGCTCGCGGCTGCGCTGGTGTTCATCATCTTCTCGATCATCTTCTGGGCGTTCTTCGAGCAGTCGGGCGGCTCACTGAGCCTGTTCGCCGCCAACAACCTCGACAACCGACTGCTGGGCATCCCGCTCGATCCCAACGGGGTCAACAACTCCGCCAACTCGCTTTTCGTCATCGTGTTCGCTCCGCTGGTGGGCCTGCTGTGGGTCGCAATGGCCCGGCGGAAGATCGAACCCAACACCGTGGTCAAGTTCGGGCTCGGGTTCCTGTTCCTCGCCGGGGCCTTCTTCACGTTCGCCTCGACCCGGTACTTCGCGTCGCCCGAGGGCATCACCTCGCTCGACGTGTTCACGCTGGCCTACCTGGTCATCACTTTCGGTGAGCTGTGCCTGTCGCCGATCGGGCTGTCGATCATGACCAAGCTCTCGCCCAAGCCGCTGCAGGGCGTGATGATGGGCATGTGGTTCCTCGCCAGCGCGTACGGGCAGTACGCCGCTGGCCTGCTCGGCGCGGGCATGACCAGCCCCGCCACGAACGCGACCGCGACCGACAAGCTGCTGTCGTACACGGCCGGCTATCAGCAGCTGGCGATCTACGCGTTGATCGCCGGCGTCGTGCTGATCGCGATCTCTCCGCTGGTCCGCAAGCTCATGGGCGCGGTGAAGTGACGTCAACGCTGACGTAGGGCCTGACGGACCGGATCGAGCGCGGCGAGCCGCCGCAGGGTGAGCCGCCCGTCGAGCGCCGGATAATCGCCGCGGAGCAGGCACACGCAGCGATCGCGCGGCAGCTCGGTGATGCGGACGTCGTCGGGTTGATCGTCGAACACGCCTACAACCAGATCGCAGCGACCCGCGCCGATCTGGGCGTTGGCCCGCCCCCTCGGTCCTTCTGGGGGACCGGCCCGGTCCCCCTTCCACCGGGCAAAGCCCGGCGGAACCTCCCCCCTCCCGTTCGCTGTCGCTCTCTCAGCCCTCGCGGCGCTCTTCGAGTTCCGTCCACCGCGCAGCAAGCCGCGCCGCTTCATGCCGCGCCGCCTGCAGCCGCCCCATGAACGCCGCTTGCTCGCCCTGGCTGCGCCCGTAGAACCCCTCGCTGCACATCTCCGCCTCGAGCGCGGCGAGCACCTGCTCGGCGGCGTCGACCTTGTCGAGCAATCCATCGAGCTCATGGCGTTCGGTGAAGCTGAGCCCGCGCCTCGCCGTTGCGACCGCCACGACCGCGGCCATAGGCGCCGCCGCGGCAGCCTTGCGCGCCGCCGCCTGCCGCGCAGCTTCGGCGAGATCCTGCGCCCGCCGATCGGACCAGTCCGACCACCCGCCCTGGTACTGCGTGACCTTGCCGTCCTCGAACGCGAGGATCGACGTCGCCACCCGATCGAGGAACCACCGATCGTGGGTGACCACCAACAAGGTACCGCGGTACTCGACCAGCGCCGACTCGAGGGCGCCGAGCGTCATGACGTCGAGATCGTTGGTCGGCTCGTCGAGCACGACCACGTTGGCGCCGTCCCGCAGCAGCCGCGCCAGGGCGACCCGCGCCCGCTCGCCGCCCGACAACGTCGACACCAGCTGGCGCTGATCCTGGGGGCTGAACAGGAAGCGCTCGAGGTAGCTGCGGGCCTCGAGCGACTCGCCGCCGATCTCGATGGAACCGCGATCGCCGGCCACGTTCTCGAACACCGTCTGGTCCTCGCGCAGGCCGCTGCGCTCCTGATCGAGGTATGCGATGCGCGTGTTCTTGCCGTGGCGCACCACGCCCTCCGCCGGCGGCACCGCGGCGGTGAGCACCCGCAGCAGGCTGGTCTTGCCGCAGCCGTTGGTGCCGACCACCCCGATGCGTTCGCCTTCGGACAGCCGCAGGGTGAAGCCCTCGACCAGCCGGCGGCCGGGGACGTCGACGGCGATGCCCTCGGCCTCGATGATCATGTTGCCAGAGCGCGCGCTGTCCATCGCGATGGTCGCGGTGCGCTCGGTCTTGGGCGGCCCCTGGGCGATCGCGGACTGGGCCCGGTCGATGCGCGCCTTCTGCTTGGTGGTGCGCGCCTGCGGGCTGCGCCGCAGCCATTCGATCTCCGTGCGCAGGAAGTTGCGGCGGTTGGACTCCGCACGCTCGACGTGGGCCATGCGCTCGGCCTTGGCCTCGAGGTACTGACCCCAGCCACCCTCGTACGAGAACACCTCGCCGTCGTCGACCTCGAGCGTGCGCGTGACCACGCGGTCGAGCAGATAGCGGTCGTGGGTGATGAGAATCAGCGCCCCGCGGTGGCGCTCGATGAGCCACGCCTCGAGCCATTGTACCGCGTCGATGTCGAGGTGGTTGGTCGGCTCGTCGAGGATCGCCAGCTCGGGGGCGGCCACCAGGATCTGCGCCAGCGCGACGCGGCGGCGCTCACCGCCGCTCATCGGATCGGCCGACGCCTCGGGATCACGGATGCCGACGTGATCGAGGATCGTCTCGGCCTCGTGGCGCATGTTCCAGCCGCCGAGCAGATCGACCTGCGCGGCCGCGTCGGCCTGGCGCTGCAGCAGGCTCGACAGATCGCCCTCACCGCGCTCGAGCCGGGCCGACAGTTCCGTGTGGCGGGCAACGGCGGCTTGCCACGGCCCGAGGCCGGCGAGCACGATGTCGATCGCCCGGGCGCCGGGGGTCAGATCCGGCGACTGCGTCAGGTAGCCCATGCGCAAGTTGGTGCGCCGCACGACCTCACCGGCGTCGGGCGGCTCGATCCCGGCGAGGATCTTGGCGAGCGTGCTCTTGCCCGAGCCGTTGCGTCCGACGAGGCCGACGCGCTCGCCTTCGGATACCGACAAGGTCGCGTCGCGCAACACATCGCGCGTGCCGTAGGTCCGTCGCAGACCCCTCGCACCGAGGATCGTCACCGAGGATCAGCCGGGGCAGGAGTGGGACGGCGCGACATCGCGGCGGAGCTTCGCACAACGCGAACGGCCACGCGAGGTCACTGCAGCGCACAGCGCAGCTCGTCGGCGATCGCGTCCGTTGCGACCGCCGACGCCCGCGAGATGCCGGTGAGCTGCAAGAACCCATGGGGCAGCGTCGGCTCGTCGCGCAGCGCGACCGGCACGCCCGCCTCGCGCAGACGCGCGGCATAGGCGAGGCCCTCGTCGCGCAGCGGATCGAAGCCCGCGACCACCACCAACGCCGGCGCGAGGCCCGACACATCCGGTGCGCGCAGCGGCGACACCCGCGGATCAGTGCGATCGAGCGGCTCGGCCAACGCATGGCGCTCGAACCACCGGATGAGATCCCTGCCCAACCACGGCGCGTCGGCGAACTGCGTCCGCGACGGGAAGTCGGCCGCGACGTCGGTGCTGGGATAGACGAGCAGCTGCACGCGCGGCTGGGGCTCGCCGCGGCCCTTGGCGAGCTGACACACCACGGCGGCGAGCTTGCCGCCGCGGCTGTCGCCACCGACCGCGACGCGATCGGCCCGCACACCGAGCGCGTCGGTGTGCGCGAGGCACCAACGGTAGGCCGCGAACGAGTCCTCGGCCGCGGCGAGATACGAGTGCTCGGGCGCGAGCCGGTAGTCGACCGCGAGCACGACCACGCGACTGCGCGCAGCGAACGTCCGACACACCACATCGTGCGTCTCGAGATCGCCGATGACGCCGCCGCCGCCGTGGAAGTAGACCAACAGCGGCAGCTCGCCCATCGTCGGTCGATACATGCGCGCGGGGATCGGACCGTGCTCACCTTCCAGCTCGAGATCCCGCACCTCGTCCATCCGTGGCGGTGCGCGCTCGAGCAGCGACATGCGCCGATACTCGCGACGCGCGTTCGCGACGCTGCCGTGCTCGATCGGGCGGTGCCTCGCCACGCGGCGCAGCAGGTCGGCCCACTGCACCTGATCGTCGAGCCGATGATCGCCGACGACGTGACGGGTGCGTGACAGCGACAGCAATCGCCGCACCACCGCCTTGGGCACCCGGGCCAGGCTGCGGGCCATCGCGGCCTCGATGCGGAGCCGGGCGGCGGCAAAGGGTGTGGGCTCGGAGGCCATCGGGGCAGCAGTGTACGCCATGCGGGTCGCGCGGCCGGACGATGAGCGGCGTCGGCGCATCTCGGAGATCGGGGCGCCACGAACCTTTGTCGTGCCGATTCTACGGATGCGGAGCCGCCGCGTGCGCCGAGGCATCGCGGCGTCCGTCCCGGAACTGGATGCCGGCCAACTCCATGCACCGCACGCTCCTCACGGCCGGCGCGATCGCGCTCGGCGGCTGCTACCAGGGCCTGACCGACGATCGCGGCGTCCCCCAGGACGACGCCGCGGGCAGCGGTGGCCCCGACGACGGCGGACCCGACGACGATCCCCCAGACACCACCTTGCTGTGCGAGGACGCCGCCCCGAGCACGCCCCCTGTGCGCATGCGCCTGCTGACGCGCACCGAGTACGACAACACCGTGCGCGATCTGCTGGGCGACACCACGTCACCGGCGCGCACGACCTTCGCCCCCGAGAACAAGAACGGCCTGTTCGAGAACGACGCTTCCGTCCATCAGGTCAGCAAGGACGTCGTGCGGCAGTACCTCGACGCGGCCGAGGACATCGCCGCGCGCGCCGTCGCCGAGCGCATGCTGCAGCTCACCGCGTGCGATCCGCTCGTGAGCGGAGAGCTCGCATGCGGACAGAGCTTCGTCGTCGAGTTCATGCCGCGGGCGTTTCGTCGCCCGACCGACGCCGCCGAGTCGGCGCCGATGCTCGCCCTGTTCGAGTCGTCGCTCACGCAATACGGCTATGCCGAGGCCATCGCCGTCACCACCCAGGCCATCCTGCAGTCACCACAGTTCCTCTACCGCATCGAGCCGGTGCCCGAGGGCGCGGCCCCGGGCGATCTGGTCGCCGTCGGCGGCTACGCCATGGCCTCGCGCCTGTCGTATTTCATCACCGGTTCGACGCCCGACGCCGAGCTGCTCGCGGCCGCCGGCGCCGGCATGCTCGACGACACCGACGGCGTCGAGACCCAGGCCCGGCGCCTGCTCGAGTCGCCCGCCGGCCGCCAGGCGGTCGCCGAGTTCCACCGCCAGTGGCTCGGCCTGGGCGCGCTGGGCTCGGTCGCCAAGGATCCCGTCGCCTTTCCCGGCCTCGATCCCACCACGTTCGCCGGCGACTGGACCGACAGCGTGCAGCAGTTCATCGCGCACGTGTACTTCGACGGCGACGGGACGCTCGAGGCGCTGCTCAGCGCGCCCGAGGTCTTCCTCAGCACCGAGCTCGCCGCGTTCTACCAGGCGAGCGCCCAAGATCCGGTCACCGGCGCGTGGACGATCCCGGGCAAGCGCGCAGGACTGCTGTCGCAGCCCGGCCTGCTCGCCATGCTCGCGTATCCCGACGGCAGCTCGCCCATCGCCCGCGGGGTCTTCGTGCGCAAGCATCTGCTGTGTCAGGAGCTCACGCCGCCCCCGGACATCTCGCTCGAGCCGCCTTCTCCGGATCCCGACGCCACGACGCGCGAGCGTTTCGCCGAGCACACCGCCGCACCGGCGTGCGCCGGCTGCCACGCGCTCATCAACCCGCTGGGCTTCACCCTCGAGAACTACGACGGCTCGGGTCGCTGGCGCACCACGGAGAACGGCGCGGCGATCGACGCCTCGGGCGAGATCCTGAACGTGCAGGATCCGAACACCATGGGCCCGGTCACCGACGCCGCCGACCTGTCGCGGCGGCTGTCGACGAGCACGGATGTCCAGGCGTGCATGATCGAGAACTGGACGACGTACGCCCTCGGTCGCCGACTCGACGACGAGCTCGACGCCTGTACGATGCTCGACCTCGAGGAGGCGTTCGCCGACAGCGGCGGCGACCTGCTGGAGCTGATGGTGGACATCACCCTCTCGGATGCGTTTCGATTCCGCACGATCGGCACAGGTGACGCATGAAGACTCGCATGCACAGAAGGACCATGCTCCGCGGTCTCGGCGGATCGATGCTCGCGCTGCCGCTGCTCGACATGGCCGTCCGCGATGTCCAGGCCGCGATGCCCGGCGTGGCCGCCGACGGCTTCCCGCTGCGCTTCATCGTGTTCTTCAACCCCAACGGCTGCTGGCCGGCGACGTGGTTCCCCACCGGCACCGAGACCGACTTCACGCTCGCGCAGAGCATGGTACCGCTCGAGCCGTTCAAGGATCGCCTCATCATCCTCGACGGCGTCGACATGCCGGCGGTCGACGCCGGTCCCGGCGAGGACCACCAGCAGGGCATGGGCGGCGTACTCACCGGTCGGCCGCTGCGGCAAGGCGGTATGGTCGGCGGCGACGGTTCGCTCGCGGGCTGGGCCGACGGCATCTCCATCGATCAGCGTATCGCCCAGCACATCGGCGCCACCACGCCGCTGGGCAGCGTCGAGGCCGGCATCCGGGCCAGCGCCTACACCGGCGGCGAGATCCGCAGCCGCATGGTCTACGCCGCCGCCGATCAGCCGCTGCCGCCCGAGGACAACCCCGCCGGCATCTTCGCGCGGATGTTCGCCGACTTCAGCGCCGATCCGACCGAGATGATCATCCGTCGGGCCAAGCGCGTGAGCGTGCTCGACACCGTCAACGAGCAATTCACCGCCGTGCGTCAGCAGGCCGGCATCGATGATCGCCAGCGCCTCGATCAGCACGCCGCCCTCGTCCGGGATCTCGAGCTGCGCCTGCAGAACGAGCCGGTGCTCGGCGAGCACTGCGTGGTCCCGGGCGCGCCGCCGGCGGTCAACCCCGACGACGCAGGCTCGATGCATATCGTCTCGCAGGCCCACATCGATCTGATAGCGATGGCCTTTGCCTGCGACATCACTCGGGTGGCGAGCCTGCAGTACAGCAACGGCGCCAACCATCACACCTTCCCGTTCATCGGCAGCAACGGGGACGGCCACATGCTGTCGCACGCTGGCGACGATGACGCAGGGGCGTGGGCGGAGTGGACGGTGCGCCAGACCTGGTACTGCGAGCAGTTCGCCTACCTGCTGGGCAAGCTCGCCGCGATCCCCGAGGGCGACGTGACGGTGCTCGATCACACCTGCATCCTGTGGGTCAACGAGTTGTCCAAGGGCAACACCCACAGCCACCAGCGGATGCCGTTCGTGCTCGCCGGATCGGCGGGCGGATACTTCGACACCGGCCGCTACGTCACCTACCCCGGCGCATCGCACAACGACCTGTTGGTCTCGCTGCAGAACGCGTACGGCATCGACGAGCAGCTCTTCGGCGCCCAGGAATTCTGCACGGGCGCGCTCGCCGGGCTGACCTGAACCCGCAGGCGGGCCTCCGGTTCAGGGGCGGACCACCGGGCGATCTCGCCCAACGCGGATGATATCGCCCACCGCGGGGATCTCGAGCCGCGCTTCGGGCAGCGCGATCAGTCGTTCGTCGGCGGTGGGCCATCGCCCGCGCCGCCAGGCGGCGGTCGCCGGGTCCAGCGCTTGGTGATCGCTTGGCCGACGCTCGCCCGCGTCCGCGGGTCGACCAGCACGGCGACGGCGACCGCGAGCGACGCGAGGCCGAGGGCGAGGGCGATGCGGACGCCGACCCCGCCGACCCCGCCGACCCCGCCGATCATCGCCGGATCCCACACCGCGATCACGACCGCCAGCCCCGCGCCCAGGCCAAGATGCGGACCGGCCACGTCGCGCCACCGCAGCGTCACCCGCTCGAGCAGGTGGAGCTCGACGATCTGCGCGGCGCTGACCAAGGCGACCGCGATCACGGTGGCCACGGCGGCGCCGAGCAATCCGTAGGCGGGGATGAGCAGCCACGCGAGGCCGGTGTTCAGCGCCGCGACGATGACGCTGTTGGTGAGCGTCCAGCCGGTGTGGCCGGTGAACATCATGCAGTTGCCGGCGAGACCGTAGGCGCAGTTGATGAACGAGGTGACGAGCAGCACCGCCACGAACGCGCTATCGCCACGGTACGATTCATCGGCCAGGGCCATCACGTCGTCGCGCAGCACCACGGCGGCGAGCACCACCGGCACGATCAGCATGGTGGTCACGTTCGACAGCCGCCCGAGCGCCGATGTGAGTTCCTCGCGTTCGCCGGCCTGGTGGTGTCGCGCGGCCACCGGCGCCAGCGCACCGCTGAAGACCGTGCGGATGGTCTTGAGGTTGCTCGTGAGCAGCGACGCGGTGCCGTACCACGCGATCTGGGCCGGGGCCGCGCCGAGGCCCGCGAGCATGGGCACCGCGAGGCGGGTGATGTAGCGGTTGAGCGTGAGGTTCAAGCTCTGCGGGATCGCGAAGGCGAGCATCTTGCGGTGGGGCCGAAGCCGCACCACCGCGAGCAGCAGGGCGCGGACGTCGAACATCTTGACGAGCGGCCACAGCGACAGCGCCGCGAGTACGAGCTGCGTGACGAGCCACGCGGTCAGCAGCCCCGTCACGGAGTCATCAATGGTGAAGGCCACTGCGGCGGTGCCGAGCAAGATGATCGGGCGCAGACCGCCGAACAGCGCGTCGAACTCCATGCGCAGGTGGGCCTTGGTCGCCGCGATCACGATGGTCCAGAACGAGAACGGCACCAGCGACCAGCCGGCCAGGGCGAGGCCGGGCAAGAGCGCGCCCGGCTCGTCGGCGAGCTGCGCTGCGAGGTATGGCGCGCCCAGCTGGACGGCGATCGCCGTGGCGCACGACAGCGCGAGCGTGATCACCAGCGCGTTGGCCAGCACCTGCGCGATGCGACCGCCAGCCTCGGGATCACCCGGGCCCGGACCCAGGGCCTGGCTGCCGAAGATCGTCGTGGCGTCGGCGTAGCCCGTGGCCAAAAAGCCCGCCGAGATCTCGGCCAGGGACACCGCGATGAGGTAGTAGCCGACGACGACAGGGCCATACAGCCAGGTCGCGAACAGCACGAACAGGGGCTCGAGGAGCTTGGCGACCAGGCCGAGCGTGTTGATGAACGTGCCGCGACGCAGCTCGCGTTCGTACGACGCCACTGCGCGAGTCTATGCCGGATGGTCCACCCGCGCACGATGGCGGGCGCCGGGAATCAGTTGCCGGGCGCCGGGTGCGCTGATAAGTCTACCGACCATCGTGGAACCCGCGACGACCATCTCTTGCGTTTTCATCGCGATCGCCGTCGGCATCGCGATCACCACGCTGGTGGTGCTCCGTCGCGTTCGCCTCGAGGTCGAGAGCCGCTACCGACGTACCGAGGCGTGGGTGGCCATCCACGCGATCCTCGGGCCGCGCGCGCCGCTGGGTCCGACCGGCGCGTGGGTGGCCAGCCCCGAGCTGCTCCACGAGCTCATGGTCCTCATCTTCGAGACCCGACCGCAGCGCATCGTCGAGCTGGGATCGGGCATGTCGACGGTGGTCTGCGCCTACGCGCTGCAGAAACTCGGGGCCGGCGGCACGGTCGTCTCGCTCGATCACGAGCCGCGCTTCGCCGAGATCACCCGTCGCAAGCTGATCCAACACGGACTCGAGGGCGTCGCGAGCGTCGTCGATGCGCCGCTGTGTGCGACGAGCCCCGAGCTCGGTGGACTGCCGTGGTACGACGTGCCGGCGGAGGCGGTGAGCGAGCCCATCGACCTGCTGGTCGTCGATGGGCCGCCCGGTGGTGGCAACGCCCTGACAAGATTCCCGGCCCTCCCCGCCCTGCGTCGGCACCT
The DNA here is from genome assembly GCA_038325765.1 of Nannocystales bacterium. GTDB lineage: Bacteria > Myxococcota_A > Polyangia > Nannocystales > Nannocystaceae > Xiheibacterium. The sequence continues at coordinate 56,558 of JBBQJI010000036.1, forward strand.
CTCGCCGGGCGCCGTGATCGTGGTGGACGACGCGAAGCGGCCGGGTGAGCAGGAGATCGTGCGGAGGTGGCACGCGCAGGCGCCAGAGTTCAGCGTCGAGCAGCGGTGCACCGAGAAGGGCACCGCGATCCTGCGACGGCTCACCGGAACGAAAGCGCCGGTGCGCTGAGGCGGCCGGCGCGGGCGCCCCGACTCGTGGTGCCCTCTTGGGTTGCGGTCACGCGGCACCGCGCGCGATCGCTTGCGCCACGGTCTCGGGGTGGATGTCGGGATACAGCGCGTTGTGGCTCGGAGCCAGCAGCGCCTGGCCACCGAACACGGCGCGCGCGTACATCAACGGCAGCCACCGACACGGTCACTCGCGAGTTCCGCGAGTTCGGGCTTGCTGCGAGGGCGTCGGTGGGATCCTTGTCGCCCGTGACGCGGCAGCGGTCCCAGTCGGCGAAGTCGCGCAGCAGCGCGAGGCGGGGGTGCTCGGGGACAAGTGGTGCGGTCTCGGCGACGTACGCGTCCACCGCCGCGTACGTGCCGCCCCAGCGCGGCTCGAGCGACGTCAGGTATATCGCGCGGGCTCGTAGCAGCTCGGGCATCACGGCGGGATCCACTGCTCGCGCGCGAACGTCTTCAGCGCCTGGCCACTCCGCCCCACGCTCGCAACGCCGTCCGAGCCTCCCGCTCGGTCCACCGGCGTGTGCCCACGAGGCCGGCAGCGGCCGTCTGTTCAGCTGCGGGCGCTGCCTGCGATCGGTCGTGATCTGCCGGCCGTGTGATCGTGGCGACGAGTACTGCAGCGAGGAGTGCTCGCGCGCATCGGAGCTCGAGTCGAGGCGTGCGACCAACGCGCGGCACCAGCGGACGCCGGACGGCCCACCACCTCGCCCTCGATTCAACCCAAGCCACCTGTATTCGAGCATCCCGCCGGCGCGGGCTGTCCGTCTTTTACGGACTTTGCGCGAGCCTCGACGACCCCTCAGGAGGGGTCTGGAGGGCAGTCCACGAGTTTCTTGCCCTCGATGACGATTACGTCGCCACTCTGGACCTCTACCTCGAGCCGCACTCCGGCGTCGTTCGTCGAATATCGCACTTCGTTGATGCTTGAACTCGGGCCCCACGGAAGATGACGCGGACACTCAATCCACCGCACACCGGTAACGCGAAGGACCGCTTCGCCACCGTTCGCAACTGATCGCTTCGCGACCACTAGGCCAACGCCTTCGCCCCATTCGACGACTACGCGGACGAGGGTCGCGTCATGCAAGGACGCGAGTTCGTGGTCAAGCCGGCTACCCGGCATCGGCAGGTTGCTTCCGTGCTTCATTTGGATATGGGCAGATGGGCTTCTTCCGCCTCATCCGGAACCGGCTGGCCACGCGCGTAAATACGGGCTCCGTCGGGGTCGTTGACGTGAGCGTGGGGCTTGGCAGCGTTCGGATGCGACAGGATTCGCTGGACACCGGTTTGTGGATCGATGTACGAGCCTCGTCCATCTGCCGGCGCGGGACCCCTTGGGGCGAGACCGAGTTCCCTCGCCCACCGATCGATATTGGCCGGCGTCTTATCGATGACCTCGCTGGCTGAGATTTTGCCCACGGGTCCCGCGCGCTCGGGAAGGATACGGTCGCCCCCCGGTCGCCCCCACACCCATCCCCAGCCTTCGGCGAGAGCCCCAGCGGGTCGCTCTGCACCCCCGCGTCCGCCACGTACCCGTAAACTCGCAGCACCAGCGGGTCCCTCGAGATGTACTGCCCGGCGTCCGCGTCATGGTACCTGTCCCGATTGTAGTGCAGTCCCGTCTCCGTGTCGCGGTACTGCCCGGCAAACCGCCACGGGCACAGCCCCTGCCCCCCCTCCACCTGCGCCCGCCCGCGGCCGTCCGTCACCAGCTGCGCGCGCACCTAGCCATGCCCGTCCAGCACCACCAGCGGCGCGCCCACCTGGTCCGTCACGAGCCCGTGCCGGCCCGCCGCCGTCAGCCGAGCCAGCGGCGAGAACCCACCAGGCGCGAACAGCCACGTGATCACCGAACCCGCGACGTCCTCCGCCGCAGCCGCAGCGGGCGCGTCGACGAGCCCGTCCGCGCGGCGCAGCCTCGCCACCAGCGCCGGGAATCCACGCGCCGCCTGCACCAGATGCGCCGCCCACCGCAGCTTCGCCTCCGGCTCGGGCAGCAGCCCCCGCAGCTCCTTCCGCACCCGTGGCGGCGCCTTCTCGTACGCCTCCTCCCCCGCCACCGGCCGCGGCTCGGGAGCCTCCCGCGCCTCGCCCCACTCGTGCAGCACCACGTCCCCGTCCCACACGAAGCACGTCTGCACGCCCCCCGCGCACTTCGATAGCCGACGGCCCAGCGCGTCGTACCCGAATTCCACCGCGCTCCCATCCGGCCGATCCACCTGCACCAGGCGACCCGCGTCGTTCCAGTGGTATCGCCAGCATCCCCCATCCGGATCCGTCCGCGCACTCAGCCGACCCGCACCCTCGTGCTCGTACTCCGTCGTGCCCTCCGCGTCGCGCCGCCACTGCAGCTCGCCGCCCGCCCCGTACGCACGATCGCTCCGCGTCGGCGTGTCGAACACGCGACCCAGATCATCCGGCCAGCTACCCGCGACTTTGGCATCGCCGATGCGCGTCTGCACCAACATCCCGCGACCGTCGTGCTCCCGCGCCTGGACCCCGCCGCCCTGCTCCTCGATCGACAGCAGCCGATCGTCCGCGCCCCACACGCCGCCGCGCCACGTTGCCCTTCGCGTCGGTCTGCGCCACCACACGCCCGGTCGCGTCGTACTGCCACCGCGCCACGCCGCCGTCCGCAGCCGTCAGCGCCGCCAGCTCGTGCGCGCCACCGTACTCCAGCGCCGTGCGCGGCCCGGTCGCGTCCACGACCCCCACGAGGTCGCCCTTCTCCCAAACATAGACCGTCGTGTGGCCCAGCGGATCCACCCGCGCCACCACACGCCCCGCGCCGTCATACCGCCACGCCCACGTCGCACCGGTCGGGTCCACCAGCTCGATCGGCCGATCCTTTGCGTCGTACCGCACCTTCGTCACCCGCGGCCCCGCGTCGCCTTTGGGCTCGACCGTCATCACACGGTTGCCGCGCTCGTCGTACTGGTACCGCGTGGCCGCGCCGCTCTCGTCGATCTCCGCCGCCAGCCACGTCGTCGGCTCGTACTCGCGACGTACGCTCGTGCCGTCGGCCTGCAGGATCTCGATCACCATCCCCAGGCCGTCCATCTGGTACCGGGTGATCTCGCCCAGCGAGTGCGTCACCAACGTCGCCAATGCGGCGCGGTCGTAGTCGATGACGTGATCGGAGATCCCATCGTCGCCCCACGTCCGCACGCACCGGGCGAAGCGATCGCGGCCGTCGTACACGAAATAGAACGACAGGCCCCCGCGATCGCGCTCGCGCACCAGCGACATCGCGCCGACGAGATCGCGTTGGTCGACTACCCGGTGCATATCGCGATCGCCCAACCGCCCCGGACGCAACCACCGGGCGCCAAGTCGACGGACCGAGTCAGCTTACCGCCCACGCCAGACCGCACGCGGTGTGACGACCCAGATGGTTCCATCCGACTCGACCTCGAGGAGGCATGCCTCCGCTTCGTCGCCGATGGACCCCGAGCCCACGATACGCCCGACGGCATCGACGCGCTCGATGGTGGTGCCGCGGGCGACGACGATGTCGCGGCGATGCACTGCCACGTGCGCGCGGGCTTCGGTGGCACGCAGCCAGCGGAGCTTCCCGCTCTCGACGACCGCGACACCCTTGCCGCCGACCACGACCGAGCCGTCGCCGCATCGCAGCGCCTGCAGGCCCGCGAATGGGATCTCTGCCCGCCATCGCTCGCGTCCGTCGTAGTCGAGCGCGACCAGGGTGGTGACCCAATTGCCACGCGGCGTCGGGCTAGGCCGGTAGTCGACTCCGGCGCCCGCATTCGGGTACTGATCGACGCCACGGGCGGCGGCCAGTAGGAGGATACCCTCGTCATCGCACGCGACCATGTATGCAGAAGGCGGCACCTTGGTATCCACGAGTACGACAGGGCGTCGATACCCCGCGAGACGGTTCGCCAGGACGATCAATCTCCCGAATAGATTCACCATGACGACGCGACCTCTAGTCCCGATCGCGCCGGTGGACGGACCGCCGAGCTCATACGACCAGCGTCGCCGACCCCCGGGCGTAAGGCCAAGGGCAACGGTTTGGAGAATCTCCCGCGGAGCATCCACAACCAGGAGCATGACCCAGCCCCCGACGGCCCGCGACATAGCGCGCTGCAGCACTAAGTTCGCATCGAATACGGTGGTCCCGAATTCACGGAGTTCTTTGCCGCGCCACGAGTACCAGTGCCTGCCCATGAGGAATCCACCCGCATCCGATACGGCGATGGCATGCGAAGCGTGGGTGCGTCTGACGATCGTCGAACCATCGTGACCGACCAGAGTAAACCCTCCCGATCCAACAATGAGCGCACGCCCTGACTCGTGAACGAGGATTTGCCGGAGGTCGGGCGACCACGCGGCGAACTCACTTACGCGATCGAACTGCAGCGCAGCAGTCCGCGAGTGCCTCGAAGTACGTGTGTGTGCGCAGGACCCCAGGAGCAAGCTGGAGGTCACACCGACGAGCCACTCACGCCGAGGATGCAGGGGCTCAGTCACTGCGATGGGCCTGCGGGTGATGGACTGCCACGAAGGTCTGGCCGGTCGTGCCGACCGTCACCGAGCGGTCTGCCCCGATGGCGGGAGGAGTGACGATGGCGATCCCGCCGGGCACGTCGAGCGACGTGTGGGAGAATCCATCTCTACCGACGAACATGAGTCGAGGTCCGACGCCTACGGCGAGCGTTCCGTCGACGTACGAAGTGGCATAGACGTCGACGTCGGCCGGCCACTCCCATAGAACGCGCCCATTCTCGATACAGGCGAGCCCGCGTCCGACGACGGCGACCCGCCCGCCACCCATGTCGATCGGGGGCTGCGACACCGGGAAGCGGACATGCGCGCTCCATTTCGTCTCGCCGAGCGGGTCGATCGAGCGCACCTGCGTCTGCCATGCGGATGAACCCGGGTACCGGCGGCTGCCCATGAGTCGAGCGCGACGCAACTCGAGCGGCGCCGGGCTGGATTCCACCGCGCCGACGACCACGAACCCCTCGTCGATGGCGCTGATCGAGTATACGTCGTGGTCCATCGTCCGCTCGACGACGAGATCGGGCTCACGGGCCTCGGGATCGCGCGGGTGGCGAAAGACGCGGAGCCGTCGATCGAGGGTGAGCAGCCCCACTCTGTCGTCGTCGGTGATCGCGGCGGCGCCCTCACCGTCTTGCGACTGGCGCCAGCGCGGCGCGACCTCATCGTCCGCGAGCGCACCGTTGGCGCGTACCGCGATATTGGTGACAGTCTGACGGAATGGAGCTGTGTATATGCCGACCGTGATCCACAGGTCGTCGTGGCGTCTCGCGGCGATCTGGCGGCTCGAGACATCGAACAGGTCGAAGGGGCACAACTCGTAATAGCCAGCCCCGAACGACGACCAGACGCGGTTTCCGAAGCGAACCCCGTCCTCATCGAACGCGGCGATCCAACGCCCATCTCCGGACGAGAGTGAATGGGTTCCCGCCCCGCCGACCACCAAACAATGCTCCGCGTAGCCGAGGACCCAGCGCGGGCCGTGGGGGTCGACGAGGACAGACAGGGGTCCGGGGGGGAGTTGGGGCCGATCCGCAGCGACGAGCGGAACCAGGTTTCGGTAGACCCCGGGCACGACATCGACGCGAGACGCCCGCCGATGGTCGGCGAATGCTGTGACGTAGCTGCGGGGGAGCGTCATAGCGCCTCCATGGTCGTCGTGCGGCCGACGAGGTTCTCGAACCAGCGTTGGATCGGCTGCAGATCCTGGGCCTGGATCTTGCGATTGTCGCGCGCTTCGAACACTGCGTCCGTAGGGTCGAGGGTATAGCGCATCAGAAAACGGCCGACGTCGCGCTTGTGAACCATCAGCACATGGGGCTTGGCGTCCGCCTTGCGAATCCGGGGGTTCGTGCTTCGGCACACGCGCACCTCGAAGTCGGCAGCCGTACGTTTCTCGAGGTCGTCTCCCGGCCACAGTTTGCTGGGGTCTGAGCCTAACTCGAACCGCGGCTGCAAAAGAACGAGGACGCGGCGCAGTGAATTAGCTTGGGGGGACGCCAGGACGAACTTCGGGCACCTCGCCGGATCGCAGAAGTCTCGCGCGATGTTCTCGTACAGGAAGTCCAAGCGATCGTGGGCGCGGCGGACGATCCCGTCGAATGATATCCACAGCTTTGGGCTGAATACGATTGCTCCGTCGATCGGCTTTGGTAGAAATCCGTTCTCCTGAATGATGGGTCCGTATGCTGATTCGTCCTCTCCGACGAGAAACAGGAAGATGTCACAGTCTCCGAGTTGCGACGTATGACATTTTGCGTAGCCGGAGCGTTCTTCGATGTCGAGTACGCTGGACGGCAACGCGTAGCGCAGTTGCCTGCTCGGGCTGTCGTACTGCACGACGAACGGCCCTTCTTGCGTGGGCCAGTGACGACTCGCTCCAGACTGGGATGCAACTCTCTCGATCTGCGCGGCGAACATCCACTGGTGGCGGAGTCGCGGTAGTCTGTTCCCGCGCATCATCGAGTATGCGTCGAAATTGAAGGGGCGAGCGAGCGCCTGGAAGGCAGGGATCGAAGCGCGATAGGCCTGCGGGGTGCGGAGCGGTTCCGCGTACTCATCTGGAAGATTCATCGCGTGGCCGAGTTCGTGGGCAACCGTATGGTCGCTGGCTCTGACTCCGTCAGCTTCGTCCAGACGAAAGTCTTCACTTGGCTCGAAACTGAACTTGAAGTCGACGCCGGCGGGCGGAATTGCCACGTGCGGATCAGTGGCGCTCGGGATTCCGGGTCCGTGGGCGAGGTAGAGGTTGATGTATGCGTCAAAGTGTTCGTCTGCGCGTGAGTATAGAGGCGACGTCTCTTCCCGCGCCTTACTCCCAGCATGAGCGCGGCCGGCCTGCGGATGGACGGCGATGGTGAGGCAAGATGTTTCGGACGTCTCACCGAAGCCGTCGACGCGCTGGAGCCGCGTGCTCGCGCCGAAGTGGTGCCGTACCTTGACTACGGTGCCCTCCTCCGTGAGTCCGCGCTCCGACACGATGACGTAGTCTTTCTTCGGAGATCCGCCGCGCGCATGCGCGGGATGCTGCTGATCCCAGCGCCGCGACGCATCGAGCAGCAATCGCTCGACTCGCGGAACCCCGAGAACGCGCGCCGCGTTCCGCCCATCCTCGGCATCATCCGCTTCCGGCGCGGTGACGTAGCACGGGACATGCACGAGGAGGTGGGCGAGTTTGGCGGCAACACCATCGTGCTCGTAGCGCAACCACCGTACGTCCAACAGGTGGAGCTCTGCGTCGCGAAGAGGCACCGACTTCGAGTATTGCGCCGCGCGGATGCCGACGAAGGGGCTCAGGCCCAGCGCTCCGCCCACGCGATGCTCGATGGTGGTGAATATGCTGCCACCGTACTCGATCGCACGGGTCATCCTCTCGGACCCCTGGCCGCGTACGTAGAATGCATCTTCTGCACGCAGTGGTAGGCTGTCCACAACCATGCTCGACCAGGGAAGTTCGTGGCCTTCGCGCGCGAAAGGGGATCGGATGGCCATGAGGTTGTCGAGCAGACAACACCGCGGACTGGGGAGTGTCGGCGTGCCGTCACGTTCGGTAAAGAGCGCTCGGTGGGTCGTGAACACCATGTCGTCCAGGTGGAAGCACAACGGCGCCTCGCTCGTCGCGCCATCGTGACGCAGCTCCGCGAATCGCTTGCGACGCGCACGCGACGGCGGCCCCGGCCCGATCCACGCATCATGCGTCGGTCCTCCCCACGCCGAGGGCAACGGGTAGTGCGTGCCGAACCGCTCGTAGTCCAGCGCCTCTGCCGGAGGGAAGATCACCATCGCGCCGTCCGCGTAGCTGAACCACGTGCCCTCCGGCAGTTCAAACTGGTAGTAGAGCTTCTCGAACGTGGGAGCGACGCCTGCGCACAGCATGTAGACCGCGCCGCCAGGCAGCAGCACGCTGCTGCCACCGACGACATCTAGCAGGCCAGCCTTCGCCATCAGCAAGATCCCCTGGGGGATGTTGCGGTCGGCTCGTGTGATCGGATCGTAGTACGTCAGCTGGACGTGGGAACGGAACCATCCGTGGTCGATCTGCATCACCCAGGGGGCCGCACGGCTTCCGTTGGGCTTCAGCTCGTTGCTCGGGATCAGCCCCGTCGTCGTGAAGCTCCCGCTGTTGGGCAACCCTGCGACGAATCCTCCCCCACGCTCGGCCTTGGTCCGTGTCGACCACTGCGGAACCCGGAGCAGCTTCTGCGCCGCGATGCAGCGATGCGAGCCGTCGCCGATCTGGTCGGTCGTCACCCAGCGCCTCGCCTCGACGTCGATCCACACGTCTGCGTCTGACCCGACCTGCCCCTCGAAGATCGGGACCAAGCGCAGCTCGAACTCGCCATCGGGGAGCTGGCCGTCCGGCTCGAGGATCGTCGAGACCCCGTCCGCGTCGCTCGCGTCGCCCTCCAGCAGTACCGTGTCCGTGTACACCAGCGCCCAACGATGACGGGGCAGCGGCACGTCGGTGCCGACCAGCGGGTCGAAGAACTGGCCCTTCATCACGAACAGGGTTCGCTGGGGATCGAGCGGGATGTAGCGCAGGGGATTGCGGGCGTCATGAATGGCGGTGAGGAGGTCGCGACCGACCAGCTGCGCCTGTGTCCCGGGCGAGGCGAACACGAGCTCGACGCGTCGGTCGGTGCCATCGGCAACGCCCCCCGGGACGAGGCGGCGTGGATGATCGGCATCCGCGATCGCCGACTCCGATTGCAGCCAGCGAAATCCGCCGCGAGGCGTCGGCGCATCAGCGCGGAGGATCGACTCGAGACCCAGATCGTACAGGTTCGCGAAGGCGCGCCAGTCGCCGACGTCGACGGCCACGTCGGGGCTCGGCGTCGAGCCGAAGGTGAGCGCGTGGCGGGTCCGGAACCTGAGCAGCGCTGCGGTGGTCTGCGGCCCCAGATCGTTGTCCGAGAGCCCGGGATCGCAGTCCCACGCGAAGGTCGCGTGCACCCAGGCCAGGATGCGCTGGACGTCCTCGACCGCGTACACCGTCATGCAGTGGCTGGCCCAGCCGTCGAGCTCGCCGACGAGATAGCGCCGAACGTTCTCGGCCCGCGCCAACGCGACCGCAGCCGCAGAGCTTCCGCCACCGACGGCGTCCGCGTGGCCGACGAGCACCAAGGCGTGCGTCGGGTTGTTGCGCGCGAACTCGACGACCGCCGCAATCGCCGACAGGCCCCGCACGACGTCGTCGGGCCGGTCGACGCGGTGCTCAGAGTCGGTCACGGGCAGCAGAACCGCGCGTTCGTTGCCGAAGGTCACCTCTTCGAAGTCGAATGCGCACTCGACCGACTCGACGACGAAGCGATGGTGCCGGTTGATCCTCGTGAGCACGGTCGGTCCGTCAGGCCGCCTCGGGAGCTGGATGTCGTCGGCCGTCACGACGAACCCATCCATGGCCATCGCGGGTGCCCCAGTGCGCGCGAGCGTGGGTGGCCACTCGAGCCGGACCGGCCCAGGCGGCGGGACCGAACGGGTGAGGAACCGTCCGGTACGGTCGCAGACCACACGGTCGCGACGCCCGTCGCACTGCACCATCGTCAGCTCGATCGCGCCCAACGGCGCACCTCGGTCATCGACGATCTCGATGGACAGCCAACCGGGTTCGACGACCGGCGCATCGGTCATCTCGGACAGAAGCGGCAGGTTCGACCAGTCTTCCGTGAGCGCGCCGCCGCGCACCACCGGCCGCCCGCGTGGGGGCTCGGGCATCGCGAACGGCACCAGCGCTCCGCTCGCGATCGCCTGCGCGACCGCGTCGATGGCCGCGTCGATCTCGGCGTCGCCACACCCCAGCGATCTCGCGACCTGTCGGACCGTATCGCCGGCGCCCGGGTCTTCCTCGATCGCCTGGCGCAGCAACGCGCGAGCGCGATCCAGATCCCACCGCAGCCGCGCGGTGTCCTCGAGCAACCAGTACTGCTCGCCACTGGGGTCGGTGATGGTCGTCGGTTTCCGCATGGGCCCGCTTGTCTCGCCTCGATCGGTACGAATGCCTCGCGACGCGGGCCATGAACGCGACGGTGGCCACCTCGCGCGACGGCCGACGCTACCATGGGTAGCGTGCGCCGGTTCGGGCGAGACACGGATTGGATGTACCAGAGGTGCACCAACGTCGCGTGGTCATCGAGTTGTCTCAGTCGTCCGTTGCCGTCTCGCCCGCCATCGTTCGGCCTTCTGGCCGCGACGGGAGAACGCGGGCGTCACGACGCCAACCGCCGCGATCGCATCGCGGCACCCGCGCCCGCGCCCGAACCCGACTGTTCGCCTCCCCACACCCCGTTCCCGACCGATCGCCGATCAGCGCATGCGACGCTCCTCGCAGCGCGGCGTCTCGACGAGCACCGCATGGCGTATCGAGGATTCATGGTCGCGATCGCGATCGCGACCACCCCGGCGTGCGACGTCGACGAGCACGCCCATGCCGACGCGCCGCAACGCACGACCACAGCCCAGCGCAACGCCCATCTCCCCGACATCTCCTCGCTGCCCACCCGCGCGGTGCATGCCGCCGTGCCGTGGGCGCGCGTCGTCTCTCCGGTCGAACGCGTCGTCTCGTCCGGCGCACCACCCCGCACGAAGGGCGACATGGTGCTCTCCGCCGAGCCCGAGGTCTCCGCGGCGTTGGGTGAGCCACGCGGCGCGTTGCTGTACCTCGCGATGGACGGGATGACGCTGCGGCCGTGCGACGAGGCGTGGTCGAGCAGCTCGGCCAAGCAATGCACGTCGATCGTCGACCAGACGACGGAGTTTCCAGCATGGGGGACCGAGATGCAGCAGGCGATGCTACTCCAGTACGTCACCGAGTACTTCGCGCCGTTCGACGTGACGGTGACGACCGAGAAGCCGCCGCCGTACATGCCGTACACCCTGCAGGTGATCGGCGGCACCCCGGACCTGATCGACCGCGCCGAGATCTGCGGTATCGCGAGCCTCGACTGCGGCGCATTCAGCCGGAACCTCGTCGGCCTGGTGTTCGCGCAGCAGGACGTCTGCACGCCGTGGAAGACCACGGCGCACGAGGCCGGCCACAACTTCGGGCTCGAGCACACCGTCGACGACGACGACATCATGTCGTACACGCTGGTGTACGACGATCTGTATCACTTCCGCGACGCCTGCATGGCGCAGTACCTCGAGAGTCCGGAAGACTCCCCGAGCTGCGGCATGACCCACGCCCAGTACTGTCCCGAGGGCGGCGATCGCCAGAACAGCCGCACCGAGCTCCTCGGCACGCTCGGTCCGTCGCGTCTCGACGTCTCGGCGCCCGTCGTCGACGTCGAGCCCGCGGACGGCTCGGTGTTCACCACGACCGACACGATCCGCATCGGCGCGCAGATCAGCGACGACGGCAACTTCATCGGCGCCCGCTGGACGTGGATCGGCGGGCTGCCCGACGAGCTGCCCTTCGGCCACGACCGCTGCACCAACGACGCCTGCGTCGAGGACTTCGCCGACGAGTCGGGGGATCCCGACGGGTCGTGGGACTACCTGGTGCTGCAGGGCGCGCCCGCAGGCGAGTACATGTTCGCGCTCGAGGTGATGGACACGCACGGCAACGAGAGCTCGACCACGATCGAGTTCACCGTGAACGGGGCGCCGCTGCCGGGGGCCGGCGAGTCCGGCGGATCGAGCAGCGGAGGCGACGACGACACCGGCCCAGACGACTCGAGCACGGGCGGCGATGCGCTGCCGATGGAGCAGGACGAGCCCGACGCGCTGCCGCCGGGCTTCGGCGCCGCGACGTCGAGCGATGGTTGCAGCGTGGGCGCGCTCGGATCATCGCCGTGGCTGCTCGTGCTCTTCGGCCTTTGGCGCTCGCGTCGGCGTCGCAACGGCTCGCACGCCTGAGATCCTCGAAGTGGCCAAACGGCCACATCGACGCGACCCACGGCGCTCCACGCCCATGGCATGCTGGCGCGTCGACGCGGTTGCGCCCGCACCTCGCCCGCACCGTCCAGCACCACGAGCGGTGCGCCCACCTGGTCCGTCACCAGCCCGTGCCCGCCCTCCGTGGTGAGTCGAGCCAGCGTCGCGAAGCTCCCAGGCGCGAACAGCCACGTGATCACCGAACCCGCGACGTCCTCCGCCGCCGGCCCAGCCGGCGGCTAGGCGAGCCCGTCCGCAAGCCGCAGCCTCGCCACCAGCGCCGGGAATCCACGCACCGCCTGCTTCAGCTGCGCCGCCCACCGCGGCTTCGCCTGCGCCTCGGGCAGCAGGCCCCGCAGCTCCTTCCGCACCCGCAGCAACGCTCGCTCGTATGCCTCTTCACCCGCAACCGGCCGCGGCTCGGCGGCCTCACGCGCCTCGCCCCACTCGTGCAGCACCACGTCCCCGTCCCACACGAAGCACGTCTGCACACCCCCCGCGCACTTCGATAGCCGACGACTCAGCGCGTCGTACCCGAACTCCACCCCGCTCCCGTCCGGCCGATCCACCTGCACCAGCCGACCCGCGTCGCTCCAGTGGTAGCACCAGCTCCCCCCGTCCGGATCCGTACGCCCGCTCAGCCGACCCGAATCGTCGTGCTCGTACTGCGTCGTGCCCTCCGCGTCCCGCCGCCACTGCAGCTCACCGCCGGCGCCATACGCACGATCATTCCGCGCAGGCGTGTCGAACACACGACCCAGATCATGCGGCCAGCTCCCCTCGACCGCGACATCCCCGATCCGCGACCGCACGAACATCCCGCGACCGTCGTGCTCCCGCGCCTGGACCCCGCCGCCCTGCTCCTCGATCGACAGCAGCCGATCGTCCGCGCCCCACACGTACTTCCGCAGCCGATGCACCGTGTCGCCCGTCGCCACCGCGTGCTGCGTCGGCCGTCCCACCGCGTCGCGCCACCACGCCGACCGCGCGCCGCTGGGCATGCTTCGCTCCGTCTCGTCGCGAGGCGTGGACCGACGACGGCAAGGTGCTCTTCACCCGCAGCGGCCCCGATGGCAAGGATGTGCTCATTCGCGCCAGCCTCTCGTCGCCGATCGTCGAGGAGACCTTGCTGTCGACCCAGGGCAGCCTCGGCTTCGCGCAGCTCACGGTGTCGCACGGCATCGCGGTGTGGGGAGAGATGCACGAGCCCAGTCGTGCGCGGATGTTCGCCGCGCGGCTCGATGGCACGGTGCGACGCGAGATCATGCCCGAGTCCCCGTGGGCGCAGCTGCAGTGGCCGCGGCTCGCCCCCGACGGATCACAGCTCGCCTACACCAACGGAACGTTGTTGATGCGGATGTCGCTCGTGGGTGCCGAGGCGATGCCGGAGTCCGAGTACCTCACCAAGTGCGCGAGCCGGTGCGACTTTCGCTGGGAGAGCTCGCGTACGCTGCTGGTGATCGACGGCCGTGACCTCGTGCGGGTGAGCATCGGCGACGACGGGGTGGCCGTGCAGCGCCAGGTGGCGGACGACGTCGCGGGCCTCGCAGTCGCCGGCGGAGGCGACTGATTCGTGCTGACCACCGCGATGGGCGTGTGCGTCGAGAAATCGCATGGCACGTCCGGCCCGGCCATCAGACGCTGCGGCCCGGGTGTCCCCGATCACCATCGGTCATGCGCAACCGCGGCGGGGGCCTCGGGGGCCTCGGCCCGCGCCGCCTCTGCCCCCTGCGGACGTCGAAATCGTACTCCGCCGACCCGGCGCGGCCCTCTCCGCGCCGATCACCCCGTACAGTCCCACGATGGCCGATACGGTGGGCGCGGGGATGCGGTGGATCGCCGCGACGGGGGCGGCACTCATCCGCGCGTGGGTGATCATGTTCGGCAAGCGCTGCGATCCGCGGACCTTGCCGTGGCTCGCAGGCCCTGTCGGCGGACACCACCTCGAGATGGGGCCGCTGGCGTATCGCGACATCGCGGCACAGCAGGGCTGGACGGTGGACGAGCAGCAATCGGACACAGGCCTGGTCGAGGACTTCGCCTCGCTCGCGAGTTAGTCGTTCGACCCTGGGCGGGTGCATCCCGAGATCCACCGATTCTACGAGCGCACCAGCGAGTACGATCTCGAGGCGTGGAACCACTCGCCGTTCCCGGGTCGCCTGCTGTTGTGGCTGCTGGTGAACACCGTCAGCCGCGCGATGCAGCAGCTCGAGTTCCCCGTGACGGGGCTCGACCTGGCCCGCGGGCTGGTGAGCCAGGTGCTGCCGTTGCGCGACGCCCAGGGGCGTCGCGTGTGCACCGCGTGGATCCGCCGTCGTCGCGCGGCCCCGGGCTCACGCGATCGCGTGGTGTACACCGGTTTCTACGGCGATGGCGTCGCGCCCCTGCACGCGCTTCCGTGCGTGCGTGTCGTGTTTCCGCTGCCGCGGGGGAACGCCACGGTGTTGCTCGCGCCCTCGGTCGACCCACGCGGCGGCGATCCTTCGCGCGGCTGCGCCGGCTTGGTCCTGTCGTCGGCCGGCCGAGGGTTCGGCGACGTCGGTTTCTATCGCGTGGTCGAGCGCTCGCCCACGCGTTGGCGTGTTCTGAGGTTGCGAACGCTGCACGAACACTTCGCGCTGGCCGTCGCCGACGATGGCGAGATCCGCTGCGACCACCGCGTCACGGTGCTCGGGATCACGGCGATGCAGATGCACTACAAGATCACGCGACGTCCAGCGGCGACGGCCCAGGGTGCCTTCCCCTCGCCCATCGAGCTCGCTGGCGAGAGGCACGCGTCGTCATGATGCACCGAGTGCTCGAGCCCGGTCCCGTCAGCGCGTGGGCGGCGAAACCTCGCAGCTGCGAGTCGGGGTTTTGCAGGTGGGCGGCGAGCTCGGCGAGCGCGGCCTCGCGATCGAACCGCACGCGGTAGCGAAACAACGCCTCGCCGATCACTCGGCGACCAGGGTCGACGTCGCGCGCAGTGAGGTCGCCGAGTGCTTCGGCGGCGAGGCGAGCCCGCGGTGCGCCGTCGGGATAGCCGACGTATTCGAGCCCGACGTAGACGTAGCCTTGGTGGGCGTGGGCGAGCAGCAACGTGAAGGCGCGCTCGTCAGCCGAGGCGCCGAGTGCGTGGCCGATCGCCCGGCTGAGCATGCTCCACGGCGGCTCGGCGAGCAGCAGCTCGGCCACATCGAGGGCGCGCGGCGGATCGATCCGCAGGAGGATCTCTAGGCCCGCCTCGATCGCGCCCGGTTCGCCGGCCGACAGCAGAGGCGACGTGTTCACCACCCCGCGCCCGCCCGTCGTCGTCGCTGCCCTTCTCCAGCCCTTGGCCGTGCGCTTCGTCATGCCACGCCTCACTCGCGCTTCCCCTCGCGCCCAGGCCCTCGCCAATTTCTCCCGTCCGAGCGCTCATCGCTGCTCACCGGGCCACTCCGTACTCACCCGCGCGCCCAAATCCCCACTTAAAAACGCTTAAGCGCGCCGCCGGATCCGACTGCACGCCGCAGGCGAGCAGCACGAGCGGGTACAGACACGACGCGATCGATCCACGGAGCCGCGGCATAGGGCCGAGACTACCGCCTTCTGCGTCACTTGGCCTTCGCCGCTTGCCGACACATCTTCGCGCACGCTCGGCACGCTGCGGCGCACGCCATGCACGCCTTGTCGTCCTTGTGCTTCTCGCACTCGGCGGCGCAACGATCGCAGGCCTCGGCGCACTGGGCCATCATGGCCTTGCTCATCGGTCCCTTGCGGGCGGAGATCGAGTCACACGCTCCGCAGATGTCGGCGCAATCCAGGCAGAGCCTGATGCACTCTTTCCGGCCGACCTCGTCGAGACACGCGGCGACGCACGCCAGGCACGCGGTCCGGCAGTTGGAGCACCCGCGACTGCACCCGCCGGCGGGCGGCTTGTCATCGGCGCGGGCGACCCCGGCCAACCCGGCAGCTCCACCAAACACGGCGGCTGCCCCGCCCATCATCGTTCGACGATCCATCTTCATGTTGATTGATTCTCCCTTCGACTTCGACAATTACACGGCTCTGTGTATCCGTGGGTTTCAAGCCCGAGCTCGCGCGCCGGACCATGGGCGATCAGTCCCGCGCCGTCCCCAGCCACGCGTCCTCTTGCGCCCACATCGCGTCCATGCGCGCCTCCATGCGATCGTGGATCGCTGCCTCCGACGGATCGTCGTCGTGGCGGAACTCCTCGACGGGTAGCCCCAGCGACGCGATCCACTCGAGCGTGTCGAGGCCGGCGTCGGCCTTGCGCGCGATGTCGGCGAGCATCAGCGACAGCAGCTTGTAGTGGCCGCCGAACGGCGACTCGACCGGTCGCAGCGGCGCGTCGTCGGTGGTCCAGAGTTCGAGCGTGTCCTCGAGCGCGACGACAGCACCCGCAGGATCCTCGGCGAGCCACGGCATCAGCTCCGCCACCAACGTGCGCACGCCGGCCTTGCGGAGCACCACGAGCCCCCCGCCGGTAAAGTAGCGGCTGGCGAACTGGGGCGGCGGCGCGGCCGTTCGCACCGCGGCGCGGCTGTTCTTGCCGCGCTCCCAAATCGGCGAGATGGAGATCGGCGACATGCCGACGCTCAGCTCGCGCGCGAGCGCGAGGTTCGTCTCCACGATCCGTCGCGCCTCGGCGACGATCACCTCGGTGGCCGGCAGCACGTAGGCCATCGGCAGTCCGAGCAGCGCTCGCGCGGCGTCGTCGGTAGGGCGGTCCATCGACGCGTGATGCTACCAGCACGGGTCGGCGCGCGGCGCAGGCGGGCCTGCACCGCGCGGGGGCCGTCCGTCGCTGCCCGGCGCTCACCGCTGGCGATGGTTCAACCGCCGTCGATCTGCACGAAGAACGCGCGCACGTCGACGCGGAGGCCATCGGTCCCCTCGGGGGTGGGCAGCGTGTCTCCGCGCGGGTAGTCCGCGATCCCGACGCATGACGACGGCCGTCCTCGCGGTCTGCGCAATCGGGTGCACGACGACGATGTCGTCGGCAGCACCAACGCCGACTGCACGAGCCACCGCGTTGTGGCACACGCCCCTCACCGGATTCCATGCGGCGGAGCGAGGTGCGTGCGCGGGGGAGTTCGCGGCGGAGTTCGCGGCGGAACCGTCGCGGTGATGCGCCCGCATCTCGCCGAGGCGCCGTTCGCCGCGGCCGCGCGAGTCGGGCAACGGCCTCGCCCAAGTGCCCAAGTCGCCTGCGCAGATCGGGCAACGGCGGCGGAGGCGACACGGCCAGCGACGTCGTCGTCCAGGAGATCCCGGGCGTTGGTCACGTTGGTACGGTTTCTGCTATGGCCTGCCCGCAATGAACTCGCGGAACAACCTTCAGGCGCTGCTCTCGCTGGGACTGCTCGTCGTCGCGGGCTGCGACGGCGGCACCGACCCTGAACTCGCCTTTCGCGAAGGCCCCGTGTCCTTCAACCTCCAGGACAACGCGAACCCGAACCTACCGGTCGTCGGCGCTGCCGTGAGAGCGGTACCGTTGTCGACGCAACCCTATCGCGACCACTTGCACGATCACTACAATCAGGTGACGGTCGAGAACGCACTGAAGTGGGAGGCCCTCCGTCCTACCCCCGACACGTTCGTGTTCGACGACGCCGACACGATCATCGACGAGGCCGAAGCGAACGGCCAATCTGTCCGCGGCCACACGCTCGTGTGGGAGGTCAACCTCCCGGCGTGGTTGAACGACAGCCTCGGCCCGAACGGCGTTCGTGCCGCGATGCTCGACCACATCACCACCGTCGTCGGGCGGTACGAGGGCAGAGTCGGACATTGGGATGTCGTGAACGAGGCCGTCGATGCCGGGGGCAACTTGCGCCCCAACGTGTTCTATCGGGCAATGGGCGCGAGCTACATCGCCGACGCTTTCGTCGCGGCGCACGCCGCCGACCCGACCGCCAAGCTCACCTACAACGATTTCGGCGTCGAGATCCCCGGGCTCAAGCAAGACGGTGTCGTCGCGTTGGTGGGCGATCTCGTCGACGCGGGTGTCCCGATCCACGAGGTTGGGTTCCAGATGCACGCGCACCCCTACGACTGGGCGAACGGACGCATCGATCAGGCAGACCTCCGCGAGGCGATCGCACGCTTCGGTGCCCTGGGCGTCGACGTCTACATCACCGAGCTGGACGTGCGGATCGATGAGCTGGGCGGAGCGAGCAGCGACATGCTCGCGATGCAGCGCGATGTCTATCACAACGTCGCGGCCGCTTGTCACGCGGAGCCCGCGTGTCGCGGCGTGACGACGTGGGGGTTCACCGATGCGCACACGTACATCCCTTCCGGTCAACCGCTGCCCTTTGATTCCGACTACCAATCCAAGCCAGCGGCACAAGGTCTACGCGAGGGGATCTCCGGCCACGCTGCCGCCGCGGTGGCGCCGTACTGGGACAGCGTCTGTCCGATCGCCGGCGCGCTGTTCTGCGATCCACTGGAGAGTCCCACGCTGTACGGCCTCGGCAAGGTTCTCGTTGCGGGTGGCGCGGTCGAGTCCACGAGCGATGTCTATCGAGGGATTCGGGCGGTTCGCGCGGTCACGCCTACGGCGGCCGGAACCCGCCGCGCGTACGTCGAGCGCAGGGTCGGCGGAGACATCGACGAGGGGCAGGTGTGGACGCGCGCGTATCTCTACGTCCCGGCGTCGGCGCCCAACGACTTCACGGCGTTTGCCTTCGACGAGACCCACGCGCCGCACTACGGCGTGAGCTTCGGGATCCACACCGACGGACGTACCTTCCTGCGCACGGGCGGCCCGTCACCGCGCCGCGCCTACGGCCCCCAATTCCCGCGCGACGAATGGGTGTGCCTCGAGATGCGGGTGAAGGTGGCCCAGTCCGGGCGCGCGGATCTCTACCTCGAGGGTGCTCGCGTCGCGACGATCACCGGCCGCAACACGCGCTTCGGGAGCGACTACGGCACGGTCAAAGCGGGGATCATCTGGGCCCCGAGCAATGGCGCACCGATCGAGGTTCTCACCGACGAGCTGGCCGTCGGCCGCACTCGCCTCGGGTGTGACTGAGCGAAGCTGTACGAGGCTCGAGAGCACGGGCGGTCCGACCCTCGGGTCGTTCCGGTCATCCCTCTCGTCAGGGCGAAGGCCAGACCTCGAGGTCGGGGTCGGGCCAACGAAAGGGATTCCCCGGCTGGTCGCCGCCGCCGAAGAAGCTCTGGCAACCCGCCACGTTGTTCGGTTGGCCCAGCATCGCGCCCCAGAAGGTCGGGCAGACGTCGTCGCGGACGTGCTCTCGACACGCGTCCATCGCATGCACGCCACCGTCGGACCGCGCAGCGTAGGCCCCGACCTGCTCCCACGCCATCGCGAGCAGGGCCTGACTGGTCGCGGCGGAGACCCCGTCGGGGACGTCGGCGCCCTCGGGGAACTTGTGGAAGATGGACGCGTACGTGAACGCGCCGACGTAGTGCGAGCCGAGCGGCGTCAGGTGGACGTTGTCGCTGAAGATCGCGTCGAGGACCTCCTGCGGGGAGCCCGACAGCTCGGGGATCGAGCCCGCGAGGGCGGCCTCGACCATGTTCGTGAGGGCACACCCGGCCGGGATCGCCCGCACGGTCATGGGCAGGCCGTCGGATTCGAGGGTGAGATTGACCTTGGTCGATACGCACTCCCACGCCACCAGCGCGTCGCGTTCGTACTCGATCCAGATCTGGGGATCGGCCTTGTCGACGTCGAGCCACGAATGATAGAAATAGGTCCGCGCATCGAGGTTGCCCTCGAGCATTCGATCATGGAAGTGGCGGAGCAGGCTCGCCGTGCTCTAGTATTGCACGACTCCGAGCAGATCGTGCCGGTCGGTGATGACCAGCGTGTCGTAGACTTCGCCCGCCGGGAGCAGCGTGGGACTCCGGATCTCGTCGATCAAGTTCACGCCGTTGGTGCCCTCGGCGTAGCCTCCCCACGAGTTCTCGCCCGCAGGGTTCCCGCCCCGCGTCCGCACGCGAATGGGCGAGCCGGGAATCGACTGGTAGATGTCGCGCAGATCGTCGCCTTGGTTCTGTGCGATCGCGCGGATCGTCGGGACGGCGACGTTCGTCAGGCTGTGCCCCGAGAAGATCACGCGCAGCCTGTCGAGCGGCATCGGGAGCTCGCCGCCTTCGCCCGTCGAGTCGCCGCCCTCGGTGGATGCGGTGGCCGCAGTCCCGGCCCCATCGCCGCCGTCGCCCTCGCCATGCGAGGATGCGGCGTCACTCGACGCCCCGCCGCCCGTCGTCGCCCCCATCCCGCCGGGCAGGGCCTCCGCTCCGAAGTCGTACGGCGCCGAGAACCGGACGACGCCGCTGACGTTGGACGCCCCCGCCTCCTTCGAGGCATCGAGGATGGCATTCAGGTCCCCTGCGACGCGTTGGTAGTAGGCACGCCCGGCGTCGGTCAGCGCGATCGAACGGGACGTCCGCTGCAGGAGACGGACTCCGAGATGGTCCTCGAATCGGCTCAGGCACCGGCTCACCGAAGACTTCGACAGCGACAGGCGCGTCGCCGCGCCGCTGAGGCTGCCCAGATCCACGATGCAGACGAATGTGTCGACGTCGTTGAGGTTCAGCTCACCCATTGTCATGACCTCGAGCCTCTTCGCACGCGGCGCGGAGCGAAGTCGGCCGACGCCGCGACCCCGCCGGTGCCGGGAGTCGCGCCTGATCGAGTGCGGGCGTCATCGTGCGAGAGGTCGCGGGCCGCACGGTAGCACGCCGCGACCGGGCCCGAAGCTCCGCCGGCACGCCCGCTCAATCGGTCGGGTACGTGAACACGCAGCGCGTGGTCGGGACGTACATGTCGAGCGTGACGTACAGGTAGTAGTCCCGCCCCTCGACCAGGGGGACCGGTGCACCGGTGCTCGGGAAGCGCTGACTGGTGGTCGGCGCGAGCTCCCCGTAGACGACGCTTCCGCTCGCCATCGGCTGCCCGGTGGGGGGCACATCCAGCCGCCAGAGCGTACCCATCGGGGTGTCCCGGTCCGGCGGCACGCCCGGGTTTGCGGAGTCCGTCTCGAGCACGTAGATGTAGCGCGCGTCGGCGCCGGTCCACGAGATGACACCATCGGCGTCGATGCCTTCGCCATCCGTGCAGCGTTGCGGGACGTAGGCGGCCAGATCGAGCAGGATGCCGCCCGTCGGCGGGTCGTCCGCGAAGTCGTCGCGCGTCAGCCCTCGGGATCGGGCCTCGGCGTCGAAGAACGCCGCGAGGCGATCTGGATCGGTCGACGGCACGCCGCACAGCACCGGGCCGAGTATCTGCGATCGAAAAAGTGCGATCGCTTCACCGTGGTCTTTGGGTTTGAGTTCTCGAGTCACCCGTTGGGTGTGCCGGCTGCAATGACGACCGCGGAGGGAGCAGAGATGGTGGGCGCAGA
>JBBQJI010000037.1:0-72758 GCA_038325765.1 Nannocystales bacterium
GGCGCGTCCTAAGCTGCGCGCCGCCCTTGCCGCCGTGGCACATCGTCTTCCTGACCGCACTGCGCGCGACCGCCGAGCCCGCCGCGACGCCCGTGTCGTGGCGTGCACCGCAGGGGTGCCCCGACGGCCGCGAGGTCGCCCGCCGCATCCTGGCGCTGGTCGGTCGCGAGCCCACCGCGGGTGAGATCCGCGTCGACGGGACGGTGCGCAGGGTGGAGGGCGGGTTCGCGCTGCGCCTGCGCGTCGATGCCGGTACGATGGTCGAAGAACGCAGCATCGTCGCCGACCGATGTGCGGCGCTGGCCGACACGACCGCGTTGGTGACGGCGCTGATGGTGGATCCGATCGCGACGACGGAGAAGGTCTTGGTGCCCGAGATCGTCGCGCGCGCGGAGCAACGCGCGGCCGCCCGCGGGGCCGCCGAGGATGCGGGAACGAACCCGTCGCCGCGCGGCGCGGGCGCGCCGGAGAATCGGGGCCGCGACGATGGCACATCACGCACCGCCGCATCGCGTGACCGTCGCGACCGCAGCGGCGCGCGGCGCCCGGTGGGCGTCTGGGCGCGCGTCGGCGGTGGCGGTCAGTTCGGCGCCGTCCCGGGGCTCACCGGTGGGCTCGCACTCGCGCTCGCCGTTGGCACCGAACGGGTGCGCGGCGAACTGGGCGGCAGTTATTGGTTTCCGCGCACGGTGGGCACCGGTGACGACGTCACGCTGCGCGTGCACCTGGGCGTGGTTTCGCCGCGGATCTGCGGGGTGCTGCCGCAGGGGCGCATCGGCGTGGTCGCGTGCGGGGGCGTCGAGCTCGGGGCGATGCGCGGCGACGCTGCTGGCGGCACCCGCCTGCCGCTGTGGTTGGGGCTCACCGCCGAGCTCGGCGTTCGCGTCCCGGTGGCGCCGAGGATTGCGGTGCGCTTCGGCGTCGGCGCGGTCGCGCCGGTGGTGTTCCCGGTGTTTCGGCTGGTCGATTCCGCGGGCCCGCGCACGCGCGAGGTGTACAGGCCGGCGGGCGCCGCGGTTCGCGTCGATGTGGGCGTCGAGATCCGTCTGCGCGGTGTCGAGACGGTCGCGTCCCGTCGACGCCGCTGATGGCCGGCCGCGCGTTGTGATGGGCCCGAGTTCAGCTCACACGGTCATGCCCCCGTCGATGTCGGTGTTCGAGCCGGTGATGTAGCGAGCCGCAGGGTTCGCCAGATAGACGATCAGCGAGGCGACGTTCGTCGGTGTGTCCGTAGTGCCCAGCGCGGTGAGTGGCGTGGGGAAGAAAGGCCCCCGAGGCCCGACATAGTTTCGTTTGAAGCCGGGCGAAGCGTTCGCCGCAGTGAGGCTCAGCGTCGCACGCCGATCCGATCGAGGAGGAAGGCGTAACTCAGCGCCGTCTCGCGATGTCGTCGGAAGCGGCCCGATGCGCCGCCGTGGCCGGCCTCGAGGTTCACGTGGAAGACGACCAGGTTGTCGTCCGTCTTGCGCTCGCGCAGGCGCGCCACCCATTTGGCGGGCTCCCAGTACTGGACCTGCGAATCATGTAGGCCGGTGATGACCAGCATGCTCGGGTAGTCCTGGGCGCCCACGTTGTCGTAGGGCGAGTAACCCAGCATGAACTCGAAGAACTCGCGCCGGTTGGGGTTGCCCCACTCGTCGTATTCGAAGGTCGTCAGTGGGATACTCTCGTCGAGCATCGTCGTCACCACATCCACGAAAGGTACGTCGGCGACAATCGCCGCGAAACGATCGGGTGCCATGTTCGCGACCGCGCCCATGAGCAGCCCGCCGGCGCTTCCGCCGTGGGCGAAGAGCTGGCTCCTCGAGGTCCAACCCTCGTCTACGAGGTGGTCGGCGACATCGATGAAATCGCGAAAGGTGTTCATCTTGTCGAGCAATCGGCCGGCGTCGTACCAGGCCCGGCCTCGCTCCTGGCCCCCGCGCACGTGCGCGATCGCGAAGACCACGCCCCGATCGAGCAAGCTGAGGCGGGGCGAGGAGAACGTTGGATCGAGCGAGTGGCCGTAGCTGCCGTAGCCGTAGAGCAGCAGCGGTCGCGGCTCGCCCGCATCGCGCTCACCCGCCCAGAGGTCGCGGCGGTGGACGAGGCTGACGGGGACCAGCGCGCCGTCCCTCACGCGGACGTCGAGGCGGTGGGTCGCATAGCGCTCCGGGTCGAAGTCGCCGAGCACGGGATCCCGCTTCATCAGCGTGCGCTCGAAGGTCTCGAGGTCGAGGTCGTAGACACTCCGCGGGGTGCGCATCGAGGTGTACTGGAAGCGCAGCGTGTCGCTCTCGAACTCGGCGTTCGTTCCGAAACCGGTCCAGTAGGCGGCTTCGTCCATCGGTACCTCGCGTGCGTGATCGAGGTCCGCGAGGTCGGGCCGCGCTCCGGGGCTCGCTCGCCCCGCGTGGCGCCAGGGCATGACCGAGAGCCGCAGGATTCCATCGCGTCGCTCGTTCACGACGAGGCGCATGGAGAACAGCTCGCAACTCTCCAGGAAGACGCCATCCCGGGCGGGAATCTCTTCCCGCCAGCGCGTCCGATCCTCGCTCTCGTCGGGGCGAACGCTCATGAGGCGAAAATCTCGCGCCTCCCAGTTGGTACGAATGTAGAAGCGCCCGTGGGCGTGGTCGACATTGTACTCGTGGGTGGGCTCGCGGGCGATGACGAGGACCGGCGCGGCGTCGGGCTCGCTCGCGCGGACCCAGCGGTATTCGTCGGAGATCGTCTGATGCGAGCCGATGAATATCAGCTCCCGCGAACGGCTCCGCGAGACCGAGACGTGGAATTCTTCGTTGGTCTCGTCGAAGACGAGCCGGTCTTCGTCTGCCTCCGCCCCGAGGCGATGGCGCCAGACCTGATGCGTCCGGAGCGTCCGCGGGTCCCGCTTGGTGTAGAAGATCGTGCGGTTGTCTTCGGCCCACACATATTGCCCGCTCGTCCCTTCGATGGCCTCGCCGAGGCGGGCGCCTCGCTCGAGGTCCCGCACCCGGAGGGTGTAGACGCGCCGGCTCACCGTGTCTTCGCCATAGGCGAGGAGCAGACCGTCGTCGCTGACGTGCAGGCCGCTCGCTTGGTAGTAGGCGTGCCCCTGCGCCTCCTGGTTCACGTCGAGCGTGATCTCTTCGTCGGCCTCGAGCGAGCCGCGGCGCCGTGCGTGGATCGGGTACTCCTTGCCCTCCTCGAAGCGCTGGTAGTAGTGGAAGCCATCGAGGCGGTAGGGCACGCTCGTGTCGTCCTGGGCGATGCGCCCGATGATCTCCTGGAAGAGGGCGTCGCGGAATCCGGCCAGCGGTGCGAGGATCTCCTCCGTGAAGGCGTTCTCCGCCGAGAGATGAGCGAGCACCTCGGGGTCATCGCGCTCGTCGCTCCTCATCCACATATAGGGATCGGGACGCTCACGGCCGTGCTCGCGATGAACGTAAGGCACCTGCTTGGCCACAGGCGGCCTCACGATCGCCTCCGCTTCGTTCGGCTCGGGCGGGGCGCCACGGACGAACGATGGCGCGTGGGCGGCGGGGAGGCGGAGGCACGGGCGGGTAGCATGAGGGGGTATGATGGCCGTGATCGCACCGAGCCCGTCAAGCGGCAGGCCCGCTGTGCGAGGGCTGCTCGCCCAACGCCCGCATTCGTGTGACACTCTCCCCATGCGTTGTATTGGCTTGAACTCGCTTCGTTTGGTTGTCCTCCTGCTGCTCGGCGCGTGCGGGGATTCCACGCCGACGGACACCGCCGGAGGATCGACGTCGGGCTCGACCGCGCCCGATCCCGACAGCAGCGGCTCGCTGAGCGCGACACTGACGAGCCCCGACTCGTCGTCGGGCGGCACGACGACGGATACGACGGGCACGGACGACGCTGCGGACTCGACCGACACCGGCGGCACCGCGGACTCGACCGGTCACGCGAGTTCGTCGTCGAGTGAGTCGAGCTCGTCGTCCGACCCCGGTGAGTCGAGCTCCGGAGGCGGCGCGCTGGCCGACATCACCGGCGATCACCTGCTCGCGCTCGCGACGGTGATCGCCCCCGATACACCGCTGCAGTACCTCGCGACCGTGGTGCAGACACCCGACGGCGACGGCGCCCTGCTCGACATCTCGCTGCAGCCGCTCTCCCTCGACGTCGGCAGCACGACGACGCCGCGGCTTCCCTTCGGCGCGCCGCTGGTGTTCGACGACATCGAGGTCGCCGCGGACGGCAGCTTCGAGATCACGGTCGGCGGGTTGGAGGTCACCGGCGAGACCAACCCGATCACCGGCAGCGACGCCTTGGCGGCGAACGTCGTGCTCACGGGCACCATCGTCGACGATGCGTCATGGTGTGGAACGGCTGCGGGGGCGCTGACGGCACCGTTGCGGTTGGACCTCGCGGGCACGACCTTCGCAGCGACCGCCGTCGACGGCGACCTCCCGCTGGGCTTCTCCGGCAGCTGCTGACCGCGGGTGAAATCCCGCGCTTCGGCATGCCCGATGCGCAACGCGTGAGACTCGGAATCGAACGCCTCGGCGCTCGCCGATCTCCATGACGGTGCCGGACTGCGCTCGCTCCTGTTGGCGATCGCGCAGCCAGCTCTGCAGGTTCGTGCTCGAGCGCGCTGCGCCCGATGCCGACGGCGTCGAGTGTCCGGCGCTGCGACGCGCTGCCAGTTCACCGCGCCCGGTGCAACGCGAGCCACTTCGTGCACGCCGTGAGCAACTCACTCTCACCGAGCGCAACCAGCTCCTCCCGGGCCGCTTTCGCAAGGGCGCGGGCACGCGCGCGCTCGGATGGTCGCGCCCACAGCGTGCGCGCGAGCGCAAACTTCGCCTCGGCCCGCAGATCCGCGCCCGCGCCCGCCGCGGTGTGGATCTCGAGCGCCCGCGCGAACTGGACCTCGGCCTCGGTGATGCGACCGAGCGCCTCGAGAGTATTGCCGAGGCCGAAGGCGACCTGGGCGATGGCGGGGTGATCGACGCCGAGCGCGGTCTCGCGGATCCGCAGCGCCTCGCGGTACTCGGCCTCGGCCTCGGCGAGGCGGCCTTGATGGAAGATGACGTTGCCCAGGCTGTGTCGCGCCGAGCCGACGTCGGGGTGATCGGGTCCGAGTGTGCGCTGCCACGCCTCCAGCACGCGGGCATACTCCTGCTCGGCCTCGGCAAAGGCTTGCCGGAAATAGAGCGAGTTGCCCAGGCCCAACCTCGATGCAGCGACATCGGGATGCTCGGGGCCGAGGCTGCGCTCGCGGATGGCGATGGCGAGTTCGAACTGCTCGTTGGCGGCGTCGTGCTCGCCCAAGGTCGACAGGGCGTTGCCGATCGAATGCCGCGATGCGCCGACATCGGGGTGGTCCTCGCCGAGCGTCGCAATGCGCAGCGCGAGGCTGGTGCGGTACTCCTGCTCTGCCCCCTCGATGTCACCGGCCAGGAGCAGGGCATTGCCGAGGTTGTTGTGCGACTTGGCGACCTCGGGATGTTCGGGGCCGAGCACGCGCTCGCGGATCGCGATCGCGGTGCGCTGCTCCGCGGCGCCGCCGGCGAATTCTCCGGTGATCGTCAATGCGTTGCCGAGGTTGTTGTGCGACGACGCGACGTCGGGGTGCTCGGGGCCCAGGGCGCGGGTACCCAGCGCCAGCGCCATGCGATACTCGGCCTCGGCCTCGGCGTAGTGCCCGCGGCCGTACAGCGCGTTGCCGAGGTTGTTGTGGCCACGGGCGACCTCGGGGTGCTCGGGCCCCAGCGCGGCGATGCGCAGGACCAATGCGGTGCGCTGCTCGGCCTCGGCCTCGTCGTAGCGCCCCTGCCCACCGAGCGCGCTGCCGATGTTGCCGCGCGCCCTCGCCACCGCGAGCGGATCGCGATGGGGCACGACCTGCCACAGCGCCATCGCACGGCGGTACTCGGTCTCGGCGAGGGCGAAGTTGCCCTCGCTCTCGCGCACGGTGCCGATGGCGTCGTGCGTCGCGGCCTCGCGTCCGTCACCGAGGCCGGCCGACAACCCCAGCGCGATCTGTCCGAAGGCCATCGCTTCGTCGTGGCGCTTGAGCTTGCCGCCGATGATATGGGTGAGCAGTTGGGCCGCGCGTAGGGCTCCGTCCCACTGCCGTGTCGCGAGGGACGAGTGCAGCGCGCTGCGCAACGCGCCCTCGGCCCGGACGAACGCGCCGTCGAGTCGGAGCGCGTCGCCCTCGAGCAACGACCACTCGGTGTGCAGCGGGGTGTAGCCCACCGCATCGACGTCGTCGGCGACATCCCGCAGGATCGTCAGCGCGGCGTGGTGCTCCCCCAGGGCGAGGCGGGTGCGGGTATCGGCGAGCAGGGCCTCGAGCTCGAGCACCCGCGCCGCGGCGTCGGGCGAGGCCGGAGGTGGGATCTCGGCGCGCAGCGCCTCGACGTCGTCGCAGCGCCCCAGCGCGGGCAGCCCCGCGACCAGGGCATGGGCGTTCTCCATCGTCTGGGCGTCGGCGCCGAGCAGCGCGGTCGTGGCCGCGGCCAGCTCGACCTCGGCGGCTTGCAGGCACGCCATCCGCAGATCCATGACCTCGGTCGACTGTTCCTTGCGCAGCGCCGTCGCGGCGCAGGTCTCGGTGTGGGACTGGGCCCAGCGGGCGGCATAGTCGTCGAGCACCGGCGCGGTGCGATCCCACACCGCGGCGGCGTAGCTCACCTCGGTGCCGAGCATCGCGCGCTCGACCTGGACCCGACGGTTCGCGTCCCACACGCCCTCGAGGTGGGCCATCGCGCCGGCGCACGTCATAGCCGAGTCGTCGCGCGAGACCAGGGCGACCGCCGTCGTCCACGCCACACCGATCACGCCGACCGTGGCGATGACGCGCCGGCGATTGCGACCCGGCTCGAAGGTGAGCGCGCTGAGCAGCGCCTGCATCGACGGCCAGCGGTCACCGGGAGCGGGCGCGAGACCGCGGCGCAGCGCATCGACGAGCCGGCGCGGCACCGCGACGTGCTTGGGCCATGGCGGCGGGCCGGCGAGTTTGCGCGCGACGAGCTCGGCGGTGCTCTGGCCCCGCAACCGTCCGAACGGCAGCTCGCCCACGAGTGCCTGCCACACCGATACGCAGAACGCATACTGATCGACCGCGGGCGTGAGCATCGCGTCGGCGTGCTGTTCGGGCGCCATGTACGGCAGCGTGCCCAGGACTCGGCTGCGCTCGCGTCCCCCGGCGGTCCGCACCGTCTGCGGCGTGTCCAGCGCGATCTCGACATCGGCATCGGCAGCGTCGTGATCACCGCTCGATCTCGCGGCGGCGCTGTCGTGGAACCGCGCAAGCCCGAAGTCGGCGACGCGTGCCCGGCCGTCGGCGCCCAGCAGCACGTTGCCCGGCTTGAAGTCGCGGTGCAGCATCCCGGCCTCGTGGGCGGCCTCGAGCCCGCGGCCCGCGGCCACGAACTTGGCGACGACGTCGCGCCACGGATGGGGACCGGTCGCCAGCCACCGCCCGAGCGACGTGCCATCGACGTGCTCCATCGCGATGATGACCGTGTCGCCGTCTTGCTCGACGTCGTACACCGACACCACGTTGGCGCAGTTGAGCTTCGCCATCGCCTGCGCCTCGAGCACCAGCCGGTCCTGACGGCCGGCATGGATCGCATCGGGGCGCACGCACTTGATCGCGACCTCGCGCTGCAGCTTGGGGTCGTACGCGCGATAGACCACGCCGACGCCACCACGGCCGAGCTCGGCGATGAGCAGGTAGCGGCCGAGCCGCGTGCCCATCTCGCGCGGCGCGGTGACGACGGGCGCCCCGCGGACGGCCGTATCCTCGGCGTCGTCGGGCAGGGGCATCTCGAGCGGATCCGCCACGTGTGTCGAGGCTGCCACTTCGGCGACCGCGGCAGGCGGCCGCGGCGGCGCGGGCATCGCGGGATCCGGGAACCCCGAAAAAATAAAATGATTACGAATATTTGCGGCCATCGCGCGCATGCCCGAACGCTCGACTGAGGGCCAACCACGGATCGAACCCCTGCGTGGGCATGATGCGGTGGGTCGGGTACGGATAGGCTGGAGCGCACATGGGGGCAGCGACATCGGGGGTGCATGCGATCGAGCCCGAGGAGCCGGGCACGGTTGATCCGCGGCGCTCCGAGGCGGGCTTCGCCGCGATGTATCGCCAGCATGCCGGCTTCACGTGGGCGTGTCTGCGGCGCCTCGGCGTGCCGCCCTCGGCGATGGACGATGCGATGCAAGAGCTGTGGGTGACCGCGCATCGTCGTCTCGACTCCTTGCGCGGGGTGGGTGCGACCAAGGCGTGGCTCTACGGCATCGCGCGCCGGATCGCGTCGCATCAGCGCCGCACCGAGGTCCGCCACCGTCGCAAGATCGACGCGCTCGGACAGACCGCGCCGACCCATGTCGAGGCCGATCGCGAGTCCACGCTCGTGGTCGAATCGATCCTCGCGTCGCTCGACGCGCGCGTGCGCGAGGCGTTCGTGCTCAGCGAGCTCGAGGGCTGGACGGCGCCGGAGATCGCCGCGGCCACCGGCGCCAACACCAACACCATCTACTGGCGGGTGCGAACCGCTCGGCATCAGCTGCAATCGAAGCTCGGCGATCGGGATCTCGACGCCGAGGTGATCCAGCTCCGCAACTCGACCACGCCCCCGCGCAAGTCGACCGCCCACTGCTGGTTACTCATCGCGCCCCAGCTCGGCAAGCCGTCGGTGGTGGGTGGGATGTTCGCGTCGTGGTCGGCGATGAAGCTGGCAGTCGTCGGGGCTGCGGTCACGGTCGCGGTCGCGGCGGGGGTCGAGGTCGGCGCGCGGCCGCAGCGGTCGTCCGCAAGCTCCGCCGACGCGGCGCCGGCCGCGGGGGCGCGGGTCACCGAGCGAGCGTCGCGATCGAGAATCGCCGCGGCCGCGGTGCTGCCGGCGGAACTCGACGCCGCACCGCCGCCGACGGAGATCCCCGCGTCGCTGCCGTCGGTGGGCGCGCCCAGACCGACGCGCGCGCGCGGCGATGCGCCCGCCACGACCGATGCGGCGCCGAAGTCCTCCGCACCGACGATCGACGTCACGGGCGAGGATGCGCGCCTGCTCGCGGATGCCAAGGCCGCGCTCACGGGCGGCCGCACCGCTGACGCGCGGGCTCTGCTGGCCACGCACCGCATCGCGTTTCCGACCAGCAAGCTCGCCGATCTCCGCGACGCGCTCGGGCTCGACCTCGCGTGCCGCAGCGGTGACGCCCCCGAGGCGCGGCGTGTCGTCGCCGACGCCCAGACTCTCGGCCCGCTGGGCCCTTTGCTGGCGCGAGCGCAAGCCAAGTGCTCCGTTCTCGGGGCCACCGGGCCATGACGCGGTCGGTCGCGTTCATCCGCATCGCGGCGACGATGGTGCTCGGCGGTTGCGGGGTCCCGATCGACATCGGCGTCCTCGCCGATACCGCCGTGAGCACCGGCACGACATCGACGACGAGCAGCACGGTTTCCGACAGCGCCGGCAGCAGCAGCTCGAGCGGCGATCCGATCACGCCGGCGACGGAGACGAGCACCGGCGATCCACCGGTGCCGATGCGCTCCGATTTCGCGATTCGCTTCGCCGATCTCCCGAGCGTCGGCAGCGAGACCGGAAGCGGGTCGGCCGGTGGCGGCGAGGCGACTGGAGATCCGAGCGGTGGCGACAGCGATCCCGATGCGTTGGTGATCTTCGCGACCACCGGCTTCGGCACTTGCGACGAGCCGTACGGCCAGCTCCCGTGTCCCGCGGCGTGGACCGTCGGGTTCACACTGCCGCCGGCGCTGCAGTTCGAAGGCGCCACGGGCCTGCTCGACTTCGAGGTCAACGCGGGGTTCAGCGAGACCTTCGGCGACGACCCTCTCGACTGTGGGTTCGGCGGCGGCAGCCTGAACGGCCGCTTCGAGATCACGGCGATCGACGACATCCACGTCGCCGGCCGGATGTTCGATCTCGATCTCACCAGCGCGGGGCCCGAGGTGGTGTTCGACGCGATCCGCTGCGGCGGGTGAGACAGTCGCGCTCGGTCCCCCGCGGCGGGCGACGACGGCACGCCACGCGCCGTTGGCTGCGGCCTTGCGGTCGGTCGCGGCGTTGCTAGTTCAACGCTGCGCGCGCCCGTGTTCGTCGAGTATCACCGCTCTGTCCTCACCCTGCTGACTTGGCAGTGGCGGGCAGTGCTGACCTACGTGGGGCTCGCGACGCTCATCGTGGTGGCGCACGAGCACCTCGGGAAGACGTGGCTGGCGGTCCCGGCGCTGCCGCTCACCGTGCTCGGCGCGGCGATCGGCATCTTCGTCAGCTTCCGTACCAACTCCTGCTACGACCGCTGGTGGGAGGGACGGCGGCTTTGGGGGCAGCTCGTCAACACCTCGCGCCACTTCGCCAGCCAGGTGCTCGAATACGCCGAGCCCCTCGGCCCCGAGATCCGCGCCCTGCAGAGCGCGATGGTCCGGCGGCACATCGCCTACGTACACACCCTGCGTTGCACGCTTCGCGACGAGGAGCCGACGCGCGACACCGACGTGCCCCGGTATCTCGACACGACCGAGTTCGCCACCTTGGCCGACGAGCCCAACCCCAATCATGCGCTGGTGCACCTGCAGATCCGAGACATCGCCCAGCTCGCGCGGCTGGGGGCCGTCGACGGCCTGCGCCTGCAGCAACTCGACCGCTCGATCGCGGTGCTGCTCGACGTCCAAGGCGGCTGCGAGCGCATCAAGAAGACCCCATTTCCCCAGAGCTACGGCTTCGTCGCGACCAAGCTCATCGGCGCCTACATCCTCATGCTGCCGCTGGGCCTGGTCGATCGCGTCCAGTGGCTGGCGATCCCGATCTCGGTGTTGGTCTGCCTGGCCTTTCGCCTGATCGACGAGGTCGGCGACGTCCTCGAGGATCCGTTCACCGCGCAGCCCATGGCCCTGCCGCTGCAGGCGATCTCGACCGGGATCGAGATCGATCTCTGCAAGCGGTTGGGCGTCGAACCATTGCCCGAGCCGCCAAAGCCGGACTCCCGGGGTGTGTTGATGTAGCCGGCTGCAGTCGTCGACCGGACGTGCGAACATGCCTGTGCATGCCGACCTCGCTCGGTGCGCTGGCGGTCGCCAGCTTCGGCCTGTTGGCGCCGGTCGAGGACGATCTCGCGAAGATCGTCCAGTACCCCCGCGGCCGCGCTGCTCATCGCGGACTGGTGCGGCACGAGCCGTTGCACACGCAGCACCTGCACGTGCGCTTCGGCTGCGGACCGTGCGAGGTCGAGTGCATCGAGCTCGGCGCGTGGGCGACAGCGGAGTGAACGCGGAGCTCGGCCGTCACGGTCGCGGCGTGGGTTCGGGCGGTGGCCGCCTGCTCGCCCGCTCGGGCGTCCACCGCGAGCCGCGGCCGAAGGTCAGGCTCACGCCGAACAGCACCTCGCCGTGGTTGGCGATCTTGCGCCGCTGCTGCGCGGCGGGCCCGATGAGGTTGCGCCCCTCGACGCGCAGGGCGAGCCGCGGCGTGGCGAAGAACTTCACGCCGCCGCCAAAGTGCCCGATCGGATCGATGTCGTTGCCCAGCGCATCGCGGGCCGAGCGGATGCCGCCCAGGCCGTAGCCGCCCAGGACGAACGGCGTGATCCGAA
The DNA here is from genome assembly GCA_038325765.1 of Nannocystales bacterium. Lineage (GTDB taxonomy): Bacteria > Myxococcota_A > Polyangia > Nannocystales > Nannocystaceae > Xiheibacterium. Next base: position 11,548 of record JBBQJI010000037.1, read on the forward strand.
ACCATGGCAGCTGGGCGACGGCGTGCAGCCGCACGCCGTAGAGAAACGCCGGCTCGCCGCCGTACTGGGCGACCGTCCACATCCCGGCGAACTCGGCCTCGATGCCGAGGAAGGCGAGCGGATAGTAGGCAGCGCGGGCGCCCACGTCGGGGGCGGCGCGGCGCAGCCGGCGGTAGCCGAGCTCGGTGTCGTAGAAGTCGTGCGGCCGCGCTGCGATGAACACCCCGCCGAACACGCCGAGCTCCCACATGCCGGGCACCGGCGCCGCCATCTCGATCCACCGCGGCGTGTCGGTCCCTGGCGGACGCGTGTCGCCGGACGGCGGCGGCGTGGCAGCCAGCATCGCGGCCGCGATCATCCACGTGATCATGTGGGCTCCTCCAGCCACGGGCTCCCCAGCGGCGCATCGAAGCGGCCGGTCACGGTGATGTCGCCGATGAGCGGCAGCGTGACGTCGCCGGCAAACGTGCCGATGAACATGTCGTCGACGAACCCCCCGGTCCAGTCGAACGACAGGTTGAACAGGCCGCCGAGCGCGTAGTCGATGGTGCCGGAGCCGACGCCATTGGCGAAGCTGCCCTCGATCTCGTAGGTGGCGTCGAAGGTGATGATGACGGCGTTGATCGTGCAGCTGCCGCCGGTGACCTCGACGCCGTCGCCGTCGTAGTCGACGCGCATGGACAACGGACCCGTGCACTGCGGGCTCACGGGGATGCCCTGGAACATCGCCGACAGCGTCATGGTGACCTCGCCTTCGTAGTTGCCGGTCCACCGCGACTGCACCCGTACGCCACCGACCGTCGCGGCGAGCAGATCGCCGCCGTCGAGGCGCGCGGTCGCGGTGATGTCGTAGGCGCCCGGCGGCAGCTCGACCTCCGCTTCGGGTCCCACTGCGAGCGTCGGGCCGTCGCCGTCGGCCCGCCACACGATCTCGTCGTAGGGGAACGGGAGATCTTCGGCGTCCCTGATCTCGGCCAGCAGCGGGAGCGGCTCGCCGATGTAGTGGATCGAGGGCGAGGCAGGCTCGAACACCTCGAGGCGGACACCCTGCGGCCTGGGCTCGACGGTGGCGGTGTCCTCCGACGCGCCGTCGTCATCGTCGTCGTCGTCCACGGGCCACTCGTCGGAGGTGCAGGCGAGGGCGCAGGCGAGCAGGACGGGGAGGCCCCAGCGCAGACGGTCGGGGGGTCGATGCACGGTCGCGACGGTAGCACGTCCGGCGGGTCCGGAGTCGTCGTCGTCACGTCGTCACGTCGTCGTCATCGTCATCGTCATCGTCGCGTCGTCATCGTCGCGTCGCCATCGTCGTCGTCGTCGTCGTCGTCGTCGTCGTCGTCGTCGTCGTCGCGTCGTCAGGGCGCGTCGTCAGGGCGCGTCGTCAGGGCGCGTCGTCAGGGCGCGTCGTCAGGGCGCGTCGTCGTCGTCGCGTCGTCAGGGCGCGTCGTCAGGGCGCGTCGTCAGGGCGCGTCGTCAGCGTCGACGTCGACCGTATCCCGGCGCCGCATCGACACGGCGCGCGAGGATCTGCAGCTCGGCCGGCAGGCCGCCGAGATCGACCGGTTGACGCAGGCGCACCTCGACACCGCGATGCGCCGCAGTGCGCTCGGGCACGGGCGAGAGCCACACGACGCGCATGTCGTCGCTGCCGACCCCGAGCCAGTGGTCGAGGGCGCGGCCCAGCAGCTCGGCGATGGTGCCCTCGGTGCGGACGCGGTGGCCCATCGGCGGGTTGGTGACCACCAAGCTCGGTGCTGTCGCCGGGCGGTACAGGCAGGCGTCGCCGAGCACGAGCGACGCCGCGCCGTGCTCGGCGGCGGCCAGGTTGGCGCGGGCATGGTCGAGCGCGGCAGGGTCGAGATCGGTGCCGAGCAGGCTAGCATAGGGTCCGAGCAGCGCGCGTTCGACGAGCTCGGCGCCCGCGCCGACGAACGGATCCCACACCACGTCACCGTCGCGGACGCCGGCAGCCTCGGCCAGCGCGGCGGCCACGGTGGGGTGCGACGACGCGGGCACGCTGCCGCGTCGCCACGTGAAGCGGGGATCGTCGAGGCCACGGGGGCGCAGCTCGACACGAACGAGGTCGCGCTCCACGGCCACGCGCACTTCCCACGGAGCGCCACGGGGATCGTTGACGAGCTCGGGCCGCAGCAGCGCGAGGGCCTCGACGACGCGCCATGTCGAGCCGCGACGATGACCCTGGCCGAGCCACTCGAGCCGCCAGCGCACCGGCCCGCGGGTGAGCTGGATCATCAGCTCTGCCGCGTCGTCGGCGGCCAGCGCTCGCACCACGGCGTCTTCGACCGCCGCCGGCGAGTGGTCGCGCAGGCGGACCGGCGTCAGGGGGAACGTGATCTCGATGAACGTGCGCACGGAGTACAGCGCGCGCAGCGACGCGGACCACTCCACCGCGACCCGGCCGCGGCCATCGGGGCGCGCGCCGGGCAGCGCTGCGCACACCCTCGACTCGAGGCCGGGACGCACCCACAGCGCGATCGCGCGCGGGGAGGGTGGCACCGCGTCGAGGTCGATCGACGAGCCGACGTCGCGCAGCTGGGTGCGGCCGAGCTTGAGCACGCTCTCGCGGACGACCCGCTCGAGCTCGGGATCGGCGGTGTCGTACTCGGCGAGCACGGCCAGAGCCGCGCTCGCGCCGGACTGACCGAGGGCCGCGGCGATCACCTTGCGTTCGGGATCGGTATCGGCGCGGTGCCACGCGGCGACCAGCGCCGCTTCGTGCCGTGGATCCTCGAGCTTGCCGATCGCAGTGACAGCGCGGCGACGCACCCGAGGCTCGGGATCATGGAGGCGACCGAGGAGCCACGGGATGAGGGTCAGGGTGCCGGTGCCGGTGCCGGTGCCGGTGAGGGCCGCTTCGCCGGCGCGGGCGAAGCGGCCGACCAGCTCGCACAACCGCGCGCGATGGGCACCCGCTGCTGTGTCGTGGCGGGCGATCGCGGCGGTGGCCGCCCGCGCGCCGGCGCGCTCGAGTGCCCGCAGGATCGCCGGCGCGTCGTCGTCGTCGGCGAGGAGATCGAGGAGCCCTGGGATGTCGCGGGCGCCCGGCGTGAAGCCGCGCTCGAGCGCCCGCGCGCGCAGCGGATCGTCCTCGCTCACGCGCCGCCCGATCGACCGAACAGGCGACCGAGCAGGCCGCCGGTCTTACGCGACTTGCCGAGCAGCCACTCCGCTTTCTCGCCCAGGGCCTTCGCCCCCATCTTGCCGACGACGGCGTCGAGGATCTTGCCGTCGTGGATGAACAGCAGCGTCGGAATCGATCGGATCCCGAACGGCTGCGCGAGGTGCCCGTGCGACTCCGTGTTCACCTTGCAAAAGCGCACCTCGCCCGCCTCGAACTGCCCGGCGACGTGCGCGAAGTCGGAGGCCATCGCCATGCACGGCCCGCAGCTCTCCGACCAGAAGTCGAGCACCACGGCGCCGCCACCGTGGCGCATGATGGCCTCGATCTGCTCCTCGGATTCCAGCTCGTCGTAGGGGGGTCGGTCGGGCATGGGCGGGGGGGATGCTAGCGGATCTGCGCGGCGACGCTTGCTGATCGCACCGCTCCGGTTGCGCCGGGATGTGCGGACATCCAAGCGCTGCGGTGGGCGCGGTCGCCGGGGCCGGGCGCCGCCGCGATCCTCCGCGCCGGCGCCTCGGCAAAGTCGCGGGCAACGGTCATGCGCAGCTTCCTCGCGTTGCCCGAGCTGGTGGAGCTCGCGTCGGAGTTCGACCGCTACACCGCGGATGCGCGTGGCGTTGACGCCGACCCGCCCGAGACCGCCGACGGCGGCCCCACCGCAGGGGCGACGCCCGAGCCGCGCGACGACGTCCGCGCGCGGCGCTGGCGGCGAGGTGTTGCGGTGGCCGCCCTCACCGTGGCCACCGAAGGTGACGTGTTCACCGTGGAGTGGTGCGAAACAACGTCCGTCGCCCCCCGGGGTGGGGGATCGCGGCGGTCGATGGTGACGGCACACCGGGCCCGGTGCGCGCGGCTCCCTACGGCGACCTGCTGTCGGTGCTCGATCTCGAGGGCGACGGACAGCTCCGGCCGCCGCGGCGTCGACGATGCAGTGACCTGGGCTACGGCCGGGGCGGCAGGGATTGTCGTGACGAGAAAGCTCGGCCGTAACCGGTACTCTCGCGTGGGGGTGACCGTGGCGACAACTCAGACGACTCAGATCTTCGACAGCTTCTCCGCTGGCGTGAGCGCGTCGCGAGGCGACCTGCTTGCCGCAGGCCGCCCGGGCTACAGCTGGCAATTGCCGTTGCCGGACGGATCGCGATTGTTGATCCGACAAGAGGTGGCATCCCTCGGCCCGAATTGCCCGTGTCCCCACTGCCCGCCGCCGAGCCAAGAGGTCTGGCACTACAACATCGAGTACCAAGCGCCCACGAACGGGGGTAGCAGGAATCGCTCGGTGTTCAACATGCACGCCGCGGTCTGGAGCGGCACGAACCAGGCTTGCGTCGCGGTCTACAACGTTCGACATCTGTCGCTCCGCGACGTCGTGCGCACCTGCGTCTTCTCGGATTGCTTCGATCCCGACGATCAGCAGCGGGTGCAGGAGGAGATCGAAGCGTTGGCCCTCGAGATCCAGGCCCAGCTGCAATCCGCCGCCGGTATGGCGGGGCAGGTCCTCGCGATGGCGTGGAACGTGCTGGTCGGCATCGCGGCTTTCTTGATGGGGATCTTCTTGATGCCCTTCAGACAACCGGGCTACGCCTGAGCGCGGTATGCTGCGCCGAGCGCCCGCCGAGTGGGCGCTCGGAGCACCCATGGCCAGCCGCATCCACGCCGTCCACCGCGATCAGACCGGCGGCGCGATCACCCGCGTCAAGCTCAGCGAGGACAGCGCCGCGGTGAAAGACGTGGCCAAGACCGCCGTGATCGCGCTCATCCGCTCGGGCGAGTCGGTGATGACTGCGCCGGCTACCGGCGGTGGCTCGCGCGTCGTCGTGGTCGACGGCCTCAAGCCGGTGCTGAGGACGATGAAGAACGCCACCGAGGCCGACAACCTCGGTGGCCTGCCGACCTATTGAACCTCAGGCCGCGGACGGCTCACAGCACGATACTGCTCACAGCACGGTACTGCTCACAGCACGTAGTGGATCTTCACCGCGACCGTCTGCTCGCCACCGCCGAACTCGATCGTCGAGTCCTCGAACGACGGGGCGCTCATCCGCAGCTTGTCGAAGCGGGACACGCCGAAGCCCTCCTTGGGGATCCTCGCCCAGGTGCTGTCGAGTTCGCCGTTGTCGTTCTCGTCGTGGAGCACGGCGACCGCGTAGGTGCCGGGCGGCAGCTCGGGGAAGTCCACGCTCGCGCGACCGCCTTGGATCGCGACCTTGGCCTGGTGTACAGGCTTGCCCTCGCGGGGAAAGCCCTCGGGCCGGTCGTAGAGGGCGGCCAGGAGGTGACCGCGATCGCTGCGGAGCCCCTCGACGTCGACACGCATGCGTCCGTTTGCCATGCCCACAGTCTACGATCGGATGGCCATGGCGCGAGCGCGGCGGTGATCGCGATCGCGGAGGCCGGCGATCGCACAGGGACGCTGGGCCCGCGCGCCCGCCGTGCGCGACCTGGGCAGCGGCATCGTCTGGTGAGCGGTGCGCGACCTGCTAGCCTCGGCGCATGGCACGAGCCACGGTCGAGGTCATCGCGGCGTTGCGCCGCACGGCAGCCCGCCTCCAGCAGGGCGCGGCGTATCAGTGGGGGCACTCGGGGATGTGCAACTGCGGCCATTTGGCGCAGACCATCACGGAGTTGCCGGGCGCTGTCATCCATCGCGAGGTGGCCGGCGAGTGGAGCGAGTACCTCGAGGACTACTGCGTGGTGACGGGCGAACGCGTCGACGATCTGCGCGCAAAGATGGTGCGCTTCGGGTTCGAGCCCACCGAACTCGCTGCCCTCGAACAGCTCGCCGACCCTGCGGTCTTGCGGGCGTTGCCGGGCGGACACCGACACCTCGTCCGCAACGAGCGCGACGATGTCGCCTTGTACCTCGAGACCTGGGCGGAGCTGCTCGCGACCCGACGCGTGGCGTGATGCGCACGCCATTTCACCGACCCGGCCGGTGATACGATCGGGCCGCGCGTGGCCACCAGCCTCCTCACCCTGCTCGACGACATCGCGACCCTGCTCGACGACGTCGCCGTCCTCACCAAGGTCGCCACCAAGAAGACGGCCGGGGTGCTCGGCGACGATCTCGCGCTCAACGCCGAGCAGGTCGCCGGCGTCGCCGCCGACCGCGAGCTGCCGGTGGTGTGGGCGGTGTTCAAGGGCTCGGCGCTGAACAAGCTCTTCTTGGTGCCCGGTGCCCTCGCCATCAGTGCCCTGGCTCCGTGGGCGATCATGCCGCTGCTCATGGTCGGCGGCGCCTTTTTGTGCTTCGAGGGCTTCGAGAAGGTCGCGCACAAGCTGCTGCACAAACCCGAGACCGACGAGGCCAAGCGTCGCGCCAAGCTCGAGGCGCTGACGAACCCCGAGGTCGACATGGTCGCCTTCGAGCGCGACAAGATCCGCGGAGCGATCCGCACCGACATCATCTTGTCGGCGGAGATCATCGTCATCTCGCTCGGCACCGTCGCCGATCGCCCGCTCCTCACGCAGGCCGCGGTGCTCACCGTCATCGCCGCCGTCGTCACCGTCGGCGTCTACGGGTTCGTGGCCGGCATCGTCAAGCTCGACGATCTGGGGTTGGCGCTGACCCGTCGCGGTCCGGGGCTCGGCGCGTCCGTCGGCCGCGGCATCATCGGGGTGGCACCGTACCTGATGAAGGGCCTGGGGATCGCCGGTACGATCGCGATGTTCCTGGTCGGCGGCGGCATCCTGGTCCACGGCATCCCGCCGCTGCACCACTTCGCCGAGGCGTCCGGCGGGCTGGTGGGGACGGCGATCCACGGGGCCACGGGCGTCGTCGCCGGCGGCGTCATCGTCGGCGTCGTCACCCTGGTCGAGAAGATCCGCGGCAAGCCGGCGACCGACGCCGCAAAGTAGACCGGCCCGGCTTCGTGGACGGACCGATCGCCGCGCTGTTCTGATCGCAGGTTGGCCGCAAGGCTCAGCTCAGCGCGCCGCGGCGACCGCCGCCATCGCCCCGTCGGCGGCCTCGAGGGTCTGGGCGATGATCGCGTCGTCGTGGGCGATCGACATGAAGCCGGCCTCGAACTGCGAGGGCGCCAGGTAGACGCCGCGCGCGAGCATCTCGCGGAAGAAGGCGCCGAACATCGCGGTGTCGCTGCGCTTGGCGTCGTCGTAGTTCCAGACCTCGCCGGTCTGGAAGAAGCCGGTGAACATCGAGCCGACGCGGGTGCCAAAGTGCGGCAGGCCGTGGGCGCGTGCGCGATCGGCCAGGCCGTCGCACAGGATCGCGGCCCGCCGCTCGAGCTCGGCGTAGGGCGGATCGCGGTCGAGCAGCTTCAGCGTGGTGAGCCCGGCGGCGACCGCCACCGGATTCCCGCTGAGCGTGCCAGCCTGGTAGACCGGCCCCAGCGGCGCCACGCACTGCATGATGTCGCGCCGTCCACCATAGGCGCCCACGGGCATGCCGCCGCCGATGATCTTGCCGAGCGTGGTCATGTCGGGGGTCACGCCGTAGCGCTCCTGGGCGCCGCCGCGGGCCAACCGGAAGCCCGTCATCACCTCGTCGAACACGAGCACGATGCCGGCGTGGGCGGTGAGCTCGCGCAGTCGCTCGAGGTAGCCTTCGCGCGGCGGCACACAACCCATGTTGCCGACGACCGGCTCGACGATGACGGCGGCGATCTGATCGCCTTCGTGCTCGATGAGTGCGGCGAGGGCGTCGGCGTCGTTCCACGGGACGAGCAGCGTGTCCGAGACGACGTTGGCGGGCACGCCCGCCGAGCCGGGGATGCCGAGGGTCGCGGCGCCCGAACCCGCGGCGACCAGCAGCATGTCGGCGTGGCCGTGGTAGGCGCCGTCGGTCTTGACGATCTTGTTGCGACCGGTGAAGCCCCGCGCGACCCGCAGCGCGCTCATCGTCGCCTCGGTGCCCGAGTTGCACAGGCGCACCATGCCGCCGCGGAGGCTCGGGACCATCTCGCAGATGCGCTCCGCGATCTCCACCTCGGCGGCCGTGGGCGCACCGAAGCTCAGGCCGTCGCGGGCGGCGCGAACGACCGCCTCGATCACCTCGGGATGCGCGTGTCCCAGGATCGCGGGACCCCAGGTGCCCACGTAGTCGATGAGCTGGGCGCCGTCTTCGGTCCACACATGGGCACCGGCGGCGCGGCACACAAACGGCGGATCGCAGCCGACCGACTTGTACGCGCGCACCGGCGAGTTGACGCCGCCGGGGATGGTGCGTTGGGCGGCTTCGAACAGCGCGCGGCTGCGTGGACCGGCTCGACCGTCGCTGGGGGAGGACTTCGGCGAGGACATGCGCGACAGAGTACGCCAACTGCAGCCAGGCGCGACGCGATCGGGCGGCGAGGCGGCGGCGGTGCGGATCAGCCGGCGAAGCCCAGCGCCGCGATCGCGTCGACGAGCGCGCCGTGGATCGCAGGATGCGCGCACAGGATCCCGTAGTTGCGGCCCAGCGTCGGCGGCGACGAGAAGTCGAGCGCGGCGCCGCGGAGATCGGTCACGTGCATGCCGGCGCGCGTGGCGATGGCGACGCCCGACGCGTGATCCCAGACCAGCTCGACCCGCCCCGGCGTGGTCGGCACCCGCAGATACACGTGGGCCTGACCGCGCGCGACCAGGGCGTACTTGGCCTGCGAGTCGCAGCGCACCGTGCGGCTTGGCCGGCCGAGATGGCGGAGCAGGGATTCGACGTGGTCGCCGCGCGTGTGACCCGACTCGACCGAGATCGTGACGACGATCGGGCCGTCGATCCGCGCCGACGCCGTCGCCGGCGGGAGAATTGCCGCGTCGTCGCTGTCGACGGCGTACTCGTGCACCGGCCCCTCGGGCTCGACGAGATAGACCGAACCATCGGGATCGGCGGCGCCCAGGCCACGGCTGTGATCGCGCGGCAGGTTGGGGCAGCCCAGCAGACCGAGCACGGGCCGCGCGCCCTCGACGCGGGCGAGACACACCGCGTACTGCTCGCGCCGCACGAAGCCCTTGGTGCCGTCGATGGGATCGAGGGTCCAGTAGTGGCCGCCTTCCACGGGATCGGGGCGCATGGCACCGGCGTCGATCGCCGCGAGCACCGAGGCGCGGTCGGCCTGCGGCCACGCCACGCGCGCAGCGGCGACGACGGCGTCGGCCAAGGCAACATCGGCGCGCAACATCTTGGCCGACTCTTCGCCGATGATCACCGGCTCTGTCAGGTGCTGACGCAGGTGGTGGACGATGACCGCCTGCGACGCGAAATCGGCGACGGTGACGGGCGAGTCGTCGGCCTTGGTGACGCCGTCGATGGTGCCGGACGCGACGGCGCGGCACACCCGGCAGGCGGCACGCAGGGCGTCGAGGGCGACCTGGGACTCGAAGCCGAGGCGCATGCGCGGCGAGGCTAGCAGATCGCGACCGCCGCCCGGCCCGCCTCCCGAACCGCCGCCCGAACCGCCGCCCGAACCGCGGGGCCGTGCTAACGTGGCGGCAATGCGGCCGTGGCCTATGTGGCGTAGATCCGTGCTCCTCGCGATGCTCGCGGCCTGTGGCGGCGACGACGAGTCCCCGGGCACGACCGAGAGCGGATCGACGTCGAGCAGTTCGGGCTCGAGCAGCTCCAGCGAGACCGCGGCCGCCGACGAGAGCTCGACCGGCGGGATCCCCGAAGCCTGCCCGGACGTCGCGCTGCAGACGGGCATCGTCGGCCAGACCGATCTTCGCACCTGCGACATCCTGGCCGGCTGCGTGATGCCGGAGGTCGGCGTGCCGCTGGCGGTCTACGCCACCAACCCGCAGGTGGGCGGCAGCTCGACCGGGCCCGGCGCCCTCGACCCCGAGGCGACGCCGATCGAGTCGATCATGAGCGGGGTGGTCGGGCGCTTCGCCTTCCAGCTGCCCAGCGGCACCTACTTCGTGTGCGCGACGAGCGACGACGGCGTACTGTGCTCGGCCGGGATCACGTTGAGCGAGGATGATCCCGTGGTGTTCGCCTCGTACGAGGGCGGCACGCAGTTTCAATGGTCGAGCGTGTCCTGCGGTCTGTGACGCGCGGGCGCGACGCCGCACCAACAGGTGTGACGCCGCGCCGTGGTGATGCACATGGGTGAGCGACGGCTCAGGCGGGGTCGTCGGCCGTGGTGCCGCGCTCGTCACCCTTGCCGTGACCCGGTCGCCCAGGAACATGCCTGGGCCGCGCTCCTCGAACAGGTCGCCGAGTACGTCGCGCTGCCGAGCGTCGAGCACGGTGTGGACGGCGACGATCGTGTCGGCCGACAGCGGGCCCTTGCCGGCCTCGGGGTGCATGGCGTCGCGCCAGCCCGCGAGGTCGTCGGGTGATGTTGCGGATGGTTGGGACTTGCACGTAGCCCAGTGTGGCTGCGTACCGTGGGTGCGCCCGCCCACGTCGTGCAAAGCGCAGGTGAACCGACCGGTTTGGTGTGGAGCTCAGCCCTGGGGCTCGAAGCCCACGTCGCAGCCGTAGCGCGGCGAGGCGGCGCGCGTCAGTCGGGCGCCCGCTCGTGGGCGAGGCCGACGTCCGATCGCGCGTGCAGCCGCTCGCCGGTACGCGCGTCGAGGACCGCGAGCTCCACGCCATCGTACAGGGCCACGCGCGTGCCGTCGGCGCTCCACGCCACCAGCCCGTCCTCGCCTAGGGGCGAAGTCCATAGCTGGGCGCGTTGGGCAGCGTCGAACATGCCGAGCATCCATGGTGTCTGCGGCGTGCTCGAGCGCGCGAGCATGGGGCCGGACATGCGCACGGCGACGAGATCGCCCTGGGGAGCCGCGATCGTGGCGGTCGAATCCCGCCCCCGCAGCGGCAGCGCTGCGATCGTCTCGCGCCCGTGATCGACAGGTGCCGGCGGCCGAACGATCTCGCCGTCGACGACGGCACCGTCCTGGCCGCGGAGCGACGTGCCGGCGGCGGTGGTCACGAGCAGGTGCCCGACCTCGGTGAACGACAGGGCGGTGACGCGCGCGCCGATGTCGAAGCGCGGCGCGATCGCGTCGCCGGATCCGAGGGTCTCGATGAACACGCGAGTGCCTTCGCTCCACGCCAGCGTGGTGCCGCGGCCGTCGAGAGCCAGCACCGATCCGCGCAGCCGCTGCCGGGTGAGGCGGTCGTGCCCTGGCTGCGCGACGGGGTCGACGAAGAGGGTGTCGACATCGGCGATCGCCCGCACTCCGGCGACGAGCGTCACCTGCATCCGGAGCTCGCCCGGCGCCCCCGGCAGCGCCACCGGCTCGAGGACCGCGGGCGGGAAGTGCTCGGCGTCGCGCGGCACCGCCTGGGCCAGATCCACCCACCAGCCGGTGCCGGTGCCGGTCTCGAGCAGCACGCGATCGTTCTGCGCGTAGTGCAGGCGCGGCATCACCTTGTCGTCGAGATCGCCGACGATCACCCGGCGGGTCCCCGTCGCCAGCTCGATGAGCTGCAGCGCGAAGCCGCGGCCCTTCGCGACCCGACGCAGGGCGGCGATCGTGGTGCCATCGGGCGACAGCGCCATGGCGTTGCGGTTGGGGCTCTGGTCGAGCGCGACCATCCACGGCTCGCCGACGATCGTCAACGCGTCACCTTCGATCGTGAGGCCCTGGGCGCGCACCGGCTGGGTCAGGACTGCGGCCAGGGCCACGGGCTGGCCGGGGGTCTCGACCACGCGCAGCTGCCAGGGGATGAAGCCGGGCTCGTCGATCTGCGATCGTACGCCACCGCCGGCGTCGTACAAGCGGATGCGGTGATCCTTGCCCAGGGCGAGGATGCGCTCGCCGCCGTCGAGCACGTGGATCTCGAACTGCGGGTCGGTGGCGGGCAGCTCGAACAGCGCGATCCTCCGGGCCTCGCCGCCGCTTCCGACGACGATCCGCGCGACGCGGGTGGTGCCGCCGGTGTCGATGGTTGCGACCACGAAACCGTCGTCGCTCCGCGCCAGCGACATCCAGATCGGCTCGCGATCGGGCAGGGCCACGGGCGCGGCGAACTCGTCGGCCCCGACGACCTGAGAATGCTCGGCCTGCACGTCGGGCCACAGCCGCAGCTCGCCTCGGTCGTCGAGGGTGAGCGCCGCGGTGCCGTGGGCGTCGAGGACGACCTCCGTCATCGGGTGGCGATGCAGGCGACGCACCAGGGGCTGGGCGACGTCGGCGGCCTTGTCGGCGGAATCGGTGGTCGACGCTGTCGCGACCGCGGGGCTGTCGGTGGCCTCGCCCTTGCGGGGTCCGACGTTGGGCCCAGAACCCGCGTTCGCACAGGCGCACAGGGCGAGCAGGGTGAGAAGGGTGAGGCGCGTCGTGGTCATCGGGTAGGCCTTGGGTGGTGCGTGGTCACAGCGACTCGAGGTAGACGCGCAGATCGGCGACGTCGCGATCGGCGAGGCCGCCGAGCTCGGCCATGTCGTGGATGCTGCCGCGGTCGGTGAGCAACGCATGCAGCGTCTCGGCGGATCCGTCGTGGTAGTAGGGCGCGGAGTGGGCCAGACCGACCAGCGAGGGGGTGTCCGTCTGCTCGAGGTTGCCGCGCAGCGGATACTGGGCGCCGTCGGTGAGGGTGGCGCCGCTGTGGCAGCTCGCGCAGCCCAAGGTGGCGTCGGCGAACAGCGCCTTACCGCGGGTGTGGGCGGCGTCGTCGATGATGCGGGGGCCGCGGGGCGCGGGCAGGCTCGCGACATAGGCCTCGAGCGCCGCGATGTCGGCACGTGACACCAAGCCGGAATCGCCGCCGAGGCGGTCGATGGTGTGGCGCAGGCTGTCGCGCAGGCTCGGGTCCTGGCCATCCCACTTGTACGGCGCGGTGCCGACGACGCGGCCGGCGAGCATCGGCGTCTGCAGCACGTGGGCGCCGAGGCGCCACGTCAGGCCATCGGCGCGGCCCTCGGGGTGGCAGCTCGCGCAGGCCATCGTGCCGCCGTCCGACAGTCGCGCATCGTCGGCGCGACGGAACAGCTCGGCGCCGCGCTCGATCAGTGGGCTCCGCAGCGACGGCGCCAGCTCGGGACCCCGCACGGCGAGCTGTTCGCGCTTGCGATCGCTGCGGATGCCGTCGCCTGTGGGTACGCTGACGAGCCGCCGTGACAGCTCGCAGTGCACGCGCAGCGTGGTGCCGTCGACGACGAGCCCGTCGATCCCGCACGGCTTCGCGCGGCCACCCAGATCCACCGTCCACTGCACCCACGGCGTCGGCTGCGTGGCATCGGCGACGGCGACGATGCGGTCATCACCATAGCCGGCGACGAACAGGGTGTCGGCGGTCACGTCGTAGCCGATCGCGCGGGGCTGGTGGACACCGATCGTCGCGGCGTCGTGGTGGGCCGCCGCGCCGCCGGGCTCGGCGATCCACGCCAGCTGGTGGACGATGCGCGGCGTCTCGACAGCGGCACCGCCGTAGCTGTCTTCATCCTCGGCGCGGGGCTTGTGCACCAACTGCGGGGTCGCGAGCTGGTGGGTGGTGACCGCCCGGCCGTCGCCCAGGTACGCGACGGCGAAGGCGCTGCGGGCGTAGCGACGACCGGCACCCTGGGGCACGCGGAAGCGGCTGGGCGCCTCGCGGAGCTCGGCGAAGCTGCCACCGAATTCCTCGTCCTCGACCACCGTCATCTGGTCGCGGGGATCCAAGCCCTGCCACCGTACCGCGTGCGCCGTGCCCACCAGATCGATCACCGCCAGCGATCCACGCGAGAGAAATCCGACCACGGCCTTTTCGCCGTCGGGGGCGACCGCGACGCCGCGGGGTTCGGCGGCGAGCTCTACCCGCCAGCGCTCGGTGAGATCCGCGGTCGCGATGGCGACGAGCGCGTGCTCGGCGACGCTGGTGACCAACAAGGTGCCGCCATCGGGTGTGAGCGCGAGTCCGTATGGTTCGGCGACGGCGGCGGTGTTGCCCAGCGCGAGCGTGTCGCCGTCGATGATCTCGACGATTCGGTCGCCGCCGCGGTCGGCCGCGAACACCCGGCCGTGACCGTCGTGAACCAACTCGCCCAGCTCCCCACCGAGCTCGAGCACGGCGATGGGGCCGCCCGCGGAGTCGGTGCGGACGAGCGCGCCGGCGTTGCGCTCGGCGACGAGCGGCCCGCGGGCGGTCACGATCACGGTGCCGCCGTGGCTGCCGACGTGGGGGCCGCGCACCGCATGTGTTCGCGCGGTCTCGGCCGGGCCCGGGTCGCCCGCGTGCACGAGCGGTGCGAGGCCGAGCAGGGTGAGGCTGAGGACCAGGGTCGAGCGCGGCATGCGGATGCTACGCGCGTCGGGGCGGCCTCGCTTCCCGCCCGCGCGTCATCGCCATGGGCTGGGCTGGGCTGGGCTGGGCATGACGCGGGCGCGCGAGGTCTGTACACGCGTGGCATCGCACCCACGTGCGCGGCCGCTCTACTTCGCGCGCCTCGAGGCGCTGGTAGAATCTTCGCGATGCGCAGGCCCGAGCCCCACGAACTCACGATCCGTACCCTCGGTGCCGCGACGATTCCGTCGCCGCTGGCGCTGTCGAACGTGGCCGACGACGGGATCGCCGACTACGTGAACGACGGTGCGCGGGTCCTATACGACGTCGAGTTCACTGCCGGCGATCCCGCACCGTCGCCCGTGGCCTTCGAGAAGGCCGGGCCCCGCGAGCGCATCTTCTTCGAGCCGGCGCGGACCACGGCGGCGATCGTGGCGTGCGGCGGGCTGTGCCCGGGCATCAACAACGTCGTGCGGTCGATGGTGCTCCAGCTGCATCACAAGTACGGCGCGCCGCGGGTGCTCGGCATCCGCTACGGGTTCTCCGGGCTCGATCGGTCGTGCAACCTCGAGCCCGTGGTGCTCGGGCCCGCCGAAGTTCGGCACATCCACCGCGAAGGTGGCAGCATGCTCGGCTCGTCGCGCGGGGCGCCCACCGTCGAGGCGATGGTCGACGAACTCGAGCGGCACGACGTGCAGATCCTCTTCACCATCGGCGGGGATGGCACCTGTCGTGGGGCCCATGCGCTCGCCGGCGAGATCGAGCGCCGCAAGCTGATGATCTCGATCGTGGCGGTGCCCAAGACCATCGACAACGACATCGCGTACGTGGAGCAGACCTTCGGCTACGACACCGCCGTCGAGATCGCGCGGCAGGCGGTCGATGCCGCCCACACCGAGGCCCTGTCGGCGCTCGACGGCGTCGGTATCGTCAAGCTCATGGGTCGCGACGCCGGCTTCATCGCTGCCGCCGCTTCGCTGGCGAGCCGCGATGTGAACTTCTGCCTCATCCCCGAGGCGCGGTTCGAGCTCGATGGGCCCCAGGGTCTGCTCGCGGCGCTGCAAGAGCGTCTGGCGAGCCGGCGCCACGCGCTCATCGTCGCCGCCGAAGGTTGCGCCGCCAGCCTCGTCGAAGGCGAGGGCCAGCGCGACGCCTCGGGGAACGTCCGCTACGCCGCGGGCAAGAACGACTTCGGTCCGCATCTCCGCGACGCCATCATCGCCCACTTCGAGCGCGTGGGCGTGAAGGCGGTCGTGAAGTACATCGATCCGAGCTATATGATCCGCGGCTGCCCGGCCAACGCCCACGACAGTATCTTCTGCGACGCGCTCGCGCGTCACGCCGTCCACGCCGGGATGGCCGGCAAGACCGATCTCATCATCGGACGCGCGCACGGCATCTTCACCCACGTGCCGCTGAGCCTGGTCACCGGCGCCCACAAGCGCATCAGCACCGACGGCCCGACCTGGCTGGCGGTGACCGAATCGACCGGCCAACCGCGCCTGCACGGCTGACGGATCCGTCAGCGCAGCGCGAAGACCAGTTTGTTCTCACCGGCGTTCGCCGAAAGGCCCGCGGCGACGCCGACGAAGTACAGCGTGTGCCCGGCAGAGCGGTGGGTCATGCGCAGCGCGCCGGTGCTCTGCTCGATCGCGGTCGCCGAGGCCACCGCGCCGCGGTAGGTGCCGTCGATCTGCTCCACCGCGGGCAGCCCGCTGGCCAGCACCACGCCCCAACTCGCCGAGCCCCCGACCTGGGCGCCGATGCTGGTCGACTCGAGCTCGAAGCTGCGGTCGGCCTCGATGCCGGCGAAGCGGATCGTGCCGTCGCCGCGGGCGATCTTCACCACCAGCCCGCCCTCGCCGTAGCGATAGACACCGACAGCCTGCACGCCGGTGTGTGCGAGCACCGCGGCGAAGTCGGGCGAGGCGAGCAACGCGTCGAGCTTCTCGCGCAGCTCGACTCTCTGGGTGGCCGAGATCGACAGCCGCGTCGAGAGCTCCTGGACGTTCGTGCGAATGGTCGCGGCGTCGAGGCGCGCGGAGATTGCGGTCTGGGTCGCCCCAGAGGCCCCGGAGGGTGCACGAGGGGGCGGGGAGCCGTGCCCGCAGGCGCACGCGAGCAGCGTGGTGAGCAGCAGGGCACGCGGGGAGACGCGGACGATCATCGCGGCGGAGGATAGCAGCTGGGATCGCGGCGGCACGGACCGGGCCGGCGCTCAGGACCGCTGCGGCGCGCCGTCGTCGGCGTAGGTCACCCGCGACAGCCGCAGATCATTGCGGAACACCACCGGCTTGTGGATGCTCGTGCCCATCAGCATGCGCACGCAGTCCTGCAGGCCCTCGGTGACCGCGGGATGGGGGTGCAGCAGCTCCGCGAGCTCGCGGACCGATCGGCCCGACTGCATCATCAGTGACACCGCCTCGAGCGTGGTCGATGCGTGGACACCGAGGGCGCGCACGCCGAGGATGCGCATCTCGTCGTCGTCGGTGACGAGGACCTTCACGAATCCGTCGGTCGCGCGCATGGCGATGGCGCGGTTGACCAGGCTGTAGTTGTACACCGCCACGCGGTAGGGGATGCGCCGCTTCTGCGCGTCCTGCTCGTTGAGCCCGATCGCGGCGACCTCGGGATCCAAGAACATGATCGTGGACAGGTTGTCGTACGACAGCGGCTGGGTCGTCGCGCCGCAGATGCGCTCGATGGCGTGGCGCCCCTCGATCTCGCCGATGCTGACCAGGGCGATGTCGAGGGTGACATCGCCGGTGGCCCAGATGTGCGGCACGGTCGTCTGCGTGTCCTCGACGACGATCTGGCCCTGCGGCCCGAGCTCGACCCCCGCCGCGCCGAGATCGAGGGAGCCGGCGTTGGGCTCGCGGCCCACCGAGATCAGGGCCTTCTCGACGCGGATGGTCTCGCGCCCGCCCGTCGCATGCTCGATCGTGTACTCGACCCCGTCGTCGACCCGGTGCATCGACACCAACGTGGCGCGGTGATGGATCGTCACGCCCTTACGCTCGAGGTTGTTCGAGCACAGCCGAGACACGTCGGGGTCTTCGAAGGGCAGGATGCGCTCGGCACGGTCGACGAGGTAGACCTTGGTCTGTCCGAAGTTGGCGAAGACAGTCGCGTACTCGCAGCCGACCACGCCGGCGCCGACGACCACCAAGCTCTTGGGGAATCGCGATACCGACTCGATGTGGTCGGAGGTCATGATCGCCCCGCCGTCGACGTCGATGCCGGGCAGCATCCGCGGACGCGATCCGGTGGCGACGACGTAGTGCTCGGATCGCACCGTGCGGCTCTCGCCCGACACGGTGTCCTCGACCACCAAAGTGTGCGCATCGGTGAAGCGGGCCTGGCCGTGCAGCCAGGTGATCGCACCGGGGTGGCCGGGCAGCGGCTGGGCGAGCTCGCGCAGCTGGCGGGTGATGTGCTCGACCTTGGCGTCCGTCGCCTGTCGCACCGCCTCGCAGACCGCCTCGTAGCGGACTTCGACGCCGGTGGCCGTGAAGCCGCGGTCGCGGCGGGTGGCGCCGCGGTAGTCGCGGGACAGCTCCCACATCGTCTTCGACGACAGCGCGCCGTTGTGGACCCCCGCGCCGCCGACACGGGCGCGCTCTACGAGGCACACCCGCTTGCCGAAGTCCCACGCGCGCATGGTCGCGGCGAAGCCGGACGGGCCGCCGCCGATGACGGTGATGTCGAAGTCGGTCATCCGCCTGCGAGCATACGATCGCAGCACACCGATCGCGCGGGCGGGGCCGATCGCGCGGGCGGGACCGATCGCGTGGCCAGGGCCGGAGGCCGCGGTTCAGGGCGGCTGGCGGCCGACCACTGCGGTGGCGAGATCGGCGACGAGCTCGACCTCGCGGGTCGATGCCTTGGCGACGACCGCGTGCAGCCGCGCCCGCGCCGAGACCTCGGCCGAGCGCGGCACGGTCGGCATGTCCGGCAGCAACGACGCGATCTGCGTGCCCAGCCCGCCGGCGAGGCGCAGCAGCGTGCGCAGACCGGGGCTGCTGTAGTGGCCGTTCTCGAGGCGAGACACCATGTCGGTGGCGATACCCGCCGCGTTGGCGAGCGCCTGCTGGGTGAGCCCACGCTCCTCGCGAAGCGCCCGCACGCGCAAGCCGAGCGCCTGCATGTACGCGCGCTCGTGCATCGAGCGCGGCGTCATCTCGTCGTCAGCGTCGGAGAAGTCGTCGTTGCCGCTCGGAGTGACCATGCTACCGGTGGACGATAGCACGCACGGGCGGATGGCGGGCGTCGGCCAGCCGAGATGGCGCCACGCGTCACCGCGCGCCTTTCCGCGGCGCGCGGAGCGATCGGGCACCACGCGCCGCTGTACGGGCTGCTACAGTCGCCGTCCGCATGTTCGAGTCCGCCGAAGTCGATCACGAGCTGAGCAAGGCCGAGTATCAGAGTCTCGAAGAAGATCTGCGCGAGCAGCTGCTGACCGCCCAGGTGGCGCTGCGCGAGCAGGGCAAGCAGGGGGTGCTGGTGGTGGTCGCCGGCGTCGACGCGGCGGGCAAGAGTGAGACAGTCCAGCTCATCAACACCTGGCTCGACCCCCGCCGCGTGCACACCTTCGCGTTCGATGCACCCACCGACGAGGAGTGCGATCGACCGGCGCTGTGGCGGTATTGGCGGGTGCTGCCGCCGCGGGGCGAGGTCGGCATCTTCTTCGACAGCTGGTACAGCCAGCCGATGCGGGCGTTCGTCGACGGCGAGATCGACGGCGCCGAGTACGACCGTGCGCTCGAGCGGGCGACCCGCTTCGAGCGCATGTTGACCCAAGAGGGCTTCGTGGTCCTCAAGCTGTGGTTTCACATCACCAAGAAGGAGCAGCGCAAGCGGTTGCGCGCGCTGGAGGCCGACAAGGCCACGCGGTGGCGGGTGACGGCGCAGGACTGGCGGAACTTCGAGCGCTACGGCCAAGTGGTCTCGGCGGCGGCGCGGGCGGTTCGCGAGAGCAGCACAGACTTCGCACCGTGGTTCGTCGTCCCCGGCAAGGACGAGCGCTATCGGGCGGCGATGGTCGGACGGGTGCTGCTCGACGCGCTCGTCAACGTCGATGTCGCGGATGCGCCGACCGAGACCGCGCTGCAGCCCCTCGCGCCGCTCGGTGACCACAACGTGCTGCGCGCCTTGGATCTCGACCAGCAGATCGAGTCCGACGAGTACGCGGCGCAGCTCGAGCACTGTCAGGGGCGCATGGTCAAGGCGCTGCGGCGCACGCGGTTCCGCGATCGCACACTGGTGGTGGTGTTCGAGGGGGTCGACGCCGCCGGCAAGGGCGGCGCGATCCGACGGGTCACCGCGCCGATCGATCCCCGCCGGTTCCAGGTCGTCGCGACCGCGGCACCCAACGACGAGGAGCGCGCGCGTCCGTACCTGTGGCGGTTCTGGCGGCACCTCCCGCGGCGCGGCAAGGTCGTCGTATTCGACCGCTCGTGGTACGGCCGGGTGCTCGTCGAGCGGGTCGAGGGCTACTGCACGACCGCCGACTGGATGCGGGCATATTCCGAGATCAACGACTTCGAGGAGCAACTCGTCGGGCACGGGGCGATCATCGTGAAGCTGTGGCTGCAGATCGATCTCGACGAGCAGCTGCGCCGCTTCGAGGCCCGCAAGACCGAGGCCCACAAGCGCCACAAGATCGGCCCCGACGACTGGCGCAACCGCGAGAAGTGGCCGCGCTACGAGCAGGCGGTGGTCGACATGATCGATCGGACGAGCACCGAGCTCGCGCCGTGGACGCTGATCGAAGCCCAGGACAAGAGCTTCGCGCGGGTGAAGGTGCTGCGTGTGATCGCCGAGCGCCTCGAGGCTGCGCTCACGTCGCGGTAGCGAGACCCCGGGACGTCACAGCACGAAGCGGTGATCGAGCCGTTGCTCGCGCGCGGCCGCGGGGAACTTGGCGGTGCGCACCGCCGACTCGATGCAACCCGTGCCCGAGGCGGAGAACGCCCCCTTCACGTCCGCGGCGCTCACCTTGCCCGAGGGCGCGATGACGACGGTGACGGTGACCGTCTCGCCAGGGAAGAGGCCGGCCTGCTTGCCGCAGGCGCGGACCTTCGACGCGACCTTGCCCAGTCGCGCGACGATGGCCTTGGCAGGGCGCGCGTTGGGCAGCGGCGCGGGGGAGCCGGCGCGGGGCTCGTCGGGGTCGTCGTCGGCAGGCGCGTCGGGGCCTCCGTCGGCAGGGGCGCCCGTGGCGTCGGCTCCTGTCGCGATGGCGGGCTGCGGCTTCGGCACGGGCACGGGCACGGGCTCGGCGAGCGGCGGCGGGTCCAGTGCCATCGGCGGTGCGTCGCGCGTCTCGGCGAGCGCGACTGCGCCCTTCGCCGGCGGCTCGCGCTCGACCGCGGGATCGCGCGTCGCCCACCAGCCCGCCAGCGCCAGCGCGGGCACGCCGATGCCGAGCCCGGTCCATATCCGCGACCTCGCGCCGCTGCTGCGTCGGGACAGCCCGCCATCCTCTGAGACGCGCCGCACGGCCGCGGCGAATTCCTCGGCGTCCGCGAACCGCTGGTCGCGATTCTTCGCCAGTGCCCGCATGGTGAGGGCGTCGAGCTCGGGGCCGATCCCGGCGTCGGGACACGCCGTCGACGGCGGCCGCAACGTGCCGTGGATGTGTTGGTAGAGCACCGCCATCGCGTTGCTGCCGGCGAAGGGCACCTGACCGGTGAGCATCCGATAGAGGATCACGCCGACGGAGTAGAGGTCGCTGCGGCCGTCGATCTCGGCGCCCGATCCTTGCTCGGGTGACATGTACTCGGCGGTGCCGACGATCGCCCCGGTGCGCGTGAGTTGCTCGCCCGATCCGCCGTTGTCGCGGAGCTTGGCGATCCCGAAGTCGATGATCTTGACGAAGTCGACCCGGCCCTCGCGCTGGGTCATCACGCAGTTGTGGGGCTTGATGTCGCGGTGGACGATGCCGGCGCGGTGGGCAGCGCCCAGCCCGTCGAGGATCTGCAAGATGATCCCCCGCGCCCGCGACCACGGCAGTCGGCCCTCGCGCTTGAGCAGCCGCGAGAGATCCTCGCCATCGAGGAACTCCATCACGAAGAACACCAAGCCATCGCTGTCGCCGAAGTCGGTGATGTCGACGACGTTGTCGTGGCGGATCCGCGAGGCGGCGCGGGCCTCTTGCAGGAACCGGCTGACGATGCGGGAGCGGCGGATCTGCTCGGGGGCGAGGACCTTGATCGCCACCGGCTTGTCGATGGTGAGGTGCTGGGCGCGGTACACGTCGCCCATGCCGCCCTCGCCGATGAGCGCGTCGATGCGGTAGCGATCGGCCAAGATCGTGCCCGCGGCCAGGGTCTCGCGCTCGAACTCCGTCTCGACCGTCTCGTCGATCGCCGTCCCCGAGCCCGCCGGCTCGCCCACGCCCGAGCTCGCGCGGGCGCCTGGAGTCGGTCCGGTTTCGTGCGTCGGCACGGGCGGTGCACTATACGGTGCCGCGGCCGCGGCCGCAGCACCCATCGCGGCTCGACGGCCGGCGCCCCGGGCTCTACGATCGCGCGGTATGTCTCGGGACGGCCAGCGCACGCCTGCATCGCGAGGGGGGCCTTCGACACCGGGCCGGCGCTGGCCGGCCGTTGCCACGGCGCTGCGCACGTGTGGCGGTTGGGCAGTGGCGCTGTGGCTGTCGCACGCGTCGTCGACGGCCCACGCCGCGCCCGCCGCGACCGACGACGTCGGCGCGATGTGGAGCGATGCCAACGCCAAGCTCGCGACCGGGGACTATCCCGCGGCCATCGAGGGGCTGACGCGGGTGTACGAGACGGTCGCCACCGACCCCGAGGCGCGGGCCCTGCGGATGCGCGTGCGCTTGGCATTGACCGACGCCCATCGCGGCGCCCACCGCGTCGATGGCAACCCCGAGCACCTCGTCGTCGCGCGCGAGATCCTGCGGGGCGGCATGGGCGAGTTCGGCCCCGCGGACGCCGAGCTGCGCGTCGTCGCCGAGACAGCGCTCGCAGAACTCGACGCCGAGATCGCGGAGCTCGAGGGCGCCGCGCGGGCGCGCGACCAGGCCGATCGCGATCGGCAGGCGCAGGCCGCCGCCGAAGCGCGCCGCGCCGCACCGGTCCCTGCCCCCATCGTGGTCCCGGCGCCCATCGAGCCGGTCATCGACGAGGGGGCGCACAAGCGTCGGAGGCGACTGCTGGTGGTCGCGGGCGTGGGCGGTGGCGTGGGCGCCCTCGGGATCGGGCTGCTCGCGGGTGGGCTCGGATCGGCGGGTTCGTGGGTGCGCAGGTTCGAGGACGAGCCCGAACGGCGCGATGCCGCCCGCGACGCGATCCGCCGCGGCAATGCGATCGGCATCGCCGGCGCCGTGATCACCGCGGTGGGTGTCACCACCGTGGCCGTCGCGCTGCCGCTGGCCCGCCGCACCCGCCGCGCCGGCCCCCGCGCCGGCCCCAATGGTGCGGCGCGCGATGTCGGGCTGCTGATCGGGCCGGGCCGCTTCGGTGTGCGCGCTCGGTTCTGACGATCGCGGATCTCCCCGCGCGGTTGAAGTCGTGCTGCGAGGTCATCGCGAGCGACGCCGAGCCGTTCGTCGCCGCAGCCCGAGGGCGAGCACGAACCAACCCGCGACCTGCCCGCGCGGAGCGTCGCCCGTCGACGTGCCGGAGGCGCATCCGCAACCGCTGCCTTCGCTGGTCGCTGTGGTCGGTGCCGCCGGCCGCGCAGGCACTCCGATCTCCGCGGGGTCCTCGGACGGACTCGCCGCCGCCTCGTGCGCGCCCGAGGGGTCGTCGGCCGGGGGCGCGGCGACGATGCCGAGCTCGTCGAGCAGCGACGTCGCGTGCTCGACGGCGTCGAGCTGCCAAAGCAGGTAACGAACGTCGACCACGACGTTGCGCGAGCGCTCGGGGCTGTAGCCGAAGTCGCCGGCTACGTTCTCCCACACGCGATCGAAATTGAGCCCGACCCAGCGGCCATCACCGTCGACCACCGGGCTGCCGGAGTTGCCGCCCGTCGTGTCGAGGTTCGCCAGGAACGCGACGGGTACGTCGCCGAGCGCGGCATCGACCCACCGGCTCGAGCTCGAGTGCACCGCGGCTTCGCGCACGCGCTCGGGGACATCGAAGGGACCGGTGCCGGTGTGCTTGGCCATCAACCCAGACACGGTGGTCCGCGGCGTGGCCTCGATGCCCTCGCGCGGCGAGTAGCCGGCGACGCGGCCCCAGCTCAGGCGCAGCGTGCCGTTGGCGTCGGGGTAGACCGGCCCCTCTCGCACGGTGCGGAGCAGCTCGAAGTAGCGGGGCCCCGCGCCGAGCATCACACCGTCGCGGGTGCGAACGCGCTGGTCGTGGGCCTCGAGCTCGGTCGCGAGCGTCCGCGCGAGCACGATCATCGGATCTCGGCTGCGCTCGACGGTCGCGGCGTCCGCCTCCCACAGCCCCTGCACGAACGCGGTATCGGAGAGCCGCGTGCGCGCGAGCCCCTGGGCATCTCGCTCGCCGAGCGCGACGAATCGTTGTGCCGCCGGCATGGCGGCGATGCGGCGCAGCACGCTCGCGATGAGGGCGACCTCGACCTGCGGATCGTAGTCGCGGATGCGGCGGGTCTGCGTCCGCCACAGATCGTCGGCGTTGCGATCCATGTAGGCGGGCGCGCGCTCGAGGTCGGGTTTGGCGCGCTCGCGGGCGCGACGGACCACGTCGACGGCGATCGCGAGGGCGTTGGGTCCGCGCCCGAGGCTCTCGAGCAGGAAGTCGCGATCGAACTCGGCGCGTCGCTCGGTCGACACCGCTTCGATGGCGTCGAGGGCGTCGCCGCCGTCGTCCTCTGGGTGCGCGAGGACCCACGCCCGCAGCTGCTCGGCCTCGCGCTGGCGTCGCTCGACCGTGCGGTTGTGGCGCAGGCCGTCGAGCATGCCCAGCGCGTTCTTGTGGCGGTTCTGCAGGCTCTTGAGCTGGGCCGCGACCTTGATGCGCACGGCGGGATCGCGGCCGCTGGCGGCCTCGAGGATCGCGATCCATTCGCCGTATAGATCGATGCGCGCGGGGAACACCTGATCGATGTGGCGCGCGACCTCGGCCTTGCTCTGATACCGCTGGGTGGATCCCGGGAAGCCCATCACCGCCACGAAGTCCCCGCTGTCGACGCCAGGGCCGACCTCGAGGTGACGCTGGGGACGGAAGGGGACGTTGGCCGCGGCGTGCTCGGCCGGCGTGCCGCCGGGGGCAGCGTAGACGCGCAGCAGCGAGAAGTCGCCGGTGTGCCGCGGCCACATCCAGTTGTCGACCTCGCCGCCGAAATTGCCGATCGCGGTCGGCGGCGCGTAGACGAGGCGCACGTCCTCGAGCTCGATCGAGGCGATGAGCTGCACCTCGGCGCCGGCGTAGAAGTCGGCGACCCGACACCGGCGCGCGGGCTTGGCCTCGCACTCGGCGACGAGGGTCTTGCGCAGCGCCTCGACGGCGGCGGCACGCGCGGCCGGATCCGTCTCGGCGTCGGCGACGGCGCGCACGCGGTCGGTGACGTCGGTGACCGACTCGACGATCTGCACCGACGTGTTCTTGGCCACGATCTCGCCGGCACGGTCGGTGGCGAGGAAGCCGTCCTTCAGGTAGTCGTGCTCGACCGAGCTGGCGGCCTGCAGCGCACCGTAGGCGCAGTGATGGTTGGTCGCGATGAGCCCGTCTGGCGACACGAACGCCGCCGAGCAGCCGCCCAGGTTCACCGTCGCGGCGAGCAGCCCGACCTGGCGCCCATCGGCGTCGGTGGCCTGCAGCTCCGACAGCGGCAGCCGCAGGCCGGCGCGGCGCAGGGCGTCGGCATCGAGCTCGGGGATCTGTCGCGGCATCCACTGCCCCTCGTCGGCGTGCACACCCTCGCCCGTGATCACGACCGAGAAGCCCGCGAGTGCGGCGGCGAGGAGCTTCGGGGAGCGGGCGGCAACGATCACGGCGCGAGGGTATCAATGTGCACGGCGGTGCCCAACGTTCGCCCGTGCCCCGCGTGTGGCATGGCGGCGCCCATCGACGCGTGCGCTGGGTCCTGTTCACCTCCGACGATCCGGGGCATCCTGCCGCCGCGGTGCTGCGCCGTTGCGCACCCCAGGATCCGTCATGTCGCGCACGCGCACTCGCCCCCCGTTCGGCCTCGGCCCTGGTCTCACGCGTCGCCTGCAGTGGGCGCTCGCGGCGCTGATCCCCGCCGGCTGTGCCGAGCCGCCCGCCGGCATCGCGCCCACACCCGAGGGTGACGGGCCCACCGTGGTGTTCGAGTTCGATCGCAAGCCGCTGCCCGAGATCCCGTTCCCCAACGATCTGGCGACGCGCCCCGATCCGACCTCGCCGACCGGCCTGCGCGTCAACGCCAGCCTCGTGGCCCCGACCAACCTCGAGCAGACGGCGCGGCGCCGCATCGACGAGCTGCCGGGCTTCGGCGTGTACCAGGCGATCACGGTGCGCTTCGACGCGCCACTCGACCTCGAGGTGATCCACGCGCGCCATCGCGATCACCGGCGCGAGTCCGGCGCCGACTACGACTTCAGCAACGACGCGGTCTACCTCATCGACGTCACCCCGAGCTCGCCCACCTTCGGCGAGCCGGTGCCGCTCGACCTCGGCGAGGGCAACTTCCCGATCCTGCTGCGCACGCCCAACCAATACTGGGAGCACGATCCGAAGACCGTCACGCGGGCGCTGACGTTCGAGAGCTACGAGGAGGACGTCAACGGCAACGGCGTGCTCGATCGCGGCGAGGACCTCGATCTCGACGGGGTGCTCGATCATCCCAATGTCGCTGCGCTCGAGGACGGCAACCCCGAGCTCGATCCGGCCCGCGATCTCGTCTCGTTCTACGAGCTCGAGACCGACACCCTCATCTTCAAACCCATCGTGCCGCTGCGCGAGGGCACCACCTATGCGGTGGTCCTGACCAACCGCCTGGTCGGCGAAGACGGTGAGTCGGTGCGCTCGCCGTTCGAGTACGTCAACCACGCCAGCCAGACCGACGACGTCCGTCAGGCGCTGCCGACGCTCGAGGAGTACGGCGTCGCCGCCGAGGACGTCGCGTTTGCCTGGACGTACACCACCCAGACCGCGAGCCGCGATCTCGTCGAGCTCCGCGACGGCCTGTACGGCGCCGGGCCCCTGGCGTGGATCGCCGAGGACTTCCCACCCGCGCTGACCCGCATGTTCCCGATGCTGGACCGCGTCGATGCCGACCAGGCCTCACCGCCCCCGGAGAACCCGTATCTGCTGCCCGGGGACAAGCTCCAGGTCGTGCTCGGGCCGTTCGCCCAGTTCGCGTTCGGCGGCTTCGGCATCACCGATGTCGACCAACTCCTGGTGAGCCACGATTTCTACGCCTACCACGTGTCCGGCACGTTCCGCGCCCCGCGTCTGCTCGACATGACGACCACCGGCACGCTCGATGCCCGGGCGTGGCCGAACGATCTGCACCATGCCAGCGTGCGCGAGCGGATCGGCAGCCACGAGGTCCAGTTCTGGTGCGCGATCCCCAAGGCCGAGTTCAAGGCCGACCCCAACGCACCGGCGCCGGTCGTGCTCTACGCCCACGGCTACACCTCGAACAAGCTCGAGCAGCTGGGGCTGGCGTTGCACGCGAAGTTCGGCATCGCCGGGTGCAGCATCGACGCGGTGCTCCACGGCGTCGATCTGCCCGAGGACACCCGCGGCACCGTTCAGAACGTGCTGTCGCTCCTCGGCATGGGGCCGGCGTTCGCCGCACTCGTCGAGGGACGCATGCAGGACATGGACGGCGACGGCACCTTGGATGTCGGCGGCGAGTTCTTCACCGGCTACATGTTCCGCACGCGCGACAACTTGCGGCAGACGGTGCTCGACTGGATGTCGCTGGTGCGGCTCATCCGCGCCTTCGGCACCATGGACATGCTCGACGTCGACGGTGACGGCACCGCCGAGCGTCTGGGCGACTTCGACGCCGACGGCACCATCGACATCGGTGGCGAGGACGCGGTGTTCTTCGCCAGCGGCACCAGCCTGGGCGGGTTGGTGTCGGCGACGCTCGCGGGTATCGAGCCCGCGGTGGTCGCGGCGGCGCCGATCTCCGGCGGTGGTGGCCTGGTCGATCTGTCGACCCGCAGCGAGCAAGGCGGTGTGGTCGAGGCGCTGGTCCTGCGCATGATGGGTCCCACCATCATCGGTGAGCCGACCGGCGACGGCGACGTCCGCATCTATCAGCTCATCCCCAACGGCAACCGCGACGCCCGCTACGACGTGGGCTTCCGCGCCGGCATCAGGCCCGGCGACACGGTGCGGGTGACCAACCTCGACACCGGCGACGCCCGCTGCGCCCGCGTCATGCCGCAGGACCCGCCCGAGGGCTACCGCGGGTACGAGGGCTGGCCTTCCGCGAGCAACTGCGCGCTCAACGATGGCGGTGGCTGTCGCGTGTGCCCCGAGGGCACCGAGGGCACCTACGCCTGCGATCTCGCCGGCACCTTTCGCGTCGGTGTCGCCGCCGATCGCGGCGACGCGCTGCGTGTCGACGTGTTCGCAGGCGACGACGTCGCGACCATCGAGGGCGACGAGCGCAACTGCATCATCGACGACGACGCGACCCTGCGCACCAGCCTCGACACCTTCGATGGGCTGCCCTTCACCTACCGCGGCCGCGACTACGCGCAGGGCGAGCCGCTCGTCGCGCTCGAGGAGGGCTATGGCTTCCAGCGTGGCACGCCGCTGTTGCGCCGCTTCTTGGGCATCGCCTCGATGGTCGTCGAGCCCGCCGACCCGGCGATCTACGCGGCCCACTACAGCCGCGATCTGCTCACGTTCCGCGAGGGCGACAAGACGTTCCAGGCCAAGCCCACGCACGTGATGGACGTCGTCACGATCGGCGATCCCAACGTGCCGGTGAACACCGGCGTCGCGATCGCGAAGGCCGGCGGTTTCCTCGAGCTGTCGCAGCCCGACGATCGTTGGGGCAAGACCCTCAACCGGCTCATCATCGACGAGGGGGTGCAGGCGGGCATCCCGTGGCTCGACACCCGCGGGATGTCGTGGGGGCCGGTGCTCGTCGATATCGACAATCTGAGCGACAGCACCAACGAAATGGCGATGGACCCCACCGGCTCGATCGACGGCCTGGTCGCGCCGCGCACCACGCCCCCGCTGCGCCACTCGGTGCCCACGCCGGGGGCGCAAGACGGCAGCAGCGGCATCGTGTTCCCCATCATCTCGGAGTTCGACGGCGTGCACGGCTTCCCGCCGCCGGGGATGTCGGGGCTGCCGTTCGACGTCGGGCAATACATGGAGCACATGATCGGCTGGTACTTCAAGACGCGCGGCGCCGAGTTCCGCCACGAGGCGTGCATGGCCGAGGTCGCCGATTGCGAGTGGATCCCGGTGCCGCCGCGGTGCATCGCCGATCCCTCGGCGAAGGGCTGTCGGTGAGCCGATGACCGCGAGCACGTACAGCACCGCCGAGCTCGGCCGCTTCCGCGGGGTGCAGCAGCTCGCCTACCGCTGCGCCGAGGAGGTCGCCGCCGAGCTCCACCCGGGCACCACCGAAAAAGACGCGGCGGCGCGACTCGGCGCTCGCCTGCGCCTGCACGGCGTCCGCCACTTCTTCCACCAGCCCTTCGCGTGGTTCGGCGATCGCACCGCCTTCGCCGGCATCCGCCAGCCGCTGCAGTTCTTCCCCACCGATCGCACCCTCGAGATCGGCATGGCCGCGATCCTCGACGTCGCGCCGATCGTCGACGGCTACGCGGCCGACATCGGCTATGCGTTCGCGTGCGGCGAGAACCCGGCGCAGCGGCAGCTCGTCGCCGATCTCGAGGGCTTCCGCACCTGCATCCTCGAGTGCGTGCGTCGCGGCGACACGCTCGCGGACATCTACCGCTCGGCCGATGATCTGATCGCGGATCTCGGCGTCATCAACTGTCACCGCCACTATCCATTCGGCGTGCTCGCGCACCGCGTCTACCACCAGCCCGTGGTGCCGATGGGCCAGGTGCGGCTGCTCGGCTTCGGCCTGGGCTCGGGCGTCGGGCTGCTGGCGCAGACGGCGATCAGTCGGGTGCCCGCGCGGCTGGCTCGGCTCGCGCCGCGGCTGCGCCAGGGCTCGCCGTTCTGCAACACCGGGCCGGGCTCGGATCTGCCGCCCGAGCCGGGGCTGTGGGCGTTCGAACCCCATATCGCCCGCGGTGGCGTCGGCGCCAAGTGGGAGGAGCTGCTGGTGATCGAGCCGCGGCGCGCGTACTGGCTCGACGACGATCTGCCGCACGTTCGGCAGTGGCAAGGCCCGCCCGCCCGGGCGGCCGGCGAATGATCGCACCGCGGCCAGACGATCTCGCGGTCGCGATCGCGGCGGCCCACGCCGCCGGCAAGGTGCTGCGCGACGCGTTCGAGACCGACCTGGTGATCGAGCACAAGTCGAGCGTGATCGATCTGGTCACCGCCGCCGACCGTGCCGCCGAGGCGGTCGTGATCGACAGGCTGCGCGCCGCGTTCCCGGGCGACGCCATCTTGGCCGAGGAGTCGGGCCGGCATGGTGACGCGCCGCGGCAGTGGATCATCGACCCGCTCGACGGCACCACCAACTTCGCCCACCGCTTTCCCCACTTCAGCGTGTCGATCGCCTGCTACGACCGCGGCGAGGCGGTGGTCGGCGTCGTCTACGACCCGCTGCGCGACGAGACCTTCGCGGCGGCGGCGGGCCGCGGCGCCTGGCTCGACTCGCCGCGTCACGACCACGTGCGCATGGCCGTGACCGACCGCGAGATGTTGGCGACCAGCCTGCTGTCGACCGGGTTCGCCTACGATCGGGCGAGCAGCGACGTCGACAACCGCGCCCATTTCTGCCGGATGCTGCCGCAGGTCCGCGACCTCCGGCGGGCCGGATCGGCGGCGCTCGATCTGGCGTACTGCGCCGCGGGGCGCGTCGACGGCTACTGGGAGTTTCACCTCGCGCCGTGGGACTGGGCCGCCGGCGCGCTGCTGGTGCGCGAGGCCGGTGGGGTGGTCACGCAGGTGAGCGGCGGAGCGTGGACGCCTGGCGCGCCGAGCATCGCCGTCGCCGGGCCGCGGCTGCATCCGCGGATGATGGGTGCCCTGCGGGGCGGCGAGGCCCTGCGGGGCGGCGAGGCCCTGCGGGGCGATGGAACGACGCGATGACGGTGCACAGCTACTACGTGACGGCGACCCGTGGGTTGGTGGGTCTGGTCGAGGACGAGCTGCACGAGCTCGGCGCCCGGGTGGTGAGGGCCGAGCCCGCAGGCCTGCGCGTGCGCGGGCCGCTGCACTTCGGCTACAGGGTGTGCCTGTGGTCGCGCTGCGCCAGCCGCGTCGTGCTGCACCTGCACGACTACGCGGTCGACTCCACCACTCACCTGTACGAGGGCGCGCGTGCGTTCCCGTGGGAGGACCACGTCGCGCCGACGGGAACGATCGCGGTCGACGTCACGGCCCAGGGCGAGGTGATCACGCACAGCCGCTATGCGGCGCAGCGCATCAAGGACGCAATCGCCGATCGCATGCGCGAGCGCTTCGGCGAGCGGCCGTCGGTCGACCTCGACGCGCCCGATCTGCGCGTGGTCGCGTATGTCCGCGGGCGCGGCTGCAGCCTCGGGATCGATCTGTCCGGCTCGTCGCTGCATCGCCGGCACTGGCGCACCGATCGAGGTGGCGCGCCGCTCAAGGAGACGCTGGCGGCGGCGCTGCTGCGGCGCGGCGGCTGGGCCGAGCGCGCGGCGCGGGGCGAGCCGCTGGTCGACCCGATGTGTGGTGCCGGCACGATCGTGATCGAGGCGGCGACCATCGC
Source organism: Nannocystales bacterium (assembly GCA_038325765.1). Classification (GTDB taxonomy): domain Bacteria; phylum Myxococcota_A; class Polyangia; order Nannocystales; family Nannocystaceae; genus Xiheibacterium. Next base: position 42,621 of record JBBQJI010000037.1, read on the forward strand.
CACCGACCGTGCGCCGGCGCTGCTGCGCGAGCGCTTTGGCTTCACCGCGTGGCGCGGCCACGACGAGGAGGCGTGGAACGGGCTGCTGCACGAGGCGCGGGCGCGGGCCGAGCAGGGCGCGATGAGGGCGGTTCCGGAGATCGTCGGCTTCGACGCAGCCGAGGACGCGATCGTGCGCGCGCGGGCCAATGCCGGCCGTGCCGGCGTCTCTCGCTGGGTCCGCTTCGAGCGCGCTGCGGTCAAGAGCGCGGTGCCGCGCGCGGCTGCGGGCGCGGTGGGCCTGGTGGTGACGAATCCACCGTACGGCGCGCGCATGGGCACCGTCGCCACGGTCCGCAACACGTTCGACGAGCTCGCGACGCTGCTGCACGGACCGCTGGCGGGATGGCACGCCGAACTCATCGTGGCCGAAGCGGCGCCGCTCGAGCGGCTGGGGCTCGGCCACGTCGACGCACCGACGGTCGACAACGGTCCGATCGCCTGCCGCATGCTGTCGGGCACCACCGGTGCCCCGCTCGAGTTGGCGCAGGGTGCCGACGACGCCGGCGCCGAAGAAACCGATACCGTCGATGGCGCGCCGTTTGCTGCCCGGCTGCGCAAGAACCTCGCGCGCGTCGGTCCGTGGGCGCGCCGCTTCGGCGTCGAGTGCTACCGCCTCTACGACGACGAGATCCCGAGCTTCCGGGCGATCGTCGATCGCTACGGTGACGACATCCACCTGCAGGAGTACCAGGCGCCACGCAGCGTCGACGTGAGCGTCGCCGAGGCCCGGCTGGTCGCGATGATCGACGCGGTCGTCCGCGAGCTCGGCGTCGACCGCAGTCGGGTCCACGTCAAGCGTCGCCGGCCGCAGACCCGCGGCACGCAGTACGGCCAGTTCGACGCCCGCGGCGAGGAACTTGCCGTGCACGAGGGCGGTGCCACGTTCCTCGTCAACCTCACCGACTATCTCGACACCGGGCTCTTCATCGATCACCGCGCGTTGCGGCGCCTCGTGGCGCATTGGGTCGCCGAGCGCGGTGGCAAGCCGCGGGTGCTCAACTTGTTCAGCTACACTGGCGCGTTCTCGGTGATCTCGGCCAAGGCCGGGGCCGTGACCACCTCGGTCGATCTGTCGAACACCTACCTGGGCTGGTGCGAGCGCAACTTCGCCGCCAACGGCATCGACGTGCGCCGCCACGCCCTCGTCAAGGCCGACTGCACCCGCTGGGTCGCGGAGCAGCGAGGGCAGTGGGATCTGATCGTCTGCGACCCACCGAGCTACTCGGCGTCGAAGTCGATGGAGGGCACCTTCGAGATCCAGCGCGATCACGTCGCGCTCGTCCGTCAGTGCCTGGCGCGGCTGGCCAGAGGCGGCACTTTGCTGTTCTCGACCAACAAGCGCGGCTTCGTGCTCGACCCCGAGGCGCTGCCCGAGCTGCGCGACATCACGGCCGCGACCTTGGATCCCGACGTCCGCCGCTCGCCGCCGCCGCACCAGTGCTGGCGTGCGGACGTGTAGGCCTGTGCGCGCACGTTCATTCCGACCGCGATGGGGCGCGCGCGCCCGCACGGCGGGCGAAGCAGAGCCGCAGCATGTGCGGAGACGGGGTGGCCTACGCACGCGCCGGCTTGCCGCGATGTCCACGGCATGTACATTGGCGGCGGGGTGCGATGAAACGTCGGTTCTGCGTGCTCGTGATGGCGTCGACGGGCTGTGTCGGGGTCAACCCGAAGTGGGACCCGGTGGCCGATGGCAGCGCTGAGACGGTCGATCCCTCCGCGACCAGCACAGCCGCGACCGCCGGCTCGGTCGGTGCATCGGCCGATGGCAACACCGCCGATCTCACGGGCGGGACGACGCCCGAGAGCACCGGTGTCGACGTCAGCACGACCGGAGAGGTCGACCCCCCCCTGCTCGAGTGCTTCGATGCACCGGACAACATGGGTCCGTGTCCGCAGGGGTGCACCGGAGGGTGCGAGGGCGACGAGTGCATCTTGGCCTGCGAGGGCGACAACGTGTGCGAGCAGACCACGCTCGCATGTCCGAACGGTTGGCAGTGCCGCATCCGCTGCATCGGCAAGCAGTCGTGCAAGCAGAGCACGCTCGAGTGCCCGGACGAACGCGGATGCGCCGTCGAGTGCGTCGGCGATCAGGCCTGCGAGCAGAGCTCCGTGGTGTGCGGCGATGGCCCGTGCGACGTCTTGTGCGCCGGGCGTAAAAACGCGTGCAAGGAACTGGAGGTCGCCTGCGGCGAGGGCGAGACCCAGGTGACTTGCCACGAGCGCCAGGAGAAGCTCTCCAATCCCGTGCCCGCGGATGGCTCGAGCTGCGGCTGCGCGCTGGCCGACGGCTGCTGATCCGAACTCGGAGCCGGCCCCCGTCGACGCAACTCACCCCTCGGGCGCGCACACCACCGAGCCCAGCGCATTCCCGGTCATGTCCGAGTACGTGTAGGGATCGTCGAGTCCCGGGAACACCGACTCGGTGAGCATCGTCGAGACGTCGATCTTGAACGCGGCCGCCGACGAGTCGGGCACCTTCTCGTCGCGATAGGTCGTCGCCCACAAGAAGCCGTCGGCGTCGAAGCTCACGCCCTTGACCGACTCGTCGGTCATCCACACGCCGCCGACCGCGAGCGTGTCGATGTGGATCGCGCGCACGGTCGATCCCGCCGAGACGTACATCAGGTCGTCGGGGCCCTCGGCGAGGCCCGAGCCGCCGAAACCGGGGACCGTCGCCCACGTGGTGGTCACGGGGTCGAAGCGCGCCGCGTTGCTGCCGATCGTCGACGACAACCACACCCGGCCCGTGTGATCGACGGTGATGCCGTAGGGCGAGATGCCCTGGGGGATGTCCCAGATCTGGTAGTCCATCGACGCGCGCTCGACCCGGGTCAGCCTGCCGGGGGCGAAGGTGCCCAGCGGGCTGAACCACAGGTTGCCGGCGCCATCGACCGCACCACCGTAGGCGCCGAAGCTGCCACCGGAGAACTCGGGGATCACGACGTCGTCGGTGACGATGCCGGTGTCGCCATCGACCAGCGACGCGATCACTCCGCCGTTGCCACCCAGGCCGGGGAACAGGCCCGGGACCTCCGAGGTGACGGTCCACACCTGCGCGCCCTGGCCCGAGCACGGCGCCTCGGCGTTGGTGCCACCGGTCCATGCGACCGGCCGCTGGTTGCTGGTGGGGAACGCGGTGTACCAGGCGCGGCACTCCTCCATCTCCCACGGCAAGATGTCGTCGATGCCGCTCGAGGTCTGGATGCCGGGCATCCCGTTGCTCTCGACGCAGTGCTCGGGGTTGCTGAAGAACTTCACCAGCCCGCCGTGACGGTTGGCCACCGCGACGTCGCCGGCGAGGTTCACCGAGGTGCGCGAGGGGTTGCCCATGCCATCGGCCCGGGTGAGGTAGCGACCCTCGGCCACCAACGTGCGGGTGTCGATCTTGATCACCGTGCTGGTGGAGTAGTCGGCGATCCAGATCTTGGTGAGGTCGCACTCGCACGATCCGAAACCACCGGTGGGCCCACCGACATCGAGCTTGATGTCGCCGCCGCTGCTGTCGGGGTCGGGGCCCGAGGTGTCGGCGCTCGCGGAGCCGCTGCTGTCGGCCGAGCCGGCGGAGACGCTCACACCCGAGGAGACCGCGGTGCTCTCACCACTCGCCGACGCCGTGGTCGGCGACTCGAACACGTCGCTGTCCGTACTGCCGCCGCACGCCATCGCCGTGCACATCAGCAACACCGCTCGATTTCGCTGAACTTGCATGGCGCCCCGGGTGCCGAGGTTACCGCGGGGGTTGCCGAGGTTGCGGTTCGTGGTCAGGAAAGCCGGCGCGAGGGCGGGGTGTTCGCGTGAGCGGGCTCGCGAGCCGGCGGTGCCGCAGTGAGGGACCCGCTGCGACCGAGCCCGATCGCAAGCCCGGCGCGGGTGCGATGACCCCCACCGCGGCGGGTGATCCCTTGCCGGCCCTGTACCACGAGCACGCGGCGTTGCTCACCCGGCGATTGCGCTGGCTGACCGGCGATGCCCAGCTCGCCGCCGATCTGTGCCAGGAGGCCTTCGTCGAGGTGCTCTCCCGTCATGGCGGGACGACGGCGGCCGACGACCCCGCGGCGTGGCTCCACACCATCGCGATCAACCGTTGGCGCAACCATCGCGCGAAGACGCGACGGCGGTCACGGCTCGACGCCGCCCTGCCGCCGGCGGAAGAGCGCCTGGGCGAAGCGGCCGATGCGTCGGCGCGTGAGCAGGAGATGCTCGCCCGGCTCGACGGGGCGCTCTCGGGGCTTTGCGTCGAGCGCCGCGAGGCCTTCGTGCTGCGCGTGATCGAGCAGCTCCCGCTCGAGCAGGTCGCGGCCATCCTCGGTGCCCCGATGTCGACGATCTCCCACCGCGCTGCCAAGGCCGAGGCCGCGGTGCGTGCCGCGCTGGAGCAGGAACGATGAACTACGACGAGACCCTCGCGCTCGCCCGCCGCGCCGCCGCGGCCCCGCCCTCGCTCGTCGACATCCGCGCAGCGGTGCGGTGGAACTCGGCGCAGGGCCCGGCCAAGCTCGCCCGCACGGGTGGCGCGCGGCGGATCCTCGGCGCCGCCCTGGGCTTCGCGCTGCTCGCAGCGATCGGGATCGCGCGCAACGATCTGCGCGTGCTTCTGACGACGTGGTTGCACGGCGATGTCGAGCGCGTCGTCAGGAACTCGGGTCGATTCTTGGATCTCGGGTTCGTGCTCGCCGCGATGCTGCCCCTGATCCTGTTGGTGTGGGCCTCGCGGCTGATCCGCAGCACGCAGTTCGGAGCGCAGATGCTGGCCCGCGGCATCGTGTGGTCGAGCCTCGTGGTCGGGGTGCTGATCGCGTGCTTCGAGGCCTTCTTCTACGCGATCCCGGGTGCGATCGTCGCGACGTGCTGCGCGATGGCGCTGATCCGGCTGCGCGGTCGCGGACTCGAGCCTGGACCGGGCGACGGTCGGTTTCGGCCGGTCGCGTTTCGCACCCACCTCGTCCTCTCGCTGGTCATGGCGTGCGCCGACGCGCAGACGCTGTGCTTCGCCGCGGTGTTGCAGATCGTGCTCGCCGTGCAAAAATCCCAGATGCCGAGCTCCGGGCTGCTCACCTCGGCGTGCGCGCTCGTGATGATCGCCGCGGTGTGGGGCGTGTACCGCCTGCGCGTGTGGGGGCTCGTCCTGAACGTGGTCGGCAACGTCGTGATCGCCTGGCTCGCCCTCGACGGCGTGCTGCGCCTCGAGTTTCCCATCGGTGCCACGTTGGCGATCACCGCCACGCTGCAGCTCATTCTCGCCGTGCCGATCATCGCGACGGTGCTCGGCGATCGAGACGCGGGCCGCCCGCCCGTCGGAGGTCGTCTGCGCAACCTGTGGGTGTGGCTGCTCGTCGCCCTGGTGGTGGTCTCGTGGGGGCGCGCGCTCGATCCGATGGCTACTCGACCCGGGTGGTTGATCGGGCACGCCGCGCAAACGGAGCTGCGCGGGATCCCGCCGCTTCCGCCGCCCGGCCGGCGATGACGCCGCGGCGCGTGTCAGGGGGCGAGCCCGCGCAGGATCAGATCCACGTGCTGCTCGACGAGCACCTGCGGAGCCGACCATTTCTGATCGGGTGAGAGCAGCAGCAGCGCGAGCAGGCCGTGCCGGCGCTCCGGGGCCGCAGCTGGCGCGCTCGACCGGCGCCCGCGACGGGCTCGCGCCCACGCGATGGCGAGCCTGTATGCGCGCTCTGACGCACCACCGTGCGGGTGCTAACCTCGTTCGAATGAGCGACTCGGCGCCAGAAGCACCCGCGGGCATCCGCCCCGATGTCTGGCAAGCGTACCTCGACGCGCCCGAGCACATGGTGGTGGAGATCCTCGGCGGCGAGTTGCACGTCCAGCCGCGACCGCGGCCGCGCCACGCCAACGTGGCGGGTCGCCTCCGCCGGCGTCTTGGCTCCTTCGACGATCCCGACCCAGGCGAGCCCGGGGGTTGGATCATCCTGATCGAGCCTGAGCTGCAGCTCGGGCCCCTCGATCGACCGGTCGTGCCCGATCTGTGCGGCTGGCGACGCGAGAGACTCCCCGAGGATTTCCTCGATCCCGCGGCGATCGCCCTGGCGCCGGATTGGGTGTGCGAGGTGCTCTCGGAGCGGACGCGCGGCACCGATCGCGTGAAGAAGCAGCGCATCTACCACCGAGCGGGTGTCGCCCACGTCTGGCACGTCGATCCCGACGCCCGGACCTTCGAGGTGTTCCGCCGCGAGGCCGAGGGCTGGACGCTCGTCGTCGAAGCCGAGGGCACCGAGCACGTGCGCGCCCCGCCGTTCGAAGCGATCGAGCTCGACCTCGCGCGGCTGTGGGCGATCTGATCGACCATCCTAGGATTCGTGTGCAGCTGCGGGTGCGGTCGTCGACCGCACCCGCCACGCGGCAGCGGCACGAGGACGTCCCGCGACTCCGCCCGGTCCTGCGTCAACCGCCGGTGGCGATCTTCGTGATGCACCCAGCCATCTTGGTCGTCGCGGCGCCGACCTTCTCGGCGTCCTTGGCGTCGAGCTTCGCGGCGAGCTGGGCGTTCTTGCTCAGCCAGTCCGCCTGTTCCTGGGAGACCTTGGTCGCACAGGCGGCGTCCTTGCACGCGCAGGCCTGGGTGGAGAATTCGTCCATCTTCTTCACGTACTCGCCTCCGCCGGAGTCACAGGCGAGGGTGGGCAGGGCGAGGGCGGCGACGAGGACGGCGAGGATGCGGTGCATGATGCTCGTAGAGACTGGCGACCGGCGGATGTGACCGCCTCGTCGGGTCAACGGCAGAAAACGCCCGATGGCCCCCTGCGCGAAAATCCGCGATCGAGCGCTCGTCATCCGCCGCCACCAGCGTCTCCCGAGAGGAACGCTCCGCCGAACAGTGCCGCCGGTAGCGCTGGGTGTCATGGCCGAGCGAGGGCTCCTCGACGGCGGACAACGGGAGGGCTGCGAGGTCGAACGCATGGGCAATTCCGAGGCCCTGCACGAGCCTGCGCTCGGACGTCTCTGGTTCAGGACGCACCTCGGGGGATTCGGTTACGGGGGCGCCGCAACCCGAGCGGTCACCGACCAGGGAGTCGCTCTCTCAGGGGCGGCGGGGGCGAGGCGGACGCGGGGGCGTGGTGCGGGATGTCCCGGGCCGACGGGCACGGTGATGGTGGCGCCGGCCAGGCCAGCTGGCCACCCCGCAGTGAAGAGGCCAGGCGCGGAAGAGCGCTCGCGGCTGCGCACGGAACGGCGGCGCTGGGTCGTGTCTTCGGGGCATATCGTACATCTCCATAGTCGCCGCATCTCGGGCTTTACTGATGAAGCACACGAGCCCGGCGAGCCTCGCTTTGACGAAGCTCGTCGGTCCCAACGTGAAAGAGACACCTACGGGTGCTGTCTCGAGCGGGGAACGAAGCGAGTCGTTCGGCGGGCGGGGGTGGCGGCGGCGGGCGTGCACCGTGGAGGATGCGGGCGATCTCATCGGTCTCGCTGACGGCCGCGATGATGCGGAGCTGATGTCGATGGAGAACACCCTACTTCGCCATGAAGCGCGCGATGCCGTCGCACGCCTCCTCGATCTGCTCCACCGTCGGCAGCATCACGATGCGAAAGTGCTGCGTGCCCTCGCGCTGACCGAAGCCGCTGCCGGGCACGGTCACCACCGCGGTCTCGCGCATCAGATCGCGACACCATGTGGCATCGTCGACGGGCCGGTGGATCCGCGGGAACGCATAGAACGCGCCCTGCGGGACCACGCACGTGATGTCGGGGATCTCGGCGAGCTTGGCCATCGCCGCGTCGCGTCGCAGCGCGAGCTGCGGGATCATGGTGGTCAGGTGGTCTTGGGGCCCCTCGAGCGCCGGCGCGATGCCGTACTGCTCGGGGTGGTTCGCCGACAGACGCGCGCGGCCGAGCTGCTGGATCGCGCCGATATAGCCGCGCAGCACCTCGTCGGGGCCCGACATGATACCCCAGCCGATGCGGAAGCCCGGCAGCACCCAGTTCTTCGACAACCCGCCCAGGCTCAGCACGCACGCGCGAGGGTCGAGCGATCCCAGCGGCACGTGGCGCGCTCCGTCGAACAACAGGCGATCGTAGATCTCGTCGGCGAAGATCACGATGTTGCGCTCGATCGCGATCTCCACGATCTTGCGCAGCGTGGCCTCGCGCGCGACGCTGCCGGTAGGGTTGTTGGGGTTGATCACCACGATCGCGCGGGTGCGATCGTCGATGAGCCGCGCGATGTCCTCGACGTCGGGCTGCCAGCCGTCGTCCTCGTCGAGGTGATACGCCCGGTTGTCGGCGCCGAGCTTGGCCAGCAGGGCGGTGTACAGCGGATACCCGGGCGAGGGCGTGAGCACGTTGTCGCCGGGATCGACCAGGGCCGACAACGCCATGTCGATCACCTCGCTGCAGCCGTTGCCGACCCAGGTGTGCACGATCGGCCCGATGCCCCGGCTCCGGGCGTCGCGCTCGATCGCCGCGATCGCCTCTTCGATCCCGTCCGAGGGCGCGTACCCGTTGCGATTGGCCCGCATCGCGTCGAACACCGCCTCGAGGACGTGGGCCGGCGGCGCGAACCCGAACGGGTTGGGATCGCCGATGTTGAGGTACAGCATCCGTCGGCCCTCGCGGCGCAGTGCGTCGGCGAGAACGGCGACGTCACGGACGGCGTAGCGGACGTTGGCGACACGGTTCGCGGGGTGGATGGGGCGCTGCTGCACGGGGATCTCGCCGCGGATGGTACACCGCGACCCGCGTCACTGGGCCGCGAGATTGCCGGGCGCCGTCTCGCACACCCACTCGCCGGTGACGTACAGCGCGCGGCGACAGCTCACGACCATCTTGCCCTCCGAGGTGGTCCACTGATAGCGCCGGTGCACGAAGTCCGTGCGCACGATGCCGGGCCGGTCGGTCATCACGACGCAGCCGGAGCTGCCCGCGCAGGCGAGGCCGCGCGCGAGGTCCTCGGTCGCGGGCTCGGGCTGCGCGTTGCGGTAGCCCGCGGCCACGAGCAGCAGCGACAGACCCAACAGGACCCAGCCGATCCATCCCTTCATCGTCGGCCCCGCATGATCTGCGACCCAGCGTGGCACGGTGGGGCCCAGCGGGCAACGTGAGGCTGCCGTGCTAGCGTGCCGCCATGATCGCTGTCGTCGATCCCGAGGCCGGCGAAGACGCCGTCATCCGTCCGATCCCGCACTTCGACGGCGCCCGCCGCCACGCGATGCCCACCGATCGGCTGCGCGCGATCCGCCGCGGTGCGCACGCCCTGCGCGAGGCGATGCTCGATGCACCGGCGGTACGAATGTTCCGATCGTTCGATCTGATCAAGGTGCCGTATCCCACCAAGTACGCGCTGCGCGACGCGTGCAGCCTACCGGTGCCGTTCGTGCACATCCTGAACCGCCTCTTCGTGGTGCAGTTCGACACGCCGCTCGGTGTGAAGACGCTGCTCGGTGAGCCGCTCGATCGGCTCGGCAACGCCAAGACGCCGTTCTTCGAGCGCCTCGCGGCCCCGCTCGGCGGCGCCGAAGGGCCGATCGCGCGCCGCGTGTGGCCACCGCGCGGTGACGTCGCCGAGATCCTCGCGCAGCTCGGCATCACGCCAGCGCAGGTCGACTACATCACGTACGATCACCTGCACACCCAAGATCTGCGGCGCTGGCTCGGCTCCCACGATCGCGCGCCGTTCTTCCCCAACGCCAAGCTGCTCGTGATGCGCCAGGAGTGGGCGTCGGCCAAGGGCCTGCTGCCGACGCAGGCCCAGTGGTACTGCCCGGGCGGCACCGACGGCATCGACGAGTCGCGCGTGACCCGACTGAATGGCGACGTGATGCTCGGCGACGGGGTCGCGCTCGTACACACGCCCGGACACACCGAGGGCAACCACTCACTCGTGGTCCGCACTGCCGAGGGCATCTTCGTGAGCAGCGAGAACGGCGTCGCCGTCGAGTCCTATGCCCCCGAGCACTCGCGCATCGCCGGCGTGGCACGCTGGGCGCGGCGCACCGGCAGCGAGGTCGTGCTCAACGGCAATACGCTCGAGGGATCGGTGGACCAGTACATCTCGATGGTCCAGGAGAAGGAGATTGCCGGGCCGTCCCTGCGCAACCCCGATTTTCCCAACGTCGCGCCGTCGTCGGAGCTCTCCGCGCACGTGTTGTCGCCGGGGCTGGGCCCGACCTTCCACCTCGGGGCGCTCTCATTCGGCGAGCCGGTGGATACGGCGGTCGCCGCGGTGGCGCGATGAACGGGCGCTGCTTCCTCGTCACCGGGGCGGCGAGCGGCATCGGTCGCGCCCTCGCCGGCGCCATCGCAGCGCAGGGCGATCGACTCATCGCGACCGATCGCGCCCTGGTGCCCTTGCAGCAGGCCGCGGACCAGGACGGCTGGCCCACCGACCGCATCTGGGTGCGCCACCTCGACGTGTGCGACGCCGCTGCCTGGGACGCCGCCGTCGCCGACACTACCGGAACCAACGGGCCCATCGACGTGCTCGTCAACGTCGCCGGCTACCTGCAGCCGGGCTGGACCCACGACGTCGACGGCGAGGCCTTCGATCGCCACTTCGACGTCAACGTGAAGGGCGTGGTGCTGGGCATGCGCGCGGTGCTGCCCGCGATGCGGGCGCGGGGGTCGGGCCACGTGATCAACGTGGCATCGCTGGCGGCGCTCGCTCCGATCCCCGGCATCGCCCTGTACAGCGCGTCGAAGTTCGCGGTGCGGGCGTACTCGCTGGCGGCGGCGCAAGAGCTCCACGGCACCGGCGTCGCCGTGTCGGTGGTGTGCCCAGACGCCGTGCGCACGCCGATGCTGGAGCTGCAGCGCGACTACGAGGAGGCGGCGATGACGTTCTCGGGGCCGCGCGTGCTCGAGCCCGAGGAGGTCGCGCGTGCGATCCTCGACGTCGTCCGGCGCCGGCCGCTCGAGCTGTACCTGCCGCGTCATCGGGGTTGGTTGGCGCGCGCCGCCGATCTCATGCCTCGGCTCGCGATGGTGCTGGGGCCGCGGCTCACCCGTCGCGGCCGCGGGCGACAACGCACCGCCTGACCGCCGCCGCGGGGCGGGCGCCACGGTCGGATCGCCGTCGGGGGCGGACCCGCTGTCACCGCGCCGTGTTAGCGTCCGCGCCGTGTCGCGCCCGAATCGTCCGCTCCTCGTCCTCGCGATCGCACCGCTCGTGATGGCATCGCTGCTCGCCGCGTGCCAGCCCCCGGCCGACGACGCGGACGACGGCGACGACACCAGCGACGACGACACTGGCGACGAACCGGATCCGGTACAAGCGATCGAGTGTGCAGCGTATCCGCTGCCGGCGGTCCCCAGCGGGACGTGCGAGGTCACGGCGTCCGGCACCGCCGGCATGCTGCTGCGCGGCACGGTGCTGCTCGACAACGGCGTGCTGCGGGCAGGCGAGGTGCTGGTCGCCCAGGACGGTCGCATCGCCTGCGCGGACTGTGACTGCAGCGGCGCCGAGGGCTACGGTGCCGCGACCACGATCCAATGCGGCGAAGCGGTGATCTCTCCCGCGCTCGTCAACCCCCACGATCACATCACCTTCGCCAACAACCCGCCCATCGGCGTCGGCATCGATCGCTATGAGCATCGCCACGACTGGCGGCGCGGTCAGAACGGTCACGCCGAACTCTCGGTCGACGGTGGCGCGAGCGCCGACGAGGTGCTCGGCGCCGAGCTGCGGTTCATCATGGGCGGCGCGACGGCGGCCGCCAGCGCCGGCGGCGAGGACGGCCTGCTGCGCAACCTCGACAGCGGTGGTCGCACCGAGGGCCTGCCGGGATCGGTCGCCGACTCCGACACCTTCCCGCTCGACGACAGCGATGGCCGCCAACTCGACTCGGGCTGCAACTACGGCGGCGATCCGGCCACGCCCGCGAGCATCGACGGCCGCGCCTACCTGCCGCACATCGCCGAGGGCATCAATGCGGCGGCGGCCAACGAGTTCGCGTGCACCAGCGCCGTTGGCCCCAACGATCTGATGGGGCCCCGCACCGCGCTCGTCCACGGTGTCGCCCTCGATCCGGCCGACATCGCCACGATGCAGCAGGCCGGTGCAATGCTGGTGTGGTCGCCGCGGTCGAACATCGTGTTGTACGGCAACACTGCGCCGGTCACCGCGATGGACACCATGGGTGTGCCGATCTCGCTGGGCACCGACTGGGTGGCGTCGGGCTCGATGAACATGCTGCGCGAGCTGCAGTGTGCGGACCAGCTCGACCGCGATCACTTCGGCAACCACTTCTCCGATCTCGATCTGTGGAAGATGGCCACCGCCAACGCGGCGCGGGCCACCGGTACCGCCTCGAGCCTGGGCAGCCTCGCGCCCGGGTATCAGGCCGACATCGCGGTGTTCGCCGCGGACGACGCGACCGACTACCGCGCGGTGATCGACGCCGAGGTCGACGATGTCGTGCTCGTGCTGCGCGGCGGCGAGGTGCTCTACGGTGACGACGCGCTGCTGGCACAGGCGGGGGTCGGCGGTGCCGACTGCGAGCCGCTCGACGTGTGCGGCGTCGCCAAGCGGGCGTGTGTCGCCCAGGACACCGGCGGCTCGACCTCGCTCGCGGCGGTGCGCAGCGCGATCGAGGCCCACTATCCGCTGTTCTTCTGCGGCGAGCCCGACCAGGAGCCGAGCTGCCTGCCGTACCGCGCCGGCGCCTACGCCGGGAGCACCGCGCAGGACGGCGATGGTGACGGTATCGCCGACGGCGACGACAACTGTCCCGACGTCTTCAACCCCGTGCGGCCGCTCGAGGCGGCCCAGGGCGACGCCGATGCGGACGGCGTCGGCGATGTCTGCGACCGCTGTCCCCTCGACGGCGACGACGGCTGTTGAGCCGCCGAGCTCAGCCGAACACCAGCGACACGAGCCACGCCACCAAGAAGACCGGCGCGGCCACGCTCGCGACGACCAACGCACCTGCAGCGCCGACGATCGCCCAGTCGGCGGTGCGGGCCCGCGGCTCGAGCTCGCCCTGATGGCGCTCGAGCAGGGCGAGGTTGCGGACGTTCGATCGCCACACGAGATCGAACGCGTCGCCGACGACGGGGACCATGCCGAAGAGCACGTCGACGGCGATGTTGAGGAACATCCGTGTCACCACGACGCGTGGCACGCCGCGGCGCACGGCGGTGCGCAGCAAGCCGAGCGCGACGATGCCGGTCACCGCGTCGCCCAGCCCCGGCACCACCGCACCGACGATCGCGTCGAGGCCGATGCCGAACTTCGTGCCGGGCACCCGCACCAGATCGTCCATCCAGCGCACCATGGAGCCGACCTTGGCGACCTCCTCGGTGCGCGCGAGGTGGTGCTCGGCCATCTGCTCGGCGTCGGCGACGGAATCGAGGCGGGCGTCGTCGGCGATCGTCGACAGGGGCGCTGCAGTCACGGGGGCGAAGTTGGTGCCTGAAGGCCGCGGGTCAAGGGTCGGTCGCGGACCCCGCGGCAAGCGGGCGACGCCGCACGGTCGTGGGCGCCGCCGTGCATCAGCGATCAGTACTCGTCGTTGCCGCTCGAGTAGAGCTTCTCGAGCGACTCCGCCTGATTGGCGATGGCGTGCAGCGGCAGCTCGAACTCGTCGGCGTCCATCTGGCCCAGTGGCACGTTCCACAGCACCGCGTAGTGCTCGCCGACGAGGGCGATGAAGCCCGTCGCCAGCTCCGCGTTCTTGCGCAGCGCGACGAGGGGCGGCATCTCGCCCTCTTTGCAGAAATAGGATTTGTATTCGATGAACGGTTGGTTGAAGGCGGTGAACGTGCGCACCCAGATCTGTTGGGTGCGGCCGTTCTCGCCGATGCGGAACACGAGCGCGAAACGCTCGGGCTCGTCCTTGGACAGGGTGTACTTGCTGCGGGCGTACTGTTGGACTTCGGACCACGTGGGCATCTGCGACAAACTCCTGGCCCCGGACGGGGGCGACGACACCATGCTCACACCGAGATTGCGGCGGCGGCAAAGCGTCTGCGACGAATCGGCGGGGACACCGCAGCCGCGGCGGACGGCGCGCGGCGGGGGTCGCGGATCCCCGCGTTGGGCCTCGCAGAGGCGTTGCCGGGTCCGGGTGGTGATCGGAGCCAAGTCACTGCGCCGGCGCTTGAGTGGCCGCCGGCCCTGAGGCATGACCGCCCCTGATGAGCCTCGACGTCGACGGCCTGCTCCGGCGCATGGCGCTGTGGACGGCCGCGCTCGGGCTCGGCGTCGCCGGGCTACTCGGGCTGTGGCAGGGCTTCGGGATGGCTCTGGGCATCGTGCTCGGGGCCGCGCTCGGCTACGCCAACGTGTGGATGGCGGCCCAGGCGCTGCGTGGAATCGTCGCGAGCCCGCACGAGCATCGCCCGGCCCCCGGCAGCAAATGGGCGTTGCCGGCGGGGCTGCTGGTCAAGTGGCCCCTGATCCTGCTTGCGCTGTTCGTGATCCTTTGGTATTCGCCCGCGCGTCCGGAAGGGGTTGCCCTCGGTGTTGTGATCGCGCTGGCCGCAGCGTCCTTTGCAGCACTCGTGCGGTCCAGACCATCGGGATCTGCCCCTTCCTGAGCCACAGGCTTCCATGGGCGATCACGACACCTGGTACACGCTCCTGCCCGGCTGGTACGACTTCGAGCACATGTTCGAGGAGGGGCTCAGACGCGACTGGCGCGTGTTGATGTTCCAGGACACCAGCTTCACCCTCATCCACGTCATGGCGGCGCTGATCGCCGCCGTGCTGATCATCGTGGCGTCGCTGCGCTACCGCGCGAGCCTGCAGGACGAGACCCGGGGTGTCGTCCCGTCGCGCCGCTTCACGCTCGGGGCGATGATCGACGCCTTCGTCGGCGCGGTCTACAAGCTCGCCGCCGACGTGATGGGCGCTGAGGATGCCAAGAAGTACCTGCCGCTCGTCGGCACGCTGGGCCTCTTCATCTTCTGCTGCAACATCCAGGGCCTGATCCCGGGCCTGCTCCCGGCCACCGACACGCTGAAGACCAACCTCGCGCTGTCGGTCCTCGTCTTCGTCATCTACAACGTCTCGGGCATATACCGCAACGGGATGCACTACCTGGCCCACTTCCTGGGCCCGAAGATCGGCGGCTTCCCCTGGTTGGCGCCGCTGTTTCTCATCGTCGAGCTCGCCAGCCACTTCGCGCGGCCGGTCTCGCTCGCCCTGCGCCTCATGGGCAACATCCTCGCCGACCACAAGGTGGTCCTCGCGATCGGCTCGCTCGTCGCGTTGCTGCTGCCGGTGCCCTTCTTGCTGCTCGGGGTCATGGTCGCCATCGTCCAGACCCTCATCTTCACGCTGCTCACGATCATCTACATCGGCATGGCCATCGAGCACGCCGAGGAGCACTGACCGTCGGGCCGACCCGCATCATTTTCCCTTTGTCCATCGGAGAACACACGCCATGACGAACAACACCGCCCGCATCGCCAAGCTCGCCGCCTTCGCTACCGCGTTCCTCGTGCCCGCCATCGCCCTCGCCGCCCCGGCTGCGGCGCAGCAGAGCGGCCCGAACGACGGCATCTACGCCATGACCATGGGCCTCGCGATGGGCATCGCGGCCCTGGGCTGCGGCCTCGGTCAGGGCAAGGCCGCCAGCGCCGCCCTCGAGGGCATCTGTCGCAACCCGAACAGCGCCGACAAGGTGTTCACGCCGATGCTCCTGAGCCTCGCGTTCATCGAGTCGTTGGTGATCTTCACCTTCGTCATCGCGTTCATGATCTTCGGCAAGTTCGGGTTTTAGGTTCTAGAGGAGCAGCTCCGGCGTAGCGGGGGCTCGCGCTTTCCTTTTTCCCCCGAGAACAGCTCGGGCGAAACGGTACGCGCTGCGCGCGGATTGCCCGCCGCGAGCGGGGGGCATCACCTTGGGGCATTCGGGGATCCAGGGTGGCTCGGGGGGTGGGCTCGCCTTCGGCATCGCGGGTCGGCTTCGGCATCGCGTGGGGATGGGCGTGGTAGGCTGGGGGTCGGTGTCATCTACGCGGTTCGCCATCGCTCTCGTTCTTGCTGCGGCGTTGGTGCCCCAGGTGGCGTGCCGTACGGCGGGGCGTATCGCGCCCGATGGGACGGCGCGGGGGACTCGGCCGGGACGGCAGCCCGCGTTGGTGCGGCCCGAGCTCGAGGCGGGTGATGCGTCGGCGGTGCTCGACATCCTCGAGCGCGAGCTGAAACAGAACCTCGCCCAACTCTCGGACGACGGCGTCGACGAGGCGGCCTATTTCATCGCTTACGATCTGGTCGCGCAGGAGCAGCTGTGGATCGCGGCCGAAGAGGGTGCGCTGGTCCGCGACGAGCTCGACACCGATCGGATCATCGACGTCGATGTCCGCGTCGGCTCGCCGACGCTCGACAACAGTCACAGCCGCGACGGTGACTACGGCCCGGGCAACGGGCTGGGCTCGGGGCTCTCGGTCAGCCTCGACGACGAGGACCTCTCGCTGTCGCAGGGGCTGTGGTTGGCGACCGAGACCCAGTACCACAACGCGGTGTCGGCGCTGCGCGAGGTCGAGAGCAGCGAACAGCTCCGCTCCGAGTCCGAGGAACACCCGGACTTCTCCGTCGAGAAGCCGACGCTGCTGGTGCAGGCCGAGGCCGACCTCGACTTCACGGCCGTCGCTGCGCGTATGCGGCCGTTGGCCACGGAGATCTCGACGCGGCTGTCGTCGGATGCGCGGGTGATCGGCAGCAGCGTGTCGATGACCGCGTCGACCGAGAACCACCACTTCGTCAACTCCGAGGGCACGCGGGCGCAAAGTGGCACTGCTCGTCTTCGGGTGTTCCTCGAGGCCCGCACCCAGGCTGAAGACGGCATGCGCCTCGGCCTGACCGAGACCTTCGAGGCCCACACCCTCGAGCAACTCCCCACCCGCGAGATCCTGCTCGCCGCCGCCGATACTCTGCGCGACAACCTGATCGCGCTGCAGTCGGCCCCGATCGCCGATCCGTACACCGGGCCCGCCGTGCTCGAGGGCCGCGCCGCCGGCGTCTTCTTCCACGAGATCTTCGGCCACCGGCTCGAGGGCCACCGCCAGAAGGACGACGCCGAGGGCCAGACGTTCACCGAGCGCCTGGGCAAGTCGGTGTTGCCGAAGTTCCTCGACGTCGCCGACGATCCGACCATCGCGATGCTCGATGGCCACCCGCTGTCGGGCCACTACTTCGTCGACGACGAAGGCGTGACGGCGCGGCGCACCGTGCTGGTGGAGAAGGGCAAGCTCAAGACGTTTTTGCTCGGTCGCTCGCCGGTCAAGCCGTTTTTGCACAGCAACGGGCACGGCCGCCGCGAGCCCGGGTATCAGGTGGTCGCGCGGCAGGGCAACCTGATCGTGAGCTCGCGGCGCACGTTGTCGAGCAAGCAGCTACGCGCGGCGCTGATCGACGAGGTCCAGCGCCAGAACAAGCCCTATGGCCTGCGCTTCACCGACATCTCCGGCGGCTACACGATCACCGATCGCAGCGGTCCCCAGGCGTTCAAGGTCGAGCCGTTGCTGGTCTACCGGGTGTACGCCGACGGCAGGCCGGACGAGCTGGTGCGCGGGGTCGAGATCGTGGGCACGCCGCTGCAGGCCTTCGAGACCATCGTGGCCACCGACGACTCTCCGGAGATCTTCAACGGCGTGTGCGGGGCCGAGTCGGGCTGGGTGCCGGTGAGTGCGGTCAGCCCGGCGCTGCTGCTGCGCAACCTCGAGATCGAGCGCGGGATCCACCAGCGCCAGAAGCCGCCGCTGCTCACCCCACCGCCGGTCGCGACCACGGCACCGCGTGCGATCTCCGGAGCCCGACGATGATCCTCACCACGCACGCCTGGATCGTCGCCGCGCTGCTGCTGGCGCCGCCGGCCGACGCACCGGCGCCCGTCGATCCCGCGCCGACGCTCGACCCCGAGACCGCGGCGCTGCAGGACGAGCTGATGCGGGGCCTGGGTGGGCTGCGACTGCCGGGCTCGCCGGCGCCGTACCGCGCCGAGGTCCGCACCGTGCGGGCCCAGCTGCTCAGCCTCGACGGGTCGTACGGCGGCGTCATCGTCAACGTGCTCGATCGGCAGTCGGCCGGGGCGGTCGAGGTGCGGGTCGGCTCGCCCGCGCGCGACAACACCAACTTCTTCGGCGGCGACAGTGGCATCGCCCAGCTCGAGGTCGCGCTCGATCCATCGCCGCGCTTCGCTGCAAAGAAGCTGTGGCTGTCCCTCGACAACGCGTTCCGGGGCGCGAGCAAGGCCTGGTCGACCAAGCAGGTCGTGCTCAAGCGGCTCGCGAGCGGCGAGCCGGCCGCCGACTTCACCGCGCCGGGATCGCCGGTGGTCATGCGGGCCGAGCTCGCGCCCGCCGACATCGACCGCGACGGCCTGTCGTCGATGGTCGCCTCGCTCTCGGCGCGATTCTCCGAACATCCCGGCATCGACAACGGTGACGTGCATGTGCAGGTGCTGCGCACCCAGGAGACGGTGGTGAACACCGACGGGATGGTGTTGCAGTGGGCGCGCGATCGGGCCGTGCTCGCGGTGGTCGCCGACACCAAGGCACCCGACGGCATGCACCTCGATCACGGCTACGCGATCCAGCTCCGCGGTGTACCCGCGGCCGACGACGCGTTGCTCGCGGCCGGCGAGGAGCTCGTCGACCGCACCCTGCGCGAGCTCGAGGAGCTCGCGGCCGCGCCGATGATCGAAGAGGACTACGACGGCCCGCTGCTGTTCCTTGGCGACGCGGCGGCGCAGCTGCTCGGTGCGACCATCGCGACGGAGGCGGTCGGTAGCCCGGCGCCGCTGGGCGAGAACGGCCGCATGGTCGACCTCGAGCCGGCGTGGCAGGGCAAGCTCGGCAAGCAGGTCATGCCCGACGATCTCGATCTCGTCGACGATCCCACGCTGAAGGACGGCTTTGGCAGCTACCAGATCGACGCCGAGGGCGTGAAGCCGACCCGGTTGCAGCTGGTGCGCGCCGGCAAGCTCGAGGCCCTACTGATGACCCGCGTGCCCAACGCGAAGGTCAGCGGAAGCAATGGGCGCGCGCGCATGAGCCCTGCGCTCGAGTCGGGCGCGACCATCAGCAACCTCGTGCTCACCAGCAAGCGCAGGGGCAGCTCGGTACCCCAGCTCGAGCGCGAGTTGCTGTCGCGGGCGCAAGAGGACGGCTACGAGTTCGCGTACGTGATCGAGACGCTGCGTGATGGCGCGGTGCTCGGGCCGGTGCCGCGCGAGAGCGCCGCGGCCTACGCGGGCACCGGCAACCTCAACCTGCCTCTGCCTGCGCGCGTGTTCCGACTCGAGGCCGGCGGCCGCCGTACGCTGGTGCGCGGCGCGATGCTGGCGCCCGCCTCGATGCGGGTGCTGAGACGGATCCGCGCCGTCGGCAACCAGGCCCGCACCGTGCCGATGCGCGTCGCCGTCGGTGCCTATGGCGGCTTCGGTGCCGACGTCGGGATCGACGGTGCGCTCAGCCAGACCGTCGACGCCCAGGTGACCACTCCGGATCTGCTCGTGGATGGGCTTGAGCTGCTGGTCGAGCGCGGCGAGCACGAGAAGCCGCCGACGCTGCAGCACCCGCTGCGCCGCAAGGACAAGCCCAAGTCGGATCCATAGTCGCGCGCCGCGGTCGCGCGCCGCGGTCGCGGTCGCGCGCGGCCCGATGCGGACCAGGGCCACATCCGTGCTGGCGACGGTGCGGCCCAGTCGTAAGGATCCGTCGTGCCCGCCGTCGTCCACCTCGTGCCGCGCCCCCATGCGTTGGAGCCGTCGGC
This sequence comes from Nannocystales bacterium, assembly GCA_038325765.1. Taxonomy (GTDB): domain Bacteria; phylum Myxococcota_A; class Polyangia; order Nannocystales; family Nannocystaceae; genus Xiheibacterium. The sequence continues at coordinate 62,341 of JBBQJI010000037.1, forward strand.
GCTCGCGCGCGATCTCGCCGCGACGCCGTGGGCCGAGCAGCCGCAGCGCGTGCGCGTGATCGAACTGTTCGATCCGCGTCCTGGGGTGGCGGGCGTCGATCTGACCCTGGCCGAGCGCGATGTCCCCGAGCTCACCGCGGTGATGCACGACGCCGCCGAGCTCCACCTGCACGGCATCCATCCCCGCGTGGCGCTGCGCTGCCTGCCCGACGTGAAGCAGGCGGTGCTCGCCGGTATCTCGGTGTTCGTGCACGGACCGCTCGCGGTGCGCCCGCGCCCGTGCGAGGCGGCGACCGCCTGGCCCGGCGTGGTGGCGGTGGATGCCACTGCGGCCGCCGATGCCGTCGACGGATCACCTGCGCCGACCCGATGCTTCGTCGATGTGGACGCGCCCGAGCTGCTGCCGCGCGCGTGCGGTCCGCTGCCGCTCACCCTCGACGACACCGGACGTCTCGCCGTGATCTGTCTCGCCGAGTCCGTCGCCGAGCCCATCCGGCGACAGCTGCGGATCGAGCTCGAGGCCATCTCGCGGGGCGAGGTGCGGATCGAAGTCTACGACGAGCACGATGTCGCCGCCACCGATCGGGCGCCGCGTCGTCGGGCGGCGGCCGCCGTGATCGTCGCCGACGAGCGGCCGACCGCGTGGTCGCGATCCTTCGTCGAGGCCATCGCGCAGGGCGTGCCCGTGATCGGCTTGGGCGATGCCCCGGACGGGGCGCCGGGCAGCGTGCACTTCACGGGGGCCCGCGATGACGTGACGCGCGCCGTCGCGATCGTCCGCTCGTGGGCGGCGAGCTGGGCGGCCGGCGACGCGCCGCCCGTGGACACGGCCGCGCGCACCCGCTGGCTCGCCGAGCGCCGCGCCGCGGGCGGCCCCGCGGACGGTCGCTGAGGCCGGGCTACAGGCTCTTCAGGCTGAAGTTCACAGCCTCGATGATCGTGTACTGCTCGGGCTTCTGCACGGCAGCGTCGCTCGGCGGCGTCGCCAGGCCCTCGGAGTGCCAGCGCACGATGCCGCGCTCGTCGAGCAGCACGATCGCGGGGCTCTGCCCGAGGTTCTCCATCACCGTGTACGCGTTCTCCATGCCAAGCTCGCGCGCTTCGTTGTACTCGGTCTTGTTGGGCCGGCGGTAAAACGGGATCATGGGCAGCTTCTCGCTGCCCTCCTTCACGGCCCAGCGATCGGCGAACACGCGGAGATCGCTGTCGTTCATCGGCTGCTTGCGCGCGGTGGGGTACGATACGTGCGCGAACATGATCTCGACGCCGGCCTGGGTGAGGTCGGCCTGGGCCTTCTGCAGCACCTGCATGAACGCGACGGCGTTGCCCTCTTCGATGCGGTCACCCCAGTCCCAGTAGACCATGAGGCGCTTTTTGCCCTTGAGCTGGCGGCCGTCGAGGATGCCGCCGTTGATGCTGACGATCTGCACCATCGGGCTGGCGTGGCCGAACATGCGGCGGCGCGCCCACTCCGGGGCCGCGTCGAGCTCCTCGGCGCCGATCGTCCAGAACGGCGGCACATCGGTGAGCGGCGGCAGGTTGGACTTGGGCGTCGCGGTGATCTCGACGGTCTTGGGGTCCATGCTGCCAGCCGCCAGCAGCTCGAGCTTGTGCGGCTTGCCGTCGGTCACGTTGGCCGCATCGAACTCCTCGCCGGTCTTGACCGGCTTGCCGTCGATGGTCTGGATCAGATCACCCTTCGCGATCTGATCGCAGCCCGTCTCGCAGCCGAGGTTGTAGGAGATGAACACGCCGCCGGCCTTGAGGTCGCGGTGCTGCGGGATCTTGAACCCGTCGCCGGACTTGTCACACGACAAGAGGCCCAGAGACAAAAGGCCCAGGTTGGATGCGAGGGCGAGAGTGACGAACGAGCGCGACATGAACATTCGCTCCTGGTGGCGCGCGGTTGGAGGCGACCGGCGCCGGCGGACAATAGGCTGCCGGACCGCGGCCAGTCAACGCGCCGGTGACCCCGCGGTTTCACCCCGCGCGGCTGTCCGAGAACCGCCCATCGAGACCGGCGGGCCGTGGCGCTCCTCACACGCGGGCACGGAGCATGACGCCGAACGTCCAGAACTGCGGCAGCTGGCTGCGCAGCGAGGAATTCTGCATGCGCGCGGCGTCGTCGAGGATGCGCACCGGCACGGTGATCGCACTGCCGCCGTGATCGAGCTTGGCGAGCGCGTACCACGTCCAGAGGTAGTCGAATTGCACGCCGACGGCGACGTGTTCGTGGACGTGCACGCCGAAGCCGGCCTCGATGGGCACCGCGAGGCCGTGGAAGTCGACGCGGGTCTCGGAGGCCGGGGTGTCGTAGCGCGCGCGGAACAGGTTGTACTGCACGCCGCTGCCGACGTACGCCGCGAAGCGACCGCGCGGGATGAAGTGGACGCGGAGCAGCGGGCCGGCCTGTGCGGCGCGGAGCTTGCTGCCCGTCGCGTTCAGCGAGGTGAGATCCACGTCGAGCGCGCGACCTCCGAGCACGCCGAGCGCCTGCTGCAACAAGAAGGGATCGAGGCCGTACAGCGACAGCACGTTGGTGCCCTCGGCGACGTCGGAGCCCATCTGGCCCCAGCCACCGGCGACGCCGATGTCGACGAATCCGCGGATGTTGCCGCCGACGAAACCATCGACGCGGAATCCCGGGCGCACGTTGTGACCGCCGCCGCACAGGCCGCGCAGACAGCCGAGGGTGCCCAGGCGCAGATCGGTGACGAAGCCGTGGTGGGCGAACTCGGGCCTGTGCGGCGCGGCCGAGGTGCGGATCCCGTGGGTGCCGACGGCGGTCGGGTGCGGCGCTGGCGGCGAGGCACCGCGGCGGGCCGTCGGCAGGGACGCGGCGGGAACCTCGGCGGGCGCGGCGGCGGGCACATCGGCGACCCCGGTGACCGCGTGCTCGGTGACCGCGTGCTCGGTGACCGCGTGCTCGGGAATCGCGTGCTCGGTGACCGCGTGCTCGGGGATCGCGGGCTCGGTGACCGCGTGCTCGGGGAGGGCTGCCACCGTCGGCTCCGTGGGCGCGGCCCCCGTCCCCGGTGTCTGCGTCGCGGGCCGCTGCAGCTCCGGTGCATCACCGGTGGAGTCGCCGCCGGTGGGCGACACGGCAGTGCGAGGCCGCTGGATCGGCGCGCTGCCGATCTCGGCCGCATGTGCGGGGGCGGCTGCCATCAAGAGGGCCGCCAGCGCTACCCAGCCCGCGATCCGTGCGACGCCTTCGTTCACCGACCTGCACCACCCACGCACTGTGTTGCCCGCAGCGCCGGCGCCGTTACGGGCGATCATCGCGGCTGCAGTCGTCGTCGTTCCCGTCACCATCCACCCGTCTCGACGGGGGCCATGGCCCGCGCTGTCCCGGTCCGTGTCGTCATCATCCATGGCTCGACGCGGTCGTTGCCATCGTCGCCCGCGCCGCTCCGCCGTGGGGATGACGGCGGTTCGGTGTGAACGTGCCCGCGGCGCCCTCCGGTGCCATCACCGCACCGACGATCGACGCGTGCGCGAAACTCGGGCAAGTTCGGTGGGGAGCGTAATGGGCATGAGACGCACACCCCTGGCCCTGGGCCTCGCCGCGATGTTGTTCGGATGTCCCGGCAATCCGGTCGAAGCGGGGTCCGCGTCGGGGAGCGGCGGCTCGTCGGACCCGGGTGCGACCACCGACGTCGACCCCACCGGCGATCCGGGCATGTGCGGCGACGGCATCAAGCAAGACGACGAGCAGTGCGACTTCGGTGCGCTCAACGGCACCGGCCAGTGTCGGGAGCAGTGCCGGCTCAACGTCTGCGGCGATGGCTACCTCGGCCCCGGCGAATCCTGCGACGACGGCAACCTCGTCGACGGCGACGGCTGCACCATGAATTGTGGTCCCGACACCTGCGGCAACGGCGTAGTCGACGACGGCGAAGAGTGCGACGACGGCAACGACATCGCCGACGATGGCTGCTCGCTGGCGTGCACCCGGCCGGTGTGTGGCGACGGCATCGTCGGCGCCACCGAGGAGTGCGACGGCGCCACCGATACGCCGTGCAGCGCGATCAACAGCATGTTCAACAGCGGCACCCTGTCGTGCACCGGGACATGCAGCTTCTCCGCGGACGCGTGTAGCAACTGCGGCGACGGGGCGATCAACGGCGCAGAGGAGTGCGACGGCGTGGCGCTGAACGAGACCTGTGTCTCGCTGGCCTTCGCCGGCGGCGAACTCGTGTGCTCGCCGCAGTGCACCCACGACGCGTCGGGCTGTGACGGCTGCGGCAACGGCGTGATCGATGGCGACGAGGAGTGCGACGGCGCTGACATCGGCGGCGCGACGTGTGCGCCCCGCGTCGGCAACGTCGTCTGCCTGGCCGGTTGCACGCTGGACGACAGCATGTGCACGTTGTGCGGCAACAGCATGATCGATGCGGGCGAGGACTGCGACGGCGCGCGGCTGCCGGCAAACGACTGCATGGATGAGGGCTTCGGCGGCGGCGACATCGCGTGCATGAACTGCGAGACGGACGTCACCGGCTGCTGCTACGCCACAGTCGACGACGTCTGCGGGGTCGACGACGACTGCTGCGAGCCGTTGTCGTGCGACAGCGATGTCGGCGAGTGCTGCTCGAACGTGCTGGGCGATGAGTGCCAGGACGACTACGACTGCTGCGGTGGCCTCGAGTGCGACTCGGGCATGCCCGACGGGGTGTGCTGCACCGAGATCATCGGCACGCAGTGTGGCAACGACGACGCCAACTGCTGCGGGGAGTTGCTCTGCGACAACCAGACGAACGACTGCTGCGTCGACGCCGCGGACGCGTGCGCGCAGAATTCGGACTGCTGCTCGAACAACTGCAACAACCTGTTCTGCTCGGGCGGCGACGCGACGTAGCCGGTGTTCGGTTCAGACCGGCTCGAGCTCGAGGATCGGCATCCCGGACTCGACGTCGGCCTCGTCCTGCACGAGTACCGCGCGGACGCGTGCCCGCTCGGGGAGCCCCGGCCCGCCGTAGCTCAGACGATTGAACGTCTTCATGACCTCGAGCAAGGCGACCGTCTGGCCGACCGTGATCTCGTCGCCGGGCTTCACGAAGTCCGGGCGATCGGGGCCAGCGCGCGCGTAGAAGCGGCCGGACAGCGGCGAGCGGAACAGCAGACGACCGCCCTCGTCGGCAGCTGCAGTCCCCTGGGCGCGGTGGACGGCCGCGTCGGCGAGCCCGCCCGGACCGAGCTGCAGCAGCACGTCGCCGTAACCCACCGCGCGCTCGCCGGTGCGCCGCCCGCCCGCGCCGACGATGCCCGAAGTGCCTGGCGGTGCGGTCAGCAGATGCAGCACGCCGAGTACGTCGAGCTCGCCGACGACATCGCCCTCGACGACCCGGCTGCCGGGCCCAGGTGCGCCGCGGAGGTGACCGACGGCGGGGGCGAGCAGCTGCTGACCGTCGCCATGTGTCGCCAGCGTGGCCACCAGCTGCCGCTGCGTGGTGCGACCGTTTCTGGCGTCGGTCATGTCAGCGCAGCCCCTCGGACACGATCGCGAGATCGTGCATGGACCAGATGCGGCTGTTCTTGATGCGGCGATAACCGGTCGACTGGTAGCTGGCCTCGACGAGCATGGTGAGGTAGTCGCGGAGCTCACCGAGCTCGACGATCTCGTCGGTGTCCATCTGCCGCGCGGCGACCCACGGATCCATGTCGCCCTCGATGCGCGACTCGACCGCACGCATGCCGGCCTCGATCTTCTGGCGCTCGGCCGGATCGGTCGCCGTGATCTGGAAGTCGTCGTCGAGCTTGGTGTTGTAGGTCGCGATCGCCAAGGTGCGCCCCTCCATCACCGACAGCCGCGACAACGTGGTCGACAGCTGCACGACCGGATCGTAGGGCATGCCCGCCATCGCGTAGTAGCCGGCGCCCGAGGCCTTGCGCAGCAGCACCGTGAACATCGGCACCGCGTTGGTGGAGTTGGTGTAGATGAGGTTGCTGCCGTACGACAGCAGCCCCTGGCGCTCGGCCTCGACCCCGATGTCGAACCCCGAGATGTCCTGCAGCCACACCAGCGGGATGCCGTCGTCGTTGCACGCCCGCGAGAACGCCGAGATCTTGGCGATGCCGGCGCGGTAGAGGATCGCGGCGGGGCGGCGCGCCCCGGGCTCGGCCGGATCGCCGACGAGGCCCTGGCGGTTGATCACGAACCCGCACCACAGGCCACCGATGCGGCCGATGCCGCACATCATCTCTTCGCCGACCGAGGGCATGACCTCCCACAGCAGCGACTGATCGACCAAGCGCGCCAGCACCTCGGTGGCGTCGTAGGACTCGCGGTGATCGACGGGCAAGATGCCGGCGAGCTCGGCGGTGCCGTGGGCCGGGTCGACGGGGCCGGCGTCGCCGCGGTAGTACGCGACCGCCGATCCCGGCAGGCGGGCGACGTCGGCACGCAGCGCGGCGACGAGCGTGTCGTCGTCGGGCACGCGCACGTCGGCGCAGCGACTGGTGTGCACGTGCACCTCGGGCCCGCCGATGTCGAGGCTGGTGATCTTCTGGCTCTTGGCGCCCTTGATGAGCGCGGCGCCGGCGATGACCATGTACGCCTGCTCGGTCATGTAGACCCTGTCGCTGATGAGCGGCATGTAGCCGCCGCCGGCGATGCAGTCACCGAACACGCCCGCGAGCTGCGGCACGCCGGCGTCCGACAGCAGGCTGTTCATCTTGAATATGTGGCCGGCTCCGGTCGCGCCGGGAAACGAGCGCGACTGCTCGGGCAAGAAGAGGCCGCTGCAGTCGACGAGGTACACCGTGGGCAGGCGCAGGCGCAGCGCCATCATCTGGGCGCGCTCGATCTTCTCGGGGGTCTTGGGCCACCACGACCCCGAGGCCACGGTGTTGTCGTTGGCGATCACCATGCACCAACGCCCGTGGATCTGGGCGAACGCGGTGACCACACCGGCGCCCGGACACTTCTGCTTGCCGTCGCCGAACTCGAGGCCGTAGTTGACGAAGGTGCCGACCTCGAACGTGCGAGTTCCGGGATCGGCGAGCGCTTCGAGGCGCTCCCTGGCGGTGCGCTTGCCCTTGTCGTGCACGCGTTTGACGTACTGCTCGCCCCAGCCGGCGGCGACCTCGGCACGGCGCTGGGCGAGCGTGGCCTCGCGTCCGGCCACCGCGTCTTGGTTGGCGGTGAACGTCGCGTCGTCGAGGAAGCTCTTGCGTGGGCGCCCGATCGGCGCCACCGGTACGTGGACCATCTAGCCGCTGCCTTTCCCGCCGCCCCAGCCGGGGATCGTGCGGGTGTCGTAATGGTTGCTGCGAAACGCCGCCGACGCGAGGATCTGGCGGTGCATCGACGCGGTGGTCGACACGCCCTCGCATTGCAGGCGACCGAGGGCGTCGATCATGAGATCCGCTGCGGCGTCGCGGTGCTCCGCCATGGTGATCACCTTGCACAGCAGGCTGTCGTAGTGCGGCGGCACGACGTAGCCCTGGGCGACGTGGGTGTCGACGCGGATGCCGGGGCCGCTGGGCACCTCCCACCGCGTGATCGTGCCGGGCGTGGGCCGGAAGCCGTCTTCGGGATCCTCGGCGTTGATGCGGCACTCGATCGCGTGCCCGCGCAGCTCGACCTGGTCTTGGGTGAACGACAGGCGGTGGCCAGCCGCGACGCGGATCTGCTCGTGGACCAGGTCGATCCCCGAGCGCTGCTCGCTGACGCAGTGCTCGACCTGCAGACGCGTGTTCATCTCCATGAAGCGCAGCACCGCCGGTTTCGCCGAGGTGTCGAGCAGGAACTCCATCGTGCCGGCGCCGACGTAGCCGATGCTGCGCGCGGCGTTCACCGCACGGGCGAGGGTCTGCTCGCGCTCGCGCGGATCGAGCACCGGTGACGGCGACTCTTCGATCAGCTTCTGGTGATTGCGCTGCACCGTGCAGTCGCGCTCGCCGAGGTGACAGACGTTGCCCCAGCGATCGGCGATGATCTGGATCTCGACGTGGCGGCCGCCCTCGAGCAGCCGCTCCATGTAGACCCGCTCGTCGCCGAACGCGGCGCGGGCCTCGGCCTGGGCGTCGGCGTAGGCGCTGGCGACTTCATCGAGACTGCGGGCGATCCGCATGCCGCGGCCGCCTCCGCCGCTGTTGGCCTTGAGCAGCACCGGCACGCCGACGCGCTCTGCTGTGGCGATGGCATCGTCGGCGTCGCGCAGCACGCCTTCGCTGCCAGGGATCACGGCGAGCCCGGCCTTGGCCATCGCGCGCTTGGCCGGGATCTTCTTGCCCATCTGATGCATCACGTGGGCCGGCGGACCGATGAACGTGACGCCGTGGTGCTCGCACAGCGCGGCGAGCAGCGGGTTCTCCGACAAAAATCCCCAGCCCGGGTGCAAGGCGGTGCAGTGGGTCTGGCGGGCGGCCTGGACCACGCGGGTGGCGTCGAGGTAGCTGGCGGCGGCGCGCGCCGGGCCCAGGCAGATCGACTCGCGGCCGTGGACCCACGGGGCGTCGCGATCGGCCTCGGAGACCGCGAACACCGGCGTGATCCCGAGTTCGTCGCAGGCCCTCGCGACGCGCACGGCGACCTCGCCGCGATTGGCCACGAACAGGCGGTGGAAGCTCCGGGGCGGGGGCATCGTGCAGCCCGGACGCTATCACGGCCCAGCAGCCAGGGCTGCTACGATGACGCGGCGTGCGGCCTGCAGCGCGCGAGCGAACCCGTGATCCCCGCAGATCCCCAGCTCCCGCGAGCGCCAGCGCGTGATGGAGCACCGGGGCCCGCATCGGCGCCCTCGCGCGTGCGCCTGTTGCTCGCGCTGGGGTGGACCGCGATCGTGCTCATCGTGCTGTGGGCACCGTCGCCGCCGCCGCTGGACGTCGGCATCCCGCACTTCGACAAGTACGTGCACTTCGCCCTATTCGCCGGCATCGGCGTCGCGTGGAGCTTCGCCGGCGCGCGTGCGGTGGTCACGATCGCCTGTGGCATCGTGCTCGGCGTCGTCACCGAGGTGGTGCAGGGCGCGCTGCCGTGGCCGCGTGGCGCCGATGTCTGGGACGTCGTCGCCGATGCGGGCGGTCTGGTGCTCGCGGTCGGGCTCGTCGCCCTCGTCCGGCGCGTGGTTCCATCTGGCCCCCGTCGCCACACCGCCACGGCCGCCGGACGCCCGCCCGCACGCCGAGCTTGATCCCGGACGCGTTGCAGGCTAGCTTCCCGCGTCCGCGAGACATCCAGCGCGAACTCCGGGAACGTCCTGGAACGGTGGCCGAGTGGCTGAAGGCACAGGTTTGCTAAACCTGCGTAGGGGCTTAAACCTCTACCGAGGGTTCGAATCCCTCCCGTTCCGCTAGATCCTGTCGCAGCAGCGGACGCCCCCTCGGGCCCGCGGGGAGCCCAGGGGAGAGAGCCACCGTGGCCCAGCAGCCCGCCATGCCGACTCCCGATCGAGCCCGTGCCGTCGTCGCGGAGCTAGGACTCGCGGTCACCGGCATGGTGCTCGGGGTCGCCGTGCTGTTCGTGCTGCGCGCGCTGGGCCTGTGGCCTGCCACCGCGCGCGGCATCGGCCTCATCAGCGGACCCACGATCACCGGCATCGCGGCGCTGTTCTACCTGTGGGCGCACACGCGGCTGGACGCCGGCCAGCCGCTGCTCTCGCCGATCACCAGGGTCGGCCGCGGTCATGCGGTGCTCGTCGCATTGGTCGCGACCGCCGTCGCGATCGGCGGCAGCATGGTGCTCGGCGTGGTGCTGGAGCTGCTCGGGGCGCCGGTCGCCGAGCAGCAGACCATCGTCGAGATCGTCGCCGATTGGCATGCGGGGACCGATCGCACCACGATGATCGTGCTCGGTGTCAGCGCCGTCGTGCTCGCGCCCATCGCCGAGGAGTGCCTGTTCCGCGGGCTGCTGTTCGCGCGGCTGCGCGAGGCGAGCGGTCGGCCGATCGCGTACGTCGTGAGCGCGATCGGCTTCGCCGCGATCCACGGCAACCCGGCCGGGCTGCCGATCTACCTCTGGCTCGGCGTGGTGTTCGCGCTCTCGCTCGAGCGCAGCGGGCGGCTCGCGGCGCCCATCGCGGTGCACATGGGCAACAACGCGTTCGCGTTCGCGGTGCTGCTGCTCGGGCAGTGAGGGCAGGGAGGGGGGCGCGTGGGGGGGCGCGGGGACGGGGCGCGGGGACGGGGCGCGGGGACGGGACGCGGGGACGGGACGCGTGGACGGGGCAGCGGGCCTGCCTGGGGCTGTTCGCGTTCGCCGCCAACGGGGCCTTGCGGTGGGCCTGGGTCTCTGTTAGCTTCCGCGCCGCTTCGCCGCACGGTGGAGTACCACGCATCCGTAGCTCAGTTGGATAGAGCGTCGGTCTACGGAACCGAAAGTCGGAGGTTCGAATCCTTCCGGATGCGCTGGTGAGGGTGGGGCTGGTGGGGATCGGGAAGATTTCCGTGGACACGCGGTGGACGAAGGCTCG
>JBBQJI010000038.1:0-71042 GCA_038325765.1 Nannocystales bacterium
GAACGGCGTCGGTGCGTGCGATCTCGCCGCCGTCCCCCATCAGGCGCGCGTCGTCCAGGGCCACGGTGGCGCTGGGCCGACCGTCGTCCTCGACCGCCAGCACGAGATCCGCGGCGGTCACCAGGCGTGCCTGCGACGGCCCGAACTCGGCGTGCGCGGTCGCGTGATGCAGACGACTGCCGGGGCTGAGCACGCCGTGACGGACGGCCGCGTCGATCTCCAGGGGACCGGGCTCGCCCGCGATCATGCCGCGGATGTCGGGCCACCACAGCGTGAGCCCCGAAGGATCGGTGAGCTCGCCGTCGCCCGCGAAGTCGAACGACATATACGAGGGGATCATGGCGGCTTCGATCTCGCCGAGATCACAGGTCTCGATCCTGATCGAACCTTGGCCCGTCAGCGCGCGCACCGTCTCGTGCTCGCCGAGCCACAACGTCGCGCCGCTTGGCCGCACGGTGGTCGGCGGGATCTCGAAGTCGCCGTTCGCGGTCCAGTGCAGCCCGCCGCGCACGTGGCCGCCGGGCTCGAACGCGAAGGCGTTGACCCACAGCGCGTCGAACTGCGCGTCGACGTCGTCGAGGTCCACCGTCCACGCCTTGCCCGGCTCTGGCACCGGCTTGGGCGGCGCCGGCTTGCGCTGCGCCGGTTTGCCGTCGATCGGCGGATAGGCGGCGAGCTGGGGATCGTCGGCGTCCTCGGCGTCGAGCTTGATGCGGTAGCGCCCACGCACGCCGCTGGCCTGGATCGCTTGGAAGTGGGCGCGGCGCTCGAACAGCGACAGCAGCCGGATGTCGACCAACGCCTCGGCGATCTCGAGGTCGAGCTCGTAGCCATACGCGTCGATCCTGAGGTGGGCGTCGTGGATGTGGACGCGCGTCGGCCACAGTGTCCACGCGAAGCCGTGCTCGAGCTCGAGCTTGGTGGGACGATCGTCGCGGGTGACGATCACCTCCACGGCGCCGGTCCACAGCATCACGTTGGCGACCAACAAGAACAGCGGCAACGGGACCAGCACCGCGGCGGCAAGCCAGCGCACCCAGCGCTGCTGCCACGCGTCGGAGATGAGCTGACGGGGGGACTCCACGATGATCTCGATCGCCCCAACGCGGCGCGGTACGGCGGGCAACGTGAGCAGGTGCCGTGCCGTGTGGCACACGCGGCGATTCGGCGGACTTGCACGCGTGCGCCGCCGCGGCCTGTGTGACGTGGGGGCTCGGTGTGGCGGCCCTGCCGTGCGCCGATCGGGTGTGCTGCACGCCACCACCTCGACGCGGACTGTCCCCTGGCAGGTCGCGACGCGGACGTCGTGAGGGTCGCCCGCGGCCATTCAGCAGGCGACCGGGGTGTGGTGATGCGGACCGAATCGCGACTGGCTCACGGCGCAGTGCGAGCTACAACCCGATCGTGAGCCTCATCCGTCTCTTGTATTCGAGCACGATGGTCGGCGACCTCAACTTCAGTCGCATGGTCGCGCTCGCCGATGGGGCCGCCGAGCACAACGCCCAGTGTGGAGTGACGGGTTTTCTCTGCTACGCCGACCAGCGCTTCCTCCAGGTGCTCGAGGGCGAGGCGGCGGCGGTGAACAGCATTTATCACTCGCGGATCCTTCCTTCCGGCACGCAGCGGGCTCCGCTGCTCCTCCAGTTCGTTCCGGTCGGCGCTCGCCTGTTCGGCGATTGGTCCATGGGTTTCGCCAACGTCGGGCCGCTCGAGCAGCCCACGGTGCTGCGGTATTTTCCCCGTGGCAAGATGGAAGCCGAGCTCATCGCGCCGGAGGGAGCGCTCGAGTTCATGCGGGAAGTCAGCGCCCGGCGCGCCGCCGGCCGCTGACGCGGATGTCGCACTGATCCGACCCCGGGCGGGCGGAGCTGACCCAGGACCACTCCGAACGCGATGCGAGGCAGCGACGCGCGCGGGTGTGGTTGACGTCACCGTGTGTACTGAACCCCCGCCCAGCACGAGGACTGCGCGAAATTTGCCCGGGCCTTCCGGCCTCCGGGACAATGCCCGCCGTGCTCGGTCTGGTGCGGAGCCTGTTCAGCCTCGTCGTCGTGGCGGTGCTGGTGTGGTGCTCGTTCCGCGTGCCGCTGGGGGAGCGCACGTTCGCCGAGCACGCCGATCGGATCGGCGAGACCCCCGAGGCGCGTGAGCTGCTCGACTCGACCCGGCAGACGCTGACACCGATGCTGCAAGACGCGACCGATCGCATGCTCGGCGAGTACATCGAGGCACCGACCGGGACCGCCGCGCCACTGCCAGGACCGGCGGCAGCGGCAGGGCACGAGGTACCCGCGCGGACCGTAACGCCCGGCCGCGGGCGTCTGCCGCGGGCCTCGTCCGCGTCCGATGCTCCCGGGCGCTGAGGTGCGGGGCGTGCGGGCAGTCGCGGTATGCTCGCCGCGGTGCCGGCATGGCTGATCTGGTGGGCGTGGATCCTCGCGATCGCGCCCGAAGCCGCATCGTCGCCACCGCAGCCAGGGCCAACGGCGCGCCCAAACCAGATCGATAGCCCCCAGCGCAGGGAAGTGACTGCGCCCGCGGATGTCCCCTGGATCGAGGCGCCGCCGCTCGAGACCGCCCCGGCGCAGCTGGGTGCAGCGACACCCGACGATCCGCCGGAGCAGGCGAAGGGCCGCGGTCGCGTGCGCGGTCGTGTCCTCACATTCGGCGAGCGTGACGTGGTCGCGGGTGCGCGCATCATCCCCCTCGATGGTCGCCCGGCGGTCACCGCCGACGACGCGGGTCGCTTCGATCTCGAGCTCGGCCCGGGCACGCACAGTTTCGTCATCCGCGCGACGGGCTACGATGATCTCGAATCCAAGGTCACCCTCGCGCGCAATCAACAGCTCGAGTTCGAGTACCGCCTGCTGCCCACGCTCGAGGGCAAGCGTTACCGCACCGTAGTCCGCCAGCGCCGCGAGATCGCGCTGTCGTCGACCACGCTGCGCGAGGCCGAGATCCGCGAGGTGCCAGGCACCCGCGGCGATCCGTTGCGGGTCGTGGCCAGCTTGCCGGGTGTCTCCCAGCTCGCTGGCTTCTTGCCCTACGTCGTGGTGCGTGGGGCCGCGCCGGGCAACACGGGCTACTACATGGACGGCTCGCGCGTGCCGATCCTCTTCCACGTCGCGCTCGGCCCGTCGGTCATCCATCCGTACTTCATCGACGCCGTCGACTTCTATCCCGGCGGCGCGCCGGTGCGGCTGGGCCGCTACAGCAGCGGCATCATCGAGGCGCGGACTCGGCCGGCCCGCCGCGACCGCGTGCACGGCGACGTCGATCTGCGGCTGACCGACGCCGGCGGCCTGCTCGAGATCCCCATCAACCGCAGCTGGATCGCCGGCTGCACGCCCAAGTGGAAGAACAAGCTCGACTGCAAGCGGGGCCCGGGCAAGGGCGCGCTCACGATCGCCGGCCGCTACAGCTACACCGGCGCGCTGCTGTCGCTGGTGCAGTCCAACATCCGCGTCCGCTTCTGGGACTACCAGGCGCGCCTCGACCACGCGCTCGGTCCCAACGCCGACTTCACGGCCTTCGCGTTCGGCAGCTTCGACGACGTCGGTGAGAAGCCCTATCGCTGCACGGGTAACGAGTCTAGCGACGTGGATTGCGAAGCTGGCGAGCGGGTCGTGCCCGATCCGTTCGTGCGCTTCTTGTTCCACCGCCTCGATCTGCGGGTTCGGCAGCGGCTACGGCGCGAGGGCTCGGCGACCTACGCCCTCGTGCTCGGCGTCGATCAGGCCGGCATCACTCAGTACCGCACCAACGAGTGGCGCGTGGCGCCGCGCATGGATCTGCGGCTGGTGATCAACGACCGGGTCACGCTCGGCATGGGGCTCGATCAGGAGTTCCAGGTCTTCCGCCTCATCAACGACCTCGACACGCTCGAGGACGTGAGCATCGAGGACATCGCGCTGTTGCTCAGCGATCGTGTGGTGTCGGCGACCGCCGGCTACTTCGAGGTGCTCTACCAGCAAGGGGGCTTCGAGCTGCGTCCCGGCATCCGCGTGGATGCCTATGCGCAGTTCGGGACCAGCCCGTATCTGCCTGGCGCCGATTCGGTCACGTATGCAGTGGGGGCCGATCCGCGCGTGACCCTGCGCGAACGCGTGGCGCGGCGCTGGGTGCTGCGGCAGTCGTTCGGGCTGTACCACCAGCCGCCCAGCTTCCCGATCCCGATCCCCGGCATCGAGTCGTTCGGCTTCGAGCGCGGCCTGCAACGCAACACCCAGGGCTCGCTGGGCTACGAGGTCAAGATCATCGAGGGCCGCCTCAACCTCGTGCAGGACGCGTACGTCGGCTACCTCAGCAACCTGCAGGACTATCAGCTCGGCGAGAACACCGGAGAGGAGCCGCTCGACGAGCTCGAGGACATCATCACCCAGGTGACCGGTTGGGCGTACGGCCTCGAGACGATGCTGCGGCTCGACCCAGAGCTGCGCGTGTTCGGTTGGGTCGCCTACACGCTGTCACGCTCGACGCGGAACTTCGACATCGGCGGCCGCGCGCCCTCGAACTGGGACCAGCGGCACATCCTCAACGTGGTGCTCGGCTATCGGCTGAGCGACAAGTGGAATTTCGGCGGACGCGTGCACTACCACACCGGACGGCCGTGGACGGCACCCGAGACGGGGCAGTCGATGTTCGAGGCGCTGGGGGGCAACCGCAACAACGCTCGGCTGCCGGCGTTCTTCCAGCTGGATCTCCGGATCGAACGGAACTGGCGGAAGCCGAACTACCAGTTCGATCTGTTCCTCGACGTCACCAACGCCACCTACTCGCGCGAGATCTTCCAGTGCACCACCGGCGACGATCTCGTCGGCGACCTGAACCCGCGCGGCGGGGCGCTGCGGCGGGCGAGCATCGCGGCGGCCGTGGACCCGAGCAAGGGCGTGGCCAGCTGCACGCCGCAGGGGTTCCGCTACGTGGTGCCGTCGCTGGGCATGCGGGCGCGGTTCTGACGACCTCGGCTACCTGGCGCGAGCGCTCGGCCAGGCACAATCGCCGTGGACCAACGCACAAGCGCAAGCGTTGCGGCGACGGACGCAGATGTTGCCGGTTCCAGCGCCGGGCAGCGCAGACGATCGGCTGAACACTGCGGGCGTGTCCGTAGTGCCGATCGCCGCCGACGGGTCCGGCCAGCCGAACCTCGGCGCGGTCACCTCCGTGCGTGGCAGCGTCGTCGACGTGCGATTCGATCACGGCCGTCTACCGCCGATCTACTCGGTGCTGCGTGCGGGTGAGGGCGGCCGAATCGTGGTCGAGGTCCTCGCCCACCGCGACGCGCAGCACGTGCGAGGGATCGCGCTGACGCCCACCGAAGGTCTGGCGCGCGGGATGGTCGTGGAGGATACCGGCGGGCCGCTGCGGGTTCCGGTCGGCGAGTCGATCCTGTCGCGCATGTTCGACGTGTTCGGCAACACGATCGATCGCGGCGAGCCGCTGGCGGATGTGCAGTGGCGCTCGGTTCACCGCGCACCGCCGCCGCTTCGTCGCCGTTCGACCCGCTCCGAGGTCTTCGAGACCGGCATCAAGCTCATCGACGTGCTCGTCCCACTCGAGCGCGGTGGCAAGGCGGGTCTGTTCGGCGGCGCTGGCGTCGGTAAAACGGTGCTCCTGACCGAGATCATCCACAACATGATCGGTCGCCAGGACGGCGTGAGTATCTTCTGCGGCATCGGCGAGCGCTGCCGCGAGGGCGAGGAGCTCCATCGGGCCATGAAAGAGGCCAACGTGCTGCCGAAGATGGTCATGGTCTTCGGGCAGATGAACGAGCCACCCGGCAACCGCTTCCGCGTGGCGAATGCGGCCTTGACCATGGCCGAGTACTTCCGCGACGACGAGCACCGCGACGTGCTGCTGCTGATCGACAACATCTTTCGCTTCATCCAGGCCGGCATGGAGGTCTCGGGCCTGATGGGGCAGATGCCGTCGCGGCTGGGCTATCAGCCGACGATGGGCACCGAGCTCGCCGGCATCGAGGAACGCATCGCCAACACCGATACCGGCGCCATCACCTCGATTCAGGCGGTCTACGTGCCTGCCGACGACTTCACCGATCCCGCAGCGGTGCACACGTTCTCGCATCTGTCGGCGTCGATCGTGCTCTCGCGCAAGCGCGCCAGCGAGGGATTGTTCCCCGCGATCGAGCCGATCGGGTCGAGTTCGAAGATGGCGACGCCCGGGGTCGTCGGCCCGCGCCACCATGCGCTTGCCCAGGAGATCCGCCGCACCCTCGCGCAGTATGCCGCGCTCCAGGACATCATCGCGATGCTGGGTCTCGAGCAGCTCTCCCCCGAGGACCGCAAGGTGGTCGGTCGCGCGCGGCGGCTCGAGCGATTCCTGACCCAGCCGTTCTTCACCACCGAGCAGTTCACCGGCCACGCCGGCAAGCTCGTGAGTCTCGACGACGCGCTCGATGGCTGCGAACGCATCTTGCGCGATGAGTTCGCCGACTACCCCGAGGAGGCGCTGTACATGATCGGGCCCATCGCCGACGCCAAGCAGCCCGCGAGCGTGGCCGCCGGCGCGCGACCGACTGCGGCGACCGCCGAGGAGGGGAGCCGCGATGCAGACGCCCATGCGTCTTGAGATCCTGCTGCCGTTCGCGGTGTTCGCCGACGTGCCCGGGGTCACGCGAATCGTCGCCGAGACCCAGCAGGGCTCGTTCGGCTTGCTGCCCCAGCGTCTCGACTGCGTCGCGGCGTTGGTGCCGGGGATCCTGATCTACGAGACCCCCGTAGGTGGCGAGGTGTTCGTCGCCGTCGACGAGGGGGTGCTCGTCAAAAGTGGCACCGACGTGCGGGTGTCGGTGCGACGCGCCCACGGCGGTCGCGATCTCGCCGATCTGCACGAGTCCGTCGAGCAGGAGTTCGCGACTCTCGATGCCCACGAGGCCAGCGCACGATCGGTGCTGGGGAAGCTCGAGGCGGGATTCCTCCAGCGATTCGCGAGCCTGCGCGATGACTGATCCATCACCCACCGGGCCGCGCCGGTCGACGTTCGCCGCCATGGTCGGGGCCAAGACCGCCCGCAAGCTCCGCTCGCGCAGCAACCCCGAGTCGGTGTGGTTCGGCTTGGGGATGATGGGCCTGGTTGGCTGGTCGGTGGTGGTCCCGACGCTGCTCGGCACTGCGCTGGGCTTCTGGCTCGACCGAAGCGCGAGCGGTGAACACTCGTGGACGATCGCACTCCTCTTCGTGGGCCTGGCGATCGGTTGTCTGAACGCCTGGTACTGGGTCGCAAAGGAGGATCGAGCGATCCGCGAACAGACCCGGGGTGACGATGCGTGATCTCCCGATGCTGATGCTCGCGGGGATCTGGGGCGCACTGCTGGGCACATTCTTCTTCGTCGGCCTGTGGTGGACCGTGACGCGGGGCATGAGCGCCCAGCGTCCAGCGCTGCTGTTCCTGGGCAGCCTCATCGTCCGGACCGCCGTGGTCCTCGGGGCGATCTACGCGGTCTCGGGCGACAGCGCGGCGCGAATCCTCGCGTGCATCGCCGGCTTCGTCATCGCCCGTGTCGTCGTGAAGCGGTGGGTCGGCGCGCCCGCAGGGGGGCCACCTGCGCCAGGGATCCACCATGGTCCCTAGCGCCGAGCACATCCGGCTCACCCCCGACGAATGGGTCTTCTGGGAGTACGCGTTCGTGCGCCTCAACGCGACGATCGTGTTCACGTGGGCGCTGATGCTGGCGTTGGTGGGAGGCGCAGTGCTCATCACGCGCCGGCTGTCGACCGGACTCGAGCGTTCGCGCTGGCAGAACATCCTGGAGATGCTGGTGCTCGGGATGCAGAAGCAGATCGAGGACGTCGGTCTGTCGCAGCCCTCGAGGTACATCGGTTTCCTCGGCACGTTGTTCCTGTTCGTCGGAGCGTCCGCGCTCTCCACCGTGATCCCCGGCTTCGAACCTCCCACTGCATCGCTGTCGACCACGGCTGCCCTGGCGCTCGGCGTGTTCGCGGCGGTGCCGTTCTTCGGCATCCGCGAGCGGGGCCTGCGCGGCTATCTCGCGTCGTA
This sequence comes from Nannocystales bacterium, assembly GCA_038325765.1. GTDB lineage: Bacteria > Myxococcota_A > Polyangia > Nannocystales > Nannocystaceae > Xiheibacterium. Next base: position 8,017 of record JBBQJI010000038.1, read on the forward strand.
CCTGAAACCGACCCCGCTGATGCTGCCGTTCAACATCATCAGCGAGGTCTCGCGGACCCTGGCGCTCGCCGTGCGCCTGTTCGGCAACATGATGAGCGGCACGATGATCATCGCCATCTTGCTGACGATCACGCCATTCGTCTTTCCCGTGGTGATGACAGCCCTGGGCCTGCTGACGGGGATCGTGCAGGCCTACATCTTCAGCATCCTCGCCGCGGTCTACATCGCAGCGGCCACGCAGGCGCGACATCCCGCGCCAACCCCCCAGCCAACCCCCCAGCCAACCCGATAGAGGAGTGCAGCAACCATGGACAGCATGACAACGATCGCAGTGGCCTCCATCGTCGTGGCCGGCTTCACCACCGCCTTCGGCGTGATGGGACCGTCGTTGGCCGAGGGTCGGGCAGTGGCCTCGGCCCTGACCTCGCTCGCCCAGCAACCCGATGCCTCGGCGACCATCACGCGGACCCTGTTCGTCGGCCTCGCCATGATCGAGTCGGCGGCGATCTACGCCTTCGTCGTCTCGATGATCCTCATCTTCGCAAATCCGTTCTGGAACTACGTGCTCACCGTGGCCGCCGGGAGCTGAACCCAATGCTGTTCGACTGGTTCACGATCGGCGCGCAGGCGCTCAACTTCGGCATCCTCGTGTTGCTGATGCACCGGTTCCTCTACAAGCCGGTGCTCGCAGCCATCGACGCGCGAGAGCAGCGAATCGCCGCACAGCTCGCCGACGCCAATGCCAAGCGTGACGAGGCCAAGCACGAGCGCGAAGAATTCGAGGGCAAGAACCATCACTTCGAGGCGCAGCGCGTCGCGATGCTGGCCAAGGCGACCGATGAGGCCAAGGCCGAGCGTGAGCGGCTGGTGGGTGAGGCGCGCGTTGCCGCCGACGCCCTGGCGACGAAGCGGAGCGAAGCGCTCGCGCGCGAGGTCCGGGATCTCGGGGTGATGATGCGACGCCGTGCCGGGGAGGAGGTCTTCGCCATCGCCCGCAAGGCGCTGGCGGATCTCGCCGACGCCGACCTCGGCGAGCGGATCGGTGAAGTTTTCCTGTGTCGGCTACGGGCGCTGGACGCCGCCGCGAAGACACGGCTGGGCGAGTCCCTCGCGGCGTCACCCGAACCGGCGGTGGTGCGATCTGCGTTCGAGCTGCCCGCGGCCCAGCGCGAGACGATCCAGCACGCCCTCGACGAGACCGTCGCCGCCGAAGTGCGGGTGCGATTCGAGACGGCGCCCGATCTCGTCGCGGGGATCGAGCTCGCCACCGATGGGCAGACGCTCGGCTGGAGCATCGCGAGCTACCTCGGTGCGCTCGAGCAGCGCGTGGGTGAACTCGTGCAGCGGCCAGCAGGCAAGCTCGACGCCGTGGCGGCGCATGGCCAAACCACCGCTTCCGCAGCGGCCAGCCCGGCCGCAGCGGTTAGCGTGGCGCGATGACGACCTGGAGCCTCGAGAAGATCGTCGACGGTGCCTTGGGCGCGATGCACCGCGCGCGCGTGGGCTTCGAGTTCGAATTCTCGCCGCGCGAGCACGGCACGGTCAAGAGCGTCTCCACCGGGATTGCGCGGGTGGGCGGGCTCCCGAACGCGGGCTCCGAGGAGCTCTTGCGATTCTCCGATGATCTGTTCGGCATCGCCTTCAACGTGGACGAGGACGACATCGGCGTGGTGCTGCTCGGTGACAGCGCGAGGGTCCACGCCGGCGACGAGGTCCATCGCACGGGTCGGGTGATGGACGTCGCGGTGGGCGACGGGCTGCTCGGCCGTGTCATCGACCCGCTCGGGCGCCCGCTCGACGGCCACGGGACCGTCGTCACGAGCGCGCGCTTGCCCATCGAGCGCCCAGCGCCGGCGATCATGGATCGGGCGCCGGTGACCGTGCCGCTGCAATCGGGGCTCAAGGTCGTCGACGCGCTGATCCCGATCGGTCGGGGGCAGCGCGAGCTGATCCTGGGGGATCGCCAGACCGGCAAGAGCGCCCTGGCGATCGGTACGATCCTCAACCAAGCTGGTCACGACGTCGTCTGCGTCTACTGTGCGATCGGCCAGCCCGCGTCGGCGGTCGCGAAGACCGTGGCGGTGCTGCGCGAGCGGGCGGCGATGGACTACACCGTCGTGGTCGTCGCCGAGGGCAGCGACGCGCCGGGACTGGCCTACATCGCGCCGTATGCAGCGACCAGCATCGCCGAATTCTTCATGGAGGCGGGTCGTGACGTGCTCATCGTCTACGACGATCTGACCCACCACGCCCGCGCCTATCGCGAGCTCTCGCTGCTCTTGCGGCGGCCGCCGGGGCGCGAGGCCTTCCCCGGCGACATCTTCTACATCCACTCGCGCCTGCTCGAGCGCGCGACCCACCTCGACGACGAGCGTGGCGGCGGGTCGCTGACCGCACTGCCCATCATCGAGACCGAGGCCCAGAACATCTCGGCGTACGTACCGACCAACCTGATCTCGATCACCGACGGGCAGATCTATCTCTCGCCGGCGATGTTCGAGCTGGGCGTGCTGCCGGCCGTCGACGTCGGCAAGTCGGTCTCGCGGGTCGGCGGCAAGGCCCAGCGCGCGGCCTACCGGCAGGTCGCGGGCGATCTCAAGCTCGCGTACGCGCAGTTCGAGGAGCTCGAGACGTTTGCCCGGTTCGGCGCGCGGGTGGATCCCGGCACCCAGCAACGCATCGATCACGGGCGCCGCATCCGAGCGTGCCTCAAGCAGGCCGAGTTCTCGACCGTGTCGGTGCCGACACAGATCGCGACGCTGCTCGCGCTGAGCGAGAAGCTGCTCGACGACGTGCCGATGGAGAAGATGGCCGATGCCCAGCGGGCGGTGCAGGAGGCAGCGGGCTTGCTCCCCGACGAGGTGTGCGCACGCTTCGAGTCCGCCGATGACCTCAGCGACGCCGACCGCGAGGCGATCCTCGTGGTGGTACGTGGGGCGCTCGCACCATTTCGACCTGCGGCGACACCCCCGGAGACGCCGGAGGACGGGGGATGACCGAGACCAGTGCGAGCCTGCGGCGACAGCTCGCGAGCGCGGGCGACCTGCGATCGGTCGTACGGACGATGAAGGCCCTCGCCGCCGCGAGCATCGGTCAGTACGAGCGCTCTGTGCGAGCGCTCGGCGACTACCACCGTGCGGTCGAGCTCGGGCTCGGCGTCTGTTTCCGACGCCTCGAGCCGGTGACGATCACCAACCCCGCCGTGGGACACCGCGCAGACGCGACGACAGGTGTGGTGGTGTTCGGTTCGGATCAGGGATTGGTGGGTCGCTTCAACGAGGTGATCGCCGAGGACGCGCTCGAGGTCATCGCGTCGATCCAGAGCAGCGGCCCGCCGCCGCGGATATGGGCGGTCGGCGGGCGCGTGCACGGTCGGCTCGCCGAGGCGGGGCTGACGTTGATGCCGCCGCTCGAGGTCCCCAGCTCGGTCGAGGGCATCGCGCCGCTGGTCGCCCGAATCCTGGTGGAGACCGAGGTGCCAGGGCGGGGCGACGAGCTCGACGAGCTGCATCTGTTGCACAATCGCGCCGGCGTCGCTCCCAGCTATGGGCCGGTGCGTCAGCGGCTGCTGCCGCTCGATGAACCTTGGCGACGCGAGCTCGCCCAACGCCCGTGGCCGACCAAGCGCTTGCCCGAGGTGCTGGGCAGCGAGGCGTCGACACTGCGCGTGCTGATCCGCGAGTATGTGTTCATCTCGCTGTTCCGCGCGTGCGCCGAGTCGCTCGCCAGCGAGAACGCCAGCCGCCTCGCGGCGATGCAGCGCGCCGACAAGAACATCGACGAACTCATGGAGGCGCTCGAGAGCACCGTTCATCGGGTTCGTCAGGCCGCGATCGACGAGGAGCTGTTCGACGTGATCGCGGGCTTCGAGGCGCTGACAACCGCGTCGGATGTTGGCGCGGGGCGACGATGATCGCGATGCCTCGAGGTGGTCCGCGGACCCCGCTCCCACGTCACTCGACGTCCGCGATCGGGTCGAGGCGACCGACAAAGCCGGCGAAGTTGCGATGGGCGTGGATCGGCACCTGAGCCCGGCGTGAGCTGATCAGATGGATCGGTGTGCCGATCCACGCCCGTCCGACGAGCCCCGTTCGGCAAATTCTTCGCCGTTGAAGGGACGTCGGTCGACCAAGCGCATCGAAGTCGTCGAGGTCGAGTGCTGGCTCGCGTAGCGCGGATACAGGATCGTGCTCACCCGAGCTCACAGGGCCGCGCCCGTGAGCCGTCCGATCCCCAACGAGATGAGCAGCGCGAGCGCGCCACCCACGAGCACTCGCAACGACGCGCGGCCGACCGGCGCCCCACCGAGGCGCGCGCCCACGGCCCCGAGCGCCAACAGACCGACGAGGGCGACGGCCATCGTCAGCCAGACGCGCAGGCTCGCCGAGGCCAGCACGACCACGACGATCGGGATCACAGCACCGGCGACGAAGCTCACCGCAGAGACCAGCGACGCCTGGATCGGATCGGCGAGGGCGTCGACGTCGATGCCGAGTTCGTCGCGCGCATGGACGCGGAGGCGATCCTGCTGCGACAGCTCGATGGCCACCTGCTCGGCCAGCGCGGCGCTCAGCCCACGCTTGCGGTAGATCATCGCCAGCTCCGCAGCCTCGGCCTCGGGCGACGACGCGAGTTCGCGGCGCTCGGTCTCGAGATCCGCCCGCTCCGTGTCGCGCTGCGAGCTGACCGAGACGTACTCGCCCGCGGCCATCGACAGCGCGCCCGCGGTGAGGCCCGCGATGCCGGCGACGAGGATCGCGGCGCGCGAGCTGTCCGCCGCCGCGACGCCGACCATCAGACTCGCGGTCGAGATGAGGCCATCGTTGGCGCCGAGCACCGCGGCCCGTAGCCACGCCCCGCGTCCACCACGGTGGCGCTCAGAGGCGAGGTGATCGCGCAGACCGTGGAGCATGCGGACAACCTGCAAGCATCGACGGCGTCGCATCAAGAACGTCCCACCGAGGGCCGTCGGGCCTGGGGCCGCGGCGATGGGGCCGGCGGCGGACGACGCGCTGACGGGACGGGGATGCCGTCTAGGACGACGTCGCGGGCGCCGACGGCCGTTCTGCGCTTTTTTCGGTGCCCCGCCGTAATCGAAGCGGGGCTCGTACAACATGGAGATCGCGGGTTCCCCCGCGCTCGCGATGCCGCGCATGCCGACCTATCCTGCGCTCCAGGCCCCCTGCGCCGAGTCGGCCACGGTCGTGCCGTTGCGCCAGGCCGACCTCGCGGCGAACGCCCCGGGCGATGCCGCGAACGAGGGCGAGCGCATGCGCGCGCTCGTCGCCCGCGCACGGCACGGCGATCTCGATGCGTGGTCGCGCCTCTACACCGAGACGTTCGACGTCGTGCTCAAGCACGTGTGCTGTCTCGTCGGCGACGCCGCGCTCGCCGAGGATCTCGTCCACGATGCGTACGCGCGCGCGATGGGCAACATCGGTCAGTACGACGGACGCGCACCGTTCGTGGCATGGCTTCGCGGGATCGCGCTCAACGTCGTGCGCATGCACTGGCGCCGCGCCAAGATCACCGATCGCGTGCACGATCGACTGCGCGAGCTGGTGATCGTCACGTCGGGTGGGATCGCGGCGGGACCTGATCGCATGCACCAGCAGGATCAGCGGGCGCGCCTTCTGTATGAGCTGCTCGCGACGCTGCCGGAGAACCTCCGCGAGGCGTTCGTCTTGCGCGAGATCGAGGGCTTCCCGGCGACCGAGGCCGCGGCAACGCTCGGGATCTCCGAGGGGAACCTCGCGGTGCGAGCGTCGCGTGCGCGCGCGCGGATTCGTCACGAACTCGAGCGCCTCGGGTGGACGGAGGCGACGCAGTGACCGAGCCCATGCACGATCCAGTCGATGGGCTCGTCGATGCTGCGCGCACGCAAGCGACGCGCGGGTGCGCGACCGTTCCCCTCGATTTCGCCGCTGTGCTCGCGCGGGCGCAACGTGTCGCGACCGACGAGGATCGCCCGCTGCTCGCCGACAGCTTCGCGCAGGCACAGCGTGACGCAGCCGAGGCTCCGGAGGACGAAGTCGTCGACATCCGTGGCCGGGCACGCGAGGACGCGGCCCCGGGTGCTCTCGATGCGCTCATCTTCGACGCGCGAGCGTCGGTGGATCGCATGGTCGTGCAGACACGGATGCGAGCGATTCCGCCGCTGCCCGTCGTGCGTCCCCGGCCGCGGCTCGGTGTCGTCGTCGCAGCGGCGGGAGTTCTCGCCGCCGCAGCGATCGCGTGGGTGAGTGCGCAAGGTTGGGTCGAGCGGATGGAGACCCGCGAGGGCGAGGGTCGGCGAGATCAGGCGTTCAACATCGGCACGAGCCCACGCACGGGCGGTCATGCAGCGGAGCGCGATCCCGAGCCCGCGCCGCGCGAGCGTGTGCGGCGAGTCGAACCCGAGGCGCCTGTTCCTGTTCCCGTCTTCGAGCCGCCACCCCTCGTGAAGCCCGTCACGGAGCCCAGCGCACCGCGACCGCGCGTGGACGCGGATCGGCTGCGCACGCTCAGCGACGAGGGCCGCGCGGCGTGGCGCATGGGCGATCGTCGTGGCGCAGAGGCGAAGTTCCTGCAGGTCACTGCGGCGGGCGATCGTTCGGCGCTCGCCGAGCTCGCCTGGGGCGACCTGTTCGCACTCGCGCGGCAGCTCGGCGACGATGCGCGCCTGCACGAGCGATGGCGAGCATACGTCGTGAAGTTCCCCCGCGGTCGCTACGCCGATGATGCTCGCGCCGGGCTGTGCCGCGATGCTGACGACGGCACGACGTGCTGGGCCAAGTATCTGCGCGATCTCCCCAACGGCTCGTATCGCACCGAGGCCCGCGGTGCCGTCGAGAAGGGTCCGTGAGATGACACGCCCGTGCGCATCGATCTTCGCGCTCGTCGCCGTGATCGCGTGCGGTGTCGAGCCGTACGTCGTGACGAACGCGGGCACGACGGGCGACGACGACCAGGGTTCGGGCGACGAGGGTTCGGGCGACGAGGGTTCGGGCGACCAGGGTTCGGGCGACGACGATCCGGACGCGGATGGATCCGACGCAGATGGATCCGATGAACATGGATCCGATGAAGAGGGATCCGACGAAGAGGGATCCGACGAAGAGGGTCCGCCTGACGACGACCAGACCAGCGGTTCGAGTGAGGCCGGCTCGAACAGCGGCGACTACGCTGTGACTGATGAGCCCGAGGGGTCCGGCGAGGGCGGCGAGTGTCCCGATGACGATGTCTGCGAGACGACGGGCGAAGTCGAGCCCACCAAAGCTGGCGAGGACGCCGGCGACGACGGCAGCAGCGGTGGCGGAGACGACATTCGCGGCACCGCGTGAAACATTCCTCCGCGGTCTGTAATGCGGTCCACGCTGGCGCATCTCCAAGCATGTAGCCCGCGGGCGACGGACGCTCCAGCGGCACGGGAAGCACCATCCATGAAGACCCAAAAGAACCTCGACGCCTGGAACATCACCCGTCTGCTCGGCATCGCCGCCCTCCTCGGGCTCGGGCTGCCTGCTTGCGAGACCATCGGAACCGACGACGGCAGCGACCGCGACGGCGACGTCGAGGACGAATCCGAGTGCGAGTGCGATGACGACGACGACGTCGAGGACGAAGACGAGGACGAAGACGAGGACGACGGCGAGGATGACGACGACGGCGAGGATGACGACGGCGAAGGCGACGACGAGGACGAGGACGACGACGACGACGACGACGACGACGACGGCGACGACGATGACGACTGCGACGGCGAAGGCGACGAGCCCGACGACGGCGGAGGCGACGACGGCGAAGGCGACGAGCCCGACGACGACGGAGGCGAAGGCGACCACCCCGACGATGACGACGCTCCCGATGACGATGCCTGAGCCCGTGCTGCGCTAACGCTTGCACCCCGAAGGGATCCGCGGCAGCCTGCCCGGGTCCCTTCTTGCATTCGTTCGGATGAACCTCGTTCTCGCTGCCGTGTTGCTCGCGCCCGTCGCTGCGCCGGCGGTTGCGCCGGTGGCAGCGCCTCGCGAGACGACCCGGCAGCAGGTCGAGGTCATCCGATTGCGGACTGCCAGCCTCGACGCCGAGGCACTCGCTCGCGAACTCGCGCTGCTGTTGCCGTCGGCGAAGCTCGCCTCGCACGATGCCGACACCGCGACTTTGCCGGGCTTCACGGTGTTCGTCGACATCCAACCGACGCAGACCGACGGGCAGGCTTGGTCGCTGACGCTCGTGGCGAGTGATGGCCGCGCCTACGATCGCCGCATCGCCGCCGACGAGAGCTCGTCACGCGATGACGTGGTGCGCTTGATCGCGGGCAACATCGGCAATCTCGTCGCGGCGATCGAGGCCGGAACGGTGCAGCACGATCGCCAGGACGTGCGGATTCCTCCGCCGGCCTTGGCCACACCCCCGTGCCCGACGTGCCCGCGGCCGAAGCCTCCTGCACCGTGTCCGCCGGTCTCGCAGCCAACCCGACCCACGACCACGACAGCCGCGATGTTCGACATAGGCCTCGGTGTCACCCCACAGGTCGCGATCGGTCTGGGCGATCCTGCCGATGCCGATCGCTTCACCGCCGCAGGTGGCGACCTCGCGCTGTGGCTACGCCATCGCAGCGGCGCACTCTTGGGCGTCGATGCGCGCATGCTCGGTCGCCGGCTCGCCTTCGACGCCTCCATCCTCCGCACGCGCATCGGTATTCAGATCGGTCATGCGTGGCGGCGCAAGAGCTTCGAGCTCGCGACGACGGCGGCGTTCACCGTCGAGCCGTGGTCGGTGCGCACGCAGGGCTCGCGCAGCATGCTCGGCAACCTCGAAGGTTCGTCGCGCACCGGCGCACCGCTGCTCGGCGGAGCGCTGCGGATCGTTCCGGCCCATCGCTTCGAGATCCGTGGCGTCGCCGTGCGACTGGGCCCACGCCTCGAGATCGCGGCGAGTTCCGCGGTCGGCGACGGCGGCCGTGTCGCCCAGCTCCTCGTCGACGCAGGCGGTGAGCTGACCACCGTCGGACGGGTCGGCGGCTGGGAGATCGGCATCGGCGTCGACGCCGTGCTGTGGATCCCGGTGCGCGCAGATCGTCGGGCTCGCGGCCGGGCCGAGCGAGCGGCAGCGCGAACCGCTCGATGATCTGGATCCGATCGCGGTTTCAGAACAATAGAGGTGGTCGTCGAGACAGACCACGGCGACCCCGGGCAGCCCATCGTGAATTGGTCGCCGTCGCACTCGGCGAGCTCGGGAACGCCGCCGGCCTCGGCGTAGAGCCTCGCGAGCGCCTCGGTGTACACGTCACGGAAGCTCTCGCCGATCTCGCTCGCGGGCCGCCCGGAGGTTCCGCGACGTGGTGCCTTTGCCCGGCATGCGGGCGCGTTTCGGACGCTGGTGTTTCGCCGCTTCAGAACACCGGCGAGCGGCGCTGCAGTGCCGCAGCCACGGCCTCCATCTGCTCGGCCGTCCCGAGCAGGCCGAGCTGCAGCTCGGTCTCGCGGGCCAGCGCAGCATCGAGCTCGAGATCGGCCGCGTCGAGGCACAGCCGCTTGCCGGCGCGGATCGCCGCGGGTGACGACGCGGCGATCTGCCGCGCCATCGCAAGCGCGTCGGCGACCGGATCGTCGCACACGCGCGTGGCCAGGCCGATGCGTACCGCCTCGTCGGCGTCGACCACGCGGCCGGTGTAGACGAGTTCGCGGGCGATGTCGTCGCGGACCAGCCGCAGCAGCGTGCGCGTCGCGGTCATGTCGGGGATGAGTCCGTAGCGGATCTCCATGACGGAGAGCTTGGCGTCCCTCGCGACGAGCCGCAGATCGCAGGCGAGCGCGAGCTGCAGGCCGCCGCCATAGGCCGCGCCACGGATCGCCGCGAAGACCGGCACCGGCACCTCGGACCAGATCCACGCCACCCGCTGCGCGACGTTGGCGGGGCTGCCTGGATCGCGTGCGAGCAGCCGCGCGGCCATCGTCTCGCCGCCGAGCATGAATGACGCCCAGTCGAGGCCGGCACAGAACGACGGCCCCTCACCCGAGAGCACGATCGCGCGGACGCTGGGATCCTCGGCGAGCCGGCGGCCCGCATCGATGATCGCCTCGATCTGCGCGAGGTCGAGTCCGTTGCGCTGCGCGGCGCGATTGAGCCGCACGTGGGCGACATGGTCGGCTATCGAAATCAATACACGGTCGGCGTCGGCCATGCCCGCGTTGTAGCAGCCACGGTCGGCTTTCGGTATCGTGCGACGATGGTTCACCGCGCCGCGTCTCCCTCGCCTATCGGTGCTCCGCGACGGTGCGCGATCGCCTGCGGTGGGGTTCTCCTCGCCGTCTCGATGGTGTCCGCGGTCGGCTGTCGGCGCGATGGCGGTGGCTCGACCACCGCGGCGCCCGGGGCTGCGCCGCCGGGCGCCGCGGTGGTCGAGGGCAGCCCGACGCTCGCAGCCCTGGCCGATCGCATCGACCCGGGCGCCGTCCCCGGTTTGCGTGACGGCATCCCGCCGTGGGCGATCACGCAGTACGGCCTCGATCACGGCGGCGGCGATCCGCAGCACCTCACGGGCTTGCTCGAGAAGTGGCGCGCATTGCCGGAGTCGATGGGGATGAAGGAGCGCTTCGGCGACGCCGTGGCGCTGGGCATCGCGGCGATGGCGATCGAGCGCGGCGATCTCGAGTCGGTCACCGACGCGGCCGAGTTGTCGGCGTTGGCCGAGGCCTACGGCACATTCGATCTGCCGCAGCTGTTCGATCCGCAGGGCCTGTTCGGCCCGACGATCGCGGCGTCGGCCCGGGCACTGGCGTCGGGACCGGGCGGTGCGCTGGACGAGGCCCACGCCAGTGACCTGCATCTGTGGCTGACGGCGGCGCTGGCCCGGATCCCGGCGCTGCACCGTCGCGCGGCTGCCCGGATGATGCGCGAGGTGCAGGTCGCGCCCGCGCTGCCGAGCGTGCTCGATCGTGTTGCGTCGGCGTTCAGCACCGAAGCATCACTGGCGGTGGATCTGCGGCAGCACTCGGTGCGCCTGCGCGGCCGCTTCGCCACCGCCGATCATCACCGCGCCCTGGCGGTCGCGTGCTACACCGATCTGCAGATCGATTGCGGCGATGCAGCGCTCGCCCAGGCGCGGCGCCTCGCGGCCAAGGACGACACGGCGCTGGCCGGGGCGCTCGCCAAGGCCGACGCACACGGAGCGAACGCGCGACGGGTCCTCGAACTCGACGGTGCCACGGAACTCGACGGTGCCACGGCGCTCGACGGGCAGCTCGAGCGCGCGAGGCTGCTCGCGGAGCTCGGGCGCACCGATGCCGCCAAGGTCGCGTTCGCGGCGATCCGCACGCAGCACCCGCGCGATGCCCGAGCGTTGTTGGGCGCGATCGATGCCGAGCTGCAGCGCTTCGACTACGCCGCCGCGTTCGCCACCCTCGATGGCGCGCCCTCGGACCTCGAACACACCACTGTCCGCTACCTCGAGGCCGCGATCGGCCTGCGCTGTGTGACTCTGTTCTATCGCGTCCTGCCGCAGGCCGTCGCCGGCGGCAACCTCGATGCTGCGCTCGACGCGATCTTGCCGTTGCTCGAGCCGGTGCGCCGCGACGTGGCTGCGCTCGCTTCAGCGGGCGCCGACGAGGGCAAGGTCCTGCAGTTCTTGCTCGCTCTCGGCGATGGGCTGCTGCCGCTGATCCGCGCCGGCGACAACGCGGCGATGATCCGTCGGGCACAGGCGCTGCTGCCCGAGGTGCTCGCCCTGCGGAGGACGCTGCCGAACAGTCCCCATGCCTACGAGCTGATGCTGGCCGCGGTCCAGTTCTCCCCCGATCGCGTTGCCGTGATCGCTGCGGTCGCCGAGCCGCCGCCCGTCGCGGGAGCGGCGGTGGCGATGCGCGCCACGATGACGCGGCTCGCCCTGCTGCTCACGTTCGACGACGGGACGTTCGCCGCGGTCGAGGCCAGCCCCGCGGCCACGACCAGCCCCGCGGCCACGACCAGCCCCGCGGAGACGGCCAGCCCCGCGGCCACGGCCAGCCCCGCGGCCACGGCCAGCCCCGCGGCCACGGCCAGCGCCGCGGCCAAGCCCAGCGCCGCGGCCACGGCCAGCGCCGCGGCCAAGCCCAGCGCCACGGCCAAGCCCAGCGCCGCGGCCACGGCCAGCGCCGCGGCCACGGCCGGCGCCGCGGCCAAGCCCAGCGCCGCGGCCAAGCCCAGCCTGGATCGCTTGGTGACGGAGGTCGAGGCGTGGCCCGAGGCATACGGCGCCGCGGCGCGCACCCGCGCCCTGGCGCGCATCGATGCCGTCGCATCGCGGATGCTCGGTGATTCCGCCCGTCGCAGTCGGGCGATCGCCCGCTACGAGACCCTGCTCTCGCAGACCACGGATGCCGCCGACGTGGAAGACCTCTGCAATCTCGTGGCGCTGCTCGTCGACGCCGATCGTCGCGGCGACGCGGGCATCGTCCTGCAGCGCGCGCTGGCGCTGGACGGAACCTCCGAGCTGGCGCGTCTGCAAGGCGCGGTGCTCTCGCAGCCGCCCGACCTGCCTGCGATCGAAGCGCTGGTCGAGGGCAGCGAAACCCAGGCCGCTATGGCTGCGCTCGGCTGGCTCATCGCGATGGACGTGCGTCCGGGCAAGCGCGCGGCGTGGGCCAAGCGGCGCCGCGAGAAGATCGCGGAGCCGGGCCTGCGATCGCGGGTGTTGCCGACATCGGCCGATCTGGGCGTCGGCTCGTCGCTGCAGCTCGGTGTGAGCTACTCGCCCGGCGAGGGCATCGCCATCAACATCGACGCAGGGCCGACCCCGCGGGTGTTCCTGCGTGCACCGGTCCTCGCCGAGCCGCGGTCGCGCCGACGCGCGCGGACTACTGCCCCGGCGTCAGGCCGGCGCCGCGGTGGGCCAGCTCGGCGCTGACATATCGACGGAAGCCCGCCAACTCGGTGGCATCGCTGCCGGCGCCCACACGCTCGAGGGCGAACGCGAGATGGTCGTCCGACATGTCCGCGTACCACTGTGAATCGGCCAGATCGAACACGGCGAGCGCGTCGGGCTCGGACGCGGGGGCCGCCCCGTCGTGGCACGGCGTGCACTGCCGCGACAGCAGGGCGTTCGCGGCCAGGCGCAGGGCCTCGAGATCGTCGTGGGCGGCGCCACCGGTGGCCGTTCGACCTCCTGCGAAAAGCGACAGCGCGAGCAGGATCGCAGCAGCGGCTGCCGCCATCCCGATCCACCACGCGGTCCACGACGGCGGCTCGGTCCGCACGCGCACCCGTGGGCTCACCACCGGCTGCATGCGCGCGGCCACCCGCTCGGCGAAATCATCGGGCACACCGCCGTCGGGCACCTCGCCATCGACCCAGTTGCGCAGGCGATCGCGTTCGTCGGAATCGAGCTCGGGTTCGAAGTTCACGTGTCGTCTCCCAACGCCTCACGCAGGCGCGCCCGCGCCCGCGACAGTCGCGACTTGACCGTGCCGAGGTCGACCTCGAGGGCCTCGGCGATGTCGGTGTATTCGAAACCATGGAGCTCGCGCAGCAAGAACGCGGCGCGCAGCGGCGGTGACAACGACATCACCGCGGCCTCGACACCACGACCGAGCAGCGGCGCATCGTTGCGGGGATCCCCGTCCGTGGCCGGACGCGCATCGAGGGCGCCGTTGTCGAAGAACACCCCGGGGCGGCGGCGCAGCTCGTTGAGCGCGAGCCGGGTGGCGATCGTGAGCAGCCACGTCGAGAACTTCGCCCGGCCATCGGCGACGTAGCGGGGCAGAGCCCGGAACGCGCGCAGAAACGTCTCCTGCGCCAGGTCTTCGACCACACCGGTGCGGCCCGAGGCGAGCAACACGCCACGGATCTGCGAGAACACGGCCCGCTCGTAGCGCCGCACGAGCGCCCGGAATGCGGCGGCGTCGCCGGCGATCGCCGCCGCGAGCACCGCAGCTTCGCCCGCCACGGCGGCAGCGGGCGGAGCATGGGCATCACGCGGGGTCGGCATCGGCGAGCGGTGTCACCCGCGTGGGCGGGGGTTTGTTCCCAGGTGGAGGCGAAAGCTTCGCGTCATGGGGCGGTGGGCACGGCCTTGCCGAGCAATTTCGCGATCGCCTCGGCCGCCCGCCGGTTGCGGGTCTGGGGGCGCTTGGCCTCGCCGACCCACTGGCAGTACTCGCGACGGTGTGAGGGTGCGAGCGCGTCGAAGGCCTTGCGGGCTCGCGGCGTCTGGGTGAGGGCAGAGGTGAGCTCCTCGGGGATCGCCGTGCTGCGCGGCTTGGCGACGATCGGCGCGTCGGACTTCACCAGCGCGAGCGTGTCGGCGGCGATCATCGCGAGCCCCGGCGCCCGCATCCGCGGGGTCCCGACGAGCCGCCGCAGCCGCTCGAGGTTCGGCGCCGACCACTTCGACGCGTTGACGCGGCGGGTGAACTTGCGCGCGTAGGTGACGTCGTCGATGCGGCGGACCATGCTGTCGATCCAGCCCCAGCACAGCGCTTCGTCGAGGGCGTCGTCGTAGCCCAGCGTGCCGGGCTTGGCGGTCTTGGCGAAGGCCACCCACACCACGGCTTCGCGCGCGTGGTGGCCCCGCAGCCACGTTCGCCACGCGGCGAGGTCGACACGGAGCAGGGTGATCGGGGTCGGCTTGGCGCGCGCGCGGGTCTTCGCGCGCGCCCCCGGGGGCGCGGCCTTGGACGCGGTCGCCACGGTCACTGCGCCTCGGACCCACGCTTCGTGTTGGCCGCGGACGCGCCGGCCTCGGTCGGCTTGACGGGCGCAGCCGCGGGCGCGTCGGCCTCGGGTACCAGCACGCCGGTGACGCGCGAGCGATCGTCGAGGAACGTGCGCGCGGTCTTCTGTACGTTCGCGCTGGTTACCCGCGCCAGCGTCTTCTCGAGCTCGAGGATCTTGGTGGGATCGGTGCCGTAGCGGTAGTGCTCGGCAAGCTGGCCCATCCAGAACCGGTTCTCGCGCATCGAGGTCTCGAGGTTGCGGCGCCGCTTCTCACGGACCTTCTCGAGGTAGACGTCGCCGATGCCGTCCTTCTTGACCGTCGCGACGATCTCGGCGACCGCGTCCTGCAGCTTCTTCACGTTCTCGGGGCCGCAGCCGAACCCGATGGTGTAGCTGTAGCTCTGCCGCGGGCGCCGTGCGATGGCACCGCTCGAGAAGGCGCCGTAGACCCCGGACAGGTCCTCGCGCAGCACCTCGCGCAGACGGATCTCCATCACGTCGGCGAGGATCTCGAGGTCGTCCTCGGCGTCGCGGCTGTACTTCGTGTTGCCGTGGTAGGTCATCATCACGAAGCTCTTGGGGTCGACGCCCTTCTTCACCTCGAGGCGCTTGGCGCCCGCGGGTGCCTTGGCGCCGACGTCCTTCCACTTCTCCTTGCGGCCCTTGGTCGGCAGGCTCGCCAGGTAGGTCTCGACCAGCGGCTGCAAGGTGGCGACATCCACGTTGCCGACGAACACGAAGGTGAAGTCGCCGGCGTCGGCGAAGCGGTCTTGGTAGACCGAGAGCGCGGTGTCGAGCTCGACGCGCTCGAGGCTCTGCGTGGTGGTCGGCTGCCGGCGCGGATGGTTGTTCCAACGGAAGGCGTTGAACTTCTCGAAGAACACCTGCTGGGGGTTGAGGTCGCGGTTCTTCACGAACTCCGCGGTCGACGTCTTCCACGAGCTGAAGGCGTCGGGATCCTTGCGCGGCGCCGCCATCTGCAGGTGGGCGAGCTGCAGCATGAGCTCGAGATCCTGTGGCGAGCCGCTGCCGCGCAGGCCCTCCTCGAGCTCCGAGATGAACGGCGACACGTTGGCGACCTTGCCCGCCATCATGTTGCGCAGCGAAACCGCGTCGAGCGTGCCCAGGCCCGAGCGCGCGACGATCGACGCGGCATTGGCCGCCGAGTCATAGCGTCGGGCGTCGACGCGCGAGTGGCCGCCGGGGCTGAACGCCTCGAACAGCACCTCGTCCTGCTTGAAGTCGGTGGGCTTGACGACGACCTTGGCGCCGTTGCTCAGGGTCCACACCGTGACGCCGAGGGAGTCGATGGTCTCGGTCTTCGTGATCTTGCCGGGCGTCGGCTGGGTCGCCATCAGCGCCTCGCCGGCGCCGCGGTCGACGTAGGCCGCGATCTTGCTGCCCTCGACCGCGCCGGCCACCGCCAGCAGATCCTCGTCGGTCGGCATGGTGTCGCGCGCCGGCCCGCTGGCCAGCACCACGCGATCCTTCTTGGTCATCCATTCGGAGGCCATCGCGTTGACCTCATCGAGGCTGATGCCGCCGAGAAATTTCTGCGCTAGGGCGAGTTCGTGTTCGCGGCTGGGCATCGCGTCGCGATCGAGGAAGCCCTGGACGGTGGCGAACGCATACACGCGGCCGTCGACGGTGTCCTTGTCGGCGACGTTGCGCTCGAAGCGTCGCAGTGTCCGGGCCCGCTCGCGGTCGAGTTCGGTGGCCAGAAATCCGTGCTGCTCGACGCGCTCGACCTCGACCAGCAACGTGCGCAGCGCCTCTTCGACCTTGCCCGCCTTGGTGCCCGCGCGCAGCTCGAAGATCTCGACGGAGCGGCCGAGCGCGCTGGTGTTGGAGAACGCGAAGGTGAACGGCGAATCCGGCAGCTGGCGGATCTCGTCGAGACGAGCCCGTAGCATGCCGTGGAAGAGCTCTTCGACGAGGTCGCGACGGTAGTCGCCCTCGGTGCGCAACGGCCGAGGCGGGCCCTTGATGGCGACCGCCACCGAGGTGTTCGACGCCTCGGCGTCGGTGATCACCGCCGCGCGCGTGGTCTCGAGCAGTGGCACCGGCACGTCGGGCCGCGGCCGCGGGGTGGCCGGGTTCTTCAGCTTGCCGAAGCGGGCCTCGATCTCCTTTTGCATGGTCGCCGGGTCGACGTCGCCGACGACCACGATCGCCATGAGGTCAGGGCGGTACCAGTCCTTGTAGAAGCGCTGCAACGCAGCGACGGGCGCGTTCTCGAGGATCTCGCGCTCGCCGATCGGCTTGCGGTCGGCGTACTTGCTGCCCTCGAGGTAGACCGGCCACTGCTTGTCGAAGATGCGCTGACCGGCGCCCCGACCCAGCCGCCACTCTTCGACGACCACGCCGCGCTCCTTGTCGACCTCGGTGGGGGCGAACGACAGCGCGCTCGCCCAGTCCTCGAGGATGTCGAGGCCACGACCGACGAGCGCCGGATCATCGGTGGGCACCTTGAGCTGGTACACGGTCTCGTCGAACGACGTGTAGGCGTTGAGGTCCGCGCCGAAGTCCATGCCCGAGGTCTCGAGGAAGTCGATGAGCGTGTTCTTCTCGAAGCGCTTGGTGCCGTTGAACGCCATGTGCTCGACGAAGTGCGCGAGCCCCTTTTGGTCGTCGTCCTCGAGCACCGAGCCGGCGTCGACCGCCATCCACAGGTACACGCGCTTCTCGGGCTTGGTGTGCTTGCGGATGTAGAACGTCATCCCGTTGGCGAGCGTGCCGGTGCGGATCGCCGGGTCCATCGGCAACGCCGGCGTGTCGTCCTTGGTGCTCGCGCCATCACCTGCCGCCGCCACCGCTGTCGCGTCGCCGGGCACCGTGGTGTCGGGGGCGCCCGTGCGGGGGGTGCAGGCGACCAGGATCAACCAAGGGAGCAGCGAACACGGGAGCAGCGAACACGGGAGGAGCGAACGGGGGAGCAGCGAACGGGGGGGCATCGGCGCGGGAGCGTACGACGAAACCCGCCGGCCCTGTGTCGCTTCGCCACCGCGGGCGTGTGACCGGGCGCGAGGCAGCGCGGTTTGTTGGCACGATCACCGGCGCTGCCTTGCTCGTTCGTCGGGCCCCGACTATCCTGTAGTCCCGATGGCAAAAGAAGACGAGGGTCACGGTCTGTCGGTGGTCAAGGGCGCGCTGCTCGCCCTGGGTGCCCTCATGGCGGTCGGCATTGGCTTGGCCGTCGTCAAGTCGCTCTTCTTCCCGCTGCTCTTCGTGGTGTTGGTCGGTGGCGCCGGCTACCTCGGCTACCGGGCCTTCGGCAAGACCAAGGCCCTGCAGGCCGGCCGCGATGCCAAGGCGCTGTCGTCCTCTGACTTCGACAAGCGCATGGGTGAGCTCGACGCGCTCGACCGTCAGCTCGACGCCGAGATCCGCAAGCGTTCGTGACCGCCTCTGCGTCCCGCGATCGTCAGCGCAGGCTGCGGGGGATCTGCGGCGGGTCGACCAGCCGGGTCTGCCCGACTGTCGGCAACTCGAACGGCTCGAGTCCACGCGCCGTCGCGTAGAGGAAGAGCAGGCTCGGATCCTCGAGCGGCACGCGGAACCGGAACACCACCGCCGAAGGTCCATCGTCGGCGGTCGCGCGCACGACCTGCGCCACGAAGACGCCGACGTCGATGCGATCGCCGGGGCGCAGCGCGTCGTGGGGCGCCCGGAACAGCGCCTCTTGGTAGTCGAGGTCGACCGCCGGGCCGACCGCCGACAGCTCGATCGTGCAGGCATCGAGTCTCCGCACCAGATGCCGCCGGGTGTCCATCACCAGCGAGTGCCACGACGCCGGCACCGGCCGCCCGACCAGCGCCGCGGTCGCGTAGCCGTAGATCCCGGTGACGAGGTCGGGCGCCGTCAGCACCAGTACGTGCGTGCCGGTCAGATCTCGGGCGTGCACCTGGGGACTGTCGAAGAACTCGCGGTGTGCACGGCCGACGTTCGCCAGCGACGCCAGCTGGGCGCGGGCAAAGATCGCATCGGAGACGAGGTGCTCGGACGCGAGCAGCGGCACCAACACCGCGAGGACGAGGCTTCGTGCGAGGCCCGGCCGACGGCGACGCCACAGGCGGATCGCGGCGAGCGCCGTCATCGCGAAGAACGCCGCGCCCGCGATGCTGGGCACGAGCAGCGCGCGGGTGGCCGGCGGGATCGCCGACAGCGGCACCAGGCCCAGCACACCGCCCCAGAACAGGGCGATGAACCCGCGGCGCTCGACCGGCCGCAGCAGCGGACGGCACGCCCACCACGCCGTGCCGACGATCACGATCGTGAGCGGTCCGGCCAGCCATGCGTGACGGACCGAACGGGCCGGTGCATCGAACTCGACGCCGTCGAACAGCCACGGCGTGATCCCGGTCCAGTCGTAGCGGACCCACAGCCGCTCGGACTCGCCGCACAAGCCGACGAACACCTCGGCGGCCATGCGGGTCAGGCGGTTGCCGAGCTCGCCGACGAAACGACCCGGGTCGGTCATCGGGTCGACGTACGTCGTCGCACCGTAGACGCCGCAGCCGATGACGACGTAGGCGACGGCGAACAAGGCGGCGGCCGACGCCGCTGGCCACAACGCCACCAGTCGCACGCGCCACGGGCTGCGTGCCGCCACGAGCTCCCATAGCGCGACCACCGGCAGCAGGCTGATCGTGTACTCGCCGGCGGCGAACGCCGCGAGCCACAGCCCCATCTCGATCGCGGTCGCGCCGCGGTGCGGCGTGGCGCGCCTTCGGCGGCGGATGTGCACCGAGAGCGCGAGCAGACCGAAGAGGGCCGACACCATCGCGCAGCGGTTCGCGAGCCAGCCCACCGTCCACGCCAACGGTTCGTCGATCGCGAACGCCAGCAGGGCCAGCAGCGCGAGGCGGCGGCCGAGGAGATCGACGAGCGCACGCCCGGTGGCGGCCAGCAGCGCGAGCAACCACAACATCGAGTGCACGTGCGGCCACGCCGAGTCGCGGGGCAGCACCGCGAGGTCGAACCACACCAACACGCTCGACAGCGGGCGCAGATGGGCGAAACGGAAGTGCGGCACGGTCCACCACGGCAGCATGCCCTTGTGCGTCATCGCGGCGGTGGCCTCGGGATCCTCGAGCGCGAAGAAATACAGCCCGAAGGGTGACTTCGGGCCGAGCAGACCGTCGACGTAGGCGAGCTGGAACAGGTCGTCGGCCAGCAAATCCAGCGACAGCGCCGGCCAGTAGAAGATCACCGCGACGGTCAGGATCGCCGCCAGCCACAGTCGCTCGGCGAGCCGCAGCCGCTGTCGCGCGCGATGGGGGATCACCCGCCGCTCCACACCTTGCAGCACGCCAGCACGAAGCTCAGGCCGCACAGCGCCCGCAAGCGGTTCCACAGTGCGACCGGCGTGGCCGCGCCCGCAGGGCGCAGCGCTGCGATCGCGGTCGGGATCGCGACGCCGATCCCAAAGCTGACGAGCGCATGGATCGCCGCGAGCCCGGTGATGCTGCGGACCAGCAGCAGCGTCCGCGCGCGACCCCACGCCACGGCCGTCGTGTGCACGCCCCGATCCCGATCCTCGTCGACGTCGCGCAGCACCTGCACCGACTCGAACACCCCCGAGAACAGCCCGAGCATCACCAGCAGGGGCAGCGCGGCATGCAGGTGCTCGGGCGGCACGCCAACCAGCGGCATCGCCATGCCCCACGCCATCATCGCCAGCACGTCGACGCCGGGTCGATGCTTGAGCGCCGCCGAGTACGCCCAGCACACGCCGCCGCCCAGCCACAGCGGCATCCATAGGCCGCCGCCGTACCACGCGGCGAAGCCGGCGAGCGCCGCCAGCAGGCCCAGCTGCGCGCGCACGGCCGCGGCGCGGTGCGTCATCAAGAACGAGGTCTTGTCGTACTCGCGGCTCGGCGCCGCCAGATCCGAGTCACCGTCGACGAAGTCGTTGTTGAGATAGACGAGCAGGTTGAGCAGCAGGCCGAATCCGACGCGGGCGGCGATCTCCACGGTTGGCAGGTGCAGCGCGACTGCGATCGCCGCGGCGCCACCGAGGTTCGCCATCTCGAGCCGCCGCAGGCGGTACGAGGCCACGTCGGCGAGGATCTGCAGTTCGGCGCGCAACGGCGGAGACCAGTCGATTGCGGCGGGATGGTCCCACGAACCGGGGGCGCCAGACCAGGGTGCCCCGCGATCGTCGCGTCATCCCCACGATGCCTGCGGCGGGCCGCCTTCGTCGGACTCTGCTGGCGTGCCCGGCGGTCGCCTGGATCGGGCGTCGTCGAACACCTGTTTCTGCGCGGCTGCGACGCGGGGGCCCAGCTCGCGGTTGGTGTCGTTGAGCTTCGTGATGAGCGCGGGGGTGATCGGCCGGCGCTCGTCGACCACGGCGTACAGCAGATCGAACACCTCGGCGAGCTCGGGCTCGACCTCGCTGGTCTCGGGCCGCACCTGCGTGCGGTTGCCGGGCTTCACCGCCGCCATGGCGGCCTTGGCATCACCGCGGCCGAGCCACTTCATGGTGTCGTGGATGACCTTGCCGGGATCGCGCAGCAGGCCGTCGTACGACTGCACGTGCACCCGGTGTCGACGGGTGACGATGTCGCGCACCAGGCCGAAGTTCTCGTACCACCACTCGAGCACCGCCGGGATCCGCGCTGGCGCGGTGGTACCGGGGTGCGCCTGCTGCCGGACCTCGTCCTCCATCGCGTACAGGCGGTCGAGCGAGGCCTCGTACTCGCGCCAGTGTCGCATCGTCGCGACGACGTGCCCGATGTACGCGCGATCGGTCTTCACCAGGCCGGGGATGAAGACCTTGACGACGTGGTTCTCGACCTGCTCGGGGAAGAAGTAGTCGCCCGTCTGCGGGTGCGGGTTGGTGGCCCAGTAGATGCCGCGACGCAGGATGGACTCGTAGAATCCATCGGGGTTGGCGTCCTTGATGGTCTCGCCCCACGTGCGGGGGAACGCCTCGCCGAAGGGCTCGAAGCCGGCCGCGATGAGGATCTGCATCCACATCGAGGTGCCGGAGCGCTTGGTACCGGTGACGATGATCATGGGCTCAAAATGGGCAGTCGATCGGAATGAACGGGTTCATCGCGGGGAACACCCCCTGCTGGTACGAGTAGGACTGCGTGGTCAGCAGGGCCCAGTGCTCTGCGATCGCGTCGAGCCCCTCGCCATCGAGATCGGTGATGCCGGCGCCGTTGTTCGAGTAGTGGAGGAAGAGCGCCGCGGTCGTGGACCCGTTCTCGAGTCGCTGCTCGAGCTGCCGACACACGTTGGCGGTGATGCCGTTGTCGATGCCGAGGATCACGCGGTCGGAGTAGGCGGAGTTGGTGACACTCTGGACGCGGACGTTGGGGCCCGGGTTCGAGTAGCAGTACTCGTTGCAGTTCTCGGGTTCGGGGCCGTAGCAGTACTCGTTGCAGACCTCCTCGAGATTCCAGCGGCCGATATCGGCGTAGTACGTCGCCTCTTGGTAGTTGGTGTTGGAGTGGGCCGCGGAGAGGCGGAACTTGGTGGGTTCGATCGCACCGATGTCGGCGATCGGCTCGCTGAAGAACAGCTCGATCGAGAACGCGTCGAGCACCCGGGCGTCCACCAGCTGCGGCGGGCCGGGCAGCGGCTCGCGCCCGGTGGGATCGGTGGGATCCGTCGAGGGGCCCGATGGCCCGCTCGGATCGGTGGGCGACGACGGGCTCGATGGGTTGGGCCCAGAGGGATTCGAGTCGGTCGAGTCACCCGAGTCGTTGGAATCGGAATTCGAGCCGGAATCGGTGTCCTCGAAGCCGAGCACTCGCGGCCCGCATGCCAGCGCGAGTGCACTGGTCGCCATCAACAGCGGAACGTGGCGATGTAGACTCAACCTAACCATTGGAAACCTAGCGTTTCAGATGGCCGCAGGCCGGTCAAGCGACAGTCCGTGCGACGACGGCTGGCATGGGATGGGTGGCAGGCGCGATCCGACGGGCGCGGCGCCCGCGATCGGGTGCCGATGCGCATCACGGACGCTTCGGTGCCCGCGCCCGCGCCCGCGCCGTGCGACAGTGCCGTCATGGGCCGAGATCCGATGGGCAGGCGCGACCTGGTCGATGAACACGAAGGCAGCACGCGGGCGCACTCGCGGAGGTTCCTGCCCGCCGCCCTGGTGGCTGCGGTGGCGGCCGCGCTGGGTTGTCCGGCCGACGATGGCGCGGCGCGGATCGACGCCGCCGCGCCCGTGGACGCCGCGGCGATGGCCGGCGCCTCGGCGGCTCCGAGCACGGCGTTCGATCTCCAGGGCAACCCCGTCGATCCGCTCGCGGTGGCGGACGCGGAGATCGTCGTGCTCACCTTCGTGACCCCCGACTGCCCGCTCTCCAATCGGTACGCGCCCGAGCTCGCGCGCATCGCCGCGTCCGTGCCCGCGGATCGGGTCGCGTGGTGGTTGGTCTATCCCGACCCCGACGTCGACGCCGCGCAGATCGAGGCCCATCGCCGCGAGTTCGCCCTGCCCGGCACACCGCTGCGCGACCCCGGGCACGTGCTCGTCGCGCGCGCCTTTGCGGTCGTCACCCCGGAGGTGGCCGTGTTCCGCAGAGGCGGTGGCACGGCGACGCTGATGTATCGCGGCCGCATCGACGATCGGGTGCCCGAGTTCGGCCGAGCCCGCCCCGAACCGACCCGGCGCGAGCTCGTCGACGGCCTGGACGCGGTGCTCGCGGGGCGGGCGGTCGCGGTGTCGAGCGCGAAGGCGGTGGGCTGCCCCATCGGCGATCTGCGATGACGTGGGCGCGGCCGGATTCGGGACACGAAGCTGCAGCGCGGTCACCGTGATGGAGTCGGCGACGCGAGACGGGGTGAATTGGGGCTCAAGACCGGACGCTTCGCGCCGATGATGCACCCATGCAGTGCCCACGCTGTGGCCGTAGTCTCCTCGCGCTCGCCCGACGCCCCGCGTCGTGGGTCGATGCCGGCGAGCGGAACCTGTGGATCGGACTGCACCCGGGCGACACGGCGGGCACCTCGAGCTGCCGCCTGCGACACACCGAGGCGATGGCGCTGAGCGCCGGCATCCAGCCGGTGGCCGAGCCCGCCCCGCTGCGCACGAAGATCGCGGCCTGAGCCTGCGCCAACGACGGATCGCGGCCTGGTCACCGGGCCCACCGCGGATGCCTCGCCCCCCTTGCGGCGGGGACTCATCGGCGGCGGGGACTCATCGTACGAATGGATCGACGATCGCGACGCCGCAATCCACGAAGTCCGCACCGTTGCGCGTTGCGAGTGACAAACCATGCACGAGCGCCGTCGCGGCGATGAGCATGTCGGCTTGCGCGACGCGGCGCCCTGACCGCTCGCGCGCCGCCCGGAGTTCCCCCGCAGCGCGGGCGACCGGCTCGGAGACGTCGAGGATCTGCGTCGCCGAGGCGAGCACGCCCTCGAGCCACGCCGCGAGCTTCGGTCGCCGGGCTGACGGGAGCTTGGCGACGCCGAAGACGAGTTCCTCGACGGTGACCACGCTGAGCACGATCACCGTCTGAAGCTGCAGCCAGCGAATGACCTGCGGGTCGGGTCGCGCGCGCGGCAGCTCCGAGAGCACGTTGGTGTCGACGAGGTACAACGGGTCACCTCCGCGTGCCCTTGCTGCCGAGCGCGGAGGGGCGGGCCGTCCGTGTCGGGATCTCGAGGTCGACGCCACCTTCGGCACGAATCTCGGCGCTCGAGTCCATCACCGCCAACCAGCGAGCGGCGCCCTGCTGCGCTGCAGCGAGCCGCTCGTACTCGGCGGTCGAAAGCACGACGGCGACGGGGCGACCGCGGTTCTCGATCATCTGGGGCGCCTGGCGGGCTTCGAGGACGAGCCGCGAGAACCCAGCCTTCGCCGAGGCGATGCTCCAGCGGCCCATCGACATGGTCATGATGTACGGGAGATGACCCATCCAAGCAAGCAGCACACCCGTGAGCTCCGGCCACTGGGCCTCACCTGCCCGCGCTACGGCAGGGCCCGTCGCCGTGGACAGCGGTGCGCGGCCGCGGCGACAATCGCCCGCCCATGGTTCGCACGCTCGCCGCCGCCCTCGCATCGCTCCTCGTGCTCTCGTGCACTCGGCGAGGACCGGAGGTTGCAACCCCGGCCGCAGATGCCTCGCTCCCCGCGGTGGGCGATCCCGAGCTCGACGCCGCGCTCGCGTCCGCCGTGGTGGGCGTCGCGGATGCCGAGCTCGCCGCGATCTCGCGCGAGCACTGGGCGTGGACGCTGGAGACCTCGCCGCTGTTCGCCACGCGCCTGGGCGTGCACACCTACGACGATCAGATCGGCGATCCCTCCGACGCCACGCGCACGCGCCAGCGCGCCCGTCGCGACGGGTTCATCGCCCGGCTCGAGGCGCTGCGCGATCTCGGTGCCGACGACGTCCGCACGCGCATGCTGTTGCTCGCCGATCTCCGCGCCAGCGCAGCCACGGACGTGTGCCGTGTCGAGCGCTGGAGCGTGTCGGCGAACAACAACCCGCTGGCGTCCTGGGGCGATCTGGCGCAGATGCATCCGCGTCGCGACGCGCGTGATCTCGCGAACCTCGCGTCGCGCTACGAGGCGATGGGCCCCGCGGTCGACGTCGAGATCGCCCTGCTGCGCGACGGTCTGCGCAACGGTCTGGTCGCCGACGCAGAATCGATTCGCAGGGTCATCGCCATGATCGACGGCCAGCTCGATGCGCCCATCGACACGTGGGCCCTGCTCGCGCCTCGCCCAGGCGTGGCACCGGATGCCGCGACCGCCGCGCGCCTGCGCGCCGCGGTGACGACCGGCTTCGCACCGGCGCTCATGCGGTATCGCGATCTGCTCGAGGACGAGGTGCTGCCCAAGGCCCGGCCCGATGGCCGGGGTGGCATCGGTGCGCTGCCCTCGGGCGCGGCCTGCTACGACGCGCTCATCGTGCTGCACACGACGCTGCCGCTGTCCGCCGACGAGGTCCATGCGCTCGGGCTCGCGGAGATCGCCCGCATCGATCGCGAGCTGACGACCCTCGGCGCCAAGGCGCTGGGCACCCGCGATCTCGCCGGCACGCTCACGGCGCTGCGCAGCGATCGCGCGCTGCACTTCGCCACCGCCGACGAGATCGAGCAGGCGGCCACCGCGGCGCTGGCCCGGGCCAAGGCCGCGATCCCGCGCTACTTCGGCCGCCTACCCCAGGCCGATTGCGTGGTCGCGCGCGTGCCCGACTACAAGGCGCCGTTCACCACGGTCGCCTACTACGAGCCCGGTCACGCCGACGGCAGCAAGCCCGGCGAGTACTTCGTCAACGTGCTCGATCCGCACACGCGGCCGCGCTACGAGGCCCGTGTGCTCGCGGTGCACGAGTCGATCCCCGGCCACCACCTGCAGATCGCGATCGCCCAGGAGCGCAGCGCGTTGCCGGCGTTCCGCCGCCACGCCGGCTACGGCGCCTTCGTCGAGGGCTGGGCGCTGTACACCGAGCGCCTCGCCGACGAGATGGGCCTGTACGAGACCGACCTCGACCGCCTCGGCATGCTGAGCTTCGACGCCTGGCGTGCGGCACGGCTCGTCGTCGACACCGGTATCCACACCAAGGGCTGGACCCGCAAGCAGGCCGAGGCGTTCATGCGCGAGCACACCGCGCTCGCCGACAACAACATCTCCAACGAGGTCGATCGCTACATCGGCTGGCCCGGCCAGGCGCTCGGCTACAAGATCGGCCAGCGCGAGATCCTGGGTCTGCGCCAGCGCGCCGAGGCGGCGCTCGGCGAGCGCTTCGTGCTCGCAGATTTCCACGACGCGGTGCTCGGGGCCGGCGCGGTCACGCTGCCGGCGCTGCGCGAGCAGATCGACGAATACATCGCGGGGGCGCAGGCGAGGGGGTGAGCGCTGCGGGCAGGCCCGCGATCAGCCGCCGATGTGGAGACGGATCTCGTCGATCCGCGTCCTCAGCCGATCCACCAGCGCGCCGTCGCCGGTGCTGTGCGCCAGCTCGAGCGCGCCTTCGGCAGTGGACAGCGCGCGGCTGGCCTTGCCCGCGGCCATGTACGCCAACGCGAGGATCTCGAGCGCGCCCGCGTCGCGACCGCCGGTGGCCCGCACCGCGCGCTCGGCCGCATCCACCGCCCGCATCGCGCTGGCGTCACCCCTCACGAGGCCAGCAGGCTCGGCGGTGCGCAGCAGCACCGCGGCCAGCCCTTTGAGCGAGCCCACGGCGCCGCGATCGATCTCGAGCACCGCGCGATAGGCCGCCAGCGCGTCGGCGTCCTTTCCCTGCCCCGCCAACACGCGCGCGAGGTTCTCGCGGAAGAGCGTGCGCCCGCTCGACAGCTCGACTGCCCGTGTGAGCGCCTGCTCGGCCTGGGGCAGCTCGCCCGCGAGCTCGTGGGTGATGCCGAGGTTGTTCCACGTCTCGGCCGCGGTCGGGTCGAGCTCGGCCGCGCGGCGCAGGAACCCGATCGCCTCGGGCCACGCCCGTTGCTTGCGCAGCAGGTTCCCCATGGTGAGCTGGGCGCGGGCATCGTCGGGAATCGCCGCGACTGCCTGTGCGAGCTGGACCCGCGCCCGCGGCAGCTGGGCTTCGCCCATCAGCACGATCGCCAGATCCACGCGGGCATGGTGCCGATCCTTCGCGAGCACCAGGCCCCGCTCGTAGTGCGCGATGGCGTCTTCGGTCGCGCCGCGCCGGGCCTCGAGCGCAGCGATCGCGAGCAGGGCATCGGCGTCGTCGGGGGCCGCCGCGAGCCCGCGACGGAAGTGGGCGATCTGGCGATCGAGCCAGCCGTTCATGAAGTGGGCGTCGAGCTCGGGCAGCCGCGCGGGATCGGCGGGCTCGATCTCCAAGATGAGCTCGGCCATCTCGTCGGTGGACCGTGGCCCGAAGCCGACGGCGACGGGCGGCGAGGACGGGTTGTGGCGGTTGTCCGCCGAGTTGTCGAACGTCCATTCCATCACCAGCGTGCTGCCGGCCGGCAGCGCGACCGGCTCGGCGAAGCGATACTGGTCCTGCCAGTCGAAGTTCCAGTCGTCGATGCGGATCAGCCACTTCTTGCTGCCGTCTGGCAGCTCGGCCCAGCCGTGGACGCGCTTGCCGAGGTAGTGCGCGTGGGGATAGACGCTGACCACGTAGACGTCGACCGGCAGCGTCTCGCGATCGGTGACGACGACGGACTCGGCGCCCGCCGGCAGCGCGATGTCGGAGGACGCCAGCTCCATCGCCAAGGCAGTGCGCGTTGCCGGGCGGTCGCTGCGGTGCAGGCCGATGCGCGGTCGGATGCGCTCGGGCTTGCCCGATGGTCGCATGTGCACCTGCAGCACGATGTCGCTGCCCGGGGCGAGCCGGAAGCTGCGCGCGACCTGGCCGGGATCGGGGATCTTGCCCGGCGTCCAGCCGACGAAGCGGCCATCGGGCATGCCGGCGCCCGCAAAGTCCATGCCGGAAAATCCCGGCTCGGGATCCTCGGCGTCGCGGCGGGCGGCGTCGCCCCGACGATCGACGCGCATCACGGCGTGGTGCACCACCTTGGGATCGCCGGGCACCAGCTCGACCGCGCGGATCCAGCCCTCCGCCTCGGGCGGCACGTGGATCACGAAGTTGCGGTAGACGTCGCTGCCATCGGCGGGCAGCTCGAACGCGGCGTCGGACTCGAGGATCACGTCGGGCGCACCGAGCTGCCAGCCGCGCGGTGGCGACGGCGGCGTGGGCAACAGCAGGGCGTCGCCCTCGAGCCTGCCCGCTGTGACCCACGCGGCGAGCGTCGAGCGATCGGCGTCGGGCAGGTGGCGCTCGCCGACGTAGCGCGCGACGCCGGGCTCGGGCAGCCACGGCGGCATGGTCCCGCTCTGCGTGATCTCCACGATCTGCGACGCGTGATCGCGGACGTCGTCGTAGTTGATCAGTGGAAATGGCGCCGCGCCACCGTCGATGTGGCACGGCGCGCAGTGGCGATACAGGATCGGCGCGACGTCGCGGGCGAATGTCGGCGGGCCGGGATCCACTACCTTCGTCGGTGCGGGAGGCGGCGGCGTGGCCGGTTCGCCGCAGGCGACGTGCAGTAGGGCGAACGCCGCGGCGAGCGCGGGGGCATTGCGCGACGGATGCACGGCTGGGCAGGGATAGCGCCTCGGCGTGCGGATGTCATCCGACCGGCGGCGTCGCCCATGCGTGGTCGTGCACGGGCTGCGTCGCCGTGCGGCGGGCCCCGGCGCGGTGACGATCCCCCGGTGCGGTCGTGATCTACGACCGGTAATCGGTGAGGTGGCGGCGCGCCCCCGGACGGTCGGCCTCGCGCACCTGCTGGCAGTCGATGCACCAGCGCACCCACGGCATCAGCTCGACGCGGCGCATGCCGATGGGCTCGTCGCACTGCTCGCAGCGGCCGAAGTCCTCGGGATCGTCGGCGAGGCGGCCCAGGGCGGCGTCGATCTGCTCGAGCTCCTCGGCGCGGGCGCGGTTGCGGTTCGAGGCGATGACCTTCGCCATCTCCGCCAGCGGGGCGGCGTCATCGTCGACCTTGCGAGCGGTGTCGACTTCGGCGGCGATCTCGAGGTCGCCCTCGGCTCGCAGCGCCTCGCGGCGGTCCCGGAGCAGGGTCTCGAGTCGAGCGCGCGCGGTCGGGTCCATCGCGGCTCCAGGCTAGCAGCGCGTGGCCGAACCCCGCAACGAGGGCGTCAGCCGCGGGCGACGATCATGATGCCCAACGCGTGGATCCGATCGTCGCGACGGAAACGCAGGGTGAAGCCGCCGCGGGCCACCGCGGGCCCCATCACCTCGAGGTCGGCGCCGTCGCGCAGGCGGTGGTCGTCGATCGCGAGCAGCACGTCGCCGTTGCGCAGGCCCACCCGCGTCGCCAGGCCGCGGGCACCGTCGAGGCGCATGCCGCCGCCTTCGGGCAGCAGGCGGAGGCCGCGGGGGAAGGGCATGCGCTCGGCCTCGAGGGCGGCGAGGTCGACGACGCACGTGCGCGCGGCCTCGTCGGCGCCGTGGATGCACTCGACGGCAGCGCCGGCGTCGGCAGGGGCTGCGTGCCGAGCCACCGTGGCGCCGTCCGCTGATGCAGGGTCGCCCCGGTCCACGAACATCGTGCCGAGGTGCACCGCACCGGTGAGGATCGCCATCGTCGCCCATGCGGTCACCCGCGTGCGGCCCCGTCGTGTCATCCAGCGGTGAATCATGCGGGCCTGACACGAGCAACGGCCGTGCCACGTCGCCTCGGCCATGATCCCGCGATCGCGAATGCAGCGGCCGGGACAGCGGGTCGATCGGGCCCGTCGCCCGTGCCACAGTGGCAAACCCGTTCCAGGCCGTTTCAGGGATCGGCGCGGGCGGCGGCCACCAGGGCGACGATCTCCCCCGGATCCGGGAAGCGCTGCAGCTCGTGCTTGCAGAACACCCGCACGTCACCGATGTGCACGTCGAAGACGCCCCGCGATCCCTTGACCATGTCGATCACCACACCGACGCCGAAGCGCTCGCGGATCTCGGCCACCACCCGGGTGGCCTGGGGCAGGTAATTTCAAGCGGAGCAGTAGGTGACGCGGATCTGCATGCGCGTGAGCATACGACGGGATGCTGCCGATCCGACAGGGGCGGTGTCGACGGCGGCGGCCGCGGCGGGCCGCGTGGCGCCCCGATGCGGAACCGGGGCGCACCAGTTTTCTCGCACAGGAGCGGTGGCTCGAGCGCCGCACACCTCTCGCGCGCTCGGGTGAGCACGCCCTGCGAACGCGCCCTGTCGACGCGGATCCGCTCGATTTCGGGACCCTGTTGCGCGCCGGGCACGACGCCGAAGATTGACCAAGCGAGGCCATCGCCTAAGCTCGATCGAGATCGCGAGGACGAGGATGGAGATTGTCAGCGTTGGACCGACCATTGGGGGACCCGAGGCGTTCGAGCGCGAGCTCGCGCAGGTGGCTGCGCGCATCGACGGTCCGAAGCTGGGCATCGTGTACCTGCCGATCGGGCTCGACCCCGCCCCCTACCTCGCCGCCGCCGCCGATGCTCTGGGCGGGCCGGTGGTCGGCGCGACCACGGCCGGCGCGGCGTTCACCGAACGCGGCTTCTCCCGCGATCTGCCGGTCGCGGCGGTCATGGGCGGCCGCGATTTCGGCTTCTCCATCGGCGTCGCCCATGATCTCGCCCGCGATCCGGCCGGCCAGATCAAGTCGGCCGCCCGCCGCCTGGTCGACGGGGCGCACCGGGTGCCCGTGCGCAGCCACGTGATGATCGCCCTGGCGGACGCCTTCGCCTGTGACGGCGAGGTCCTGTGCGCGGCGTTGCAGGCGTCGGTGCCACCGCACTGGCGGATCTTCGGCGCGACCGCCGGCGACGGTTTTCGCTTCGAGTCGACCTACGTCTTCGCCGGCCGCGAGGTGCTCCGCGACGCTGCGGTGCTGATCGGTCTGTACTCCGACGCGCGGCCTTCGCTCGTCGCCCATCACGGCTGGCGCGGTGAGGATGGCGCTCGTGAGATGGTCGTCACCGAGATCGACGGCGAGGTGCTGCGGCGGCTCGACGACCGCCCCGCTGCCGACGTCTATCGGGCCGAGCTCGTCCGTTTGGGCGTCATGCGCGAGGGCGACGATCTGTTGCGGGCGATCGCCACCCACGAGCTCGGCGCCCGCACGATGTTCGGCGACCAACTGAAGATCCGCGCTGCGCTCCGGGTGCTCGACGACGGCTCGATCGTGCTCGCCGGCAGCCTTCCGGTGGGCACGTTGGTCCAGGTCGTCAGCGCCACCCCCGATGCGCTCGTCGACGCCGCGCGCACGCTGGCCGACCGGGTGCTCGAGCCCTTCGAGAACCGGGCGGTGCACGGCGCGTTGGTGTTCGACTGCGGCGCGCGCCTGCAGCTGCTCGGCGATCGCTACGGTGAGGAGGTCGCCGCGTTCCTCGGCGGTCGTCACTTCCCGATGATCGGGATGGCCGGCTACGGCGAGCTCGCCAAGTTTGCGGGCAGCGTCGAGGGCTTCCACAACGCGACCGCCGTCATGGCCGCGTGGTAGCAGCGCTTCGGGGGAATACAGCGCGTCATGCCCGGAGTAGGGTGTCCTCCATGCCGACCCTGATCCCTAGCCGATCTGTGCGACTGCTGTGGCTGGCCCCCCTGCTGGCGACCTCGATTGGCTGTTTGATGACGCGTGGCGACGGCGAGCTCGCGTCGCGAACCCACGAGGTCGCGCCGTTCCACGTCGTCGATGTCGGCGGCGTGTTCCAGCTCGAGGCGGTGCAGGCGGCCGAGACCTCCGTCGAGGTCCGCGGCGACGCGAACCTCGTGGCCAAGGTCGAGGTCACTGTCACCGACGGTCGGCTGCGGGCGCGCATCGAGGGCAACGTGCTCCCCGATCTGCCGCTGGAGTTGGTGGTGCGCGCGCCGGTGCTGGACGAGATCGAGCTGTCCGGCGCCTCGCGTGGTGACGTCCAGGGCATCGACGCCGAGCACCTCGAGCTCGAGCTCTCGGGGTCGAGCACCCTCGTGGTCCGCGGACGCGTCGCGCACCTCGAGGCCAACGTCTCGGGCGCTTCGGATCTCGACGCCGCGGGCGTGCAAGCCGAGCGCGTCGACGTCGACGCTAGCGGCGCCAGCAAGGCCCTCGTGACGGCGAACACCGCCATCGACGCCAACGCCAGCGGCGCCAGCTCGATCACCTGGCAAGGCCCCGCCACCACCATCGAACGCAAAGCCAGCGGCGCCTCCACCATCGAACACCGCTGACGGATCGCCGCGGGCCGACGCCCGATCTCCGCGACGCCCGATCTCCGCGACGCCCGATCTCCGCGACGCCCGATCTCCGCGACGCCCGATCTCGAGCGATCCGATCACCCGAGCACGCCGAGTTCGAAATGCCCCCCGCTTGCGGGGGGCAAGCCGCGCGAAGCGCGTACCGTTTCGCCCGAGCCCCCCATGGGGGGAAATGAAGGTACGCCCCCCGCGTGCGGGGAGCGTACCGTTTCGCCCGAGCCCCCCATGGGGGGAAAGAAAATCAAAAAACCCCTGAGGTCGTAGACCTCAGGGGTTCCCAGCGGGGCGGACGGGACTCGAACCCGCGACCTCCGACGTGACAGGCCGGCGTTATAACCGACTTAACTACCACCCCGTGTGTTGGGGCCGGGAGAATGGGCCAACGGATGTGGGGATGTCAAGCGTCGCGAGAAGCGCACGCACGGATCGTCGTGAAAGCCCACTCAGTGGCACCTGCGGGGCCGTTTGCGCGATCACGTCGCGTCGGCGCCGTCGGCACGGCGGACGATCGCCACGAGATTCGCCCCCAGGCGGGTGTCCGGCGCGACGAGTCGATCGAGCCAGGGATCGAGGGTGTCGAGGGCGCGGAGGACCCCCGCGCGCAGCGGTCCCGACGCGCGCTCCCCGACATCCCCGCGTGCCGACAGCGCGCCCTCGGTGGTGCGACGGCGCCACCACGGCGCGAGGGCGCGCGCGTGGTCGAGGGCGGTGAGCAGCGAGGGCATCACCAACGTTGCGCCTTGGGGACGGCTCCACAGCGTGTCGACGACGAGGCCACCTCTGCCGAGGATCTGGGTGAGGCTGTCGCGATCGAAGAAGCACACGTGATCGCCGAGCTCGAGCGGTCGATAGCGCCGACCCCACAGGCCGCGCGCGACATCATCCCAATTCGGCACCTCGATGACACCGATGCCGGCAGGCGCGAGGTGGCGGGCGACGAAGCGGGCCACGGTCACCGGCGCGGTCATGTGCTCGAGCACATGGGTGATGGTGACGAGATCGTAGCGACGTCCGCAGCTTGCGTCCGGCTGCTCGAGGTCGAGGTCGTGGATGCGATGATGGAGGGCCGCGAACGCGCGCGCGCCTGGCGAGCGCTCGACGCCCTCGGTGCGGTAGCCGACCGTCGCGAGCACGTCGAGTAGCAGGCCGGTGTTGCAGCCCAGATCGAGCGCGGCCGCATCAGGCCCCGGCGCACCCAGGCGTCCGCCGGTGAGCGTGTGGTACAGCGCGACCGAGCGCCGCTTGCGATCCCGATCGACGTCGTCGTGATCGCCCGCGCGCTCGCCATAGCCCTCGTCGAGCACTGCGATGCGGTGGCGGCCCAGGGCCGCGACCAAGCCGCAGCCATCGCAGCGTGCGACGTCGAGTCCACCGGTGCCGTCACCGAGAACGGGCGTCCGCGCCGTGCCGCCGCAACCCGGACACGTCGGGATGGCCTGGATCTGGGCCTGGTTCTGGGCCTGGTTCTGGGCCTGGTTCTGGGCCTGGGTCACGGCTGCAGCTCCTCACGTGCGAGCTTGGCCCGCCACCTCGCCTCGAGGATGAAGAGGTCGATCATCATGGGGTACCACAGCGACTGCATGCCGGCGTACATCAGGCCCGGCAGCCCGTCGAGCCACGCCGACTGTCCGACCACGGTGCGCCCGAAGTGCACGAACGGGCGCACGAACAGCGGCAGCTTGTTGTAGGTCCACCGTACCAAGATGGTGCGACCGGCCTTGGTGCGCGGCGAGAAACCCTCGAGCCCGCGGTTGATGTCGTCGCCGGCGACGTAGTGCTGAGCCTCGCGCAGGGCATAGCGCACATGCTTGCGGAACCATTCGGCCAGCGGCTTGTGATCGTCGTGCCGGAGCTTGTGGGCCAGTCGAGTCACGCGCATGCGACTGTCGTCGACGCGCTCGTTGGTGCCGCGCGCGAACCGGGCGAGCTTCGGCCGCATGAGCCGCAGGATCGACGCACTGCCGAATCCGCCGCGACGCAGCTCGCGGCCGAGCACGAAGAACGTGAGCCCGACGTAGGCCCCTTCGAGATCGTCGCGGGCGCAGGCTGCCTCGATGTCGCGGCGCAGCTCGGCGGTGAGCTCCTCGTCGGCGTCGAGGAAGAACACCCAGTCGACGCGGGGCTCGAGCAGCTCGAGCGCCCAATTGCGTTGGCTGGCGTAGTCGACGAACGCATGGTCGTGGAACTCGGCACCCGCTGCACAGGCGAGCTCGCGGGTGCGATCGGTCGAGCCCGAGTCGACGACGACGACGGGCGCCAGATCGCCGACCGACGCGATGGCCTTGGTGATGTTGGCCTCTTCGTCGAAGGTGAGGATGACGACCGCGAGCGATGCCCGGGCGGTGGGGGACGGGCCGTGCGTCATGGCGCCGGGGTGCCGGTGGAGCGGGGCGCCGTGGTGCTCGCCGCGAAGTGGGCGCGCGTGCGCGCGCGCCAGGCGACGAAGTGGGTCAGGCTGGCGCCGACGACCGCCCCGTAGATCCACACCAGATAGTAGGTCTTGTACGCCGCGCACGTGACGAGATAGCCGGCGACGCCGATCGCCGCGCCGATGGCGTAGCCCCGCACCGCGCGGGTGTGCGTGCGGAGCTCGCGGGCGATCACGATCAGCGGAACGACGAGCAACGTCGAGCCCACGAGCCCGAACTTCCACAGGTGATACGCGGCCATGTTGTGGACGAAGGCCTTCTTGAAGCCGTCGACGTCGGCGAGCGCACCCAGGCCCTGGCCGAACAGGGGCGCCGCGATGAACCCCTCCCACGCGACCTCGACCTCGCGGAAGCGGCCTTCGATGGTGCCGCCCTGCCCGAAGCGCAGGTACTCGACGCCGAACTCGGCGAACGTCGACGTCCACGCGAGCATGCCGAGCAGCAGGATCGTCGTGAGCAGCAGCGACTGGGACGGCCGCCGCACGTAGCCCGAGATCACCAGCATCAGCAGCGCGCCGATCAGCATGCCGCGGCTGATGCTGAACAGGATCCCGAGCGCGAGCACGGTCATCACCCCGATGTGCCACAGCCCCGCGCCTCGCCGCGGCAGCACCCCAGGCTCTGGCGTCGCCCGCAGGACGCCGGCGAGATACAGCCCCACCAGCGGGAGACCGGCCGTGATCTTGAAATAGTTGTAGGTCGAGCGCACGCCGGGCGCGAACGAGTCCATCAGCGCCAGCGAGATCACGCTGTCGATCACGCACACCCATAGGCCAAGCTGGAGGATCCGCCGCGAAGCGCCCGCGCCCCTGCCGGCGACCAGTCCCATCACGAACAACACGTAGGGCAGGGCGTCCTCGAGCGCCTGCACCGCCTCGCCGTGGTAGAGGCTGCCAACCAGCACGCCGAGCAGCATCGCCAGGCTCCACGGCGCCATCATGGCCAGCTCGCGGCGGGCGCTGCGATCGGCGAGACCGAACACCGCACCGATCGCGGCCAAGCCCAGAAATGCCAGGATGATCGGGTCGAGCCCCTCGGGATAGATGGGCAGGATCAGGGTCGAGCCCAGCGCCAGCAGGGTCGCGAGCGTCGTGATGAGGCGAGCCATCCGCGTTCGACCAGCGGCGAGCCTAGCACGCGATCGCGAGGCCGTCGCAACAGGGCCGCCCGTGGCCTCGTGGATCTTTTCGGGCCGCCGCACTACGCTGCGATGCGTGCGGTTGGACATGACGTCGCTGTACGAGCACTCGCCGGGTTGGGCGCAGGACCTCATGTGCTCGGTCGAGGGCCTACGGCTCCGCAGAGAGCGGTTCTCCGGCGAATTCGACGACCGCCTTGTGCGCGCACGGAACCGTGAGCGGTGGACCATGGCGCAGCTGCGGGCGCACCGTCTGGTCCGCGTGCGCGCCATGCTGGTCCACGCCGGACGTCACGTGCCCCACTGGCGCGAGGTGTTCGCCGAACGCGGCTTCGTCCCGGCGCGAATCGGCCACCTCGACGATCTCGCGGCGCTGCCGATCACCGACAAGTCCACCGTCGTCGATGCCGGCGACCGAATGCGCACCTCGATCGTGCCGCATGGCGAGGATCCGCGCTTCGTGCAGCTGCAGACCAGCGGCACCACCGGTGCCGGTCTGCGCTTGGTGTTGTCGCAGGGCGCCCTGCGCGAGCAGTGGGCGGTGTGTTGGCGTTATCGGCTGTGGCACGGGCTGGCCCCCGGCACCTGGTGCGCCCAGCTCGGCGGCCGCCTGATCGTGCCGCAGACCCGCGACGCACCGCCGTACTGGCGCATCAACTGGCCCGGGCGACAGATCCTGCTGTCGAGCTATCACCTGTCGCCGGCGAACGCCGAACACTACGCGCGAGTGCTCGCCCATCGGCAGGTGCCGTGGATCCACGGCTATCCATCGATGGTCACGCTGCTCGCCGATGCGGTGGCGCAGTGCGGCGTGCGCCTACCCGCGCTGCGCTGGGTGACGCTCGCGTCGGAGTCGGTGGGGGTCGATCAGCGCGCGCGCATCGTCGCCGCGTTCGGGCTCGAGCCGCGCGAGCACTACGCCCAGACCGAGTCGGTGGCGAACTTCAGCGAGTGCCCGCTGGGCCGCCTCCACGTCGACGAGGACCACGCGCACGTCGAGTTCATCCGCCACGGCGTCGACGCCGCAGGCCGCACCATCCACCGCGTCGTCGGCACCGGCCTCGATAGCTGGCACCAGCCGTTCATCCGCTACGACACCGGCGATCTCGCGGTGCTCGCCGACTGCCCGTGTCCCTGCGGCCGTCCCGGTCGCGTGGTGGACGAGGTCGACGGTCGCCGCGAGGACCTGTTGGTGCTGCGCGATGGCCGGTTGCTCGGCCGCGCCGATCACATCTTCAAGTCGCTCGAGTTCGTGCGCGAGGCGCAGATCCGTCAGCGTCGCCCCGGCTGTGTCACCTTGCTCGTGGTGCCGCGGGGTGCCTGGTCGGCGGAGCACGAGGCCCAGCTGCGGGCGTCGACGCATGCGCGGCTCGGCGCCGACGCCGAGGTCGAGATCCGCGTGGTCGATCGCATCGCCCGCACCGCGACGGGCAAGCTGCGACTGGTCGTCCGCGAGGAGTCGGACTGACGCATGTGCGGGATCGCGGGACTGGTGGGCGGGCTCGATGGCGACGTGCTCGAACGGATGACCGATTCCATCGCGCATCGCGGGCCCGACGGTCGCGGCGTCCACCTCGGCGACGGCTGGGGCTTCGGTCATCGCCGCCTGGCGGTCATCGACCTGTCGATGGGTGCCCAGCCGATGCACAGCGCCGACGGCTCGCTCACCGTCACGTTCAACGGTGAGATCTACAACTACGTCGAGCTGCGGACGCAGCTCGACGCGCTCGGCCATCGCTTCCGCACCGCCGGTGACACCGAGGTGCTGCTCGCGGCCTACCGCGAGTGGGGCGACGACATGATGTCGCATCTCAACGGGATGTTCGCGTTCGGCCTGTGGGATCACCAGGCGCGCCGCCTGTTGCTCGCGCGCGATCACGTGGGCATCAAGCCGC
Source organism: Nannocystales bacterium (assembly GCA_038325765.1). GTDB lineage: Bacteria > Myxococcota_A > Polyangia > Nannocystales > Nannocystaceae > Xiheibacterium. Next base: position 45,840 of record JBBQJI010000038.1, read on the forward strand.
TGTACTGGTCGATGCCGGCCGCGGGCCCGAGCGGGGCGCTCGTGTTCGGCTCCGAGCCCAAGGCGGTGCTGGCGTGTCCGTGGGTCTCGCGCGAGCTCGATCCCACCGCGCTCGATGCTTATCTCGATCTCTACTATGTCCCGCAGCCCCACTCGATCTTCCGCGAGATCCACCAGCTTCCACCGGCGAGCGCGCTGTCGTGGCACGACGGCGAGATCCGCACGTGGCGATGGTGGGACGCGGAGCCCACCTGTGAGCAGCACCACGACCTCGAGACCTGGGCCGAGATCGTCGAGCCGGTGCTGCGCGACGCGATCCTGTTGCAGACCCGCAGCGACGTGCCGCTGGGGGCGTTTTTGTCCGGGGGCCTCGACTCGTCGACCATCGTGGCGGTGCTCGCCGAGGCCGGCGGCCCACCCGTCGAGACGTTCTGCGTCGGCTACGGCGAGGAGGGCGCCAGCTACGACGAGCGCTCGATGTCGCGGCTCGTCGCGGATCACTTCGGCACCAACCATCACGAGGTCATCCTCGACATCGACGTGCTCGGCGGGCTCGAGGCCATGGTGCGTGGCTTCGACGAGCCGTTCGGATCGCCGACGGCGCTGCTGTCGGCGGCGCTGTCGAAGTTCACCCGCCGCAACGTCACGGTCGCGCTCGCCGGCGACGGCGGCGACGAGCTGTTCGGCGGCTACCCGCGCTATCGCGGCATGCTCGTCGCCGAGCGCACCTCGGGGCTGCCCGGGTCGCTGTACGCGGCCGGCGAGTGGCTCGCGCAGGGGCGCGAGGCGGCCCAGGCCCGCAGCTATCGCCGCTGGGCCCGGCAGTTCATCGCGGCGGCGCGCCTGCCTGCCGCCGAGCGCTACGCGCGGTGGGTCGGCTACGCCAGCGCGGCCGAGCGCGACGTGCTGTACAGCCCGGGGTTCCGCGACCGCGTGCACGCAGCCGGCCGTGTGAACCCCGTCGCCGAGCTGTTCGCCCGGCCGCTGCACGGCGATGCGGTCGAGCGCGCCGGCTATGCCGATCTGCACGGCTTCCTGCCCGAGAACGTACTGCGCGGATCCGATCGGATGAGCATGGCCTCGGCCCTGGAACTGCGGGTACCGCTGTGCGATCCACGGCTGGTCGAGTTGACGATGCAGATCCCGTCGCGGCACCGCGTGGGGCTGCTCGCGAGTAAGCGCGTGCTGCGGCGGATCGCGGGCGACGTGTTGCCGCGCGCGATCACCAGGCGGCGCAAGCTTGGCTTCAACGCGCCGCTCGGGGTGTGGATGCGCCGCGACCTCGATCGGCTGGTGTCCGAGTGGCTGGCTCCCGACATCGTGCGCCGTCGCGGGTGGTTCGAGCCCCGGCAGATCGCGCGGTTCGTGCACGAGCACCGCGCCGGCGAGCGTGACCATGGGCTGCGGCTGTGGTCGCTCATCGTCCTCGAGCAGTGGGCGCGCCTGTGGCCTGAGGCGTGACCCGGGGGCGCGACGGGGGATGGGGTGGGTCACAGTCGACCGGGCGCGCGCGCCCGATGCTGCATGCACGCCACGTGTCCGAAGGGCGCGGTCGGTGGTGGCTCCGCAAGGATCCTTACGGGTATGGCGATTGCAGCCGTCGGCGCTCCGATGGGTTCGTCCGCAGCTCCGTTCGCGACGCCGGTTCGTCCGCTCGATGACGACACGCTGGCGGAACGCATCGCCGCCGGCCTGTGCAGCCGCAATCCGCTCGAGGACACCCGCCTCGCGGGCAAGTACCACATCGAGGTCTTGGCCGACTGCGACGACGACATCGAGCGCTTCGACGCGACGCGCATCGCCGACGCGCGCTGGGTGACGGTCGAGGTGCCGACCGCCGATGCCGCGGCCTCTGTGCTGCGCCGCGACGCGTTCATTCGCCGAGCCGCGGCGGAACGCACCCTCGTCCATCGCAACGTGTTCGCGGTCCTGGACGTCGGCGTGGCCCCCGATGGCCGCCCGTTCTTGGTGCGTGAGGCTGCGGACACCGAGCCGCTGGCGGACCTCGTGGCCCGCGGCGAGACGTTGCCATGGACGCGCGTGCGGCAGATCGCGCTGCAATTGTGCGCGGGGGTGCTCGCGGCGCGCGTGCGCGGTCTCGGCGTCCGCTCGCTCACGCTGGAAGGCTGCCGCCGGGTTCGGCAGCAGCGGGGTGTCGACAACCTCAAGTTGGGGCCGTTCGATCTCCTCGAGGGCGAGTCGTCCACCGAGCACGAGGACGTCGCGGCGATCGTGGTGATCATCGCGGAGCTCGGTGAGCCGATCGGTCGGAGCGGTGACGCCGCGGCGAACCCCGCGATGCCGCCGGAGCTCGACGCATTGATCGGCCGTACCCGGGGTAGGGCGGGGGACGCCGAGCCCTGCGAGGGTGTGCTGGATCTCGGTCGCGCGCTGCTGGCGATCGGCGGCGGCGCGACCATGTGGTCGCGTGCGCGCTGCAGCGTGGTGGCCGGGGTGATCGAGGGTGACGACGCCGACGCGATCTCGCGGGCCGTTGCGGCCGAGTTCGCGTCCGAGCCCGAGGTACCCGAGACGTCCGGGCGCGAGCGGCCGTCACGGACCCGCGTGGACGCGCCTCCGGTCGCACCGACGTTTGCCGCGCCGACGTTCGCGGATGCGCCCACGGTCGCGCTGTCGCCCACGAAGCGCGACGACGACGACGTGCCCGTGGCGGTGCATCCGCGGCGGCGCGTGATCTCGGCGGCACTGATCGTCGCTGTGGCCGCCGCGGCGGTGGTGACGTTCCGCTCCGCGGCCCCCGGGCTCTGGGACCAGGCCGCAGACACGGGCCTCGCGACCTACCACTCGGTGCGTGCCGACGTCGCCTCGTCGTTGATGGCGATGCCGAGCGAAGCGGGCGTCGCCGAAGCGGACGTCGCCGAAGCGGGCCTCGGCGGAGCGGGCGCCGCCGACGCGGCGGCCGCGTCCCGCCTCGAGACCCTCGACATCGCCGAATCCGACGCCGTGCTCGGTCCATCGTCCATCGTGGCCCGCCCTATGCCCGATCCCACCACGCCATCGCCCGCGGCTGTGCCGCCAGGCCCACGCGCGGAGCGGTTCGCCGACGCGCCGGAGCCTCGGTCGGAGGGCTCCGAGACGCGGCGTTCCGAGAAATCCCGGCCCACGAAATCCCGTCATCGCGCGACGGTGGCCGACGTGCCCGACGCGTCGGCGTCAGACGGCGCCGACGCCGAGCCGGTGGCGGAGCCGGTCGGCCGAGCCGTCGACGAGATGGCACCGTCCGGCGTCCCCGCCGAGACCGAGCCACAGGCGTTGCCCGCGTCGGAGGCCGCGCTGCCCAAGCCGCCGGATGTCGTCGATCTGCCGTCGTAGGCTGCGAGCCTCGAGAAGCCGCCGCGCGCAATCGAGGCTCCAGACGGCCCGCCTCGGATCGGCGAGGCCAAGCCGTGAGTTCCGATCACACCGGCCAGAACTCGCGTTGACGTGCAAGCACGGTGCGGAGATCCGACTCGGCCCGTGAGCTGCTCCGCACATCGGCGGTTGGCGGCGTGTCACCCGTGAGCACGTCGATGCACGCATGCACGCTGCGGGCGAGCGCGGCCAGATCGTAGCCCCCCTCGAGCGAGAGCATGAGTGGGCAGGCGCTGTGTCGGGCCAAATCTCGCACCTGTCCGCACAACGTGGCGAAGCCGTCCTCGGTGACCTCCATGCCGCCGAGCGGGTCGTCGCGGTGGGCGTCGAACCCCGCCGACACCAGCACGAGGTCGGGGCCGTAGCTCTCGGCGATCGGCAGCACGATCTCGCGGAAGACCCTGGCGTAGTCGCCGTTGCCGGCACCTGCTTGCAGCGGCACGTTCACGGTGTGGCCGATGCCAGCGCCGGCGCCCGAGACCCGGGCCTCGCCGGTGCCCGGGTACAGCGGCGCCTGATGGACGCTGATGAACAACACCGAGTCGGTGTCATAGAAGATCGATTCGGTGCCGTTGCCGTGGTGCACGTCCCAGTCGATCACGACGATGCGTTGCTTGCCGTACACAGCGCGGGCGTGGGCCGCTGCGATCGCGATGTTGTTGAACAGGCAGAAACCCATGCCGCGGCCCGCCACCGCGTGGTGGCCCGGCGGCCGCACCAGGGCGAAGGCGTTGGCAGCGACGCCGGTGCACAGCGCGTCGATGCCCCGCGCCGCCGCGCCAGCGGCGAGCACCGCCGCGCGCACGCTGTCGGGCGACACGTGGGTGTCGGGATCGAGGCTGCCGTACTGACCCGCGAGCTCGCCGACCCTCGCGATGTGATCGAGCGAGTGCACCCGCGCGATCTCTTCTTCGGTGGCGGCGCGCGCCGGCTCGATGCGTGAGTTGGTCAGCGACCGCAGACTCAGCACCGCTTCGATCGCGCGCAGACGATCCGAGCGCTCGACGTGCCCGGGTCCGGGGTCGTGTTCGATCATCCGCTCGTCGAAGAGCAGGAGCGTCTCTAGCCTGGGGGAAGTCACGGCCACGATCGTCAGTCCGCGCCGCAGCATAGCCGTCCGCACGCAGGGATGGATCGGCGATCGGCACACGGTGCGTCGGTGCGCGCGTGTCCCGATCCGGCCGCGAGTCGGGAGCGATTCTGCGAGCGCATCGGGCAGCGTCTGCGGTTGCGCTGCGTCATCGTTGACGAAACCCGGCCCGGCCCCGACACTCCGTCGCGTCGGCCGTGGGCGCCGCGCCCCGAAGGCGGCCCGCCGTGCGAAGGGCACGGTCACGTTCGCCGACACGGGAGCCGAGGCCAACGATGATCGTGATGAAGTTCGGCGGGAGCTCGGTCGCGAACCGGGCGCAGATCGAGAAGGTCATGGAGATCGTCGCGAGCCATCGCGACCGCTCCCCGATCGTGGTCATCTCGGCGCACAAGGGCATCACCGACGCGCTCATCGAGGCTGCCCGGGCGGCGGCCGGGGGTGCAGACGCGGGCGAGCGAGTGATCGCGCGACAGACCGAGGTCGCCTCGTCGCTGGACTGCTCGCCCGAGCTGCTCTCGCCCCTGTTCGCAGAGATCCGCGATCTGCTGCGCGGGATCAGGCTGGTGAAGGAGCTCTCGGCGCGCAGCCTCGATTACATCTCGAGCTTCGGCGAGCGCATGTCGGTGCGCTGCATCGCCGACTTCTTCGCCCGCAGCGGGCTGTCGTCGCTGGCCTTCGACGCCTGGGATCTGGGCTTCATCACCGATTCCAATTTTGGTCGCGCGCGACCGACCGCGGGCTTCGACGCGCGCATGCGCGAGGGGCTCAAGTCCAAGGTGCCGCCGGGGATGGTGCCGGTCGTCACCGGCTTCGTGGGCATGAACGAGGCCGGCGAGATCACCACCGTGGGCCGCAACGGCAGCGATCTGACCGCCAGCCTCGTCGGCGCCGCCATCGGTGCCGACGAGGTCCAGATCTGGAGCGACACCGACGGCGTGATGTCGGCCGACCCCTCGGTGGTGCCCGGGGCGCGCAGCATCCCGGCGATGCGCTTCGACGAGGCCGCCGAGCTCGCCTACTTCGGCAGCCGCGTGCTGCACCCCTCGACGCTGTTGCCGGCCATGACCGGCGACATCCCGGTGCGGGTGATGAACACCAACCGGCCCTCGCACCCGGGCACCGTCATCACCGGCACCTCGAGCCCTGATGCGCCCGAGGTGACGAGCATCGCCTACAAGGAGCGCCAGGCGGTGCTCCACCTCACCTCGACGCGCATGTTCGAGCAGGTCGGCTTCATGGCCGACGTCTTCGCCGTGCTCGCGCGTCATCACGTCGACGTCGACATGATCGCGACCTCCGAGGTGAGCGTCTCGGTGTCGAGCTACAACGTGGCCGCCCTCGAGGCCGCGCTGATCGAGCTGCAGCCGCTGGCGCGGTGCGAGCTGCACCGCAACCGCACCATCTTGTCGATCGTCGGCCAGCAGCTCGCCCGCACCCGCGGCATCGGCAGCCGCATCATGCAGTGCATCGCAGAGGCCGGCGTCAACGTCGAGATGATGACATTCGGTTTCGGCAGCATCAATTTTACCGTGGTCATCGACGACGCCGACATCGGCAAGGTGGTGCCGGTGCTGCACCGCCGCCTCTTCGAGGCCTGAGCCGGCCCGGAAGCCGCGGCTGTGGCTGGCGCATCGGCGCCGGTGCGGGTAGGTTTGCGGGCAGGAACGGATCGGACCCGCCATGCACAATGTGCTCGAACGCGCGCTGCTCCGCCTCGATCCCGGACTCGGGGGATCCGCTGGCGTCCGGGACGTCGACGGCGCTGCGGCGCTGCAGTGCGAGTGGCTCGAGGCCGACGGCCTCGGCGGCTTCGCCTCGGGCACCGCGACGGGGATCCGTACCCGTCGCTATCACGGCACGCTGCTGGTCGCGACGCAGCCGCCGGCCGATCGCTTCTTGCTGGTGCAGGGCACCGAGGTCTGGGTCGAGACCGAGACCGGCAACTATGCGCTGAGTACCAACCTCTACGACGGCGACGTGGTGTATCCCGACGGCATCGCGCACCTGCGCGAGTTCGGCTCCGAGCCGTGGCCGCGCTGGCGCTTCGATCTGCCCGACGGCACGCGCATCGTCGCCGAGCTGTTCGTGCCGCGGGGTCTGCCGGTGGCGGTGTGCACGTGGACCCGCGAACTCGGCCGCGGCACGGTGTTCCTGCGCGTGCGCCCGCTGCTCGGTCCCCGCGATCCGCACGCGCTGCATGCCGTGAACGAAGCGCTCTCGACCGGCGTCGCCGTGCACGATCGCCACGTCATCTGGGAGCCCTATACAGGGGTGCCGGCCATCGCCGCGGCGAGCTCGGGCCTGTACGAGCACTCGCCGGAGTGGTTCCACCGCGTGTTGTACGTCGAAGAGCGCGCCCGCGGCCTGCCCGATCGCGAGGACGTGTACTCGCCCGGTGAGTTCTCGTTCGAGCTCGGCGCCGAGCGGGCGGTGTTGATCGTGGGCGCCGAGCCGGCGATCGCCGGGCTCGGCGCTGAAGCGAGCGCGGCCGCGCTCGAGGCCCGCTGGCGTCGCGCCGAGTGCGAACGCCGTCGCGACCCGCGGATGAAGGCGCGCGACAGCTACGTGGTACGCCGCGGTGGTGCGCCTGCCGTGATCGCCGGCTACCCGTGGTTCGGTGAGTGGGGCCGCGACACATTCATCGCCATGCGCGGGCTGTGCCTCGCGACCGGTCGCCTCGACGAGGCCGCCGCCCTGCTCGAGGGCTGGGTCGACACCGTGTCCGAGGGCATGTTGCCCAATCGCCTGCCCGATCGCGCCCTGGATCGGGATGCGCCCGCCGGCGGCGGCGCCGAGTACAATTCGGTCGATGCCTCGCTGTGGTTCGGCATCGTCGTCTGCGAGCTGCTCGAGGCGAGCCGGGCCGCCGGGCGTCCGCTGGGCGCCGAGCGTACAGAAGCCCTGCTCGGCGCGGTGTTCCAGATCATCGACGGGTTCATCGCCGGCACCCGCCACTGCATCCGCGTCGACGACGACGGCCTGCTCGCCGCGGGTGAGCCGGGCGTGCAGCTGACGTGGATGGACGCCAAGGTCGGCGACTGGGTTGTGACGCCGCGCATCGGCAAGCCCGTCGAGGTCGCGGCGTTGTGGCTCAACCTGCTCGGGCTCGCCGTCCGCCACCGGCCGGCGTTGGGCGAGCTGCTCGCGCGCGGACGGGCCGCGTTCGATCGCTTCTTCTGCGAGGAGCGCGGCTTCCTCTACGACGTGATCGACGTCGACCACGAGCCCGGTCGCTGCGACGCGAGCCTCCGGCCCAACCAGCTCTATGCGGTCGGTGGACTGCCGCTGGTGCTCGTCGATGCGGCGCGTGCGCGGGCGATCGTCGACCTCGTCGAGCAGACGCTGCTCACGCCGCTCGGTGTGCGCACGCTGGCCCCCGGAGAGCCCGGCTACGCGCCGCAATATCGAGGTGGCGTCGTCGAGCGCGACGGCGCCTATCACCAGGGCACCGTGTGGCCGCACCTGCTCGGCCCGTTCGTCGAGGCGTGGCTGCGCGTGCACGGCAACACACCCGCCAACCGCGCGACCGCCCGCGAGCGCTTCTTGGCGCCGCTGCGCGCCCACCTCGGCACCGCTGGGCTCGGTCACGTCTCCGAGATCGCCGATGCCGAGCCCCCGCACACGCCTCGTGGCGCGCCGTTCCAGGCCTGGGGCACCGGAGAGCTGCTCCGCATCGAGCGGCTACTCGAGCCCGATCGCTGATGGTCGACCGCTTCCACGATTGCGCGGAGAACGGGCGCCTGGCGAGCGATGCCGCGGCCGCCCGCGGTGCGCCGCGTTGGAAACGCTGGGGCCCGTATGTGAGCGATCGGCAGTGGGGCACCGTGCGCGAGGACTACAGCCACGGCGGCGCCGCGTGGGAGTCGTTTCCCCACGACCACGCGCGCAGTCGGGCGTATCGGTGGGGCGAGGACGGCCTCGGCGGATTCAGCGACGATCGCCAGCGGCTGTGCGTCGGCCTGGCGCTGTGGAACGGTCGCGATCCGATCTTGAAGGAGCGCCTGTTCGGCCTCGCCAACGCCGAGGGCAACCATGGCGAGGACGTCAAGGAGCTGTACTACTACCTCGACGCCCTGCCATCGCACGCCTGGGCGGCGATGCTCTACAAGTATCCGCAGGCCGCGTTTCCCTACGACGCCCTCGTCGCCGGCAATCGGGCGCGCGATCGCGAGGCGCCGGAGTACGAGCTCACCGACACCGGTGTGTTCGACGACAAGCGCTACTTCGATGTGTACATCGAGTACGTCCAGGCCACGCCGGGCGACGTGATCATGCGCGTGCGGGCGATCAACCGCGGTCCCGAGGCCGCGCCGCTGTACCTGTTGCCGCAGGTGTGGCTGCGCAACCGCTGGTCGTGGGAGCACGGCGCCGGCCGTCCGAGCCTGCGCCAGGTGGCGAGTGGAACGCTAAGGATCGACGACCGGGGGCTCGGCCGCTACTTCGCGTACTTCGAGCCCGACGCCGATCCGCTGTTCTGCGAGAACGACACCAACGTGCGGCGACTGTTCGGCGTCGACGATGCGACCGGGCCGTTCAAGGATGGATTCCACGAGGCGATCGTCCATGGTCGCCGCGAAGCGCTCGCAGACGCGGCGGTGGGCACCAAGTTCGCCGCCGCGCGCCGCTGGATCGTCGCGCCCGGGCAGGAGGTCCGCACCACGCTGCGGCTGTCGCCCACCGCATTGCATGGATCCGGCGGCGATCCGCTGTCGGGGCTCGACGATCTCTTCGATGCACGCCGCGCCGAGGCCGACGCGTTCTATCACCGGCTGCAGGCCGACCTCGCCCACGAGGACGCGCGCCGCGTGCAGCGGCAGGCGTTCGCCGGCATGGTGTGGTCGAAGCAGTTCTATCGCTACGACGTGCGGCGGTGGCTCGAGGGCGACTCGGCGCAGCCCGAGCCACCGGCAGACCGACGCCGGGGTCGCAACCGTAACTGGCGGCACCTCAACAACGCCGACATCATCTCGATGCCGGACAAGTGGGAGTACCCGTGGTACGCGGCGTGGGATCTGGCGTTTCACTGCCTGCCGCTGGCGGTGCTCGACGCCGAGTTCGCCAAGCACCAGCTCGTCCTGCTCACCCGCGAGTGGTACATGCATCCGTCGGGGCAGCTGCCGGCGTACGAGTGGGCGTTCGACGACGTCAACCCGCCGGTCCACGCGTGGGCGACCTGGCGCGTGTTCAAGATCGATCAGAAGGCGCGGCGCGAGCGGCTCGGACGCGCCGACGAACCCGGCGACATCCCGTTCCTCGAGGGCGTGTTCCACAAGCTGATGCTCAATTTCACCTGGTGGGTGAACCGCAAGGACTCCGAGGGCCGCAACATCTTCCAGGGGGGATTCCTCGGGCTCGACAACATCGGCGTGTTCGATCGCAGCGCGCCGCTGCCCACCGGCGGCTTCATCAACCAGGCCGACGGCACCAGCTGGATGGCGATGTACAGCCTGAATCTGATGCGCATGGCCCTCGAACTCGCGCAGCACAATCCGGTCTACGAAGACGTCGCGACCAAGTTCTTCGAGCATTTCTTGCACATCGCCGAGGCGATGACCGAGCAGCACGACGGTGGCACCGGGCTGTGGGACGATCACGACAAGTTCTACTACGACGTGCTGAGTCTGCCCGACGGTCGGCGGCTGCCGCTGCGGCTGCGGTCGCTCGTGGGCCTCATCCCGATGTGTGCGGTCGAGGTGCTCGACCCGGTCGATCTCGCCGCAGTGCCCGGCTTCACCGAGCGACTGCAGTGGGTGATGGAGCACAGGCCCGAGCTCGCCGATCTGGTGTCGCGGTGGCACGAGCCCGGGCTGGGCGAGCGGCGCCTGCTGTCGTTGCTGCGCGGCCACCGGCTCAAGCGGCTGCTGCGGCGCCTGCTCGATCCGACCGAATTCCTGTCCGACTTCGGCGTGCGGTCGATGTCGGCGGCGCATCGGCACGCGCCTTACCGGCTCGAGCTCGGCGAGAGCACCTACACCGTCGAGTATCAGCCCGGCGAGTCGACCACATCGCTGTTCGGCGGCAACTCCAACTGGCGCGGGCCGATCTGGTTCCCCATCAACTTCCTCATCATCGAGTCGCTGCAGAAATTCCACCACTATTATGGGGAGGACTTCCGCGTCGAGTGTCCGACCGGATCGCGGCAGTACATGTCGCTCGCCGAGGTCGCCGAGGTGCTCACGCGGCGGTTGGTGTCGATCTTCTTGCGCGGCGCCGACGGTCGGCGCCCGGTCTTCGGCGACGACGCGCTGCTGCAGCACGACCCACACTTTCGCGATCATCTGCTGTTCTTCGAGTACTTCCACGGCGACAACGGTCGCGGCGTCGGTGCATCGCATCAGACCGGCTGGACGGGGTTGGTGGCGAAGCTGCTGCAACCGCGACGGCCCCAGTGCCTTGGCGCCCCCGGGGAACCGCCGCAAGATGGCGAGGCCCGAGCGCGCGACGACGGAGGCTCCGATCCGCGGCGCGGCGCTTGACCGCGCTGCGGTGCAGCGGGCACATTGGCCGGCAGGCATGCGCATCGTCGCCACCCCGCTCGCCTTTGGCCCGCTGGCCCTTGGATCGCTGCTGGTCGTGATCCCCCAGGGATGCGGTGACGATGGCGCCGCGACCGCCGATGCATCCACCGGCGGCGCCGAATCGACGCGCGGCCCGAGCACCACGTCGGCGACGGCGGATTCCTCGGCCAGCGGCGCGGACACGACGACCGCCGGCGTGGGCAGCAGCGAGAGCGGCTACGAGGCGCCCACCTCCGAGTGCGGCAACGGCTACGTCGACGTCGACGAGGACTGCGACGACGGCAACGACGACCCGCTCGATGCGTGCCCCAACGATTGCAGGTTCGCCTGCGGCGTGGAGTGGGAGTTCATCCGCAGCGCGCCGACGCTCGAGTCCGACCTCCAAGGGATCGCGATCGCGACCGATGCCGGCGGCAACGTGTATGCCATCGCGTATCTGCGGCAGATCGACGTCGACCTCGAGGGCGAGGTCACGCTCGGTGAGGTGACCACGCAGGTGGTCGCGCTCGACGGGCAAGGCACCGAGCGCTGGGCCCGGGTGCTGGCGGCCGACGGCGTCGCAGTGCGACCCGGCGCGGTGGCGGTCGACGACGGCGGTGCGCCGTATGTCGCGCTCACCCGCGAGGTCGAGGCGGGCGGCACCGATGTGCAGGTGCTGCGGCTCGATGCGGCCGATGGCGCGACAGTGTGGACCCACGATGTGGTCTCGCCCGTCGTCGACGGCAACGATCAGGCGGTCGGGCTGGCGGCGGCTGCAGACGGCTCGGTGGTCGTCACCGCCAGCGTGGTGGTGGCCCAGGGCGACGACGATGTCTGGACGCGCAAGCTCGACGCCACCGATGGCACCGAGCGCTGGACGTCGAGTTTCGATGGTCCGAGCACGGGGATGTTCTCGACCGACAATGCGGGGCCCGTCGCGATCGGCCCAGATGGCACCATTGCCGTGCTCGCGCAGGCCTACGTCGATTTCAGCGCGTCGCCAGCGACGTTGTTGGTCTACGCCGAGGACGGCGGCGACCCGCTGTGGACGTGGTCTCCGCCCGACGACGGTGGCTCCCAGGAGCTCAACCCCGCAGGCGTCGAGATCGACGGCGACGGCAACGTGTACGCCGCCTATCAGCGCGTATTGCCCGATCTGACGTTCTGGGTGGCGAAGCTCGATGCCGATGGTGTCGAGCAGTGGCGCTGGGACGGCGATCATTTCCTCGGTGAGGACAACGGCTGGAGCATCAGCGGGCTCGGCCTGGGGCCGGCCGGACCGTCACTCGCGGGCAGCTACAACAACGGCGACTCGGGCGACGCGTGGGCCGAGGCGTGGGTCGCGCAGGTCGATCCGGACGCCGATCCGCTGTGCCTGTTCACGTTCGCAGCCGAGGGTGTTGGGGTGCTGGTTCCGGATCTTCTCACCGTCGAGGCGACGGTGGGGCCAAGCGGCGCGATCGCGGTGATCGGCCAGCGCCTCGACGAAGGCGAAGAGGCGCTGTGGATCGCACAGTTCCGGGCGTTCGGGCGCTGAGGCGTCGGCGTCAGGGCGCGTACGTGCAGCGGGTGCCGCCTTGCGCGAGCTCGACGGGCGCGCCGCTGCTCGCATCGATCTCGAGCGTGGCGGGCAGTGGCTTGGCCGCCGCGCTGGCCTCGCTGGTGTCGGTGAGCGCGATGCGGCCGTCGGCGACGACGTACGTGCCGTCGCGCTCGATGATGCCCGACCAGACGCAGTCGACATCCTGCGGGCATGGCGAGATGAGCTCCTCGGCGTGGAAGGTCGCGTCGGCCGCGAAGTCGATCGTGCGCGGGTAGGTGCGCTCGCCGCAAGCGAGCGACATCCACTTGCCGACGAGCGCACGCGGGGCCGCGGGCGCGGGCTGCGGGTCGACCTCGGTCGCGGTCGAGACGTCCTTCGGCGTGTCCGCAGGCCCCGAGGGCTTGGCGCCGCATGAGGCCAGGGCTGCCGTGATGACGACGTGGGCGAGCGGGTGAACGGAGGTGCGTGCGCGCGGCATCTCGAGGATGACGACCAGGCTACCACGTTCGCGTGCCTCGAGAACGATCGCACGGCCATCCGCGATCGAAGGCCGACTTCGGTGGTGCGATCGCGACGACTACGGGAACCTTTTTGCCGCAGGCCGTGTCACTGTGCGCCAAGATGGCCCGCGCAATCCTCGAGGTCGTCGATCTGTGCCGCCACTACCGGATGGGCGGCGATACGATCGCGGCCCTCGACCGCGTCACGTTCCGCATCGATGCCGGCGAATACGTCGCCATCGTCGGAAGATCTGGGTCGGGCAAGACCACGTTGATGAACCTGCTGGGCTGCATGGATCGACCGACCGGGGGTGTGATCCGCATCGACGGCAATGATGTGCAGAGCCTGGGTGACGATGCGCTCTCGGGGATCCGCAACCGCCACATCGGCTTCGTGTTCCAGAGCTTCCAGTTGCTGCCGCGGGCGACCGCGCTGCAGAACGTCGAGCTACCCCTGGTGTATCGCGGCATGGCCCGCGCCAAGCGACGTCGCGAGGCGTTGGGCGCCCTCGAGCGGGTGGGCCTCGCCGATCGCAGCAAGCATCGGCCCTACGAGCTGTCGGGCGGTCAGCGCCAGCGCGTCGCCATCGCGCGGGCATTGGTGGGCACGCCGACCTTGCTGCTCGCCGACGAGCCCACCGGCAACCTCGACACCACGACCGAGCGCGAGATCATGGCGCTGTTCGACGAGTTGCACGGCAAGGGCCACACCATCGTCGTGGTCACCCACGAGCCCTCGGTGGCCGCCGTGTGCCCGCGGGCGATCCGGCTCGCCGAGGGCCGCGTCGTCGCCGACGGACCGGGGCGCGAGGTCGCGGCGCGGGCCGTCGTGGAGGTCGTCGATGCGGGGTAGCGCGGTGTGGTTGGCGATCGCGCTCACCGGGTGCACCGCGGCCGGGGTAGCGCCACCGGGCCCGGCATCCGTTGCCGCGACCGTGGCCCGCGGTGTGCTGCAGCAGCGGTTGCTGCTCACCGGCGAGATCGACGCGGCCGCATCGGTGGAGCTCTCGGGCCCACGCACCCAGGATTGGAACCTCGCGATCCGCTGGCTCGCCGAGGACGGTGCCGAGGTCCGGCGCGGTGATCGGGTCATCGGCTTCGACACCGCCGCGGCCATCGAGGCCATCCGCGAGCGCGAGCTCGCCGTGATCGAAGCCGAGAACCACCTCGTCGAGCAGGCGGCGACCGACGAGGTGGCGAGCGACGACAAGTCGTTCGAGGTCGAGACCCAACGCATCGCGGTGGCCAAGGCCAAGCTCGACATCGGGGTGCCCGTCCACCTGCTCTCGCGTCGCGAGGCCCGCGACTTCGAGCTGGCACTGGCCCGCGCCGAGGTCGCCTTGGCCTCCGCGAACGCCGACGCCGACGCGGCGGTGCGCGGCGCCAAGCTCGAGGCCGAGGTCGGCCGCATCGCGCTCGCCAAAGCCGAGCGCAGCCTGCAGGCGGCGCAGGCCCAGCTCGGGGGGCTCGAGCTCGTCGCCGAGCGCGATGGCATCTTCATCGTGTCCAGCCACCCGTGGGAGGGACGCAAGCTGCGGGTGGGCGACAACGTGTGGCCGGGACTGCCGGTCGGGCGCCTGCCCGATCTCTCGCGGCTGGTGGTGCGCGCGCGGCTCGACGACGTCGACGATGGCCGCGTGCGCGCCGGTCAGCGGGTCACGTGCGTGGTCGATGCCTGGCCCGAGCGGCCGCTGCCCGGGCATGTGGTCGCGGTCAGCCCGGTCGCGCACGAGGTCGCGCACCAGTCGACGCGGCGCTACTTCACGGTCGACATCGAGCTCGAGGGGGGTGCGCCGGCAGAGCTGCGCCCCGGACTGTCGGTGCGCGTCGAGGTCGATGTCCGCACCACCGAAGACGCGCTCTTGGTGCCGCGCGCGGCGATGATCTTGGGCGGCGACACCGCCCGGGTGAAGCTCGCCAACGGTGACACCGCGGAGGTCGTCGTCGACGCCTGCTCGGCGCAGCAGTGCGCGGTGATCTCGGGCCTCGACGAGGGCGCGGCGGTGGCCGTGGAAGCGGAGGGAGCATGAGCCGCGGCGATCGGTTGAAGGCGCTGCTCGTCGCGCTGCTCGCTGGGTGCGCGCCGGTCCAGGCGGCCGGCGACGCCGAAGACCTGGTCGTTCGCCGCGGCGCGATGCTGGTGACGGTCGATGTCTCGGGCACCATCCGTGCGGTCGATGCCGACAGCGTCGGGCCGCCGCCGGTGCCCGACACGTGGAACTACAAGATCGCGATGATGGCCGAGGAGGGGATCGAGGTCGACGTCGGCGCGCCCGTGCTCGCGTTCGATACCTCGGAGCTACAGCGTCGCCTCGACGAGAAGGTCTCCGAACGCGACGCCGCCGCGGTCGAGCTCGAGCTGAAGATCGCAGCGGCCCGGGTCGCGCGGCAAGACGAGGCGCTCGCGGTGGCCGCGGCCGAGGCCGAGCGCCGCAAGGCCCGGGTCAAGTCCGACGCGCCCGAGGGCATCACGGCGGTCATCGAGCTCGAGAAGGCGCGCCACGATCTCGCGTTGGCCGAGGTCAAGGTCGGGTACCTGACACGCAAGTCGAAGGCGGCCGCGCGTCGCGACGCCGCCGAGATCGCGGCGTGGCGGAGCAAGCGCGACCGCGCCCTCGCCCGCGTACAGCAGATCGAGGCCGCGATCGACCAGATGACCGTGCTCGCGCCGCGGGCGGGCACCGTCATCCACACCACCGAGTCCGACGGCAAGAAGAAGCAGGTTGGCGACAACGCCTGGCGCGCCGAGACGGTGATCGAGGTGGTGTCGCTCGATGAGATGCGCGCCGAGGGCGAGATCGACGAGGTCGACATCGCCCGGGTCGCCGCGTTGCAAGCGGTATCGCTGCGGCTCGACGCCCAGCGCGACCTCGAGGTCCGCGGCAAGGTCGAACGCATCTCCCACTCCGTGCAACGGGCATCGCAGGTCAACCCGCTCAAGATCGCGAAGCTCGACGTCGCGATCGTCGAGGCCGGCGGGGTGAAGCTGCGCCCGGGCATGCGCTTTCGCGGCAAGATCGAGACCGCCCGCCACGATGACGTGCTGCTGCTGCCGCTCGACGCGGTGGTCCCCACCGCCAATGGGCCGCAGGTCTACGTGCGCGGCGCGAACGGGCCCGAGGCGGTAGCTGTGGAGCTCGGCGTGCGCAACACCGAGACCATCGTGGTCCTCGCCGGTGTCGACGAAGGCGACGTGGTGCTGCGCGCCCAAGAGGTGACGCAATGACGCGTGCGGCGAGCTTTTCATGGGTGGTGTGGCTCGTCGCCGCGTGCACCCCCGCCGCGCCGCCTGTGGGCGACGTCCCGACCTTCGTCGTGGAGCCGCCCGGCACCTTTGTGCGGCGCGTCCGAGCCGAGGGCCTACTGGAGGCGGTGGAGGCGACACCGATCACCGCCCCGCGCGAGAGCGACGGCCCGATGAAGCTGGCATGGGTCGCCGACAACGGCATCCAGGTCGCGGCCGGCGACGTGGTGATGCGCTTCGATCCCACCGACATGGAGCGCAGCCTCGCCGACAGCAATGACGACGTGTCGACCGACGAGCGCAAGATCGGCAAGGTCACGATCGATAGCGCCGCCACGCGCACGCGCCGGAGCAAGACCGCGAATCTCGCCGAGCACGAGGCCGACGTCGCCCGCGAGTTCGGTGACGTCGACGAGAGCATCTTGTCGCGCAACGAGATCGCCGAGGACTCGATCGATCTCGAGCTGGCCGAGGCCAAGGCCCATCACGCGCGCGCGGTCCAGGGTGTCGAGCGTCAGGTCGCGGGCAGCAAGCTCGAGCTGCACGAGATCGCACGCGGTCACCACCGCAAGTCGGTCGCGCACGCCGAAGAGGCCCTCGAGCAGCTGCAGATCGTGGCGCCCCACCCGGGGATCCTCGTGCTCGAGCGCGACCGTCGTGGCGGCACGTTCGGGGTCGGCGATACCGTGTGGCCGGGACAGCCGCTCGCCGAGGTCCCCGTGGTCGCCGAGCTCGCCGCCCTCGTCCATGTGCTCGAGGCCGACGCCGGCGATCTGGCGCCCGGTCTCGCGGCCGAGGTGATCATCGACGCCAGGCCCGAGGTCACCTGGAAGGCGACGATCCGGCGCATGGACACGCTGGCGCAGCCGCGCCACCCGGAGGTGCCGGTGCACTACTTCGGGGTCACCCTCGCGCTCGAGCGCACCGACATCGAGCAGATGCGCGTGGGGCAGCGGGTGCGCGCCATCATCCTCGTCGAGCGACCCGACGTGATCGTGGTGCCGCGGCAGGCGGTGTTCGAGCGCGGCGGGCTCACCGTGGTCTATCGTCAGGGGATCACCGGGTTCGAGACGGTCGAGGTGGAGCTGGGCGCCGCGAGTACCGGGCGGGTGGTGGTCGTCTCGGGGCTCGAGCCCGGCGACCGCATCGCGCTGCGCGATCCCACCCGCGCCGCGAGCGAGCTGCTCGCAGACACCGACGCCGAGCCCGTGGCGCAGGAGGGCGGCAAGTAGTGCGCATCGTCGATGCCTTCGTCGCGGCGCTCGAGAACCTCGCCGAGCACACGCTGCGCACGGCCCTGACCACGTTGGGGATGATGTTCGGCGTCGGAGCCGTGATCGCGATGCTGTCGATCGGTGCCGGCGCCGAGCGCCAGGCCCTCGGGCTCATCGAGCGCATGGGCGTGCGCAACGTGCTGGTGCGGGCCAAGGAGATCGACGCCGAGGATCTGCCCGAGATCCGCAAGAAGTCGATCGGCGTGTCGCTGCGCGACGTCGACGCGATCCTCGAGGCGGTGCGCGACGCCGAGCTGGTGCTGCCCAAGATCAAGATCGAGCCGTACAAGGTCCTGTCGGCGACGGGCAAGGCCGAGGTCGAGGTCTTCGGCGTGTCGCCGCGCATGGCCGAGCTGCAGGCGCTGGGGCTGGCCGAGGGCCGGTGGATCGACGCTGACGACGACCGCGACCACGCGCAGATCTGCGTGCTCGGGGCCACCGCGCGCCGTGAGCTGTTCGGCGCGGCCCAGGCGGTGGGCGCCGCGGTCAAGGTCGACGACGTGTGGCTCGAGGTCATCGGCGTGCTCGCGGCCGAGGACAGCGACGCGCAGATCGAGGGCATCGCGGTGGACTCGCGCGCGCGCCAGATCCTCGCGCCGCTGTCGACGGCGCAGCGCAAGTTCGAGCACGATCCCCTCGACGCGCCGCTCGCCGAGATCACGATCCGCACCCGCGACGGCAGCGCACCGGGCGAGGTCGCGGCGGTGGTCGACGGCCTGCTCGATCGGCTCCATGGTGGCGCGGACGACTACGAGATCATCGTGCCCGAGGCCCTGCTGGCCCAGAGCCGCGAGACCCAGCGGCTGTTCGACATGGTGATGGGGTGCATCGCCGGCATCTCGCTGCTGGTCGGCGGCATCGGCATCATGAACATCATGCTCGCGTCGGTGGTCGAGCAGACCCGCGCGATCGGCATCCGCCGCGCCGTGGGGGCGCGCCGCGGCGACATCCGATTCCAATTCCTGATCACGGCCTTCGCCCTGTCGTTGCTCGGCGGCGCCGCGGGCATCGGGCTCGGCATCGGGATCGCCGACATCATCGCCGCGTGGGCGGGCTGGCCCACCGTCGTCACGTGGAGCTCGATCGTGCTGTCGACCGGCGTGTCGATCAGCGTGGGTCTGGTCTCGGGGTTGTACCCGGCGATCCGCGCGTCGCGGCTGGACCCGATCGAAGCGCTGCGGCACGAGTGACGGGCACGAGGCCGGGGCTCGTGCGCCGCGCTGCCTTCGCGCCACCTGCCGACGCGGCCATCGCCAGCCGTGCGCGGGCGGCCCTTGCCGGCGTTCGAAGCAAGCGCGTGATCTCGCGATTCACCCCCCCCGTGCGGGGCGCCCCGCATGACGTCTCATTGGCTTCGCGAATACGGATTCATCGGGATGGTGGGGATCGCCGCGGCGGCGTCCAGTCCCGGCGTGGGGATGGCAGTCCGTCGGAGCCGGACACGGGCAGCGCCGGGCTGAGAGAGCGACGGCGATTGGGAGCGGGAAGGTTCCGCCGGGCTTTGCCCGGGTTGAAGGGGGACCGGGCCGGTCCCCAGAAGGACTGAGCTCGCCCTGCGCGGGCGTCCGCGCGTCGCGGGCTCGAAGCGGTACGCACACTGGTGGTACCGTCGCGCGCGACTGTGGTGGCAGCGCTCGCGAACCTGGTGTGGGCGCTCGCCTTGGCCGAGCCCGCGATGTCATCCGGCGGCCTGTCGTGGCGGGCGCCGGCCGGTTGCCCCGATGCCGCGCAGGTCACCGCGCAGATCGAAGCGCACCTGCACGCCCAGCTCGATCCGGATCGCGTCGCCGTGCAGGCGACGGTGACGGGTGGTACTGGTGGCGAGTACCACCTCGCGCTCGAGATCACGCGGTTTCTCGACGGTCGGACACCGCTGCGCGATGCGAGGGAGTTGCGTGCGCGCGACTGCGAGACCCTGGGCGGTGCGGCAGCACTCGTGGTGGCGCTCGGCGTCGATGCCGTCGCGGTCGCGCGCGCCGAGATCACGGTGAAGGGCGCCGCCACCGATGTGCCGCTGTCGCCGACCGCGACCGATGTCGTGCGCGCCGAACCGACGCTGCCGATGACGGACCGCGCTCGACCGCCGCGCCCCACTGCGAAGCCGCGGTGGTACGGCCTCTTCGCGCTCGCGGGCGGTGTGGAGTATGGCGCGGTCCCGGGGCCGAGCGGCGGGATCGATGCCGCGCTCGGGGGCGGCCGCCCCGGTCTGCGCGTGGAGCTCGGCGGCACCTGGATCGCACCGCGGCAATCCGCGGGGGCGATCGGTGCCGTCCGGGTGCAGCTCGGCACCGTGGCCGTGCGGGTGTGCCCCGAGCTCGGGCGCGGCCGGGTGCGTGCGCCGGTGTGCCTCGGGATCGCGGCAGGGGCGATGCGAGGCAGTGGCGTCGATGTTCCCGGGGCGCAGACGGTGCACGCGGCGTGGGTGGCCCCCACCGTGTCGGCGGGCGTTCGCGTGACGCTGGCGGGTCCCCTCGCGCTGCTCGCCCGCGCCGAGGTCGCCGCCGCCGTGACGCGGCCTGCATTCGAGCTCCGCGAGCCCGGCGCGCCGATCTCCGTGTTCCGGCCGCCGCCGGTGTCGACGCGGCTGTGGCTCGGCGTCGAGCTCCGCGCGAGGCGCCGTGACGGAAAGCGGCCATGATGGAGAAACCCCCGGGATAGCCGTGGACCACCGCCGAATCGAGCAATTCGAAGCGCTGTATCGCGAGCACCTCACCTTCGTGTGGGGGGCGGCGCGCGGCTTCGGTACGCCCGAGCACACGGTCCCCGACGTGGTGCAGGAGGTGTTCATCACCGCCTATCGCCGGCTGGCCGTCCTCGACGCCGAGGTGAGCCCTCGCGGCTGGCTGTATGCGGTGACGCGGCGGGTGGTGTTCCGCATCCGCCGCACGGCGGCCCGCACGGCGCGGCGCGAAGCTGCGCTGCGGCGGGTGCCCGAGGAGCTCGCCTCGCCCCACGCGCGCGGCGACGCTGCGGCCGATCTCGAGCGGCTGCTCGGGGCCCTCGACGAGGCGCAGCGCGAGGTGCTCGTGATGGCCGATCTGCTCGGCATGAGCGGGCCCGAGATGGCGAGCCAGACCGGCGTGCCGCTCGACACCGTGTACTCGCGGCTGCGGCTCGCGCGAGGACGGTTGCAGCGGATGGCGGCGGCCGAACGCGTGCACTCGGCGATCGGCCACGCCCGCCGTCCACCCGATGACGACGCCGCTCGCCGCAGCTGGGCCGCGCTCGTGCTCGCGGTGCCGAAGTCGGCTGCGGTGCTCGGCGGGCTGGGTCTGGCCAAGTTCGGCGCGATCGCGGGGGCCACCGTGGCGACGATCGCGATCGGCGTGGCGCTCGTGCGTGCGCCCGCGCCGGCGCCGGCTCGAGCCGGCAGCGATGGGTCAGCGCCGATGGCCGATGCGTCTCACCAAACGGTGCTCGCGGCGCAGCGGAGCGGCCCGGTCGCGGCGCTGCCCGAGCGCGAGCCCGAGCCGCTGTCCGGGCCGCAGCCAGCCGCGCCGCCCCGCGCCGCGGCTCCCGGCGGTGTCCGATCGCACATCGCCCCGTCGCCCGTCGCCCCGGCCGAGCCCGAGCCGAGGCCGAGCGTTCTCGAGGCCGAGCTCGCCGCCCTCGAGCGCGCCCGCGGTCAGCTCGATGCAGGCGATGCGGCAGCGGCCCTCGCCACCCTCGAGGGCACGCCGTCGGTCCAGCTCGCCGACGCCAACGGTGCGCTGCGCGTGCGTGCGCTGTGCGAGCTCGGTCGCGTCGAGCCTGCCCGCCGCGAGGCCGATCGACTGCGGGCCGCACACCCGAGCTCCCATGTGGCGCGCGCGGCGAGGTGCGATTCGTGATCGCACCCGATGCGATTCGTGGTCGCATCGACCGCGTGACGGATGTGGCGGAGCCCGGAGAAACCCCGGGCATGATGACACTGACGCGATTGACTTGGGTGGGTGTGTTGGCGCTGGGTGGCTGCGTGACGCCGAAGACGGTGGGGCAGACGCCCGAGACCGAATCGGACGCTGGCAGCCAAGGCAGCTCGGAGGGCACGCAGGAAAGCGGCGATCCCGGTCCGGGTGGCCAGTGCTCCGACAACCCGGGTACGTGTGCCGACGTCGACGGCAATTTCTGTGGCGACTCCGCGGGCGGGCCGATCTCGGAGTTCGACGCGGACTGCTGCGTACGTCCGCGGTGTGATTTCGACGGCGAGTGCGACGGCGATCGCGTGTGCGTGGCGCTCGGGCTGTGGGGCAGCGGCGCGTCGTCGTCGCTGTGGTGCACGATCGAGGACGACGCCTGTGTGTGCGGCGCGACGGCGGACGGCGCCCCCGATCCGCGGGTGTGCGTGCGGCCCGAGGACGCCCCGGTCGAACCCCCACCGCAGTGCCGCCTCGAGGCCACAGGCGACGCGTACACCCTCGATCCGATCGACGCATCCGGCAGCGCCGACTGCGTCGTCACCGGGGTCGCGGGCACCACGTTCGATCTCGACTGTACGGGCGAGATCACCGGAGCGCTCACGATCGCCGTCGCGAGCGGCGCGGCGTCGGTCCGCTTGGTGGCGGACGAACAGGTGGCGGTGCTCGTCGACAGCCGCGCGACCGCCGAGTTCGTCGAGCAGTGGCTGCGGATCACCGACGCCGACGGCGAGCACGTCGTCGTCGCAGCCAGGGCACAGACCCTCGTCGCACCGGATGCCACGCCGACGTGGCCGACCAACGTCGAAGGCGTCGCGCTCGCGGATCTCGGCTGCCCCGCCGTGGAGTGCGAGGCGGGCGGATCGCAGTGGGCGGGCCGCTTGATCCGCGCCGGCGAAGGCGAGCCCCTCGCCGTCGGGCCGGGGGAGTCCTCCGACATCCCCGGCGAGTTCGGTGGCAGCGCGCCGGTGCTCAGCGTGTTCGAGGCGCACGTCGGCAACTGCGACCCGATCGATGGCCCGACCGAGTGGTACGCCTACACGATCGTGGTGCCGTAGATCGTGGTGCCGTAGATCGTGGTGCCGTAGATCGCTGTGCCGTAGATCGCGGTGATGCGGGCGGGGCGCTACGCCGGCAGCGCCCTGCGCTCGCGCGGGCCGTCGATCGCCATGCGGCGCTTGAGGGCGGCGAGCTCGTCGTCGACCGAGCCGGCGGCGAGCGCACGGAACTGGGCCTCGAGCGCCACGTCGGCGCCGTCGCCCATCTCGGCGGCGGCTTCGGTGTCGGCCTCGAGCTGGAGCACCCGTTCCTCCATGCGTTCGAGCGTGCCCCACGGCGAGACGTGATCGAGCCGGGCCATGGTCGCGGCGATCGTCCGCTGGGCCTGGGCACGCGCCGCGCGGGCGACGAGCATCGTCCGCTGCCGTGCGGCCTCGTCGATGCGGGCCCCGAGCTGCGACAGCGCGGCGCGCAGGTTGTCGACGGCGCGCTTCTGGTCGGCCCACTGATCGCCATAGCCCTGCACGAGCTCGTCCATCTGCGCCTTGCGGCTCAAGGCGGCGCGGGCGAGATTGTCGTCGCCGGCGCGCACCGCCATCATCGCCCGTTTCTCCCAGGCGTCGGCGTCTGCGAGGTGCCGATCGAGCTGGTAGCGCAGCACCTTCTCGTCGGCGATGGCGATACACACCGCCTTCTTCGCCGAGACGAGCTGCTGTCGCATCTCGAGCACGACCTCATCGAGGATGCGCGCCGGGTTCTCGGATCGGGCGATGCGCGCCTCGAGATTGGAGTGGAGGAAGGACATCCAGCGGTCGGCAGATCCCATGCGCGTCACCTGGCGGGGGTGGGGAGTTGATCGCGCGCGACGGAGCACGACGCTCCGGCGGGCATCGACCGCGTACCTGGAGCCGACATCGAATATTGCAGCGCGACTCGCCGGTGGCAGACGAGCGTGTTGTGGATCACGGGAGGCCCGGCGACGCGGCTATCGGACATGCACCGCAAGCCACCGCGCGCCTGCGCTCGTGGCCAACAGACGGTGCGGCGTGTGGGCGGGCAACACGACCCACTGTCCCGCCGTGAGCGACAGCGATGTGCCATCGACCTCGAGCTCGGCCGTGCCGTCGAGCAGGACGATCCACTCGTCGTGGGGCTGGTCGTAGGGGCGCGGGTCGGGGTCCGCCGAGCTGATGATCTGCTCGATCGTGGTGCCGCCGAGGCGCGCGATCTCGACGAAGCGTTCGCCCTCGGTGGGCGCATCTGCCGCGTCGCCGAGGGTGCCGCGTTGCACGGTCATGGGTACAGCGTAGCCCACCTCGGGCCGTTCGGCTCCACGGGGCCGTATTCGGACGTGTGCGGTGCAGGAAGGCGCGCCGACACCCTCGAACGAGCGTTCTCGGCCGTCGCGCCGATTCTCGGTCCGCCCCATGGTCACAACCATCGGCCAGGTGCATCCACCGGGGCGATGCACATCCTCAGCTGGATGCCCTGGTACTTCCTGCCGATGATAGCGGTGGGGATCGCGTTGCCGCTGTACCTCGTGGTGAAGTTGCTGCGCGGATCCGCCGAACGTAACCGCATCCTCAGCACTGGAACGCCGGCGCAGGCCACGATCTCGCGCATCTGGGAGACCGGTACGCGGGTCAACGATCGACCGATGGTCGGGTTCGAGCTGCAGGTGTGGCCGCCCGGCGGCCAGCCCTATCCCGCGCAGTGCTCGATGATCGTGTCGCCGCTCGCGATCCCGCGGATCCAACCCGGCGCGACCGTGGCCGTGAAGATCGATCGCGCCGACGCGAGCAAGGTCGCGATCGTCCTGTGAGCAGCAGAGCTCAACTCGGTCCAGGACTCTGCGCCGGCTGGCAGTGCGAACCGCCTTCAGGCTCCTGGGAGCAGTGCTCGCGGTCATCGGCGTCGCGGCGCTGCTGATCACCTGCTCCGCGACCTGGCCGCCGCGCTTCCCCGACACTCCGCTGGTTCGACGCGACGTCGGCGTCGGCGACCGTGTTCGCGGAGGGGGGTGCGGTGCACGACCATCGAGATGGCCTCGTTGAACTGCAGCTCGAGGCGCGGGCCCCGACCGAGGATCGCCGCACGCTCGATCACCGCCGATAATTCTAGGTTGCACCCAACTGCGCTTCCGCTGGCTCTCACAGGATCGGAGCCCGTCATCGTGCTCTGACTTGACCTGCCCATCGGACACGACGTCGCCGAAGCGGCGGACGGAGTCGAGCTGCTGCGGATCCTCAGCGATCTACCGCGACCAGGCGCACCGCCGTTCGATCTGATCATCTCCGACGCGCGGATGCCTGGCATGACTGGCATGGAGTTCCTCACCCACGTGCGGTTCGCGGGCCACCTACCGCCGGTCATGTTCATCGCCGCGTTTGGTGGGGCCGTGTTCCGCGACGCAGCGGGCGAGGCGGGTGCGGCGGCCGTGCTCGACAAGCCCTTCGAGATGTCCGAGTTCCGGGCGATGGTCCGACGCCTGGTCGACGCCGGGAAGGGCCCGTCGGCGGGTGACCAGGGCGAGCGGGGAGGCATGTCATGAACGAGCCGATCACGGGCTGCGCGCGACGGTCGGGCCTGAGCATCGTGGTCGCCTGGCCAAGGGACCTGCACCGCCAAGCTGTCGTCGCTCGATCGAACGATCCTCTTCGAGCGCGACGTGGATGGCTACGCCGCTGAGCTCGTCGCACGCCATGTGCAGATGTCCGTGCCGGCCGTCAAGGCGCGGCTGCACCGAACGCGGCAGAGCCTGCGCGCACAGCTGGCGGCCGGTTCCG